>NZ_WJFC01000082.1 GCF_009725235.1 Scytonema sp. UIC 10036
TTCCTTAATAGCTTGAATATCTTCTTCATCTTCAGCCTTGCGAATGTTTAACAGTTCTATGACATCTTCTAAAGTGTCCTCATAAGCCTGTTCTAATTTTTCGTAGATTACTTTTAACAACGCTTGTCTTTTAGTTGTGGTTTCCATTTTTATATCCTTAATCAAATTTAATACCGAAATTAGCTCCTAAGACCTCTTCTATTAACTGTTGACTCGTACTTACCCAACAAAGATTATACTATAGTAGATAACCTTTGCATTTCCACGACTGATTCCCCTGTATGCGGCATAATCCACAATTGGATTGCTTGTGTTAAGTCGGGAATGTCCTTAAAAGCACTCAGCACTATTTTATAATGCCGTTGCGAATCAAGGGGAGATAGTTAACCGTTCGAGGACAAGAACTACAGTACCAGGAACGACTATTGATAGTTCTTCAAACCGTCCGACTTATGGTTTAAATGTTCTTGATGGCAAAAGCCTGTTGTTAGTCGGTGGTGATGTGCGTTTGGAGAGAGGATTTTTAGGGGCTTTTGGTGGGAGCATTGAATTAGGGGGATTGGCAGAACCAGGAACAGTAGGGCTTTGGGCGAATAATGGTATTTTGAGCTTGAATTTTCCCAAGAACGTAGCACGAGCAGATGTGTCCATTACTGATGCAGCAAGACTAAATGTTCTGGCTGGGAACGGGGGTAGTATTGCAATCAATGCTGCAAATATAAACGTTTCAGGGGATAGTCGGCTATTTGCGGGAATAGATGTGGAGCAGGGTTCGGTTAACAGTCAAGCAGGAGATATTACCCTCAATGCCACAGGGGCAATTAAAATTAATGAATCGAGTTTAATTATTAATGATGTAAATCGTAATGCTACTGGTAACAGTGGCAATATTAATGTTATTGCTAACTCCGTATCTTTAACTGATGAAGCTCAACTATCTGCTAGTACTTATGGAAGAGGAAATGCAGGCAGCGTGAAAGTAAGTGCAACAGATTCTGTGATACAGCCACAGTCATTGTGATTATTTTGAGATGATGCTGAATTATTCAGACAGAGTAACAAAAGAATAGAGAAAGTAAAGAGATTAAGAGTATACTTCAACATAATTTTGACTCTATGCATGAAATTTGTAAATGTGCGATCGCTCCAACTCTCTTCTAAAACTACTGTAGAGCGATCGTAGAGAGTACATTTATAGCAGTTTGTGTTGAATCAAGAACATCCTTAATATCTCTCCACTGTAACTGGTTCTGATTCAACAAATCTAATTTGATTGCCAATCTGATAGGTAATAACTGCTTTTACTTTGTCACTTCCAAGGTAACCCGTCTTATTTGTTAAATAAAAAGGTATCTCAGAATTTTGTAATGGACGTAATGTTATTTCCTTTTGCGAATATGCAAAATCTTGCAATTGTTCGTCTTTAACGTTAACAATCTTAATACTTAAAATTGTTATTTTAGAATCTTTCTCTACAGTGTTGCTTAAACGGAAAAACACACTAGCAAATCCAATATCTCGATTGGATGTTGGTGGTTGTCCTATTGGTGAGTTTTTTTGTTCTTTGGCTAACAGAGTCACGCTTTGAATTTCTATATTTTGATTGGGTGATGGTTTCATTGCTTGAGAGACTACAATCGTAGGTAAATTCATGGCTGAAACTGTGTGGGAATAACTTGTTAAAGTTGTGCTAAAAAGTATTGCTAGTAGCAGAATTTTATTCATAGAGTTTACTTCATTAATTGGCAATGGTTTTCATGACACCTTTGTACTGTGTTAGAAACCCAGTTTGTCCAAGAAACCGGGTTTCTGGGTTTCTTAAGTTAGGTTGTACGACTCCATCCAGAGAAGTTGGCTTTCAATTCATTAAAAGATATGTCAAAAGTGCCAACATTATAACCAGCTACGTCGTCATTCATTCCCCAAGGATTAAAAAGCTTAAATTTCTGAGTAGAGGAGTTATAACCGACAACTACATAAACATGATTAGCTGCAATCCTAGACTTAGGGTCAATTTGAGAAGCATTAGGATTGGAACTGACACCCATAAGGCTACCACTGTTAAAGGCACTGACCATAGTGTTAAAGTCAAAAGAAGTAGAACGAGTCGAATTGCGTCCTGTAATATGCTTGACAACTTCGCGATCCCAGCCAAACTCAATACCTTTATAGGAGTTAGTATTATCTCGAACTATCTTTCCAGATTCATTCCATTGAGCGTAAGCTTTCTCTGCTAGAGCAACCCATAGTTCATTATTTGGATCTGTGAAATGTTTTTTGTTAAACTGTCCTGGTTGGGCGTAAACAAAATTTCCAGATTTATCTACAGGTAAATATTTATCTACTGTTACGTAGTCAGCAACTCCATTTACGTAGAAGCGGACAGTATAAGTATTGGTACTATTGCCATTATCTATGAACATATTTTGAATTGTTTGAGGTGAACGGAAAGCAACTTCACCTAAACCAGCTAAGAAGTAGCAGTCATTAAGATAGCCTTGATTAATGTCCTGATAGCTCACTCCATTTTGGAACAGAGAACCGTTTGCTTTTTCATATTTGAATTTTTCTTTGGTTTCTGGTTGATCGCTTACTGGACGATCGCTACCCAAAAACCATTTACCAACTAATTTTTCCATGTGGTCGCCACTACTACCAGCATATAAGTTCCCTAGACTTTTACCATCATATTTTGCATTGGCAGCATCACCATTCACAAGTTTATTCGATAAGACGCGAACATGATCTGGCATTTTAAAGTAGCTGGAATTACTCACAATCGTTCTTAAATCTTTCAATTCCGATAGCTCCTGACTTTGTGGAAGTGGGCGGTACATCCGCGAATGCTGACACATACACTCGTTTAACAACAGAAACTTCCGCAAGCGGTGATGCAGGAGATTTAAAAATTGATACCAGACAATTACGAATACGTAATGGTGCGTCAGTATCCACAGGTACTTTACTTGACAGTCAAGGAAAAGGAGGTAATTTAGCAGTCACTGCTACTGATAGCGTACAACTTAGTACCAGAGGTAGCTTAGTCACTCAAACTCTGGGTTCTGGAAATGCAGGAGATTTAACTTTAGAAACAGGGAGTTTGATAGTTCAAGATGAAGCGTTCATATTCGCTGCTACTTTTAATCAAGGTGTTGGCGGTAATATCCAGCTAAAAGCAAACTCCCTTTCTCTCAACAATCGGGCTACTATCACAGGTAGCAGTCAAGGACAGGGAAAAGCAGGTAATATCAACATCAACCTCCGCGATAATTTACAAGCCAATAACGGCAACATTACCACAGCTGCAACTCAAGCGGGTGGAGGTGATATTTCTATCGCAGCTAAAGATATGTTCCTCAGCAATAACAGTGACATTAGGACTAACTTATCTCGTGGAGGAGGAAGTGGCGGTAATATATTCCTATCTGCTGACACCATTATTTCCCTGGAAGATAGCGATATTTTTGCTTTTGCTCCTGAAGGCCAAGGCGGTAATATCATCTTTAACACTCGTGCTTTCGTAAGTTCTCCTTTGTATCGACCTATACAGACAAGGACTGATGCTGCTACTCTTCAAGCATTAGATGGTAATAATCGTGTTGATGTGAATGCAAGTGGTATAGTGAGTGGTAGCATTATTGGTGTACCTGACATCACTTTTCTGCAAAATAGCCTCACAGATTTACCAGCTAACATTATTGACGCTAACGCACTGATTGCTAATAGTTGTATTGCAAGACGCAACAATCGGCAAAACAGTACTTTTCTCATTACAGGAAGTGGTGGTTTACCCGAACGTCCCGGCGATGCACCCCTTTCTCCCTATATAACTGGAACTATGCAGTCTATAACGACTTCAACCACTTCTCACCGTCCGTGGAAAATAGGAGACCCCATTGTTGAACCACAAGGTGTGTATAGACTAGAAAATGGGTCTTTGGTAATGAGCCGGGAGTGTCGTTAGCGTAGTTTATCAGATATTAGCAGCCGTCCCCAAGGTGATGTTGCCCCATCACAATGGGAACGCTACGAGCGTTAGTATGGGTGTTGGTTAAGCTTGCTTGCGTAACCTTTCTAAGTTCCGTTTATGCAATTCTGGAAAGGGAGTACTGTTAAAATCTCCACGACCACAATTTTGCTGGGGACCAAGTGATCTGACAAACTATTCCTTTAGGAGAATTAGGAAATCGCTCAAATTGACCTCCCAATTGTTTGGCTAAATTCTGCGCTTGCTGTGTTCCAAAACCCGCATATGATATATTGGCGATCGCATTAATTCCCGAACCGTTATCGACTACTCGAATTGTATTTACACCTGACTCTTGAATACAAATCACTTCAAGTTTAGTTGTTCCTTGAGCGTA
The DNA here is from genome assembly GCF_009725235.1 of Scytonema sp. UIC 10036. The sequence continues at coordinate 4,365 of NZ_WJFC01000082.1, forward strand.
CTTACCTACATTATGTAATGCTTCTTCCAGAAACCGACAAAGGCTTCGCTTATGTTCGAGAGTTAACTTCCGCTCATCCATTTGTTCAAATTTTACGACTTTAATCTTAACAGTTTTAAAACAAGGATAGTCCCTGTCCACAACCTCGTTATAAATTTCGTGAAGAATTTCGTGAAGTGGTTGTTGCAAATTCAATTGTTGTTCTTTTCCCAAGTGTAAACTACTGACCTCAGTCAAAGCTTCTTTTTTAACTAACTCATATACACTGCGAAGTTCTTGATTCAGTTGCTGCATCTCTGACAAAAATTGTTGAGGAGCCAATCCTTCTTTGCTTTGAATTTTTCGTAATGTTATGCTAAGGGTCTGCAATGGCTGACTGTGGATAGTGTCGAAGATGTGGTCAATAACTAACTGACGGTCTTTAATACGCGATCGCAAAGCTTCATCGTATCTTTCAAAAGATGCCAATACAGAACCATTCAATACCAAAGCCAAGAAAGCTGGTACAACTGGAATCCACCAACCGATAACCAGTAACCCATAACATATTCCAATCAAGCAGAAACTCGCGAAGAGAACAAGAAGAAGAATTTTCCAAGGAGAATGGATAATTCGTCCCAGGCTAATGCCTAATATACCCCAAGCCACAATCCAAACATACTCCCATACATCAGACCAAACATTGAGCATTGGTCGCCCATCAAGCACAGCACTAGTTATTTGGCTGACCATATGCGCTTGCATCTCAACTCCATAATTCAAAGCAGGATTTTCAATATTTGTTGCTGATGAATTTGCATAATCTTTAACACTTGAAGTCATCATACCTATTAACACTATTTTGCCACTAATCCTATCTGATTCGACTGTTCCCTTGTAGATGTCATCTAACGAAACAATGTTAAAAGGGTTCTGTCTGTTACGAAAATTAATAAGTATCTGACTGCCACCTGTATCCGCTCTTACATAACCACCAGAATTAGGATGAATCCTTCTAATTTTAGTAGAAGCAAACCTAATGCTATAAGGATCGTCAATTACATTATCCGGTTCAATTCCTTTTTTTGATAAATAATGTTTTACCAATTGAAGAGAAAAAGAAAATCGCCATTTATTCTGAAGATTTGCTGTCACTAGTAAATTTCGTCTTTGCTTCCCATCTGTATCTATAATACTATCAGTAAAACCTATTTTTTCTTGAGATACACCAGGAGGAGCATTGACGATAAAACCACTGCGATCGGGTAAAACTTTTTCAACAACAATTAAGTTTTTTGTTTTTTTCAAAGTTTCCAAAAATTCTTATACCCGCTCAACATAATCTCTAAAGATTCAACAAATTACGTAGTTTATAATTTGGATTTTTTTGTTAAGCGGTAACTCGCCAGAGCGGATATAGACGATTTCTTCATTCTGATGAGAATAAAGAAATCGTCTGTATCCGCTCTGGCGAGTTACCGCTTAACAAAAAAATCCAAATTTAAACTACGTAATTGGTTGAATCTTAGAGATTATGTTGGCGGGTATAAGAATTTGGAAACTTTGAAAAAACAAAAGTAATGTGTTGAAAAATTTTCCGATCGCAGTGTTTATGCAATGCTCTCCTGTGTATCTCAGAAAAATAGGTTTTACTGATAATTATAGATACAGATGGGAAGCAGAAAATTGATCGGGAGAGAAAATTCAAATAATGGCATTTCTTTTTTCTTCAATAGGTAAAATTATTATCAAAAAGGAATTGCCGATAATAATTGAAGACGTAAGCATAGGTTGTTTAATAAAATTAAAGATTATCCTAATCTGGGTTACACTTAGTATAATTCGTAACGACAGAACCCTTTTACATTGTTCGTTGATAAATCTACAAGGAAAGTCGATCAATAGGATTAGTGGCAAAATAGTGTTAATAGTATTTTGATTCAAGTGTTAAATTTGCAAAGGAAGAATATTGAAAATCCTCTTTAATGGATTAGTGAGATGCAGCAATGTCACCCATAACTATGCTGGCTTGATGGGCACCAATCTCAATTTTGTCTAGTATGGGAGTAGTTTTGGCATAGCCTGGGACGAATTATCATTTCTTGAAATTTCTTCTTGTCTTTCGCAGTTTTCTATTGAAATGTTATGGTTACGTTACGGTTGTGATTCAGTTTACAGCTTTTTGGCTTGGTATTGAATTTTGTATTGGCATCATTTGAAAAGATAGAGAGTTTCGATCGCGTATTAAAGACGTCAGTTAGTTATTGACCAATTCGACACTTCACATCAGCCATTGCGACCTTAGCTAACTACGAAAAATTGAACAAAAAGTAGGTCCTCAAATTTTTCAGAGATAGCACTGAATCAAACTTCCAGTGTATAAGTTATTGAGAGAGTATGAGGTCAGTATTACACCTGTAAGAGAACAACATTGAATTGCAACAACCTTCACGAATTCTCACGAATTATAACGAGTTTGGACAGGGATATCTTGTTTTAAACTGTAAGATTAAAGTCTAAATTTGAACAATGGATGAGCGGAAGTTAATCTCGACTAAGAAGCATTTGTCGGTTTCTGTGAGGAGAGTACTAATTGGAATACGCTCAAGGAAACTAAACTGAAGTAATTTATATCAAAGTATTTAAATTTCAATTTTTCTTAATGTGTGATAACGGTCGGGGAATTATTATATCGGTTGAAACAGCAGGCGAGAATTTAGCCAACATGGGAGGGAATTGACATTTCTAATTCCTGAAGGAATGTTGTCAGATCCTTGGTCCAGCAAATTGTGTCGTGAGATTTTAAAGTACGGACCTTTCCAAATTCATAACGAACTTAAAGGTTTACGCAAAAGCTTAACAACACATCTAACGTCGAGCTCCATGTGATGGGGAACATCACCTTGAACGCGCTAATTCTGATAAACTACGCTAGACCTCGGCTCATTACCAAAACCATTTTCTTCTATACACACCTGTGTTCAACAATGGTCTTTTTTCCACGGAGTAGAGTGGTGATGTTATAGACTGCTGTTCGTTATATGGGAGAAAGGGGCATCGCGGACGTGGGGTAAACCCACTCCTTTAATGAGAAATACGTTTGCCGTTGGTTGCGTCTTGCAATAAACTATTGCAATCAGTGGTAGCTCATAAGTTATGGGTAAATCGTGAGGAGGAGAAAAGAGGTCATACACAAAATGCTACCACTCCTAACGACTGAGCAGAATAACAGATTGTGATTAATGCTTGAGAGTAGCACATAAGTCTGTTGTATAGTCGATACAAAGAGAACTTACTAAACACAGTGTTAAAGATATATAACGTTTGGTTCAGGAGCAAAGCAAAAATTGCTATCTCCAGGAAATAATGGTCGCAGATAGAATTATCGAAGCATTCTCGGGCACAATAAGTTTAGATCTAATGTTTTATTGCTGAAAAATATTTTACTCATAGAACTCACCTGACATTGCAGCGTGTAAATAGGGGTTATGCTTGTAAAATTCCGGAGTTGATTTGATATTACTTGTTTTCCTGTCTTGCTGCTCCGGATGTAGCCGATGTTCCTTTAGCTATTATAATCCAACCTGATTAAAGTACAGGATTGAACGTTATATTGAACTATCAACTCCTGTTTCTAAGTTAAATCTCCTGCATTCCAAACCAGATTGAGTGACTAACTACCTTGGGAAGTGTACGCTAGCAGTAGCCTAACCTCCTTTTCCTTGATCATCAATAAAGTACTGTTACTGGGGCAGTTATATTGTATGTCTGTATCAATTTTTAAATTCTGCACACGTTGCGGAGTTTCTGTGTTAAACGAGTGTATTGTCAGATTCGCGATACCCACTCTCAGGGCTGAATAATTTAAGACGTGTGAGAATTCGCTACTTTAAATGCCGATAATGTTCGCGGTCTTATCGAATAAACTTAAATGTGATCTCCAATGCAAAATAGATTAAAGTCTAGGAACTTATATGCTGGTAAATGGCACCACAGGAAAATTAGTGTAATGTTTTGGGTACATTCGCAGTAACGATCAACGAAACAAAAAAATTCAAATGAAAAGCAAACGGTTCTGTTCCAAATGAGTGAGCTATAGGAAATAACAAGTATCTTATGATGTACTTCTTACTGTTAGGTGAAGTGCTTTCCGTCACCTCAACATTCAAATATTTCATAGAAATGGAATATACAATACTATACTGTTTCTACGTAAATGAGTTCGATAGTAACAGTAGCATAAAGGTGTGTGTCTGGAAATTTTGTTTCGCAACAGGACATTTACAAAAAACATTCGAGTATGGGATGCTCTAGCCGAGAAAGCTTAGCTAATGGATAATCGGAAAGATAGTTGAGATAATATAACTCCATTAAAGTATTGATTTGCTGGATCGCGAGTTGTCAACATATACAGACGCATTCGACTCTTCTACTTCTTTGACGTAAACTATGTCAGTGCTTTAGAGTGTGCTATGGGATGGTGTGAAATTGACCTAAGTTAGGATTGCAGCAATATTTTTTGTAGTGCGTTTTATAATCTTACCAGAAATTAAGCTTTAATCTTTGGGGAATTAGGACGTAGTGTTATAAGTTGGCACTTTGACATAAGGTTTTGTTGAAAGCCAACTTCTTGGATGGAGTTTCTTTCTTTTTTTTTTTGATAACCCAGAATGGTTCTGACAACTGTTGCGAACACCGTAAAGTGTATAGAAACCATTGCATTAATGAAGTAAACCTATGATAAATTCTGCTACTAATACTTTTTAGCACAATTTAACAAGTTATTCCACACAGTTCGGGGCATGAGTTAGTGGTGAAGTCTTCAGCAATGAACCATACCAATCAAAATATAGAAATCAAGCGGACTCGTAGCCAAGAACAAAAAAATCACCATAGACAACAACAACACCAATGAGATATTGATTGCAGTGTGTTTTTCGCCGGTAAGAAATTCTAAAATAAAAATTTTAGTTTAAGATTGTTAAGTAAAGACGAGACAGCGAGCCATTACAAAATTTGAGATACTTTTTATTTAAAATAAAACGGTACTTGAGTGAACAAGTAAAAGCATTATACCTATCAGTTGGCAATCAATTAGATTTTTGAATGAACATAAGTGAGAGATATGAAGGATTTCTGATTCAAACAAATGTTATAAATGTACTTCTCATCGCTCTACCGTAGATTTAAAAGAAGTTGGAGCGATCGCACATTACAATTCATGCTAGAGTCAAATTATGTTGAATATACTCTTATCTTTATTTCTCTATTCTTTTGTTCTATAATTCTGGGCTCAATTCAAATAATAACAATGATGTGTGTAACACAGAATCTGTTGCCTTATTAACGCTGCTCATTCCTCTCCAAAGTACTAGCAAAGTAGCTTCATCAGTTAAGATACGGAGTAGCAATAACATTAATATTGCCACTGTTACCAGTAGCATCATTTAATCATAATATTAAACTGAATTCATAATTTAATTGCAGCTGTGCATTGAGGGTATATCTCTGACTTGACTTTACCGCACATGCTTCAATCATCCGCAATAGCGACATACCTGACGTTTATTTTCAGCATTGTTGCATACTACCGACGTTCCACCAGAAATTTAGCTTGCTCATAATGACACATTGTCGTGCTACTTATTGGAAAAATTCAGCTCAATCATTATTCGCCAAGCCTATTATGGTTCTGCAATCCTAATTCAATCTCCCCAAAACCCTAAAATCTTCTCCAAAGCACATCACACGCTAACAACAGTTTTGCCATCAATAATTTAAAGAGATAATGACGGTTTAAGAACTACAATATCTTCCTGTATGATTCTTGTCTCGACGGTACATCTCCTTGATTCGCACGGCTTAAAAATAGTGCTGGTCTTTAGGACATCCGACTTAAACAAGCATCCAATGGATTATGCAGCAACAGGGAATCATCGTGGAAATCAGTATCTCTATAGTATATCTTGTGGTAAGTACGATCAACAGTAATAGAAAGTTTAGAGCTAATTTCGTATAAATTTATTAGGATATAAAAATGGAAACACAACTAAAAAAGCAGGTGTTAAAGTAACTACGAAAAATTAGAACAGGCTATGAGCACCTTTAGAAGATGTATGAACTGTAAACTTAGCAAGGCTGAAGATGAGAAGATATTCAGCTATTAGGAAGCTAAAAATGTACTATATAGTGAAGAATTAAGCGAGATAGATCGTGACCTATAGATGAGTGAGAGTGAGGTGGAAGCAATTAAAAAAGCTACAACAAGATATTAGAATAGATTACAAAAAATTATAAACTATTTGAAATCCTCGTCAAATGGGTTGTAAGCTAGAAGGAGAATGATACTTTCGGATTCGCGTGGGTAACTATCGCGTTTTATACGATATTTTTGATGACGTTTTAATAATATCAGTTGTAAGAGTTGGACATCGTAGGGAAGTTTATAAGGATGAATAACTAGTAAAGAGTACATTATCAGTTTGATTATGTTGAGCGAATGTAACAAAACAGGAGTCGTTAATGATTTTCTATCTTTTTGTATCAATAAGGTTGCACTTTTGGCATCTCGCTTTCACTTCCCCACGAAGCCAGCCATTTATCAACGGCTTCGCCATGAGCAACGAATCAGCCGCCTAGAAACTCTGTTTATCAACGTAGGTGAAACAGTACTCGCTCAGAATGATGCTATTGCTGCTATGAGTGCTAGCATCCAACAAACTAACCAAAATGTGTTAGCTCAGAGCGCCACGATTGATGTCTTGGTTGCCAACATCCAGCAATTAACCGAAAACGTTAACACTGTAACCAATCGTGTTGATGTTCTAGCCATACAAGCAGAGCAGGATAGAGCGCAAGCAGCCCAAGACAGACAACAAGCAACTATTGACCGCCAAGAATTTCGTAACGAGATTCGCCAGATTTGGGAATATTTGCGCGCTCGTAATGGTGGTAGCAGCACACCCCAATAAGCGCTACAAAATTTTGGCAATGGAAGCGCTTAACTAAGAAACTGGTGCAATAAGAACCCAGAAAATGTCACAGCGATGTTTGCTGGCTAGAATAGCTATTTCAGATTTGTGTGTACACCGTAGCCTTTATAGGGGGGAGATCCATTGCGTGAAATCCTTATAATATAGATATAGCCCGCATAGCACCAGTAGAAAAAGGTTCGAGTGGTGCATCGCCCGGTCGTTCTGGTAAACCACCACCTCCTGTAATCAAGAAAGTACCACTTTGTCTGTTATTGCGTCTAGCAATGCAGCTATTAGCGGCTCTTCAGTACTTGTTAGTTTAGCATAACAAGTACTGAAGAACCCTATTAGCAATGAGTGCATTTTTTTACTATATTTTACTTGTCGCACTTGCCTTGTTCTTATCCCATTTTTCTATAACTTTCTTGACGTGTTCTATTTCTTCAAAGTCTACACGTACAGTGGCATTTTCAAATTCTACACCTAACACAGTACTAACTTCTAATATTTCCACAAAGCTAGCACATTGGTAGTCACTATCTTCATAATCTTTAACCCTTTGTACCTCAATACCTAATAATTCTGCTAGTTGTTGATGTGAGAGTGAAGCTGCTATCCTGGCTTTTACTAATGCATCTGGTAGTTTATTCAATGATTCGACTTTTATTTGAATAGACTTGCTTTTATCACAATTAATTAATCTTTCATACTCTGCTATTTCTTGCTTAAACTCGTCAACTTGGCTTTGGTATGCATCGTGATATAGCTGCCATTTTACTGGGTCTGCTTTTAAACTCTCATTACTATCAATTTCGGTTACTGATTTTTCAAACTTCTGTAACCATTCTTTGGTTGTATTATATTGCTGTTCGCTTTTAATTATCACGGTGCCCACCTCGTTAAATCTATTGCTATAATTCCTTTAGAGGTATCGTTTCTAGTATCGAATTGAAAAAAATCTATATATGATGTTCCAGTGTCATTGGCCGGATAATTAGCTGGAAAGATTTCACCCTTATATCTAGCTTTTTGTTGTATACGTTGTAATGAAAAGTTATATATAGTAGGTGCTAATAATTTTAATTCATAAGCATTAACTCCGCTTTCCTCCCAGCAGCAATCAAAATCACCAGGTGTTGGTTTACTTGATGTAAAACTACCATCTATGTAAATTATACTACATCCTGCCTCTTGTAACTCTTGCATTGCCATTTCCAAGCCTGCTATTAACAGTACACGACGCCTATTGTAACCAAATCGTTCTTTAAACTCCTCCCATTCACAAACATACACCCCTGGTGGTAAATTACCGTTTTCATCGAATTCGGGAATCATTAACTCACACCATAACAAATATCTTAATTATCTGCTACTAAGGTGAATATTTACGAAAAGTCGGGTTGCGATCGCAGCCGAAAACTAGCTTTACCGCACTCAGTTAAATGGTTCTACTGCTGGAGTGATTCTCTCTTCAGAGCAACAGTTGCGCTTGCAAAGCCGTAAGTTTAAGGACATTCTCGACTTAACACCAGTTTCCCATTTGCCAGTTGGTAAAAACCTTGCGGTTCAATAATAGGGTCACCAATTTTCCATGTCCGGCTTTGATTTGTTGTCGTAGGTGACTCATTTTCTATAGGTACAGATCGCATTGTTCCAGTTACATAAGGTGACAGAAGTGCATTGCCCGGTCGTTCTGGTAAACCACCACCTCCTGTAATCAAGAAAGTACCACTTTGTCTGTTGTTGCGTCTGGCAATGCAGCTATTAGCAATGAGTGCATTGGTATCAATAATGTTTTCCGGAAGTTGGTTGAGGCTGTTACGAAGAGAACTGGTGTCAGGTGAATTAATATTTGTCACACCAGCAACGCCTAACTCAGAACTCGCTGTGATATCGCTTCTGTTTGTATCTCTCGATCGCACTTCAATACCAAAGATCCCTTGGGAATTAATCTGGACTTGACCACCAGCACCTGTATATGCATTTGCTGTGAGATCGCTGTCTTCTTCAGGAACAGCAACAATATACTTTGAGTTGACATTAATATTACCGCCATTACCGCCTTTAAGCTCCGTACCAGCGTTGGTAGAAATCTGGCTGTTACGACGTAGGAGTAATAAGTCACTGACTTGCAGTGCAATATTACCACCATCACCGGATGCAGAAGAAGCGATGAATCTTCCTTGGTTGTCTAAAGTCACTTTGGGCGAGATAACTTCAATATCGCCCGCGCTACCTGAACTTGAGGAGAGGACAAAAAAGCCACTGGTAGCGCCAATATTACTTATAGTTCCTGGGAATTTGGCAAGTCGGTCATTGAAAGTCACATCGCTACCATTAACGATCGCTTGGTCAGTGGCATTAACTGTTATTTTACCAGCGCTTCCCTCACCTGAAGTTGTGGCGATTAGTTGACCTCCATTAAGCGCTTCAAAAAGACTGGTATTGATTGTAATATCACCACCATTCCTATTATTACTGGTTCTTGCATTAAACACAGCACCATTTGATATACGCAAGACATTTGTATTTACGGTGATATCGCCGCCTTTACCTGTAGAATTATTTGTTGTGGATGTTAATAAACCGCTAGAAAATTCTCCTGTTGAAGTAGTACCAGAAACGCTAACATCATTGAAAGTACTAATTTGAATATTTCCTGCATTCCCTTGTCCGTTTGTGCGAGCACTCAGTCGAGCACCATTAGTAAGTGATAGCGAATTTGTGGTAAGACGGATATCACCACCCTGACCGATACCTGTATTCTCTACACTGCTTCCAACGAGACTACTGCCATCCAAGAAGACTTGCTCTTTAGCATTAATAATGACATTGCCTGCATTTCCCTGTCCAGAAGTGCTGGAATTTAATATGGAGTTATTGATTAGTGAAAGCTTACCAGTAGAGAAATAAATGTCGCCGCCCTTACCGATACCTGTACTCCCTACACTGCTTGCGACAACACTTCTGTTATCTAGAGAGACTTGCTCGCGAGCCTCAATAATGACATTGCCTGCATTTCCTTTTTTATTGGTGTTAGAAGTAATTACGGAACCATTGCTAAAAAGAGTCTCAGTGTTGATACGGATATCTCCACCATTTCCTGTACCTGTGTTGAACACATTACTGAAAACAGAACTTTGCCCATCAAGAGATACACGCTGTTTTGCATTCATTGATGTTGATACTGCCTGCATCTCCTGTTATACTCGTAGTGCTTTGCACAACAGTTTCTCTAAGTGAGAGTGAATCAGAGAAGATACTAATATTACCACCTTTTCCTTTATCAAGTGTGCCACTGTTGATATTACTTGTGTCAAAGGTAATGCCATCACGAACATTAAAAATTACATTACCTGCATTTCCCTCTCCACTCGTACTATTTGCTACAGTAGTTTCCTTCATGGATAGGAAATTAGAGGTGATATTGATATCACCGCCTTTTCCTCTAGTACTTGAGTCGCTGGTAATGACACTGTCATTAAAGGAAATTTTGTCACGGACATTGATAATTAAACTACCTGCGTCCCCTTCTCCACCTGTACTGGTATCCAGAGAAGTTTCAGTAGCTGAAAGTGAGCCACTGTTAATGCGGATATTTCCACCCCTGTCCTTAGCGGAGATATTACTTCTGGTGGAGACATTACTCCTATTAAATGTGATGTCGTTAAGAGCATCAATAATGATATTACCTGCCTTCCCTTCTCCATTTGTACCCGTATTTAAATAAGCGTTGGTAGCTGAGAGTGAGCCAGTGCTGATGCGAATGTCTCCACCGTTTCCTCTAGCATCTTCTTCCACATTACTGAAGATGTTTGCATCTTCGTCAATAAAATCATCATCAAAGTAAAAGCGACCTCCGTCTAATACAATGCGATAAGCTGGGTACAGCTTGCGCTTCGCGAACGCTTACATTAATAATCACACTGCCTGCATCTCCTTGTCCGCTAGTACTGGTACTTAATTTAGCGCCATTAGTTACGGAAAGAAAACGAGTGTTAATGCGGATATCTCCTCCCTTACCAATGCCTCCTTGTCCAATTTCACTTAAAGCATTACTCCTGTCAAACGAAACACTGTCACGGGCATCTACAATTATACTGCCTGTATCTCCTTGTCCATTAGTACTGGTACTTAATTTAGCTTCATTTTTCACCAGTAACGAGCCAGTGGTAATTCGGATGTCTCCAGCTTTTCCTTTGTTATCTAAAATTTGTGATGCATCACTCATGACAGAACCACCATCAATGACAATGCGATCGCGAGCATCGATTGTCATACTGCCAGCATTTCCCTCTCCATAAGCGCTGGTAATTAGTTCACTGTTATTACTTAATATAAGAGAACCCGTTTTGATACGGATATTGCCACTGTTACCAGTAGCTAGAGGATTCACACTATTGAGAATCTGACTTCCCTGCTCTACTTTGATTTGTTCGGTGGCATTGAGAGTAATATCTCCCGCTTGACTATCAGTTGTCCTGCTTCTTGAAGTGATTCCGGCGCGGAGGGAAGTGAATTCCGAAACATCGATATTTCGAGCGTCGATCGCAATATCACCGCCTCCAGTAGATGCCACATTCACTCTAGCGAAAGTACCGAAAAATACATCTGCTCGTTGAATTGTATCGGGAAAATTTAAACTGAGGATGTTGCCATCTACATTAAGTCCAACTATTCCAGGGCTAGTCAAGCCTCCCAACTCAACTCTTCCACCAGGAGCCTGTAAAGTCCCAAGCCGTTCAAAGCGTATATCGCCGCCTACTAACAACAAACTTTTACCATCAAGAACCTGCAACCCACTAAATTGACGATTGGGAGAACCATTGATAACCGTTCCTAGTCTTGTTGCTCTCGAACCGTTGGTAATTTGCGACTGATTAACAATGGCATTATACAACAGTGCAGAAGGGTTGACCGTTAGTAGACTACTAGATTGGGGCTGCGTTGCACTAAAAAATCCTGTCTCACCTAGTTGCACTGCATTGGCTGTTGTTGCGACAAAAGAACCACCAACATCTAAACTTGCATTTGCTCCAAATATAATCCCGTTGGGATTAATCAGAAATAAGTTAGGTTGAGAGGAGCCAAAAGTACCGAGTCTACCCAAAATAGACGAGGAGTTACTACCTGTCACTCTTGCCAGAATATTTTGAATACTAGCATCAGGACTCAAGAAGTATGCTCCTCGTCCCGCGCTGACATTAAATTCACGAAAACTGTGAAATAGGTTAATTCCACGAACAGCGCCACCCGTAATCGCGCTGGCTCCGCTAGGCAATCCCTGATAGTTGGTTATAACAACAGAAGATTCTGCACCGAGAGTGTTATCTGGCACAATGTTACTCTGAGCCAGAACATTTTTGGGACTTGTAAGTATTTCAAACAATGCTATATCGAACGCTACTAACAATCCCACAAATACTGCAAATTCTAACGGTAAGCACCTACGGAACGATTGTCTTAGTGTCATTGGCTATACTCCTTACACAATAAGAAGTGTCTAACGAAACTTTACCTTTAGGCAATACCGCAACAAAAATTTTCAACCACTCATATCATTGAACGAAAATTCGCTGTTGCAGAAAAATGCAATCTAGCAAGCAGGAAAGTAACAATTATTTTGTAGAAATGTTACTTCTTTTTTTTTGCTATTTTTTTCTCTCTTAATTAAGAACAAAACAGTTTCAGATCGACTAAGAAGAACTGAAGCAACAAAAGATTTCACAAAAGTCAATTTTAAGTTTCACTAAGTTATCAATACAGGGTCATATATGTCTTTAAACTACACGATTCATCTACTAGATTTAGCGGAAAATTCTGGTATTGGTTCCAGTGATGGAGTATCCAGAAGTTTAGTAAGTCTATCCGAGCCAAACGATGTATTCTTCTCCATTTTTAGCGATCGCAGTCATTCTAACTTGATGTTGAATCATTCTTACTTCGAGCCTGAAATATTATCAGACAACTATCATTCTGAAAATATAATTGAGTGGGATAGGGATATTACGGGTTTTCAAGAAGGTACAACTCAATCTAGTTCAAACACTTGGGATATTGATACCTACTTCAATCAAGTTGAGATATTTGGTTACGAAAATAGTTCTCATGTTAATCTAGTGAGTTCAGGAAGTAGTTCCACTACAACAAGCGATTGGTTTAGCCAGAATTTAAAAGACCAGCAAATTCTTACCAAAACGCGCTCTCTGGCTGCTGATTGTTTATCTAGAAAATCATGCTGCTGCAAAAGCCTTGTTACCTAATATTCACGCTTTAATTTCTCAAGCTAACAATGCCTGTTCTGGTATAGTTTTTTATGGATGATTGGGGGATAAAATTATGTTTAGGAAAATAGCGATATGACTTGGTATGGGGATGCTACTTGCTGTAAATACTGTAGCGATCGGTGAAAATACCAGTTTAGATTACGGTCACAATCTTCTTTACAAGTCTAACAAGAAAGAAATTGATGTAACTAGAATATCTATAGGTGGTATTAAGCTGGGGATGGAAGAGAAGGACATTATCAAAAAATTGGGTAAACCTAAGAGCCGAACCAAAGTGTATGACGATGTTTGTTATAGTGCGTATATTACTACTTGGAAATATGATGGATTAGAAATTCGTGCTTTGAATTACAGTGGATTGGGAGTTCGTGGGATTCCGGCTTCCATAGCAAACAAGAATCAAGTATATCATATTACCGCTTCTAGTTCGCAGTATCCTACTGAAAAAGGTGTCAAAGTAGGCGATCGCACAAGTAAGGCTGAAAAAGCATACTCTCCGTTTTCATCAAAGAATGAAGGAGATATTTTAGTATATCCAAATGATGCTTTTGGTGGTTTGAGTTTCTTGAGCAATAAGCAGAGAGTCATCAGAAAAATAGACATATTGATGGCATCTTGTTAAAGTGTTTTTAAGGACATTCTCGACTTAACACCAGTTTCCCATTTGCCAGTTGGTACAAGCCTTGTGGTTCAACAATAGGGTCACCAAGAGTCCACGGACGGTTTTGGTTTGTTGTCACAAGTGACTCATTTTCTCTAGATACAGCTCGCATAGCACCAGTAGAAAAAGGTTCGAGTGGTGCATCACCCGGTCGTTCGGGTAAGCCACCACCTCCTGTAATCAAGAAAGTACCACCTTGCTCGTTGTTGCGTCTTGCTATACAACTGTTTGCGAGTAGAGCGATCTTCTCCCAAGCCTAATTGCCATGCTAGATTAATTACGTAAAGACTATAGAATTGCAATCCACTGTAATATAGCTTTGGCAATATACAGTAGATTATAACGAGTGTAAAGTATAAATGGGCGCTCCGGCCCCTTGTACTTCGTTTGTTGGAAAAATGCTGTGTGTATTTCACTCTAAATACGAGGAATAAGCGTGGAAATTCAAGAATTAAAAGCATTGATTAAAGAAACTATGCGTGAAGTCATACAAGAAGAAAGACTTCGTCTGTGTCAAATTCTCATGCCTTACATTAGTGACGAAGAACAAAGCGAACTTGAGGCGGAGTTTGGTTCACCTTCAGAAGGTACTGATAATGAAGTAGTTGATATGACTGATTGGGTGAAATATGGCAATCAGATTTCGCAAAAAAGCAATTAAGTTTTTAGAAAAAGCAAATCCCGAAGAGGTCGAAATTCTTCGGAAACAAATATACCAACTTGTTGTTTTTGTTGAAGAGCAAGGAGTTATCCCGTTTACAGAACTAGATATCAAAAAGATGAAAGGTGATTGGGAGGGATTTTATAGATTGCGTATAGGTAAAAACAGAATTATCTTTACAGTCAATGTTGATTCTAGAGACATCGAAATTTATGCAATTGGAGCAAGAGGAGATGTTTATAAAAAGTGAAGCTGCTCACTCACATATATCACTTTTGTTACAATGTCATTGGACTTTAAAGACACTCTCGACTCATCACTAGCTGTCCATTTTCCAGTCGATACACCCCAGTTGGTTCTATAATCGGGTCACCAATTTTCCATTGATAGGAATTGTTTGTAGAAGCAGGCGATCGCGTTTGTGGTGAGAAATCCGGGTTTCGGTGGCTACCGCCATCACAGTGGAACAGATGGTTTTTGGTTACTAAAATTTAACGGCAAAAAGTATCCTGAAGCACCAGAAGGTGGAGTTCATTTGCCTTCCAATGCAACAATTGCTGGTAAAAACTATTTTCTCAAAATCATGCTGGAATTAAGCTGCAACTTTAGTGCGATCTTGGGAAATCTACAGAAATTTTTAATCTTTCTTAACTCCATAACACTTTATTCTATCAGTAAATCTACTTAAACATACACGCGAGAAAAATATAGTGTTTCTTCTTTATAAATAGTGATGAATAAAAAATTGATTAATAAACTGTTACTAAGTAGTGTTCTCATTTTATCGCTAGTAGTAGCAACTACAGCTTTAGCTGACTACAAACCACCTGCAAACCCTTCTAGACCTAGAGGTTCGACTGGTTCAAACGGTACAAGAACAAATGGATGTTTTGGAACAGCACAAACAACTCTCACAGCACTTGCGCCTACAAGTCATTCCGGTCAAACCAGTTCTTCTGAACCTGTATTTGCTTGGTTTGTACCAGATTCTGAACAGCGTGAGATGGAATTGAGTCTTTACGAGTATGTTGCAAACGGTAAAGGTAAGCGCCTTCAAAGAGTTCAGTTGCAGAGTAAATTGGGAATTATGTCAACTTCTTTTGCCAAAGAAAAACTGAGTTTGTCTGTAGGGCAAAAATATCTTTGGCAAATTGCACTCCTGTGTAATCCAAATCGTCCTTCACAAGATTTGGTGGCTGAGGCAGAAATTCAAGTTGTCGCAATGCCATCTCAGTTGATGAATGCACTATCACGTACAACGGAACCTTTAAAACGAGCAGAATTATACGCTGAAGCTGGCTTTTGGTATGATGCTTTGGGTGAGGCTCTTAAAGAACCTCAAAATAAGGCTTATATCTTAAAGCTGTTGGAAGAATTAAGGAAGTTGGAAGCAGCAAATACAAATAATACGGCTGCACAGCAACAAGCGCTGCAACTTCAGCAAATTTTGATATTTCAACAAAAATAGTGAGTGGTTCGTGGTTAGTGGCTGATAATTATAGAACAATTAACAACTGGCTATTATGTTGCAATACAGTTCAGTTAAGGAGCATCCCTACGAGGGCAAATAACCCTCAGAATGGAATTCTGGGGCTATACAAACAAAGTCCACGTAAGTGGACTTTTATATTAAGTCCTTGTCTTGCGGACGAGCGCCTGTATAGCTGTGATTTCAATCGCAAACGTGTTTTTTCCAAATTGGGATGCTCCCTCACTAAACCGTATAGTTTTATATTGTAAACGCCGAACAACTGTTCTGATTCAGAATGAGTTTACAGCATTTGCAGGGGCGCAAGGCATTGCGCCTCTACGATTGTTGACACTTACTTACAACCAATTACCTATTAAAAGAAAAGGTGACCAGTAGTAGGGGTGAGTGTACTTTTGACCGTCTGCTGTTTTTCCTTCAATGAGTCCTATTTGAGCGGCTTGCAATGCTTGTGCTTTGGTTGTATTACGATCGCTGGACAATTTGCTGTAAAAATCAGTTGCAATTTGTACGGTTGTTACGTCGTCAATTGCCCAAAGAGTAGCTAAGGCACTTTTTGCTCCTGCTTGTATGGCAACACCAGCTAGTCCTAGTGTGGCACGTTCATCCCCTACAGCTGTTTCACACGCAGTTAAACTTAATAACTCTAATGGTTGGGTGTTACGGCTCACACTTTTGATTTGCCGATCTAGTTCATTAAAGGTAAGTTTCTGATTTTTGCCTGTCACAATAAAGGTATCTTGTGGTTCTGCACCAAACTTTCCATGGGTTGCAATGTGGAGAATGGGGTAAACTTTTTGACTTAATTCTTCTTGGAGGCGTAAATTTGTAAATTCATCGTCGAGTAATTTTTTTCCAGGAATTTTTTGGAGAATTTCAGTTATTTCTCTAATAACATTCTTTAGCCCTGCAAATGTTGTTCCGTCAACTGTGGCTGTTTGACTTAAACCTAATGCCAGTACTCGCAATTCTTTACGACTTAAGGGTTTGGTATCTGTCAGGTTAATACTGGGAACTGTTGCGATCGCATACTGTTGTATTAAAAACTGCTTGAGTTGGCGATCGTAAAGTGCTGTCATTGCTATACTTCTTAAAATGCCATCTTGAACAAACACGATAGTTTTGATACCAGTTTGCTTGAAGTCCTCAATAAAAGGACGTATCAACCAATCGTATACTTCTTCAGCCGGTGAGGTATCGTAAGTATTATCTCGAAATCTTTCCAATCCCCGGCGAAATTCGTTAATTCGATTAATTAAATCTTGCCGTTGAACGGGTATCCAGCTTAATTTCTTTTGACCACTAGGCAAACTTAATATAACTGCGGTCTTATCTTCTAATATAATAGTATTCAAAAACGCTGTTGTGGAATTACCAGTGTTATCAATGCTTTGTTGTGGAATCAGACTTAAGACACAATCATTCCCAAAAAAGTTCTGTAATTCTGCCAATTTTAGCAAGTCAATAGTTTTGAGGATAGAACGAAAATTCTCCTTGCTATCCTTAGAAAGAAGTGATTTATTTGCTGTTTGAACTGGTTGCTCGGAACTCAGTCTCAGTGCTACTAAATCGTGGTAAATCGGCTCAATGGTGTCGCGAAAATCAAACTGGATGTCTCGATTTGCTGTTAAAATGTCCCGGCGAATGGTTTCTAGGGTATTAATTGCTCTTTCATAAGCAGAAATCGCCCCGTCAGTTTTTCCCTGTGCTTTCAAGATGCGTCCAATTTGCCATTCCCACAAGTACAAACTATCTTGTGATTTTAAATTTTGTTCGGCTGCCGATCTCGCTCTGCCAGTCATTTCTAATGCCTGTGGGTATTCTTGACGACATTCATATATATGTCCCAGTTCTCCCAAAGCAAAGGATTCTGCACGAAAATCCTGAAGGCGTTGTGCAACGGTGATGGCTTGATTGAGGAGACTTGTGGCTTTGGGTAGAATGTTTGGTGCCAAGCATCTAGTCCTAAAAGATGTCCTTTGGTTTGCTACCGGTTCCAGTAAATGCACTAAATCTATTGTGGTGTAAACTCTGGCACGACTATCAGGTAACTGTTCTAGCAATTTTGTTGCATGCTGCAAGCTGTTGGTTGCATCTGTGGTAAGGTTGTGACGGTAATATAGGGGAATGATACGCACAAGCGATCGCATTTCACCTGAAATATCTTTCTGACTGCGGGCAATTTCTGAACTTTCCCGTAGATAACCTAGTGCTTTGGCATCCAATTGTTTACCATCGTTTCTTAGTTTATTGGCTTCTGGATTATCTCCTATTTGTGTAGCTGAATCTGCTCTTCTGTACTTTAGTTGAGCAGAACTGATATAAGCATTGCCCAAACTATTAAGTACTGAAACACGCAGTGCAGGTGTTTTAAGTTTTTTGACAATTTCTAGACTATTTTCAAGATATTTGATAGCGAGTTCGTAATCTCCCGTCAGCCTTTTAGCATCACCCAAACTTCCCAACGCTGCTACTTCGCCCATACGATCGGAAGTCGCACGAGCAATTTCCAAAGCACTCCCATCCCGACAATTGTTGTATTTGTCTGGATTGCACAAGAGTGCGATCGCTTTTAAAGGTTGCCCTAAGCTATTGTATGCCTGTGATTGTTCGCTCAGGGAACGTCCTAAGAATTGCCAATTCCCAACTTGCCGATAGTAAGCTGTTAACTCATTCCAACGATTGATTGCTTGTTCTGGTTGCCCTATTTGTTGATACGCCCGAACCAAATTTTCTCGGACAATTGCTTCGTGGGCAGAGTTATTATTTTTCTGGTAAATAGTTAAAGCTTTTTGCCAGCTTTCAATGGCTCCTCTGGTATCTCCTGTTTGATGGCGTTCAAGTCCTTGCTGCACCAAGCGCTCAGCTACATTCGATTGTGCCTTTGCTACCTCTCCTATTCTCAAAAACCAAGTTGATTTTTCCTGAGACTGGATTGTGGGAGAGGTTTGCACTCCCAACCACAAACTGCACGTAAAGCTAATTAGACACAGAACAACTAGGAATTGACGCAAGCGGGATTTGCGATCGGTAGGCACGAGCTAGTTCCTGTATGAATTTTGGATTTTGGATTTTGGATTTTGGATTGGGAAAGCTTTACTCAAACAAAATTTCACGCTCCTACCTGTCGTATTCTTTTTTTAAATTGGCATTACGTAAAATTTTCAGGTAGGTTTTACTCAGTAGAGTATCAAAAATTCTTTGACACTACTAGTAGTTCACCACAATGATTTTGATGGGCTGTCACCTCGATCCGGTGCCTCTGGCACAGAAGGCAACACGGGAAGCGGAGCCTCGCTGTACTCTACCACAGAGTGCTCGGCGGAGCCTCTAGTGTTGCATTCCCAGGCTCCGCCTGGGAACGAGTTGAACGAGGTGAACGAGTTGACATCTCAATCCAAAATCCAAAATCTAAAATCCAAAATTGGGTGGCTTAATAGGGTGGATAAGCAAAATCATCTTCATCAGGATAGACGTAGGAATTTGAAACTCCTGCCATTGCCATTTTAGATGTGTCTGCTTTTGGAGCATCTTTGCCAAACTCTTTATTCTCTTCAAAAGTCTTACAAATGAGTTCAGATTCCTCAGCATCAGAAGCAATGAGATAATCTGTCAGGGTAGAAACTGTGGGATGTTTGTAATCCACTGTTGAAGCCACCAAAACCGTATTTGGTTCAATTCCTCTTTCTTCACAATTAATAATTGGGGAAAAAATACCGTGAGCGTGAAAGAGGGGACCTTTAGGTGTCACAGGTAGATGACGAAATCCAGCATATGCTCTTTCTAATTCAGCCAGAAATCCGCCAGAAATCCTACCTTGTTGATACTCGCAATAGCTTTTACTGAAACTTGCTCCAGCTGCACCATTCAGAGTTAATTGTAATGGCGTCTCGTGTAAAAACTTTTTATTTTCCCCTACTAAATAAATTAAATAGCGAGTAAATGTTTTAAATTTAAGTTTGTCTGCTAAAAAAGCATCGTAATGATCTTTTAGTGTTCCTAATTTTATCCCAGTCTCTCGGTCTTTGACAGATAAAGGTCCTCGCCTGACTATGACTAGACGTGGAGTTGTGGTCATAAAGACTGTTTCAACTCCGGAACTAAATTCATGCTCTATCTGTTGCCAGTTGCGATCGCCTTGAAAGCCAACTGCATGAGCATTATCTAGCTTAATCGCCAAACCATAGGGTTGTAAGCCTTCTGTGCCATACCGAGGATTGATCATCTGACACCAAGGGATGACTTGAGAAGCTGGTGCGCTATACTTCTCGTCCTCAAAGTCGAATTTTGCAGATGTTTTCATCTTACGGCAGTTCTCAGTATTTTAAATATCAAGTTTACAAGAAAAAAGGCGGAGGACAGAGGAGCCAGAGCTTTGGACGGGCAATACCCCACTTGAAGCGACTGGCGTGGCATTCGGGAAAGAAAAATCCCAAAGTAATACTTTTGTATCATTATATCTGGATGATAGCCGCAACAACACAGCAGATCTTAACAAGCGGTTGTCTCACCTTGGGTCAAGAAACCCGGTTTCGTTAAGAAACCGGGTTTCTATGCCCGTAGCTATATATCAATTTAAATCGCCATAAGGCACAATTTACGATAAGAGCTCGGATAAAAACAGTGGAAAAGACTGAGATAGTTAAGACAACTTTTGCTGGTAGAAGTCAATAATTGTTTCAATGACTTGAGCCACACTCATACCGTCAGTATTAATCTCAACAGCATCTGCTGCTTTCTTGAGGGGAGAAATTTGGCGATTGCTATCTTTCCAGTCTCGAGCGGCAATATCCTGTTCTAATTGCTCTAAACTGACTTCTGGTTGACCAAGTCTTTTGTAGTCTTCTTGACGTCGGCGAGCACGCTCACTGACAGAAGCAGTTAAGAAAATTTTTACCTCGGCATCAGGAAAAACTTGAGTTCCAATGTCCCTGCCCTCAGCAACTAAACCTCCTTTTTTACCCCAAATTTGTTGTATCTTTACTAAAGCTTGACGTACAGAACTCTGTGCTGCTATAGTTGAAACTTTGGATGTCACCTCCATGGTACGAATAACTTGGGTAACGTCAGTCCCGTTAATCCAAACCCGCACTGGAGCCTGTAAGTCCTCATTAGGGGTGAGTTCTATGAAACATTGGCTCGCAACTTCTGCTATGGAGCACTCATCGTCAAGGGGAATTCCCTTTTGCAGCACCAACCAAGTCACGGCACGATACATTGCCCCTGAATCTAAATAAACTAGACCCAGTTTCCCCGCCACCTGACGGGCGACAGTGGATTTTCCCGCTCCCGCAGGTCCATCTATTGCGATGATAGGTTTGCGATCGCGCAAGATAATATTATCAATCAAGCGTGTGGAACCAAGACGAGCTGCGATCGCCAGCATCCCTTCCTCCTCTATTGTTTCTATAGGCATCAACGTATTTGGTTCAACCAATTCAATATATTCCACGAAAACAGAACTCGCCATTGCTATTTCTTGCCGGACTACTGATAAAAGAGTTTCGCTCTTGCGAACACCCGTGTGAAACACTGCTTGAGCTTGTTGCAAGCTGCGGTACAGCACGGCGGCTTGCTGATGAAGCTCTGCACTCAAATATTGGTTGCGAGAACTCAAAGCAAGACCGGATGCTTCCCGTAAAGTTGGACAAGCAACAATCTCTATCGGAAAATTCAAATCGGCAACCAGCCGTCTAATAATGGCAAGTTGCTGACCATCTTTTTGACCAAAATAAGCGCGGTCTGGCTGTACCAAGTTAAAAAGCTTGGTCACAATTGTCGCGACACCCTGAAAGTGACCCACTCGAGAACGACCACACAAGCCAGATATCATAGCAGATGGCGGGGTAACTTGTGTATCAATAGATTCTTGTATACTCTTCTCACTTGTTCCCATTTCTTCCGGAGAAGGAGCAAAAATAGCGTCTACTCCAAACTCTTCGCACAATTGTAAATCCTTATCTAAAGTCCGGGGATAGCGTTGATAATCTTCATTGGGTCCGAATTGCAGTGGATTGACAAATATACTCACAATCACCGTGGCATTTTCTTGTCGCGCACGTTCAATTAAACTCACGTGTCCCTGATGCAAAGCCCCCATAGTGGGAACCAAACCAACTGCTGTCTTCGACCTTGCGGTTATCTCATACTGCAGCAGTTTTTCTTTGTTTAAAGGTTCAATTTCAAATCGGCGTTTAGCCAAATAGCAGTGTAAAGCAGCAACAGTTGACAGCAATCGCACAAAAACACCCCTAGTTTTTCTAGCTTCTCTCCCCCGTTAGTTTATAACTGAACTGAGGGAGAGAGCGGAAACTAGGGGATTGAATGAATTATGAATGCTGAATGATGAATTATGAAATCAGGTATTGCTTCCCAATTCATAATTCATAATTCATAATTCATAATTCATCATTCCTTACCTTCCTAAAACTTCGATCCGCACGGGAGCAACGCCTGTCCTCATTACACCTAAAATTCGTGCTGCGCCAGCAGAAAGGTCAATAATTCGACCCCGAATAAATGGACCACGGTCATTAATTCGCACCACGACAGATCGACCATTGCGGGTGTTAGTGACACGGACTCTTGTCCCAAAGGGTAAACTGCGATGGGCTGCGGTTAATCCTTCTGGATTGTACCTTTCGCCAGTGGCGGTACGATTGCCAGAACCGTCATAGCCGTACCAAGATGCTATACCTTGAAGCGTACCGCGCACTCTGCTTGCAATTTGAGTCGGCAACTTTGGTAATGAGATTTTTGGAATTTGCAGGGGCGATTGCACGGGTAAATTCGCAATTTCGTTCAGAGGCGGTGCATTACCAATCAGTCTCCGTATGCGATTTGTTGCTTGCAATGCATCTTTTGCTGGGTTGTTGGTTGTATCTGCAAGTCGTGTATCGCCATTAATTTCCACGAGTTCTTTGCCGTCAATTTTGATGAGATAGCGCCCGTTTTGTGTTGGCTGATTCTCCAATGCTGGCATTTCTTTAGCAGACTCCCAACTCACTCCGATCTTGTTAGGATCTACTTTGTCCAAAACTAGCTGATTGATTCTTGCTGCTACCACTGTTGCTCTTTGTACTGGATCGTCAGCAGCAGCTACAGGCTGATTTTTGATGTCCGCGTTCAGTCCCATTGAGGCAATCTTTGTTTGGTTCAATCCGTTGGTGCTGAGATATTGCCTACTACCAAGCTTGGCACTAGTATCACCAATGGCACCAACCTTAATTCCTGAAGTTGATACAGGCTGTTTACCTACAAAGGTAAGAACGGGGATCTTGCGAAGATAAAGTGTTGCTGCTTGACGTCCTGCTAAGTTATGCGAGTGAATTTCTGCGATCGCAGATGCATTGTTAGCAAGATTTTCTGTTTTTGATTGATACTCCCCTACTTTCACCACATCTGATGAAGCTACAGTTGGCGAAGTTGAAGCCGTTTTCTCGATAGCTTGAGAGCGACCAATTGACGGTGTGCCAAAAACAGTAGTAAATACGACAACAGCCCACAAAAGTTTATGATTCATGCGTCCGATATTAAAGCGACTGAAGAACAGAATTTTCGTTAAATTAGCGGGGTTTTTGACTGTAGAAACCTTACATAAAGCGTTTCTACAGGTTCCCAAAATTCAAACTCGTTCCGCTTTCACTTTTTGCTTTTAACTGCATCACAGTAACACGAACGAACGGTGTTGGGGATCGGGGTTTTAGCGGAAGTGTTGGTAAATTTATCGAATTTTTACTCTTCTTTTTCGCGCAAAACCTTACTCTCACGAGTATTTTCGCCCTGTATCGCTTTTTTTCTTAAATAAAAAAAATTATTACTAAATCTTCACCATATTTATTAATCAAATTAATCAAGACGGTATATACGGTTGTATTTAGAGCTAGTTAATGCTATCGTAGCGAAATCAACTCCAAAAATGCGTGTTTACACGTAAGTTATCAGCACTGAGTTGGTTAAAAATTTAAAGTTCGAGTAAAGACCCTCGATTGCCTGAATAATGCTTTCTTCACACTGAGAACAACTGACTCGTGCGTGACTTTTACAATCGCTAGTTAGGTCAAAAGTTTTGATTATAAGCTGTTTGAAAGAAACATTTTTTTAATAACCATGATGATTATTAATTTATTGACTTAAAAAAAAGATATAATGTATAAAAGAAATAAGTCAAAAATGTAACAATGTTAAAGAAAATACTTTCAGTTGAGAACATACATCGCATCTTGCCTACGGCATAAAAAGAAAGCATAACTTTTAATACTGAACTAACAGCCCTCATGGCAAAGCCAGAAGAATTAAAAACAACCGCATCGTCTCTAGAATCTTTTCTTGGTGAACTGCATTCCAAGTACAAGTCATTGCAGGAAGGCGCAGTCGCCAACTACATTCCAGAACTTTCCAAAGTCAATCCAGAGTTATTCAGCATTTGTATCGCCACTGTGAAAGGGGAAGTTTATCAAGTTGGAGACTACAACGAATTGTTCACGATTCAATCGATTTCCAAAGTTTTTGTCTACGGGCTTGCTCTCGAAGATCGCGGACGAGATTACCTTTTGACAAAAGTGGGTGTTGAACCTACAGGAGATGCGTTTAACGCCATTGTTCTTGATGAGGTATCAAAACGCCCTTACAACCCAATGGTGAATGCAGGAGCGATCGCAACCACAAGCTTGATTAAGGGTACAGACGCGATCGAACGTCTCAATCGAATGCTAGATATGTTCCGTCGATATACGGGTCATAATGTATTTGTTGATATCTCAGTATTTACCTCAGAGCGTGTTACAGGGCACCGCAACCGTGCAATGGCATACCTGATGTTAAATTTTGGCACCATCGACCAAAACCTTGATGAAACGTTGGATCTTTACTTCCAGCAGTGTGCGGTTATGGTAGACTGTCGCGATTTAGCAGTTATGGCAGCAACTCTTGCCAACAAAGGTATTAATCCCATAACAGGAGAACAATCCGTAGATAACCGTTATATTAAAGACATTCTCAGTGTTATGTATACCTGTGGAATGTATAATTTTGCTGGGGAATGGGCTTATAAAATTGGTATTCCAGCAAAAAGCGGTATTTCTGGCGGAATTATTGCAGTCATTCCCAATGTTATGGGCATTGGAGTCTTTTCACCTCTGTTAGACTCACGAGGTAACAGTGTTCGCGGCGTTAAAGTATGCGAAGAACTTTCCCAAAAGTTTGGTTTACACTTATTCGACTGTTCGCGCCAAGGATTACAGTTTTGCGATTGAGTGGTTGTCACTAGTCACTACGATCGATTTCACTTTATGCGCGAATCTCATCGCCTGAAACCCGTGTAAATTCGTTGTTCAAATTTCATGTTATCTGCGAACCCACAAGCCCACGAAGGTGGGCTTTGTTCAATTAGCTGCACCATTCGCGTGGTGTGTCGGGTTTCGGGGTTGTGCAATGACTCAGTATTCTACCCCGGAGAGGACGCTCTAATATATAAATATTGTACTTTGCGATTTTAAACGCCATGACCGAAACAAAACCAACCTGCACAGTCCGTAGAGGAAGAATATTCCCAGAAATACAGTGGACTGAGGAACAAAAAGAGCAACGCCAAGCCGAACGAGAAGCTTTTAGAGCACGCTGTCTGCCTATTTTTGAAAGACTCAAACCAGAATTAATAGAAACTCATTACAACTGGTATATAACAATTGAACCTGACAGCGGCGAGTATTTCATTAACCAAGACCAAATAAAAGGTGCTTTAGAAGCACGCGAGAAATATCCTAACCACAGGTTCCATACTTTCCGTATTAACGAAACAGGTGTGTGCGGGACGATATGATAAATGGTACTTTTGGTGAGATAACTAAAATAAGTAATCATAAAATTAGTAATTATTCAAACTGCAATTCTCCTTGCTCCAACAATCGCCAATTTTCTCCTTGAGGAAGAGGAGTTACGATTCCTGCTTTAAGCAATTGAAATTTTCTAGAATATCCAGGTTGATAGTTATGGCAAACAAAAAAGGGAGCGATGCGATTTTATTGGATCGGATTTTAATTCTCAATTAGATTACCTTATTCTCAATAAAAACAGGTTTTTCGCCACGATCGCGCCTCTGATTAGGTGATTTAGTACCCTAATTTTAAGTACCTCACAAAATCGCACTGCTCGTCCCTAAATACAATAACTTGCAAACGTCAGTAGTAGAAGAAGTAGAAGAACAGCTATGAAAAGGAATTAGGAACGGAATTGCTCCGCCCATTCTTGAGGATGGCAATGGCAGCCGGGTCGCGATCAAGTAGTATAAGCGCACTAGTGATTGCGCGACTAGGCAATAAGTCCCCAGCCTCGTATTTTTGAAATGCCCGTGGCCCACCACCAATCAGTTCTCCTGCTTGAGTCTGTGTCAGTTGCAACTTTTTACGAATACGGCGAATTTCCTCCGGGTTAAGCAAACCCTCGACCCGCGCTTTCAAAATGTTAAGCATCCTGTCAGATACCTTCATATCCTCACTTGTATGGATGCTTTCGTCCGACTCATCACAATACCAACCCGGCATATCGAATGTAATACTCGACCCGCGATAAGTTAACGTCATAGGGCGGACATCGCGGCTCATTGAAGCCCCTGTCATTGGGCAAACAGGTGTGATGTCAGTCATTCTCCTTCTCCTTGAAAGATAGCAACAGAAACTCTGTTACTGCGTCTGCTGTAAATTTGATATAAAGGACTCCAACCTCTGATGGAACATGGTACACGTCTTGCCAAATGCGATGGTCGGCATAGCTTGTCATAGAGTAGCTAAATAACGGAGTAAACCGGAGTCAAACACCATCATTTCTTCACTTTCTAGGCTCACTCCGTAGTCGCTTCCAGTAGCAAGCGGATCGTAGACCCAACCACTTGGAGCGTAGTTCGGTAGGAACCATTAGGCAGTCTACCCAAGCCTAGTACAATGAAAGTGAGAGGTTGCAGATTCTCGTTCTAGTTTCATTGCACACCTAAAACATTACTGTTCTAGGCTTTCTCTCGTGCAGAGTTAGCCTGATACTTTGTACCTGTCCTAAACACGAGATTAGTTCTGTGTCGCAATATTGCTTTTAGCGCTATGTTACGTGCAGCGTTCAATCCAGAATGAGCAATGTAGCCATTAACCGTCCCCACGAAGTTAGCCCCTTTTTCATAAGACTGGAAATCAAACAAGGTCTTCGGGAATTCGTTGCTACGCCAGACCGGATTACCCCAAGGGTCAAATCTCGATGTATTACGAGGGTTAACCCTTGTTGTGAGGATGCCGTAGTCTTGGTAAGCTATTCGACTTACTTGTCGGTACACCGACGATTTTAACCAGTAAGCTCGTTTCTGGTTTGAACGACGGGAATATTTGCCACGAATCGGTTTGAGGTTGCCCAAATGTTCAAATGCAATAACTGAACAACCCCAAGTTTTTGCCAACTCAACAATTTGTCTGGCGTAGGCTCTACCCAACTCAACCTCCCGGTTGTGCAAGTTTTCCCACATCTTTGATGCAAAACCTTTGTGGATAGTACCCGTCTGCTGCATCTTTTTGGCTATCCTTCCTAGTTGTCGCTTCCTACGCTTAGTGTGGCTTGTTTGTTTGATGAAGTGACGTGTGACCTCAAACACCTCGCCCTTAGCGTTGACCTCTAGGACAGAACATATAGCAATATGACGATCTAAATCCATGTCTACACCCAAGACTCTCAAAGAGTCTTGAGCCATAATTGTTTTAATTCCTCCCGTTGCTGGAATATACTTTTGTAGCGGAAAAACGATGTATGCCGCATTTCCTTTTACTACTACTAATGGAGAACCTTTTACCCACTCGGCATCTACTAGGGGTGCAAGGTATTGGAATTTAACCCACTTCCACTGACCATTAACTAGTATTTTGAGTATGATAGACTGCCCATCGTCCTCTTTCCATACCCCAGCATCAAAGCTAGGAGAGAAGTTGAAAGAACGAGGCTGTAGTGGCGGTCTATGATGTTTTTGCTGATTGGGACGATTCAACCACTTCTGGTAGTTGCTATTCCAGGACTGCCAAGCACCAATAGCTTTTCTGATAGCAGCACGACGAAATTGCACAGGAAATCCGTTAAAGGGGAATGGATATACAGTCTTCGACCCTATCGTTAACTTTTCATAATATCTCCATCCCCCATCTTCCGCAACAGGTATGTTGACACCTGACGGATGAGTGTTAACTAGTGCGAAGTAAAAATGTACAACCTCGTTAAAAGCTGCCTTGGTTTCATTTAAATCAAACCCATTCCGCTCAAGTTTACATTTAACGCTTTTAGTTGCAATCCTGAAACCTTTCTTTTTCTTCAGCATTAGTTATCACCTCCCTTCTTGCTGTCTGCTATCTTATTAGTATATCTGCACCTAATAAATCATGCAACCAAAAAAAGGAAAAAAGAGAATAAAAAACCAACCCGTTTTTTATGATGAAATGAAGGAGAGACATATGATAGTCGTTACTCCTACAGTATGGAAAAAGCTACAAGCTTTGGCAATTGACTCAGACCTTAGTGTTAGTGAGTGCTTGGAGCGTATTGTCAGAGATATAGACTCTGATTGACTCCATTTGACTCCACGATTCTCTTATCTAGTAGTACGACTTGTAGAAATGCGACTTTTCCATTGTTTGAATGGTTGCTACAATTTCTGCTCGTCCAAATCCGACGCTTGCAGCTCCTTTAATGGCACTGCTAGTCGCATTGAGACCATTCAAAGTACCTGCAACAGCTTTAAATGCTTCGAGGTCATAGGTTGGCTTTCGCTTATCCGTCATAAATTCAGATTTTACACCATTAAGGTGTAAAAAGCAAGAATTGCTGTTTTTAACACCTTACCAACAGTAGATACAGTCGATCTTGCCAAGGTAATACAACTCTCAAGTATCAAGCTTTTTAATGTTTATTTTCCGAACCCAACATATTGATTAATTTTTTAGCTTAGCGGCAACTGCCTCGCTTGTGCTGAATGTATTGGATCTAGGGGACGTTTCTAGTCTGTTGAGGTACAAATTTATCAGCGTACACTGGT
Source organism: Scytonema sp. UIC 10036 (assembly GCF_009725235.1). Next base: position 33,470 of record NZ_WJFC01000082.1, read on the forward strand.
GTTCATCTGCGGTTGGTTCATTATTCTGTACCTCACGAGAGTGGAAGTTGCTACATAACAACCAAAAGACCCCGGCTTGATAACCGAGGCAAGTGATTGGGAGAAGTTTAAATAGTGATGGGAGATATTAATACCGAAATCTACTAAGTCCTAACCAGCTACAAAAGCAACCAAAACTAAAGTGCCAACTAGTAATGTGGCAAACAAAAAAGGCTTCTATTGCTTTATATAAATGTTCGGTAACTCTCAAATTTTTTTTAGGAACTAAATAATTATTTCCTTCTAAACTTAACATCCAATAAATCCCTCTACCTCGAAGAACTTTTTCGATATTTATTTCTTTACTGTAGATGCTATTGCAACTGACCTATTAGAGCCAAATTGGTGGGAGACATGGAGTTCGACGGATACAAACCTAACTGACGGCGCAAGAACTTATAATTTATCAAAATTTTTACGGGAGTTAAAGAATTTAACCGAAGACTTAATGGCTGAAGATAAGAACCAATCCCTCATAGGTCGATTTTGTTACGCAATTCAGAGAAACTGAAAGCTAGTGTCTTACGTTTACTACTTCTAGTGACGTCAATACAATCAAAATATGGAATATCAACATACGAGCAGTTTATGAAAATCTTGCATGAACATAATGCAGATCTAGAGGCTCTACCTCGCGCAGTTAGATGAGTACAGGAGGCGGAGCCTCCCAACAAGGCATTCCCAGGTAGAACCTGGGAACGAGGTAATATGAAGTTTCGACGGGGAACGAGAGTGGTTCCTTAGTCACTGGTTAGCGATCGCTGATTACTGGTTACTGGTCACTGGTCACTGTCAGCACGGGAATCTCAACAACAAAACAAGTTCCCTTTCCTAGAGTTGAATGAAAGTATAGCCGTCCTCTGTGTTTTTCAACAACAATCTGATAACTAATTGATAAACCCAACCCCATACCAGAACCTACAGGCTTAGTGGTAAAAAAGGGAGGTTCTTCCGTACTTAGTGGGCTAATTTCATATAAAACTTTTTTGAAAGCTTTGTGTAGTCAGCTTTTTAAGCATTATCTAAGCTAGATCGATCCATAAAGCACTTAATCACCGCATTGAAATCCCATACAATCAGGTTCAGATACGAAGCTTATTGATAATTTAGCCCACTAAGTACGGAAGAACCGAAATTCTCTGCCACAAAAGTGTTAAAAAATTGTTCTTGCAATCTAAATGTGTTTTAGCTGACTACCTTAATAATGAAGCTAGGTATGCTACTTAGTGGAAAAAAAGATGGCGGTAGGGCAAAATTTTATTTTAGATCTGACAACAGTTCTGGGTGCATCCGCAGTTGGAGGCTATATAGCTAATCGGCTGCGCCAACCAGTTCTGTTGGGCTATTTAGCGAGTGGATTAGTTGTAGGTCCTTTTGGTTTCAGACTCCTGAGAGAAGTTGACCAGATTAAACCTTTTGCAGAAATTGGTGTTGCTTTCTTATTGTTCGCCCTTGGCGTCGAGTTCTCCCTTGCAGAACTCAAACGGGTAAAAAATATTGCTCTTAACGGCAGTTTACTGCAAATGGGTTTAACTATTTCTTTGGTGGCATTACTATCAACTTTGGTTGGTTGGGTAGATACACCATCTCAAGGTATCTTTTTGGGGGCGGTTCTCTCCCTTTCCTCGACTGCGGTTGTTCTCAAAACTCTTACAGAACGAGGAGAAACCAATACGGTACATGGTCAAGTTATGCTGGCAATTTTGATTGCTCAAGACTTGGCATTAGGGCTAATGCTAGCAATTTTACCAACTCTCAAGAACCCTGCCAATATTGGTTTAGCACTACTCACTGCTTTATTAAAAGTGCTGGTGTTTCTGACAGTGGCTTTTGTTGCAGGGCGCTGGTTAGTTCCACAAGTCATGAAACGGATAGCGGAAACAGAAAATAGCGAGTTATTTCTTCTGACAGTCATTGCTCTGTGTTTGGGAGTGGCATTTATTACTGCTCAGCTTGGTCTTTCCATTGAGATGGGAGCCTTTGTTGCAGGCTTGATGATTTCTGAGATTGATTATGCCGATCAAGCTTTGGCAAAAGTTCTGCCTTTGAGAGACACTTTTGCCAGTATGTTTTTTGCTTCTATTGGGATGCTGATCGATCCCAATATCTTAATTCAAAATTTTGGCATCATTTTGGGTTTGGTTGTAGTCGTGATGATAGGAAAAGCAGCAATTGTCTTGCCTATTGTCTTGAAATTTGGCTACTCCTTTAAAACAGCAGTTATTGCGAGTTTGGGACTGAATCAAATTGGTGAATTTTCTTTTGTGTTAGCTTTAGTGGGTCGGCAACAAGGCTTGATTGCTCAAGAACAGTATTTATTACTACTAGGAACCACGGCAATTACTTTATTATTCACTCCTGTCTGTTTGCGATTTTCTCCAGTGTTAGCTAACAAGATAATAAATATACCGTTTTTGGCTAGCTACTTACGTCAATTTCGAGATACAAAAGATTTGTCTATCCCAGAAGGGTTTCGCGATTATGTAGTTGTTGCAGGATATGGACGAGTTGGGCAAGTTGTTGTCAATATCTTACAAAATCAAGGGCATAAGGTTCTAGTTATTGACAGTAGTGAAGCAGCAATTAAACGCTTAAGAACTGAAAATATTCCTTATATTTTCGGTGATGCAGATTCAGAGTTGGTGTTAGAAAAGGCACATTTAGATAAAGCCAAAGCCCTCGCTATTGCTCTACCCGATCCAGCTAGTACACGCTTGTTACTAAAACGCGCCTTGGAGTTAGCACCCGATTTAGATGTGGTTGCTCGTTCCCATCAGAATAAGGAAATCGATATTCTCACTCAATTGGGGGCGAAGGAAGTGGTGCAACCAGAGTTTGAGGCAGCATTGGAAATTGGATCGCATCTGTTGGGTACTTTGGGAGAACGCCCATCAATTATTTACTCGCTTATGGAAGGGATGCGAAGTAACCGCTACCAAAATATTCGAGTGCAAAGTGGTACTCTTAACCCCGAACTAGATATTGCTCTCAATGTACCAGAACTTCAGCAGCAGTGGATGGCTTTGGCAAGTGACTCTCCTTTAGTAGGTATGACACTAGCAACAGCAGATATCCGTAAAGTGACAGGAGTGACTGTCATGGCAATTCAAAAAGGCGATGAGATACTGCATTATCCATCAGCCAAAACTGTTTTGCAAGTCGGAGATCGCTTGCTTGCAGTGGGTGAACCGGATGAATTAGCCGCATTTCAAGTTTTGATACAAAATCAAGAAACTATTAAAGAAAACTGAAGACTGGGCACTTGTACTGTACGTGCCTCCAAATTGTCTATGCGATCGCGCTAGAGTAGGCATATGCCAACGCAATGACATTGGAATTAATTGGGAATACTAAATCTGGTGTTTAAGATTTGGTCTATCGAGAGCGTATCATTCATGCTTTCCCGGATTTGATGGAACAACTCTTAACAGAAAGCGATGCAAAAATTCAGTCATTAAAAAGCAAAATATTAGATGTTGTAGGGGAAAGTGGACAAGTAATTATTGAAGTCATACCCGAATTAGAACGAATTCTTGGTCAACAACCACTAAATCAAGTATTCATGAATATTTTAGCTAATGCCATTGATGCTTTAGAAGAATCCAATAGTGGACGGAGTTTTACAGAAATTGAAGCACATCCTAACAGAATTACTGTGAAAACTTTCCGCAAAGATAATCAAGCTAAAATTCTTATTGCTGATAATGGTAAGGGAATGAGCGCGGAAGTTATACAGAAAATATTTGACCATTTATTTACAACCAAAGGAGTCGGTAAAGGGACGGGTTTGGGATTGGCTATAGCAAGACAAATTGTTGAAGAAACCCATAGTGGCAAGTTGAGTTGTAATTCAGTTCTAGGTGAGGGAACAGAGTTCTTGATTGAAATTCCAATCTGAAATATACGTAGGGTGGGCATTGCCAACCCTTTCAACGTGGATACAAATATACAGGAAATCAACTCTCTCCTCTTACCTCTGCTTACTCTGCGTCTCTGCGGTTAAATAAATTACTTTTAAACCGCTCCAGGCGCTGAGATCGCAGAGAAAAAAAATGAGAATTGCTCTACTTTGTCGTTTTAGCTAACTGGCTAAATATGAAAAAATGTAAACTTTAGAAATATCCTTCCTCTACTTCTGAAGAAAGTTATCCTTGCTAGCTTTCTCTATCTTTGGAAAGTTGTGTATTAATATAAGAAAAGAAGTAAACAAAAAATCATGTTTAGAGAGTTGAATCTTTTGATTTGCTAGCAGTTAATGACCATATTCATTTATAATGTTGTACCGCAAGCCTCTTAGTAAACTGCGAAACTTGTTACGAAAACAAGGTTTTTTGCCTACAGGAGTTTTTCTGACACTTTTATTGAGTATTATATTATACACTTTGGTGGCATTCTCGCAGCAACCAGTTGTCTTGAATATGTTGATTGCTGCTCCTGATGCTCCACCTTGGAAACAGTTTTTAATTAAAAACTTTGAAGCTAAAAATCCAGGTATTCGGATTAACCTTGTTGAAGGACCGAATGCTACCAATTTGTTGGAAGACTTGTATACTTCTGCTTTTATCCTGGGTGAGTCTCCGTATGACTTGATTTATATGGATACTATCTGGGCACCTAAGTTTGCCGCCGCTAACTGGTTGTTACCTTTAGACGATCGCATTTCCAAGGAAGAGTTAGCAGCGTTTTCACCAAAGGATATAGAATCGGGACGCTATCAAGACAAGTTATACAGGATTCCCGTGCGTTCTGATGCAGGAGTGCTCTACTATCGAGAAGACTTGCTCAAAGAAGCAGGATTTAAACCCCCTGAAACCTTTGAGGACTTAATACGAATTTCCCAAACCTTGCAGAAACAAGACAAGGTAAAGTGGGGTTATGTTTGGCAAGGTCGCCAGTATGAAGGATTGGTGGCAATGTTTGTGGAAGTTCTCGAAGGTGCTGGTGGCTTCTGGATTAATTCTGATACGGGTGAGGTGGGACTGGATCGACCGGAAACTCTCAGAGCGATCGAGTTTTTGCGTAGCACTGTGCGGGAAGGTATTTCCCCTCCTGGAGTGACGACTTATATCGAAGAAGATACCAGGCGGATGTTCCAAAGCGGTCAAGTGGCATTTCTACGAAGTTGGCCTTATGTTTGGACTTTAGCTAATAAAGAGGGTTCGCCAATCCGGGGCAAATTTGGCATGAAAACGATGGTTCATGCACCTGGTAGCACTGGAGGGGCTTGTCTTGGGGGTTGGGGTTTAGGAATTGCGAAATCTTCCAGACACAAAGAAGAAGCTTGGAAAGCAATTCAATATTTCACAAGTGAAGAAGCACAACGCCTAGTGACTCTGAGCGAAAGTTATGCGCCAAGCCGACGCGCATTATTTAAAGATCCGGAGATTGTAGCTAAATTTCCTCACTTTCCTCAGTTGCTGAAAGTTGTGGATAAGGCAGTCTTACGCCCACCAGTTGCTCAATATGCTCAGGCGTCAGATATTTTACAGCGCTACTTAAGTGCAACACTCAGTAATCGTATGACTCCAGAACGAGCAATGCAGGCTGCTGCTAGGGAAACACGCCAACTGCTAAGAATTGAATAAAGTTAATACTGAAGACTATACCAAATTGAAAAAAAGAATGCGACAGATAGTTGGTTGAGGTTAAGTTGAGACACAGCTTACTCAATCCAAAATCTAAAATCTAAAACCCAAAATGGTATTATATGAACTCGCAAACACTCCGAAGTCGGCAACAAAGAACAGCATGGGTTTTACTCACACCAGCATTGCTACTGCTGTTGTTTGTATTTGCGTATCCGATCGCACGGGCATTTTGGTTAAGTGTATTTACTAGAAATTTGGGAACGGAGTTACAACCTGTATTCTCTGGTTTGGATAATTATGTACGGATGATGGGGGATGGTCGTTTTTGGCAGAGTCTTTGGACGACAACTGTGTTTACAACAGCATCCGTGGTTTCAGAGTTATTGCTGGGATTGGGAATTGCCTTAGTTCTCAATCAAGCGTTTTTTGGACGGGGAGTTGTGCGTACCATCGCAATTCTACCTTGGGCTTTGCCTACGGCTCTGATTGGTTTAGCTTGGGCTTGGATTTTTAACGACCAGTTTGGAGTTGTGAATGATATTCTGTGGCGATTGGGGTTGATAGAGACTGGTATTAACTGGTTGGGAGATCCAACGCTGGCCATGATAGCAGTTATATTTGCTGATATTTGGAAAACGACACCTTTTATTAGTATTTTGCTGCTAGCTGGTTTGCAGTCAATTTCGCAGGATCTTTATGAAGCTCATTCCGTTGATGGTGCAACGCCATGGCAAAACTTTTATAAAATTACTCTGCCGTTGCTGTTACCGCAAATCCTAATTTCGGTGTTGTTTCGGTTTGCTCAAGCTTTTGGGATTTTCGACTTGATTGCTGTGATGACTGGAGGGGGACCTGGTGGTGCAACGGAAGTGGTGTCGCTGTATATCTATTCTACTGTGATGCGCTACTTGGATTTTGGATATGGGGCTGCTCTTGTGGTTGTAACGTTTTTAATACTTGTTGCAGCGGTGGCGATCGCTAGTTTCTTGCTTAACAAATCTCGTGCTGGTGGTTCGCAACTTTGAATTTGAGGGATTTTTTAAAACCGCAGAGGCGCAGAGGGCGCAGAGGAAGAGAAAGAGAGAAGAAATTTAATCGTTGGTTTACCCGTGAGAGTTTATGTGGCGAATTACTAGATATATGGAGTTATAAACTCATGACTGCAATTCGAGAAACAATTCCACCAAGAACTTCAAAGCCACCTAAAAAGGCAATTCCTTGGAAAAAATTCTTGCTACCAATAGCAATTGCACTCGTGGTTTTGTTCAGTCTAGCACCAGCCTTTTGGCAACTGCTGACGTCTTTTAAGGTGAATGAGGATATTGCTGCTATTCCCACTGTCTATGTTCCGACGCGATACACTCTTGCTCACTACATTGAGCTATTTGTCCGCCGTCCATTTTGGCGTTATATCTTCAACAGTGCTTTCGTTTCTGTGACATCTACAGCTCTTTCTTTAGCGATTGGAGCACCTGCAGCTTATGCTCTTGCACGGTTACGTCCTTGGGGTGAACGATTTATTCTTGCAGGTGTGCTTATTGTGACTTTATTTCCTGGAATTCTTCTATTTATAGGATTGTTAGAAATTATTCAAGCACTCAGGTGGGGTAACAATTATTTGGCGTTGATTATACCTTACACTGCTATCAATTTACCTCTGACAATTTTAGTTTTGAGAAGTTTTTTCCAGCAATTGCCCAAAGATTTAGAAGATTCCGCTAGAGTTGATGGATACAATACTTTTCAATTGCTGTGGCAAATTGTACTCCCTATGACTCTTCCCGCCCTGGTAACGACTGGGATTCTTACTTTTATTTTTGCCTGGAATGAGTTTATTTTTACGCTCACGTTTATGACTCGTGAAGAGTTAAAGACAATTCCCGTGGCTGCAGCACAGTTAGGTGGTGCTTCAGTTTATGAAATTCCCTATGGTCCAATTGCAGCTGCAACTGTTGTGGGAACTTTGCCTTTAGTTTTACTTGTTTTGTTTTTCCAGCGTAGAATTGTTCAAGGTCTGACTGCTGGTGCTGTTAAAGGATGAATGGATTTTGGATTTGGGATTTTAGATTTGGGATTTTAGATTTGGGATTGATTAAGAATTTTGGATTTTGGATTGAAGAATGCCATACAGCCAATTTACTCTCAAAAAACTGGTAAAAGACTTTAATTTGAAAATTGAGGAAAACATTGTGCTTTTCCCAGAAATTACACCAGTACCACCCTCAGATTTTCTCGTTCGGTTCCTAGATAAAACTGTACCTTTAGCTCTGGCAACAGACACAGAAAAATCTAGATCTGAAATGATAATTTTTCCAGTACTATTGGAGGTAAAGGAGCAAAAGTGCAATGAGGTAGCGCTGTTTAGTGGCAACGATTTCACAGTCGATCCGAATCTTGGGCTAAATGGTAATCCAGACTTTTTGATTAGTCTTGATAAAGAACAATATTTCATTTCAGCCCCGGTCATGACGATTGTTGAAGCAAAAAATAACAATCTGAATAGTGGATTGGGTCAGTGTGGTGCAGAAATGCTAGCTGCTAAAATTTTTAATGAAAATGAGGGTAAGGATGTATCTGCTATTCACGGGTGTGTTACGTCAGGGACTGCTTGGAAGTTTTTGCGTTTGATTAACAACATTTTGTACATTGATAAGTTAGAGTTGTCGCTATTTCCATGCGATCGCTTACTAGGAATTTTTTTATCGATTCTACAATAAACTTTCTTTGAAAATAGGCGATCGCATCCCCAATCGCCAATCTAAAATCAAAAATTCTTAATCAATCTAAAATCCAAAATCCTTAATCAATCCCAAATCCAAAATCTAAAATCCAAAATCCTTAATCAATCCCAAATCCAAAATCTAAAATCTAAAATCGAAAAATGGCTAAACTCGTACTAAAAAACCTAAATAAAACCTACACCTCCAAAGTTGTTCCGGTAAAAGATATTAGCTTAACCGTAAATGATGGAGAGTTTCTCACTTTACTAGGTCCTTCTGGTTGTGGAAAGTCTACCACATTGCGAATGATTGCAGGGCTTGAAGAACCGACTCGCGGTCAAATTACAATTGGAGACGCGGATGTCACATACAAACGACCAGCCGATCGCAATATCGCAATGGTGTTCCAAAGTTATGCACTTTATCCCCACATGACAGTGTACGACAACCTGGCTTCTGGTCTCAAACTACACCGCACTCCACCTACAGAGATTAAAAGCCGAATAGCAGACGTTGCCAATATTTTAGGATTAGAAGAATTATTGAACCGCAAGCCCGGTCAACTGTCCGGGGGACAACGACAGCGAGTAGCGGTAGGGCGAGCGCTTGTGCGTCGTGCCAATGTATACTTGTTGGATGAACCATTAAGTAACTTAGATGCACTGTTGCGCGAACGAGTGCGTGCAGATATCAAGCAACTATTTGCTGCTCAAAATGTTCCGGTTGTCTATGTTACCCACGACCAGACAGAAGCGATGACACTTTCTACCAAAGTGGCTTTGCTCAATGATGGTTATGTCCAACAACTTGACTCACCCGATCTCATTTACAACCATCCAGCCAATTTATTCGTTGCTGGATTTGTTGGGAGTCCTCAAATGAATTTACTGACTTTGCCTTGTAAAGGGCGACACGCAATGCTGGGGAATTTCCAGATAGCTCTCCCAGATTTACCAACTGTTCCACCTGAAATTGTCTTGGGAATTCGTCCGGAAAACGTTCGGATTCCAGAAGCAAATGATACACAAACGATTAAAGGGCGAGTGTATCTAGTAGAAAACTTGGGTATGCACTATTTGGTCAGCGTGAGGATTGAAGGATCGCAGACGACAGTACGTGCATTGCTACCAACAGACCAAAGTTGGAGTGGTGAGGATATTACCTTAGCATTGTCTCCCCAACATATTCACTGGTTTGATGTTCGATCTGGGGATGCTCTTATCAGGCGACAAATGTCGAGTGTTGGAGCGTAGATTTGGGATTGTATTGTTTGAGGTAATATCAAACCTGGCTCTGATTTGAGTAGAGACAAGACAATCGCCCTAAGATAACGTCAGTATTCCCTACTGTCTATCAACAACCAACCGACGACTTTGCAACCAAGGCAATCCCAAAATAACTTCTCTCAAGTCAGACCCAGCAACCACCTCAAGTGTATACTCCTGTGCATCTAATACTACCTTTCCCAAGTAAGTATTGAATACAGTTTCACCCATAGCAGTTACAACATTTCTTGTTTCTACACGAGGCCACTCAAGAGCTTCCAAATCTTGCTCGTTGATTGCCAACCACTCTGTAGAACCTGTGTCAAGTAAAGCGGTTACTGAAAAACTCTCGCCACTGGCACTAATCAAATCAATTTCAAAGAATAACTGACCTATATCATCAAATTCTCCTTGGATCATATCCGTCCGCAGACTCCTGTCTCATTCAAACGGAAAGTTGCAAATTGACCTTGTGGGTATTTTTGCAGCGCTTGTTGTAAAGCACTCATACTATTTGGTGCGACGAAGTAGTCTCCACTATTTGGCTCGATTAAGATAAACCAATTGTAGTGGTCTTGAATGAGTTGGAGACGAAGTTGCTCAAAAATGATACGACCGCGTTGATGAAAAGCTTCCACCTCTGCTTGGCGTTTGGCTTTTTCTGTAGGTGAAATAGTACGTTCTGGAAATAATCTGCCTCTTCTAGGGCGATCGCTGTTATGTAACTGTGTCATTTTTGTCCTTTGCTGTATTTCGTTAGCTGGCAAGCTACTAATTATCGTAATCCACTTTTTCAGCAAACAGTACAAACGATGCAACATTGTGGAAAACTCGTATCATGTCCATAGTAGAGCTTTACGATAAACACCAAGTGACTTCAGTATTAGCACAGGGGCTTGTGCGACAGGAGAGCATTCGGGCGTTGATGTCAGAAATGGTTAGTGATAAAGCAGCACAAACATGGCTGGAAGTATGGCGGGAAGTAGTAGAAAATCGTCCTGAGTTTCAAGTTTCCCTTAGTCTTTTAAATACTGCTGTCCGCTATCGAGAGACAAAAGGAGACAGGCGTACCTTGCTAGAACTTCCTATTGAAGAACGTAAGTTGTTACAAGAGGTGCTAGGAATCAAAGAATCTTCAGCTTTAGAGGAGCGAACAAAGAAATGAATCCACAACAAATACGGGAGATTAAATCACAAATCATATCATGTCCGGTAGCATAACCATAATAAAAGTGTCTTAATTTCTTAGCGCCTTTGCGTCTTTGCGTGAGTTTTATTCAGGGTATATAAGCGGACATGATATCACAATCATCAGAAATAGATTCGTATCCTTCACCCTTTCAAAAATGAGCGAACGTACAGGTGTTAGTGTATGGATAAATTAAAAGAGGAGAATCATTTACTGGACAATAAAGCCATCCCGTGTTAACTACTTTTGTATAGTACTCAGCAGCGACAATGAGGTCAAAAGCAGCTGCAAGTGAAATACCGGGTGCGGTAGCAGTTCTTTCAGCATTTTTTAGAGCTTGCTCAACAAGAACTCTGGCTAATGCTTCTTCATGAGTATTGGGTTCAAAAGCTTTAGTTTCTGAAAGAAGCTTTTCTATCCAATCAACCTGAACTTCCAACTGCCGATCGCTGTCACTTGTACTCAAATAATCTCCTACGAGAACTTTGTATCAATATAACCTAATAATACTTAGATTAATTATTATTTGGATATGAATCGAATACAATTCCTGTAAATTAGCCATCTTAGTATGTCTCGATCCGATGCCAAGGCTTGTGAATGCAAATCGCGAGGCTTTACAGAGCGATCGCTAGTTGCACACTGGAGGCGGAGCCTCCCAATCAGGCATTCCCAGGCGGAGCCTGGGAACGAGGTGGGGGAGCCGATCCATTCCTCAAAGAAGTCGGGGATCTATAGAGTGTGAAACTGATTGAATATTTTATTTTTCTTCCTGCTCTAGCAGCTTGGAAAGCCTGTCCTTGATATCTTGTACTTGCCGATCGCACTTTGGCAGTGTTAACAAACGAACTTCTATTTCCGCAATATTGTCAATTCGAGTGGTTTTCTCCCACATTCTCTTTTCTGTATCTGATTCGTGCTCGTAACGAAATGTTACAGTATCATTGCTGACATCCATAATTTCTACATTCTTTAACCAGCCATTACTGCTCCTGACGAAAAGCCACACGTTAGGCGAGCCAATGAGTTCTTTGAGTTTACTCTCCATACCCATAATATTTAGAATCCCAATTTAAAAAATATTAACATACTCTGTCAATATAGCTTAAGACATATTCTTGCACGGGTTCTAAATATAGAGAAGGTCATTTTCACGGATAAACGGCACTTATCCAGTCACTCGGTAATTTTGTTCCTAATGAATAGGTAACTTACTTGCCAAGAGATACATTTTTTCTGTAATTATGGAAAACATAATATAAAGTAAAATTTTATTAAGCGAGGATAGACATGTACATCGTTCACCTTGCCTCAGAATGCGCTCCTGTTATTAAAGCTGGAGGCTTAGGCGATGTCGTTTATGGACTCAGCAGAGAATTGGAAATCCGGGGGCATTGCGTCGAACTTATCCTCCCGAAGTACGACTGTATGCGCTACGACCACATATGGGGGTTACATGACGCTTACATGAACCTGTGGGTACCCTGGAATGGTGCGGCGATTCACTGTTCGGTCTACTGTGGGTGGGTACACGGGCGAGTGTGTTTCTTTATCGAACCTCACTCACAGGATAATTTCTTTAATCGCGGCTGCTATTACGGTTGCGATGATGACACTACGCGATTTGCGTTCTTCAGCAAAGCCGCTTTGCAATTTTTGCAACAGAGCAACAAGCGACCTGATGTCATCCATTGCCATGATTGGCAAACAGGCTTAGTTCCAGTGATGCTCTATGAGATTTACCAATATCACGGGATGAGTCATCAACGGGTTTGCTACACCATTCACAACTTCAAGCATCAGGGCTTTGGTGGTGGTGAGATTCTACGAGCAACGGGTTTAAACCGAGCAGAACATTACTTCCATTACGATCGCCTGCGAGACAACTTCAACCCCTTTGCCATCAACTTTATGAAAGGGGGAATTGTTTACTCCAACGCAGTCACGACCGTTTCACCCCACCATGCCTGGGAAGCTCGTTATACTCCCATTGGGTACGGACTAGGTCACACCTTGCACCTGCACCAAGGTAAATTTACTGGAGTTTTGAACGGCATTGATTACGATTTCTGGAATCCAGAAAAAGACCGTTACATACCCCATCACTTTAGTCAAGACAATTTTGAAGAGAAAGCGAAGAACAAAAAAGCTTTACGAGAACGGCTGCTATTGCAGGATGTCGATAAACCACTCATTGCTTACATTGGTCGTTTGGATGACCAAAAAGGCGTGCATCTTGTCCATCATGCAATGTACCACGCCATCCACAACGGAGCACAATTTGTGCTGTTAGGTTCGGCAACAGAGTCAAAGATTAATGCTCACTTCCAGCACGAAAAACGCTTCTTAAACGATAATCCTGATATTCATCTGGAACTTGGCTTTAACGAAGAATTATCCCACTTAATTTATGCAGGGGCTGATATGATTGTTGTTCCCAGCAATTATGAACCCTGTGGGTTAACTCAGATGATTGGTTTGAAGTACGGTACTGTGCCTATAGTTCGGGGAGTCGGTGGACTTGTCAACACCGTGTTTGACCGAGATTACGATGAAAACAAGCCCCCAGAAGAGCGGAACGGTTACGTATTCTACCAGTCTGATTATCATGCCATTGAATCGGCAATGGATCGCGCTCTGAAGTTGTGGTACAACGAGCCAGAGGAATTCCGCAAGCTTGCCCTCCAAGGGATGGAGTATGACTACTCTTGGAACAACCCAGGAGAAGAATACGTGAAGATTTACGACCAAATTCGATATCAGTGGTAAGTTTTGTCATTGGTCATTTGTCATTTGTCATTGGTCATTTGTCATTTGTCATTTGTCATTTTGTAATGTAGTTCGGTTTATCTCCGCCTAGCTACTTGGTAAATGAGTTTGGATTTACTACCTGTAGATTAATTCCTTGCTCTGTTACACGGGCAGGGAATTATTTTTTCCCGTGTTTTGTAATTCACAGGCAGTTCTCAAGCTTCGCTAGGATGTATGTAGAGTTATAGGTTAATGACTTCACTCATAAACTTTCGGATTGACACAATAAGGTAAGCGATCGCCTTTCAACCCAGCAATTAAGTTAGCGATCGCCATATTCGCCATTTTTTCCCGTGTTTGGCGACTGCCACTACCAATGTGAGGAGCAATAATCAAATTATCGAGAGTGAGTAACGGGCTATCGATGGGAATTGGCTCTGGATCGGTAACATCTATAGCTGCACCTGCAATTTGTCCGTCTAAAAGTGCTTGGTACAGGGCATTTTGGTTGACAACTCCTCCTCGTGCGGTGTTAATGAGAATGGCAGACTGCTTCATTAGTTCAAACTGCCGATCGCTAAAGAGATGGTAGGTATCATCAGATAACGGAGTATGAATCGTCACAAAATCTGATTCTTGCAGTAAACTTTCAAAACTTACAAACTCCACACCCAAGGATTGCTCTACTTCTACCCGACACCGATGTTTGCTAGTATACAAGAGCCGCATCTCAAACCCCTTGGCACGACGGGCAACTGCCTGACCGATACGCCCTAAGCCAACGATTCCCAAGGTAGCACCTGTAATATTTGCCCCCAGTAACAAGTCTGGTTCCCACGTGCGCCACAAACCAGCACGAGTAAACCTATCCGCCTCCACAACTCGTCGTGCAGCAGCCATTAATAATGCCCATGCAAAATCAGCAGTTGCATCTGTGAGTACACCAGGAGTGTGACCGACTGGAATCTTTTTTGCAGTGGCAGTTGGGATATCAATATTATCGTACCCAACTGCTATTTGGCTAATTACTTTAAGACAAGTTTCGGCTTCTATCAGTTGTTTGTCAATCCGGTCAGTCAGCAAGCAAAGCAAGCCATCTACTGTCTTCACCTTTTCCCGTAAAACTTCATAAGGAGGTGGTTGGCGTTCTTCCCAAACTTCGATAGTTGCAACTTGTTGCAGTTGAGCTAAATCGGTGGGAAGGCGGCGGGTGATAAAGACTTTGGCTTGGTGCATGGGTTAAGGTTTACAAGGTTTTCAGATTTAGGGTGTGCGATCGTAGTAATAGCCGATCGCTTAGCTTTTGATATAAATACTTGTACCTTTCTTATTTTAAGAGAAATTTTTAAAATAACTCTGTAGAACTACGAATTTACAAAACACAGAAAAAGAAATAAAAGAAATAAAAGAATAAATCAACAGCAAGCCGTTTTCTTTTCTTCTTGGAACAAAAGAAGAACAAAAAACATTGAAAAATTAGTTCTATTTTTGAGTTAGTCGCACATCAATATCGGGAAGCACACCATAATGAACTTCAGCGTAAAATCTAGTTTCTCTTTTCTAACTTTACTAGGAATCACAACACTTTTAGCAGCACCCGTAGCTGCTCAGACTGCCAAAGCAAGTGGAAGTTTTGTGTTATTTAAACCTTCTGGCGGGTCACAAACTATCAGTGGAGAAATTAGTTTACCTGCTGGGTTTTATTTTCAGGGACCTCTGAACGTGAAACCGACAGTCGCAGCAGGAAAAACTCCAGGTGGAAATGACGAAAGCATTACTAATTTACTGATCGATCCTGGTGCAGTCACCGCAGTCACGAATTCCGTCAGTGCTAATCCCTTTCTTCAAGAAGCAGCCGCAGCTTTAAAAGCTGCTATAACAGCCAATGATGTTGCTGCTCAATCAGCAATTATTAAATCAGGTGCTGGAGTCAATGGTTTAAGCGGTCTTGAATAAGAAGAAATTTGCATAGATATGTAACAAAATGCAATTTTTTCTATTTGGTTCGTAGTTGCGCTTTAGCGCGATCGGCGCAACTACTAATCCGATCGCTCCCAATTCTCTTTATGAAAGTAAGACATTGAGATTCCCCTAAAATCCCCTTACGGTGTACACACCAGTCTGAAATAGTTAATAGACCTAGAAATTGTAGGTTGGGTAAACCCGTGTGGAAACCCAACAAATGTCTGTCAATGTTGGGTTTCGTTCCTCAACCCAACCTACGTTCATCTGTCGCCAATATTTTAATAACCAATATTACTTATTTTACATGAGACTACTCAAATTCTTTTTCTTACTTTTCATCAAATGAAAAATTTGATTTTCATCAAAAATATCAGTATCTTTTTGCTTTCTATAATAACTTATAACTTTTACTCCTTAAAATCAGCAAAAGCCCAAATATCTCCCCCTCCTCAATCAGAACAAAACCCTCAAAAATCAGAAAACTTAGAACCGAGAGATAAAAATCAAAATCAACAAGAAATTCTTCTAGACGCTTTAACAGTTAGTGCTAGTAAATATCCTTGGCTTGTTAATCCAACCGATAACTTAACCTTTTCTCCTCAAGTCTTTAAACCCAATACAGATAATAGCTATTTTGATTTTGATATAAATTTTGCTAAAGAAAATCCCATTATTCAGAAATTTACATTTGCTCTTTTTCCTAAACAAAACCAATTCTACTGGGTACTCCCCGGTAATAAAATTATTTTCGAGACTCAAGGATGGCAGGGAGGAATTCTTTATCAAGGCAAATCCACTGACACTGAAATAACGCAAAGCATCACACTAGAGCAAGCATTTGGAGGTTTTCAAGCCGTTTCGCTTATTCCCAATAATTTTGAGAATCTAACCGGGGATGTCGAAAATCAAAACTTTTCCATCATGGCTATTGGAGGACAAATAACAAATCCACCAGGAATTCCAGCCAATCGGGTAATGATTCACAGTGGAATTGATACTAGAAATTCTAATATAACGATTTTGAAAAATACTGTTCCCAATCTGGGGAGTGGTTCGACTTACAGTTTCAACGGCGGTAATTCTTTATTTCAATTCTTAAATTTTTCTAATTCTCCCCGAATTTTGCAAGGCTTTCCTACTATTGATTTAAAACCTCTACTCAATGATGGTCATGTGAAATTGGCAGAACGAGAGATTATTCCCAAAGGTGTTTTAGAAGCGACTGGAATTTTCTGGGGAGATTCTTTCACAGGAAAACCATCTCAGTTTACAGCACCAATCACTTCTTTTCCAGGGATTAAAGTTGCACAGTTAGGAAAGTTTGATAATACAGATTTATTAAACACCTTAGTCAATCCCTTGCAAACAGATATCGAAAGAGATTTACACTATCTCAATTCGTTATATTGGGTGTCCTATGGTCAAAGAAAACCCAAGTTTGTCGTTACTACACAACGTCAAGCTGAGAACGATTGGTACAGGGTGTATTTTAGCCGTGTTCGCAACAGCACTACGATTGAGTACAACCCTGTGAATGTTAGTGCTTCTTATACTAATGTTTTTGCTAATCCTGGTATATCACTTACCCTCAATTTAGAAGATGGCAAGATTGATGAAACTCAAAGTGTCAATTCTACTATAGGAATGGCGTTTGGTTTAATTTTTGAAAATATTGATATTAATAACCTCAAGACTCATCTCGAAGATGCTAAAACCCGCTTTAACAATCGAGAGAAGTTTAGCGCCTTGACAACGAAAGCAACTGCTCTTCAAAGAAGGCAAATCAATTACAGGCTCGATCGCACATTATCTTATGCTAATTTGGTCAGTGGTTTAAAACAGGTTTCTGGAACCATGACTTTTAAAAGCAAAATTACACCCGTCAATTCCAACATTGTTCAAGTGAGAGCAGGGCTTTACAGACGGGGAACACAGTTTTTCAACAAGGATAGTAGCCCAGTCATAGAAGGAAATACTTCGTTTTCTCAACTAAGACTTTCCAATGAAAACTTTGGTCTGCTGACTTTTATCAGCACACAACTTCCCTTGGGGAAAACTACTGTGACTCCGATAAACGAATCCGCATCTGCTGAGATTATCTTACAACATCCAAACGGGAAAACTTTTGTTCAACAATTTGATTTAGTAAATACTGAGATAGTACCTATTGGTATTAAATCATCAGATTTAGCCTTCGATCGCATTGAACTAACCAAAACAGATCGTCAAGATATTCGCTTCAGCAGTTTTAATGGCTATTTATATTTACCAGCAGTAGAAATTGTGTATGCTGGTTCTTCTGGTCAATTTAACTATAGCACTACGACAGGTTTTTGGTTTAATACTAATTCTAACACGGCTCCTGGTGTGTTTCATAACAATATGGGTTTGCAAGAAGTTGCCTTAGGAATATACAGCAATATATTGCTGAGCTTTCAGAAGATAGATGTGCAAAGAGATGCTAGCTATAAACCAAAAGCAATTAAAACTTACGCTTCATTCTTTAATGCGAATTGGAATAGTGCTAGTAATAGAAACAATCCCTTTTCCGCCACCCTCAGTTATTCCTACTCTTACCAAAATCAGAACTTTGGGTTTTCAGTGACTCCAGGTATTACTTTTACTGAAAGTCGCGATCGCAGTGAATGGACAAAATTTCTTACCACACAATTTAGTCTAAAAACTGGCTTAGAATGTAAGACAATACTAGAAATAGGCAAAGAACTTTTTTTTGATTTAAATGCCTTACAAAGAATCAATCGAGACACATCTATTGGAGCATATGTCAAAAATTTTAGTGAAATTAACCTTGGTCTTGACAGTCGAGCTTCCAACCTTAACTACGGCATTATTCTAAAACATAAATATTTAGAAGCTCAAATTGGTATAGGAGAAAAGGGATTGGATACTCGATTACAAGGAGGGTTTCGATTTTGACTAAGGGGATTAGGAATTAGGGGTTAGGAATGAATATTTAACCGCAGATGAACGCTGATGCACGCAGATGAATTATAAGCTTTCATAGGTAAGTTCTTTATTTGCCCAGTGACTTTCTGCCAGAAATTCACTAAATGTAGTCAAAAGCCCGGGAAACTCTTCCCGTAAATGCTGAACATCGGCTTGATAACCCTTGGTGCGATACCACTGAATCAAATCAAACAA
Organism: Scytonema sp. UIC 10036; assembly: GCF_009725235.1. Next base: position 52,149 of record NZ_WJFC01000082.1, read on the forward strand.
TTCCTTTCGCAAGAGGAGCAAAAATATCCAAGATGGTGTCTCTCTGTAGGTTACTGGAATTCCTTGCGCCTTGGAGAAAGCCTCTGTCATTTGCTTTGGAGTGAGTACATCGCCAGCAAGCTCAATGTCTTGACCGATATACTTGGAGGGATTCTTCATTACATAAGCTGCAACGCGCCCCATGTCCTTAGTTGTAATCAAATGCATGGGTTTATCTGGTTGAATAGAGAATGGGAAAACGCCTTTGAGGATAGACGGGCGAGTGTACTTCTTCCAAAATTCCTCCATGAACAAGCAAGCCCGCAACATCGTTGTTGGTAAACCCGCCTCTTTCAACACCTGCTCTACCTTGTACTTCTGTTCAATATGGCTGATTCCAGAATTCCTATCTGCCCCACCTGCAGAATTATACACAAAGTGCCTGATGTTATTTTTCTTTGCAACTCGTGCAACTCTCTTTGCTCTCTCGACTTCTTGTGGATCGGGTTGAGCAGAATCTGCAGAGGTGGCGTGGCAGTAAACAGCCGAAATTCCTGCAAAGGCGACTTCTAGTGAAGCTTCATCGTCTAAATTTGCCTCCACAAGCTCAACTCCTGCTTCGTTCATCTTTGCTAGGGAAGGACGCTCAAGATCGATTTTCCTGGTTATGGCACGTAGGTTAGTCATTCCCTGTTCGAGAAATCCCTTGACGACATTTGTGCCAGTGCCTCCGGTAACTCCAATCAGCAAAATCTTATCCATTTTTTACACCTTCTAAGGAAAATTTAGGATTAAAATTTACATAAAAATTAAAACATTCACGGCTTATGGTCACTTAACGTACTTGAACGTTGTCCCCGCTAATTCTAAATTTGTTGGCTCTGCTTAGCTAGAAGAAGTCATAAACCTATCTTAATCTTCAACAGATTACTTGATTTAATGACATATTTCTTGTACTGAGGGCTTAAACTGCCCATAATAGGAAATATGTCTCACGATGAAATGCTTGTCAGCACCCCGACCTAAAGGACGGGGCTTCGTGCCTCCCCTTTAAGGATAGCTGACCCGCTTAAGTACCTTTGAGCAGTCGCTTCAACCGGGGGAACCCCGGCAACGCGCTGCTCTGAGTACTACGTTACAGGGAAGTGTTCAACTCCTATTTACAAATGTAATTTCTTACAAAAAAACATCCCAACACCAGTGCTCACTATTTTGGTGAAGGTAATCTTGGAGCTTTGGAAATAGAGAGTCAATTAAATTTTGCGTCAGGTAAACCATAATTGTTTAACCGGACATGATATCAGTAATATTTAGCTAAGCTGTCAAGTATTTAACTTGCATATTGCGTTAAGATGTAGCTCCTGTAGAGTGGGCGGGAAACCCCTTTAGAATATAAATATGCTAACCACTCAACCTCAACTTTTACGACTTTCACAAGGACAACTCAACGTACTTGAACGTTGTCCCCGCCAATTTCAACACACCTACTTAGAACAACTTCATTCTCCCTCTAACCCAGAGCATGAGGAACGGCAAACTTTGGGTAGTCGCTTTCACCTGCTCATGCAACAGCGAGAAATGGGGTTGCCTATTGACTCTCTCTTAAAAGAAGATGCTCAATTACAAAGCTGGATGACAGCCTTTGCTAATGCAGCACCTGAAATTTTGATGCCCTCCTCTCAGACCCAAACCTTTCGTGAAAGCGAACATTACCGGACACTCCAAGTTCAAAATTATTTACTGGCGGTTATTTATGACCTATTAATTGCAGATAGAGAGCAAGCACAAATTCATGACTGGAAAACTTATCCAAAACCACCAAATAAAAGCAAATTAGAACAAAACTGGCAAACACGGCTCTATATGTACGTTTTAGCTGAAACTAGCAATTATTTGCCAGAAAATATTTCTATGACTTACTGGTTTGTCCAATCTGAAGGTCAATTACAAAATGTTAAGTTTGTTTACAGTACCTTTCAACACCAGCAAACTGCTAACAGGCTGAATCAACTCCTAAATCGGTTAACATATTGGTTAGGACGTTACTCTCAAGGAGAATTATTTCCCCAAGAACCTGACGGTAGCAAAGCCTGCAACTACTGTCAGTACACGACACGGTGCAATCGAACCCAAGCTATGTCCGAGCAAACATCTGCGTCCGCTCTTAGCGCAAGCCGTACTCGGCTTATCGCAACTCCTGTTCTAGCAGCTACAACCTTACTAAATCTAGAGAGTATTCAAGAAGTTAGCTTGTAAATTGCAGATAACTTTTAATTACTATTTTATGCATTTTGATGATAGTGATGCGGTTTATGTCCGCGAATTAGGAATAGACGACATTGCCCCTATTTACCACTTGGGCGAAGAGTTATTTACCAGCGATTTATATCCTTATCTATATCGTTGCTGGGATGAATGGGAGGTGATTGGGCTTTACAACACCGATCCAGAATACTGCCTGGTTGCCGAAGTTGATGGGGATCTTGCAGGATTCATTTTGGGAACCATTATTACCAAAGCAAGCTGGACATACGGATACATTTTGTGGTTGGGAGTTAGTCCCAGGTTTCAACGTCGCGGCGTGGGAGACCAACTGGTTGATAAAGTTGTTTCACGCATGATAGAAGATGGGGCGCGATTCATGCTAGTAGACACAGATCCTGCCAATGTACCAGCCGTAAAATTCTTCACCCGCAAAGGTTTTGGTAATGTCCGCCAACATATTTTCCTATCTATGAATCTTAGCAGGCACGAGTACTATGGCAGACTGATTGATTACGAACATCAAAAAGCTGAAAGAGCAGGTTATAAGCGTTCTCGTCCAACCATGCGTCCCCGAAAAACTGATGGAGTCGCTGGTGAAATTGTCCTCAATACTCTGGTAGGCGAACCGGAGAATGAGGGAGTGGGGAGTAGGGAGTAGGGACAAGGGGGACAAGG
>NZ_WJFC01000083.1 GCF_009725235.1 Scytonema sp. UIC 10036
TAAAATTTGTTATGAAGTTAAGAAATTTTATTCACTTTGTTCGGGAATACCAAGTTATCAACATTTTAGGAGATAACTAATGGCATCAAAAGATGAGCTGCAAAGTACTTTGAAAGAAAAATTTAGTATCAATAAGAATATCAGTCAGCCCCTTACTAAGGAAGAGTGTGAAAGACTAATCAAGCTTCTTGAGAGTGAACCTAGTGCTGTAAAGCTCGTTGACTCTTATGCTAACAAAAACTCTACTCTGGGACGTAATAATTCTAGTTACGCTAGGGCACGCAATCAAGCAGAACATAAATTGGCGGCTTTACAAACAGAATACCTTGAGTTAGAAAAATCTATTGCGTCTATAGAGGAAGCTAAAACAAATCTTGAAAATAGAAAGAGGCTTTTAGAGGAAGAACAGAAAAAGCTTCAAGATGAAGTTGAAAACTTAACTTCTAAAAATCAGTCACTATCTTCTAAAGTTCAGACCTTAACAACTCAAAATGACGAGATTATGAATGCTAATGCACAGTTGAAGAAAGATAACAAAAATTTAAAAAATATAGTCGATCAAATTAAACTTAAGTTGGCAAGAGATACAAAAGAACTTCTTCAGTATGAAGATAACGAGATCCGAAAAGCCATAATTAGGCTATTTAGATGGACATTGGGATAAGGAACCAAACTGATGGCAAGCCTAAAAAAACAAAAAAGAAATTTCAACGGCATGAGTTATGGGGAGTTACAAAGTACTAACTCAAAGAACCGAAGTCAACTCAAAAAAGAACATCAGAAGTGGTTAAAAGATAATGGCTATAAAAATGTTGGATGGGATAATGTTATCAACCTTTACAAAAAAAATGAGGAGTTTCTAGAGAAATCCCAATTTGAGGATATGACTCTAGAGGAACTTTTCTTAGAAGCCGATCGCATTGGTAATAAGTATCTCACTCCCAATGAGATAGAAGAGTTTAACCAGCAGTTGTCTAAGGAAGTTGCTGAGATTGGAGATCTAATAGAGCAGCAATTTCCCGATACTGAGATTGAAATTATTGACTATAGCAATACAATAACTAAGAAATCTCGGCAGCAACGCAATCAAAAGACATACCGCACAACTAAACTTTAGTGAGGGATACCGTGGATTTTGAAGGCAAAGAGCTTAAAGAGTTATTTGAGTTAGCAGACAAGATTGGCAACAAGCGATATAACCGACTGACTCGCCAGGATCTTGAGGATTACAAGAAATTTGATAACTGGCGATATATTAATGGTGACAGCGAGTGTGGGACGACAAAGGAAAGTCAGGATTGGGCAAAGGAGCATTCAGATTGGGACTGTCCAATTTGTGGAGATAGATTCTCTGAATGTGGTGGTAGGACAATTGACCATAAATTACCGCGATCGCAGTATCCTTGGTTGTCAATGGACTTTAGAAATTTTTGGGTAATTTGCAGAGCTTGCAACGAACAGAAAGGGGAGATGCATTGGTTTGAGTACGAGCATTATATGTTCGTTCATCATCCCAATTTATTGCCTGCTATACAGGATGCACGTCCTACCCAATTGTTAAAGTCGTTGAGGGAATAAGTTATACCATTTTAGATTTTGGATTTTAGATTTTGGATTGAGCAAGTCGCAGCTAGACTTGATTTGGACTAACTATTTGTTGCATTCTTAGCTAAAACAATCATATGCCTCACATCTTACCCCCCTTAGTCCCCCGCTTGTATCCAGCAATCTGCTGCTGCTTGCGATTGCCCACACATCAAATAACAGCGTGCAGCATTTGACCAGTTTTTGGCGCTTTGGTAGCACAGAGCGGCTTTTTCCCAATCAGCAAGAGGTTCTTGGCTTCTATCCTGTTTTAATAGGTTTAACCCTGCTTGCAATTCAGTTTTTTGTAAAATTGGGATGCTCCCGCTTTATGATTAAAATAGGGTAAAAAAATTAATTATTTAGAGAAAAAACTATGTATATCCAACTTAAACCTGAACACGAGCAATTTATTCAAGCACAAGTTGCAAGTGGTAGATATACGAATCCTGAAGAAGTTGTAGCTAAAGCGTTAAAACTACTGGAAGAATGGGACAAGGGTTATAAGGATTGGGAAGAAGAAACTCGACAAAAACTGGCTGTTGGACTTGCTCAAATTGAACGGGGAGAGGTGCTTGATAGTGAGGTAGTAATTGCTCGGCTGGAAGGAAAGTTACAAAAAGCCCGTGAGGGTCAAGAATAATGCAATACTCTATTTCATTAGAAGCCAGTCGTGATTTGGATGATATTTTAGATTATTTCCTAACTCGTGATATCGAAGCAGGTGAACGATTCCTTCGGGAGTTTAATAAAAAGTGTCAATATCTTACAAGATTTCCAAATATTGGAAGAAGTTACTCAAATTTTGATCCAACACTTAGAGGAATACCTTTAAATAGCTATATTATTTTTTATCGATTATTTGAAGATAAACTTGTGATTGCACGGGTGGTTAGCGGTTATCGAGATTTAGAATCTTTGTTTTCTGACTCAAATTTGGATAAATAGTTCTTGTGGATTGAGTGTCTTCACCTGTCTGAATGTAGCGTATTGAATTGCAAACCCTGTATGTAATACCATTTTACGAAAAGGATGATACAAATCGAAAACGTAAAGACTAAACACCATTGTATCAATCACCATCAGGGCCGTCCAACGGATTTCCAAGTCTGTACCCGACTTTCTGATTCCATCGGTAACGTTTCCGCCCGTTGACGAATACGAGTCAGCACTTGTTCGCGTTGACCATAGCGTTTTTGCAATAAATCGCGGATTGTCCATTAGAAATAAATAATTTTCACATTATTAGAGAGACGCAAGCACGCTCATTAATTTTTAATCTCGTCCTGCTTGTATTCTTTGCCATAACGGTAAGGAGTATCATGATTCGAGTCGTCATTTTGGTTCCAGAGAGCCAGCAGCCTTGTAGAACCATCGGGATGACATCCAACGGATTTCCAAGTCTGTATCCGACTTTCTGATTCCATCGGTAACGTCTCCGCCCGTTGACGAATACGAGTCAGCACTTGTTCGCGTTGACTATAGCGTTTTTGCAGTAAATCGTAGACTTCTTGCTCCATCGAAATTCTCTTTATGTTCCGCCAACCGTTTAATGCCCTCGACTAAGTCCTAATGATAATTAAACCATTGAGTTGGTATAAAATGCGATTAAATATAAATACGGAAGAAAGTATTGATAATAATTACTGTAAAAGTTTTGCCATCCATGAATTGATTAAGAATTGTATTGATTTTCTGGAAACAGTGGAGAGAATTAGCTATCTATAGGAATCCTCTTTTTTCTCTGCGTACTCAGCGCCTCTGCGGTTTAATAAATTACTTTTGAACCGCAGAGGACGCAGAGGACGCAGAGGTAAGGAGAGAGAGCTATTAATTTCCTGAAGTTTTTATCTACTTTGACAGGGCGCTTCTGTGTCTACCTTACAAAAATAGATATTTTAGAGCGGAAAGGGAGTAACGAGTGATTAATTCCTCTCCCTCTAACTACTAACAACCAACCACCAACCAATCCCTCTATGTTCCCCAAACTTTTTCTACGCTTCCTGCTGATTCTGACACTTTTAATAGGAATAGCAGGGTGTGGTTTTGTCAGCTTTGCCCCAAAAAAAGAGAAGCTTCCTACAGTTTCTATACTTAACCCACCACAGTTACCAGACTGGATAGAACAGATAAGCCCATTGAGTGATAGCGAACCTCTTAACCAAATCCGCATCCGGTTTAAAGAGGCTTTAATTCCAGTTGAGAGTCTTGACAGCACAGAACAACAGGGTTTGTTGCAAAAATTTGAAATAGTACCATCTATCCCAGGTCATTTTCGATTTTTGACACCACGTATGGTGGGATTTCAACTAGAGGAAGCACTTCCAAAAGCAACGCGATTTCAAGTGACGCTCAAAGCAGGTTTGGCAGATTTAAAAAATCACCGCCTCGATCGAGATTTAGCTTGGACTTTCAATACCGAACTTATCAAACTCACTGGGTTACCTGGCAAAAATCCGATTGAGAAGGATGAAATCGAACCAATAGATTTACAGCAGAAATTACAATTCACTTCTAATACGGAATTAAATTTAGCTTCTGTGCGATCGCATTTACAACTTCTTGAAGAAGGCAAAACTAAGAGTATAACTTTCAAAGTAGAATTGGCAAAAGAAGAAAAGCTCTCAGAACCTCAAGACCCTTTAGAAAAATTTGACCCTTCATCTCGTCAATGGATTTATAATTTAATTCCTCAAGAAAATTTACAAAAAGGAACTAATTATCGTCTGGAATTTTCTCCAGGGTTACTTCCTGCTTATGGCAATTTACCCAGCGAACAAGCGTTTGCGAGTAAGCTATCAACTTATTCTCCTTTAGAATTTAAGGGAATCCAGTTTTACGGTCAACCCGATGCAGGTGGAACTTATGGTAGATTTGTTCAAGGTGCTCCCCAACTTGTATTTAATAATGAATTAGTGGCAAGTTCCGTTATTGAAAATATTAAAATTAATCCTACACCAAAAGCTATTTCTCGACTCATCCAAGCTAACGACCGAGAAAAATTTATTCTTATTAATCCTTATGCCTTAACACCTTCAACAAGTTATACAATAACTATTGGTGCAAATATTAAAGATAAATTCGGGCAAACTCTAGGTAAGCCTGTTACGGTTAAGTATGAAACAGGAGATTTAGCTGGGGATATATGGGTTCCTGAAAGTTTGAATATTTTTCCATCAGGGAAAAACTTAAAACTCAATATTTCTACAGTCAATCTGCCAGATTCTAATTATAAAGCCGCTTATCAAGTTGTTCAACCAACAGATTTGGTTTATTTTAATTCTGCTTATCCTAAAGGCGAAGGTAACGATCTATTACCCAAAATCTCTGAGTGGAAAAGCTTTAAGGTATCGGAGAAAAAAAATCAGTCCTTGGAATTGAGCGTTCCCATACGAGAAAAACTGGGTGCTGCTACCGGAATGTTAGCTTATGGGGTGCAAGCACGCACAAATACGTATCAGGAAAATGGGAAGGAACTTTGGCGAGAACCTACGTTTTATGGTATGGTTCAAATGACTAATTTGGGCGTCTTTACACAGTGGTTTCCAGAGTCAGGCTTAATTCGAGTTCACCATCTTTCTAATGGCTCACCTGTAAAAGCGGCTGATATAGCAATTTATCAATCCAAATTAGAGGCAAAATCGCGTCCTCAACCCATACCTTGCGCTTCTGGGAAAACTGATGAAAATGGAACTTTGAGGCTCACCCGTGACGATTTACGAGAATGCTTTGCAGGTTCTCAAAGTTCTACCAAAGAACCTTTATTACTTGTTATTGCACGAGAAGATCGAGATTGGGCTTTTGCTCGTACTGAAGAATATAGCGGTGCTTATGGCTACGGAGTTGACGCCAGTTGGGAAGATGGCAAATTGTTATCCCGTGGAGTCATTTTTCCAGATAGACAGTTGTATCAACCAGGAGAAAAGGCTTGGTTCACGGGTTTTGCTGATTACTTACAAAATGGAGAATTCAAACAGGATAAAAATTCCATTTACCAGTTAACTCTTCTAGCTCCAGATGGACAAAAGACAGATTTAGGGGCTAAAACCACGAATGAATTTGGGACGTTTTCTCTAGAGTTAGCGATCGCAAAAACTCAACTTCTTGGCTACTATACAATCCAAGCCAAAGGAAAAAACGGACAAGAAATTTCTGGAGAGTTTCGCGTTGCTGAGTTTAATCCGCCCAATTTCAAAGTAGACCTGAATTTAGATAAAGAAGTTGCTTTTCTTAATGATACAATAGAAGCTAAATCTACAAGTCAATATTTATTTGGCTCTCCTGTAGAAGGAGGACAAGCTAAATATGTTGTGACTCGCCAGCAGACGAATTTTATTCCCAAAGGATGGGAGGAATTTACATTTGGCAGACAGTGGTTTTGGCCAGAAGAACCCCCTTCTTTACCGAGCGATGTTTTGCAAACAAATGCCGTACTTGATGCTAATGGACAAAGCAGTCAAACGGTGATGGCAAAAGATTTGCCTTATCCAACGATCTACCGGGTTGATATTCAAGTCTCAGATGTTTCCAACTTATCGGTGGCAAATGCCAAAACATTTACCGCATTACCCAGCCATCAACTCATTGGGTTAAAAAGTAATTTTGTTGGTGAAGCTGGTCAAGATTTTCCTTTTGAGGTTATTGTGACTGACCATACAGGAAAACCGCGAGAAGGTCAACGGGTATTGTTGGAACTTCAACAAATGAAGTATAACAGTGTGACTCAATTAGTCGAAGGGAGTGCAACAGGGAAAACCCAAGTTGAATATAAAACAGTAGAAAAAGCAGAAATTACATCAACAAATAAACCGCAATCCGTAACGCTCAAACCCAATGAATCCGGTTCTTATCGCATTAGAGCAAATTTTAGCGATGCAAGAAATGACGTAAGCGCAACGGATATCCAAATTTGGGTGACAGGAGAAAATCCAGTATTTTGGGGTAATAGAGAAAAAGAGCGTCTGGAAATTCAACTGGATAAAACAACTTTTAAACCCGGTGAAACGGCAACTGTACTGATTCAGTCTCCTTATTCAGAAGGAGAATTGTATTTTGCTGTCATTAAAGACAAGCCTCTGTATCAGCAAATTATTAAAGTGAAAGGAGGAGCACCGCAAGTTCAATTTCAAGTTACACCAGAAATGCTACCAAATGCAGCTATTGAAGCTGTATTGGTACGACAGGGTGCGCCTCTCAACCAAGTAGAACCGGGAAGTTTGAGTAACTTAGCTAGGATTGGTTTTGCTTCTTTTAAGGTTAACTTGGATGATAAGTATTTAAAAGTACAAGCGACTCCAGTACAAGCGTCTCTCGAACCGGGTGCAGAACAAACAGTACAATTGGAACTTAAGGATAACCAGGGGAATCCCACCAAAGGACAGTTCACGGTTATGGTGGTTAATGAGGCGGTGCTGCAACTTTCCGGTTATCGTCCTCCGGATTTGGTTGCTACGGTATATGCCGAACAGCCGATATCGACTCGCTTTAATGATAACCGCCAAAATGTGGTAGTCGCACAACAAACATTAGCTGAACCTAAAGGCTGGGGTTATGGCGGTGGGTTATCAGCAAGTGCAGCAAATACGCGCATTCGTAAGGACTTTCAAGCTTTAGCTTACTACAATGGTTCTGCGATCGCCGACACTAATGGTCGAGCGCAAGTTACTTTTAAAGTCCCGGATAACCTAACGACATGGCGAGTGATGGTTGTCGCCACTGACGAAAATCTCCGGTTTGGTAACTCGGAAGCAACGTTTATCACGACCAAACCATTAGTCACTAATGCAATACTGCCACAATTTGCCCGTCCCGGCGATCGCTTTCAAGCTGGTTTATCAGTAACTAACAATACTGGGACGACGGGAACCCTAACTATTAATGGTGAAGTGGGCGGTACAGTTCAGTTTGCTGAAAATAACCCCACATCTGCTGCTTTGCAAACCCAAACTGATGCAGCTACCCGTGCTTATCGCTTTCCCATGGTTGCAAATCGAGTGGGAGAAGGTAAAGTTCGTTTTACCACTCAACTGAATGGGGCGTCAGCAGATGCTTTTGAAGTTCCTTTGGCGATTCAGCAATTAGAAATCACCGAACAAGTTGTGGAAACAGGCGCAATTGCTCCTCGAAAGAATGAAGTCAAGATTCCCCTAAATATCGAGAACAAGACTTTTCCTGATGGGGGAGGTTTAGATATCGATCTGGCGAGTACTCTCATACCAGAAATTAAAGCACCAACACAGCAAGTTTGGGAAAATGATGATTTTCCTTTTGCGGAACCTGCAGCGAGTCAACTTTTCATTGCTGCTGGGTTGCAAACTTTGTCTGAAAAATACGGTCAGACATTTGCGGAGTTTAATCCAAGCAAACGTGCTTCCCAAGCGATGGAGAAATTGCAAAAACTCCAACTCGCAGATGGTGGTTTTGCTACTTTCCCAGGAGAAGAAAAGTCAGACCCTTGGGTTTCTTCCTATGCGGCTGAATCTCTGGCAAAAGCAGATCGGTCTTTCCCAAGTTTGGTAAATTCAGAAATGATATCTCGTCTCAAGAGTTATTTACAGAAAATTCTGGCAAACCCAGGACAGTATGAATTTTGCAAAAAACAGCCATGTAAAAGCCAATTGCAGCTCAATGCTTTGATGGCTTTGGCAGAATTAGGAGATCAGCGCAATACTTTCCTCGGAGATATTTACCGTCAGCGCAATGCTTTTGATTTATCGACTCAGATGAAGCTGACAAGGTATTTATCCCAATTTCCCGAATGGCAAAATGAGTCCAAACAACTGTTGAGCCAGTTGCAACAGAATACATATTATACCAGTCGTGATGCAGTTGTTAGTTTACCTCGCACCTGGGAATGGATGAATTCACCAACAGTTATACAAGCACAAGCTTTGCGGTTGTTTATTGCTCAGCAGTATCAACCAGATGCGATCGCTAAATTATTGCAAAGTTTGCTGGCGTTACGTCGCAATGGTACATGGCAAACTCATTATGACAATGCTCAAGCGCTGACAGCTTTGGTGGAGTACAGCCAACTGCAACCAACACCACCCAATTTTGTTGCTACAGTGCAATTGGCGGGTAAGAAATTGGGACAACAAAAATTTGAAGGTTACCGCAATCCGAGTTTAGCGGTGAAAGTTCCAATGGCTGAATTACCTCGCGGGCGTCACGATCTACAACTGAAAAAATCCGGACAAGGAACATTGCACTATCTGGTTGCTTATCGCTATCGATTGCAAGGAAATCAACCGGGAAGGTTTAATGGTTTGCGGGTTACCAGGGAAATTAGCCCCGTGCATCAAGATAAAGTCTTGCAAAAAGTCGGTTTATATGCTAGTGATAAACCATTGACTGTTGCCACCGGGCAAGTGTTTGATATTGGTTTGGAAGTCATTACAGATCGTCGAGTGAATCATGTGGCAATAACCGACCCCTTACCCGCAGGTTTTGAAGCAGTGGATGAGAGTTTTCAAACGGCGACATCTGCATTACTTGCAAAAGCCGATGCTTGGCAACTTGGGTTCAAGACGATTCATCGCGATCGCGTGGTTGCTTATGCAGACAGTTTGGAACCGGGGGTTTATCAGCTTCACTACTTGGTGCGTTCTGTGACACCCGGTACATTTCTCTACCCTGGAGCGCAAGTCTACTTACAGTATGCGCCAGAAGAGTTTGGACGAACTGCTGATTCTACATTAGTGGTTCAGTGATTCAAAAAACCTCTGCTAGCATAAAAGTTACGATCCGTCAGTCGAATGGCACTAGAAAAGGAAGCAGTATGGCAACAATTTAGAAGCGATTCGCCTCCAGGTTGCGATCGCATCGAAATCAGCCCGCGCCGATGAACCGCAAAGACGCAAAGTACACGAAGAAAGAGGAGAGAAGATCGGTAATCTTATAGCGGAAAGGGAGTAATGTAGAAAAACTGGAGTCTCTTCTCGTATGTTACGTGGTAAACTACGCGGCAATAGAAATGAACGATAAACATGAAGTCAGAAACACGAAATACTTTGCTAAGAGCTTACATTCAGTTACAGCAAATTATTGATGATTTGTACGTAGCTTCTGAGAAAGCTTTAGAAAATAACGATCTTGAAGACGCTAGCTTACTCGAGAGTAGAGCAGATAAACTATATGAAGAAGGTGAAAATTTGGAATTTGTCATTTCAGAATTGGAGGAAAGATGAAAACAGTTGAAGATTTAAGGACACGTGCTAAAGAACTCAGTAAGCAAGCTGTTGAGCTTAGGCGAAAAGGTTCGGAAGTTTACGAAACTAACCAAGAACTAGCAAAACAATTCAGACAACAGGCTAGAGAAGCTATGAAGCGCTGTCAAGTATTGATACAAGAATTGAAACGTCAACAAGGTTAAAGCTAAAAACTGGCGCTTCCTTAAGAACTATCAGTTTTAGCTCAAAGTATATGATGCCTCGCTTATGGGGGCATTTTTATTTTACAAGTATCGCGTGTAAGCTTGGTACAGAGAGTTAAGAGATGAATGAACTTAAAGCCAAAATTAAAGAATATGCACATCTAGTAGTCCTTAATCATCAATAACCGGATACAAGCGTTTGAGTTTGATTCTTGCCTCAGTGGTAGTGAAGTCATTTTATACGATGCTTTAACGGAGCGGGAGCGGTTTCTCTGTTGGCGTGTCTCAGCTATTAGTTGGCTTAACGAGTTACATTTATTACTCTATTTCAACAAGACAACACGATCGCCAAACTTAGCCGCCAGTTTTTGATCGTAAGTCAGCACCTGAGTATCAGATTGATTTGAATTTTTAGCTTAACCGACAAGTATTGGGACCGATGGATTGGGGAGGGAACTCGATCGCTTGTTTCCTCCCTTTCCAAGGCTCAAAATTAGCGAACGGACAGCAACAAGCCTAAATATCTTCGGAATAGCCGTAGCACAATAAATTTTCCTCTGGAGAGGTTTACTTTATCTTTAAAATAGAAAACCATATTATGAATTTTATGTAAAATTTTTGAATGTTTCCTGATTGAGTTGGATGATATACCCTAGTATGCAGTTGTAAGAAAAACTGGAATTATATTCAGTTTAGTTAGATACAAAAGCCAAGATATTTGCCCAAAATGTCTCAGGGTTTTGTAAGCTAGTCTTTTAAGCAATCTCGTTGAAACGGGCATATTCCAACTGAGAAAAAACACCGGACGATTGGAAACCGCAAATATGCAGGCAAATTCCTCCGACGTAGACTTAATTAAGTCTCCAAAAGCAGGCTTTTGCTGATTCTGTCAATGCACAAGCAATGCTAGCGCACACAGATTTGAGTGGGTTCAATACGGTTCGGATGATTTCTCAGGCTAGAAGCCTGGGACTAAACAAACGAAGCCTGCGCTTCTCTGGCTTTGTATGTCTAGCCCTAGGTTTCTAGAAGCGTAAATACTTTCAGATAGAGCAAGTATATTCTCAATTAGGAGTCACCATAATTATGACGACAACGAAAAACTCTTCACCGATTGTTAGCTTAAGTTCTGAGCCAGCTGTTTCCTTTGAATTAAAAGATGTTGTGATTCCAGCACAGTCAGGCGTCGCCAACGTCAGTGTGAATCTAGACTACAAAGCAGGAATAGACAATACTCAGTTCCGCAATATCTTACCAGTGGCGGAGTTTGTCAAAGATAGCCTGACGAATTCTCGCAATTCGAATGAGTACTATGAAATCATCAACAGAAATGTCACCACATCACTGCTGAATAATAGCAGTTTTGATTTCGCATCGGTTCTGGACTCAGCATCAATAAAATTGGATATAGCACCAAATGCTGGCATTCCTTTCGCATTTAGCAACACCATCGCACTCACTCCTGATGGCAAAACTGATGCATTAGTTTCTTTTGAATTAAAAGATGTTGTGATTCCAGCACAGTCAAGTGTCGCCAACGTCAGTGTGAATCTAGACTACAAAGCAGGAATAGACAATACTCAGTTCCGCAATATCTTACCAGTGGCGGAGTTTGTCAAAGATAGCCTGACGAATTCTCGCAATTCGAATGAGTACTATGAAATCATCAACAGAAATGTCACCACATCACTGCTGAATAATAGCAGTTTTGATTTCGCATCGGTTCTGGACTCAGCATCAATAAAATTGGATATAGCACCAAATGCTGGCATTCCTTTCGCATTTAGCAACACCATCGCACTCACTCCTGATGGCAAAACTGATGCATTAGTTTCTTTTGAATTAAAAGATGTTGTGATTCCAGCACAGTCAAGTGTCGCCAACGTCAGTGTGAATCTAGACTACAAAGCAGGAATAGACAATACTCAGTTCCGCAATATCTTACCAGTGGCGGAGTTTGTCAAAGATAGCTTGACGAATTCTCGCAATCCGAATGAGTACTATGAAATCATCAACAGAAATGTCACCACATCACTGCTGAATAATAGCAGTTTTGATTTCGCATCGGTTCTGGACTCAGCATCAATAAAATTGGATGTAGCACCAAATGCTGGCATTCCTTTCGCATTTAGCAACACCATCGCACTCACTCCTGATGGTAAAACTGATGCATTAGTTTCTTTTGAATTGAAAGATGTTGTGATTCCAGCACAGTCAGGTGTCGCCAACGTCAGTGTTAGCTTAGACTACAAAGCGGGAGTAGACAATTCTCAGTTCCGCGACATCATACCAGTGGCGGAGTTTGTCAAAGATAGCTTGACGAATTCTCAAAATCCGAATGAGTTCTATGAAGTCATTAATAGAAATGTTACTGAGCAGACGTTTTCCGATTTAGGATTGTCCTCCGTTCTAGACTCTTTGAGTATTACATTAGGTGTGGTACCAAATTCAGGTATTCCTTTCCCCTTTACTAATACAGTAACCATCACCCAAGACGGGATTACTCAATTGCACGGGAATCACGTACTTGAACCTAACAGTGTGATTGCTGGGATCTAGCTTGGAATTGACGACAATTTGATATTGCTGTAGGTTTTGGTTGACAGGTTCAATCAAAACCTACTTTCTTATTTACGTCTCAGTCAAGTCGAACTCAAAGTTCTCGAACATCGTCAAGACAGCTTTCCCTTATATGCAAAAGTCCAAGACACTTACACAGAAGAATATTACCCAATTAATTGAGCAACCTGGATTGCGGAAACAATCGCTCCTTCATGCAATCCATCTCCAAGATAAGCTCCTGCATAGTAGGTGTTGTTTTCTCCATTGGTCATAATAACTTCGTTTCTGTACCTAAAGGAATCAACAGTGTATAAGGGAGTGTGATGTTCCTGAATATGAAGGATTTTGTCTTTAGCGATCGCATCATTTAGATTAAAAGCCAGACTGTATTGTAGAGTCGATGATATTCCACAAAGCTGGTTGAGGTAAGCGTTATATCCCCATCCAGTATCAGTTTGGAAAAAATCAAATTCTGAAGATTGTTTAATGCCGTGTCTGTCATACATCGAAGTATCTGTATGTATAACCGTTTTTGCTAAATTTTTCTGCCAAGGTGAAAACCGTTTCCTTTCTTCATCTGTTGGATCGGATACTAATTTCATTACCTGGTCGGGAGGTGTTGCAAAAACCACCTTGTCGAACAGATATTTTACATCACCAGATAGTCGAATTGTAACAGAGTTTGGTTGTCTGAAAATTTCGCTAATTTCAGCATTAACCAAGATGTCACCCTTAAAGCGTTCCAGAATTTTTTCAATATAGGAATAGACTCCTCCTTTAATCCTTACCCAGTCTACAAAGACATAATCTCGCAGCGTAGGAATTGCTAGTTCTGCTGGGAAATTATCGATGGCATTAAATGGCATTGAGTAGCTATACATAGTGAGCAATTTTAGCCACCAATTCTGAACGCATTGGCGTTTCAAAAATTTAGACATTGACCGCTCGCATAGCTCCTGTATTCGGATAAAGCGTATCTTTAAAGATAATCCCAAGGAACAGGCGTAGAAAGTTTTAAGCTTAAGTGACTCAATGGTACGCTGAATTCCTGCGAAGTTTTTTTGGATTGCCAACTCTGAAAGAAAGTGACGACCATCTTTTAAGAAGAGTGCCGAACCCATATTTACGGGTTCTAATTCTACGTCTAGTTCTTGCATTAATTTTAGGAAGTTGTGAAATGCACGAGGAAATTCGAGTACGCCTCCTTCTAAAAGCTGCTGACAATGGGAGTGATTGGGTTGAACGTTTTTATTTAATGTCCGAATATGCCCGCCTAATATGGGTTGTTTTTCAAAAACTGTAACGTGATGACCTTTTTTATTAAGTAGATATGCAGTGACCATACCGCTTGCGCCGCCACCAATTATTGCTATTTTCATATGTCATTCTTTACACCTCTTTCGTTATTAGTAAAATCCGTGAAAAACTAGTTTCTTTAAATTAAAAGATACCTTATAATATAAAAACTCTTGTATCGGAATTATTTCTCTTTACCCTTTCTCTGCGCTCTCAGCGTCTCTGCGGTTTTTTTAATCATTCAAATGCTATTTCATTTTTGAAAAATAATACTTATTTAAATGAACCGCAAAGACGCAAAGAGCAAGGGAGAAAGAAGAGAGGTAATTTTATCAAATTGGATCTCTTGATAATGTTTGATATAGAGTGGCTCCAGTCCAAAATGTAGGAGCAAATCCTGGATAACCAGATGAGGCATTACAAAAGTAGAAGTTTTTTAAGGATGTTTCGTAGTTTAATCTGCTAATTCCCATATTACGGGGGGTAAGGTTGGAACCATAGGAATTTCCTTGTGGACACCAGCAAAACCTTTCGTTTGTTGTTGGACTTCCAGTAATTTTAAAGACAATGTATTTTCTGAAATTAGGAATGTATTTTTCTTCAACTACATCTAAAATGGAGTTCAGGATTTCTTCTTTTTTTTGTCGGTAAGCTTTTTTGTCGGTTTCTTTCAGTTTTTTAAAGTAATCGTAGTTAGCAACAGTCAAGAACTCGATAATTTGACATCCTTCTGGACATTCTTGCTCAGCTTCGGTCATTAATGTGGGTGTTGTGATGGCAAAACTAGGTTTGGAAAAGTCATGCTTTTCATACATTTGATAAAAGGCTTCATTCAAATCTCTTTGTTCGGTATGGAAGGTGTTCCATTTTCCAAATCCATAGTCTCGAAGATCGATATCTTTGACGACGCAATAGACCATATAGTTAGAGGGGGAATACTCATAATTCAGTTTCTTGCGTACTGTCCTGGAGAAGTTTTCTACTCCTATCATATGGGCAGCTTTTTGAGGATCTATATTGCAGATAATGTTTTCTCCAGTAAATTCACGAATTTGATGGGTGATGCGATCGCGTGCTTTGACTCCTGTTATAGTTTTGTTTGCGATCGCAAAATGCGTGACTTCCTGATTGAGAAGAATTTCGCCTCCATTCTCCTCAATAACTTTGACTAATGAGTTGATGACATGCTCAAAATGGTGTGTGGGGTAAAAAGCGCCTTCTTGATATCCTGTGAATAAGATCGTCCAAGCGTAAAAAGAGAGTTGATTGGGTGGTAACAAAAAATCAGGCCATTGCAATGCTAAAAGTGTTTGTGCTTCTTTAGGTAGTTTGAATTTGTCAAAAACATCTTGAAGCGTACTGTTAAGATACTTGACGGCGCAGGATACTTCACCAAAATGTTTGAATAATTCAGTAGGGTTAATTGGCGGTGCTAGTCTCTTGAGTCCCTCGCTAGCCTTTCGTACTTCAAGGACAAATTTCCGAATCTGGGAGATATGTTGAGGAAAGAGATCGGACAGTCGCCGGATTAACTCTTCGGATTCTGACGGAATGTTTAGCGAGTAGTCTGGCATTCTCATGCGATCGAAACCGTTAGGATCGTAGCGCTCGAATGTCACTTCTTTATCTAAGTTCAGTTTTTTCAAAACCTGGTTTACGGTATGCCCTTCACCGCAATCCCAAACATAATGGAGTTGGGCATTAAACTTATACTTTTTTGCCAACGTAAAAGTGTGACCAAAACCTCCTGGATATTCATGGGCTTCCAAAATTTGAACTCTCTTCCCGGATTTTGCCATAAGAGATCCAAATACCAATGCTGATAAGCCACTGCCTACAATCAAGTAATCCGGTTGCATTTTGACCTCCGTTTGGATATACCTTTGCAATGTTTATTCGCTGGCTATACTATGTCGCTGGCTATACAAGCAAGTTTAAAACCCTTGATTCTTGGTTTTTGATTAGTCCGCGTAGGCAGACTGTGTTTGTGCAGTAGAGAATTCTATCCGCTCAGAACTTTTCAAATATCCTCTGTCTTTTTTCCAACATAATTTCTACAACTAAACATTCCCTCTGTCTTTTGGGAGAAGAAATTATTAAATTTTTTCGCTTATGCAAGCAGATAAATTTACATATTGACATAATTACTTGTTCTCGAACGACATTCACAGAGCGATCGCAAAGTGTGAAAATAAACAGTATTACGCTACCAAATATCAATCCGCCTCAAATCCTTACCAATGACCAATGACCAATGACTAATGACAAAATTTACTTCGTCTGAAAAATATTTTGCACCATTTTTTTCCCCGAACTTCCTGCCGCATTATCCAATTCTGCCACTTCCCCAGCATCCAACTGCCAACCCAAAGCGCCAATATTGTCCCTTGCTTGCTCCACAGATTTTGCTCCAGGGATCGGGATAGTTCCTTTACTAATACACCAATTGATTGCCACTTGCGATATAGTTTTGTTTCTTGCCTCCGCTATCTCTCGCAAACAAGCCAATAATGGACGAATTCCTGGTAATAACTGCCTAAATAATAAACCACGAATCCCTTTAGGAAAAGGACCCTTTTCTGAATATTTTCCTGTCAATAATCCTAATGCCAAAGGGCTGTAGGCAATCAATTTGATTCCAAGCGCATCACACGTCTCTTTCAATCCCAGTTGAGTGACAGGATAGGTAGATAACAGCGAATACTGAACTTGTAAGGTTGAGATTGGCACTCCTCGCTCTGCAAATCTTTTATATACCCATTGCAGCCATTTGGGACCATAGTTCGATAAACCGACTCCTCTAACAAGCCCTTGTTCGTAAAGATCGGCAAGTCCATCTAAAAGTGCGCCCTCTTGCCAAGGAGCATAATTTGCTGTAGACCAATGCATTTGTACCAAATCCACATTTCTTCCCAAGCGTTGGGCTGAGGACTGACAAGCAGACACCATCGATCGCCGTGTCAATCTCCACGGATAAGCAGCAAGTTTTGTGGCAATGCAAATATCGTTTTTGTTTGAACCCACATACGCCTGGGAAAACCGTCCCAAAAGTTGTTCGCTTCGCCCGTTTAATCTCCCTGTTCCGTAAGAATCTCCCGTATCAAATAAGGTTACGCCATGACTTACGCAAAGGTTAAAAACATTTTGTAACTGACTATCCATACTTTCATCGTATCCCCAGAGCAAGCGGTTACCCCATGCCCAAGTTCCACAACCCATAAATGGAAGGGAGAGTTCATGCGTCATTTTATACTCGTCCTTTACAGAAGCTTCTTCAAAAGTTCATCGTAAGACAACCTAGTCAAGAAGATTGGTATCCATAATATGACATATTCACTATTTATTCTCTAACCAAAAGCCAAAATTGGCACAATTGTCTCAATATATGCGTCTACCTTACCAAGCGTGCTCCGTATTTTTCAGTTTCCCATGCAACAACAAATGCGTCAGCTTGAATCAACAAATATCCTCCCTCAATTCTTTAATAAGCATAAATGCTTGTAAACTATAAGATTGGTGGGTTGAATCGGGGACGCACGCGATGGGGTGTGGTTAGTTACAGCATTTTATAAAGCTATGAAATTGACATCACGTTTCATGAGTCAAGGTTGGCGGCGAATAATCAAATCTCTTTTCCCCCTCCTTGTTGTACTCTCGTTCGCTACGGTACTACTAATAGATAGTTTGACTCCCACATTGGCACAACTTCCACGTCATGAAATTCGTGGAGTTTGGATGACTAATAACGATTTCAATGTCATGAGGGATCGTTCTAAAGTACAGGATGCGGTAACTCAATTGCGGAAGTTGAACTTTAACACTATTTATCCTGTCGTATGGAATTCCGGCTATGTCATGTATCCCAGTGCTGTGGCAAAACGTGAGGGGATTCAGCCTTTTGTCTTGAAAGGCAATGATGGACGTGATATACTTGCAGACCTGATTGCCCAAGCGCACAGTCAAGGTTTGTTTGTGATTCCCTGGTTTGAGTTTGGATTCATGACTCCAGAAACATCAGAGCTAGCTTTGAATCATCCAGATTGGCTGACTCAAAAGCGTGATGGCAGTCAAACTTATGTTGGCGCGGCTGGTGAAGTCGCATGGCTCAATCCATTTCATCCAGAAGTACAGCAATTTATCCGCGATCTTGTACTGGAAATTGTTACCCAATATGATGTCGATGGCATTCAGTTTGACGATCACATGAGTTTGCCCTCGGAGTTTGGCTACGATAAATATACAGTTTCACTGTACAATCAAGAAACCAAAAACAATCCTCCCAGCAATTCTCAAGAACCATTGTGGTTGCGCTGGAGAGCAGATAAAATCACGGCGTTTATGGTACAGCTCAATCAAGCTGTAAAAGAGAGAAAACCAAACGCAATTTTTTCAGTTTCTCCCAATTACTACGACTTTGCATACAAGTTACACCTGCAAGACTGGCTCACTTGGGTACGCATGAATATAGTAGACGAACTGATCGTGCAAGTTTATCGCCCCAATCTGGACAGTTTTATCCAAAAGATTTCCCGCCCGGAAATGCAAGAAGTGCAACAAAAGATTCCAACAGGAGTCGGGATTATGGCAGGGTTGCGAAATAATCCAGTTCCCATAAAACAAATTAAGGCTCAAGTGCGGGCTGTTCAAGAACGCGGTTTGGGTGTCGCCTTCTTCTACTTGGAAAGTTTGTGGAATTATGCTCCCGAACCTACTGCACAAAGACTGGCTGGGCTTCAAAGCTTGTTCCCCTATCCCGCACTCCGCGCTAGGGCTGAAGTCCGTTCAGTAAGCACAACCGAGATTAACACTGAACCCGAACCAGTCATCAGTAACCAATGACAAATGACAAATGACAAATGACAAATAATTAGGGCTGAATTTTCACTAAGCTTGCGGCTTTTGTTGCTTTTTCTCTGGCTTGTTGCACGTTCTCTCCTTTGGCTAAAGCAACTCCCATCCTTCTATAAGGATGGGCATTTGGTTTACCAAATAGTCTAATATCTACGTCTTTATCTGCTAGCGCTTCGGCTACACCAATGTAGTTTATACTGTCTGAAGGTTCGGTAGCTAAAATAACGGCACTAGCAGAAGCACCTAATTGTTCTATGTTGGGTATGGGTAAGTCTAAAATTGCTCTCAAGTGCAGTTCAAATTCGTTGAGGTTTTGCGAGATTAATGTCACCATACCAGTATCGTGGGGTCGGGGGGACAGTTCGGAAAAGATAACTTCATCTTTCGTAATAAAAAACTCAACACCAAAAATTCCCGCACCACCTAACGCATCAGTGACCTTTTTGGCTATTTCCTGCGCTTCTAATATCTTTGTTTCTGTCATTTCTGCTGGTTGCCAAGATTCTTGATAGTCTCCTCTTTCTTGGCGGTGACCTATAGGAGAACAAAAAATCGTTGGGGAATTCCATTGTTTTATTGTTAGCAATGTAATCTCAAGTTCAAAGTTAATAAATTCTTCGACAATGACTTTTTGACTGTCTCCTCTAGAACCTGCGATCGCATAATTCCACGCTTTCTCTACTTCGCTTTTGTCACGCACGGTAGACTGTCCTTTGCCTGACGATGACATCACGGGTTTGACAACATTGGGAAATCCAATTTTGTTGGAAACTGCTATCAATTCTTCTAAGGTTGTTGCATAACCGTATCTAGCAGTCCGAATCCCTAACTCTTGATGTGCTAATTCTCTAATTCTGTCACGATTCATCGTATAGTTAGTGGCAGCCGCAGTCGGAATGATTGTTATTCCTCGTTGCTCAAATTCGAGAAGTTTTTCTGTTCTAATGGCTTCAATTTCTGGTATAATAAACTCAGGCTGATGTTTGACGACAACAGCTTCTAGATCGTCAGGGTTGAGCATCGAAATAACTTCATTAGCATCTGCAACTTGCATTGCTGGAGCATTGGGATAGCGATCGACAGCAACAACATAATTGCCAAGTCGTTTGGCTGCAATAACAAATTCCTTACCGAGTTCTCCCGAACCTAGCAACATTAATTTTTTTGGCAGCTTGATGGAACTCATGGTTTTTTCCTAGCTATATCGCTTCAGTATCTTGAACAATTTAGACTTGAGTCATAATGAATAAACTCTGTGAGTTACACTCTATAGTACTGGGGCTAACTTCACATCGGTATGCCAACACAGGCTCATTATGCTAATCTGCCAAAATCTTGAATGCTCAAACCCGTTTAACTTCGATGGTAACAAATTTTGTACTAGCTGCGGACAAAGTCATTTTAGCAACCTCCTGAGACATCGGTACTATGTGAAGAGATTGTTAGGGGAAGGGGGTTTTGGCAGAACATATGCGGCAGCAGATGTTGACAGATTGGATGCGCCCTGTGTTATCAAGCAATTTTTCCCACCCATACAAGGAACAGCACGTATTAAATCGGCAGAATTGTTTAAGGAAGAAGCCAAGCGACTTTATGAACTTGGAGAAGATCATCCTCAAATTCCGAGGTTGCTTGCTTACTTTGAACAAAGTACAAGTTTGTATCTCGTACAGGAATTTATCGAGGGACAAACTCTCTTACAGGAAGTTCGACAACATTCCTTTGAAGAAAGTCACATTCGAGACATTTTATTGGATTTATTACCAGTTCTGCAATTTATCCACGAACGTAACGTTATCCATAGGGATATTAAACCGGAAAATATCATTCGCCGCAAAAGTGATGGCAAACTCATATTAATTGATTTTGGCGGTGCTAAACAAGTCACTCAAACGACTTTAAAACCAGGTACGGTTATTTATACTCCCGGTTATGCGCCTGTAGAACAGATACAAGGATATGTCTGTGCAGCTAGCGATTTATACGCTTTGGGTGTAACTTGCGTGCGTTTGTTAACTCAATGTTTGCCTGTAGCAGATGTATCGGGAAATTTCTCAGACAATCTCTATGATGCTTACAATGCTCAATGGTTGTGGCGGGAACGTTTACAGGAAAAAGGTGTTAGCATTAGCACCGAGTTAGAGCAAATTTTGGATAAGTTGCTGCAACATTTTGCTAAAGATAGGTATCAATCTGCTGAAGAAGCTTTACAGCATTTGAATGGTAAACAAAAATCTGAATTAAAATCCTTTGAATTTTGTGTCGTTAATGTAGATGCACGAGGGCAAGAAATTAGTTGCGATCGCCACAATGCAAACTTTTTTGTTCAAGCCTTGGGGAATGGAGTGACTTTAGAAATGGTGGCAATTCCTGGTGGTAGTTTTATGATGGGATCGCCGGAAAATGAGGGGTTTCATGATGAATATCCGCAGCATCTCGTAACAGTAGAACCTTTTTTCATGAGTAAATTTCCCATAACTCAAGCACAATGGCAAGCTGTTGCAGCTTTACCTTCTATTAATAAACAATTAAATCCAGATCCATCAGATTTTAAAGGTGCAAATAGACCAGTGGAAAATGTCTTGTGGTATGATGCACAAGAATTTTGTGCAAGACTATTGCAAACCACTAAACGCAATTACCGTTTACCTAGTGAAGCGGAATGGGAATATGCTTGTCGTGCTGGCACTACAACACCTTTCCATTTTGGCGAATCAATAACAACCGATCTGGCTAACTATAATGGAGATTATACTTATGTAGGAATTCATACCTTTAAGAAGTCAACAACAGGTAAATACCGCGAGCAAACAACACCAGTAGGCAGCGTTAACGTTGCCAATGCATTTGGGTTATATGATATGCATGGCTTAGTTTGGGAATGGTGTGCCGATCCTTGGCACGATAATTATCTTGGTGCTCCCAATGATGGAAGTGTGTGGGAATCTGACGGAGAGAGCGATCGCTGGGTGCTTCGAGGCGGCTCTTGGTACGATCATCCAGCAAAATGTCGCAGCGCAAATCGTAGTAAAAATGCATCAGGGGGACATGGCAATTGTGGCTTTCGAGTCGTGTTGTCTTCGTTAACTTGAATTGCTATTGAGTCTCAGATCCCCGACTCCCTCGTTCCCAGGCTCAGCCTGGGAATGCCTTACTCGAGGCTCCGCCTCCTTTTGTAACTTGAACAAGATGATGCACAACTTGTCTGATTAAGTCAGTCACGCGAGGCAGAGCCTCGCAGCCTGCGTTCCCAGGCAGAGCCTGGGAACGAGGGACGAGAAATAAAAAAGGTGAGCAATTTGCCCACCTAAAAGGAAGTCGATATTGAGACTATAGAGAATCTCTAAACTAGTTTCAAATCTGGATACTCAGCTAAGATGTCATCAGAGGTGAGGGTGTCGCCAGGAGCTTGTGGAGTCCAAAGTACTTCCATTGCTAGGAGTTGCTCGCCGGGAATACTACCCATAACACGTAAAGCTTGACGCAAATCATCAGCACTGTTAACTTCTGGAAGTTGGAATTTACCCAGTGTTGCAGCTAGTAAGGTAACTATAATATATTCACCAGGACCTTCTGCAATCAACTTGGTGGGATTGTCGAGTTCACCCCCCACAGCAGGTAAAGCATCTTTAGGTGTTGCTCCTTTGAGCTGGTTATTAACGTTAGTGAGAGTTTCTTCACTAAATTTGCTGCGTTCTGCTATTGACAAACGATTAAACTGTGCCTCAGCAGCATTTAAACGTGCTTGTTGCGTCCCTGAACCAGTATAAACCCAGTATTCTGGATGGCGTAACAGGGCGAGGCTTGCTTCTTGTAAAATTTCTGCTCTACCTTCAGGAGAGTTGGTATCAGCCGTTTCAGCAATGTAGTTCAGTTCGTTTTGCAAACCACGGGCGCTCGCTAACAAACCAACTTGCAATTTCGTGACGGAAACATTTGGGTTGCTGCCAACTTCTTCACCACTACCAACGCGTCGGAAGGTTTGGACAAAAAAGTTTGCGATCGCTAGAAATATCAAAACGCTAAACAGAGTACCTAACCCGCCCCCAAACCCAAAAAAGGGAATCAGGAAAGGAAAGCCAAAACCACCACCAGGATAGGGAGCATAGTATCCTCCACCAGGAGGTGCGTAAGTCCGGGGAGATGAGTAAGGACGGCTCGAAGGGACTCTGAAAGAACCACCTCCGATTCTACCTCCGCTAGCGGCTAACGCTCCATTAGCTTGACCGAATGCTAATGCGAACACAAGGCTTAGGAGGAACAGGGATTTTAAAACGGGTTTGATAGCTTGTTGTAGTTTTTTATGCATAATCCAGTCACTTGAAAAACAGTATTGGTTATCTTTTCTCCCAATCCTAATTATGAAGGTCTGTGGGTGACGTCAGCCTGTAGCCTCTAAGGGGTTGTTGGTTTGATAACAAGGTACATTTCCAATGTACTGTCTTACCTCTCAACTCAACAGCAAACCGTGGGTGGATTTCTGGAGTAGATAACCGAACAAGATGGGGATTGGCGATTGGGGACTGGGGACTTGGGATTGGATAGTTATCCTAAATCTACCTGTGGTTGTACATCCTACAGATACTTGTTCTTCACCAGTTATTTTTTTTACTTATTTTTTAAGATTCTAAACTCTTGATTTGTAAGTAAGGTTGGCAATACCCACCTCCCGACTAACGCTGTCCCCTTGGGATGCTGTTGGTGAATGATAGGTCTGACCCCCCACTTCGTTCCCAGCCCGAGGCTGGGAATGCCTTTTCGGGAGGCTCCGCCTCCTGTAGCGATCTGTAAGGCGAGGCGGAGCCTCGCAGCCTGCATTCCCAGGTAGAACCTGGGAACGAGAGAGTACAGATGAGGGGTCTCCTATATAGTTATTCTAAATCGATCCAAGATTTTGGACTTCTTTAAGAAGTCAGAAATTTTACTAATAAAAATAAAATTATTTCTTAATTTTTCTCAAAAATCTAATTAAGAAAGGTAGCTTTTTGGCATTTTGGCATCACATTTCAGTGGTATTCAGATATTCTAAGAACAATAGCCAACCAGCGTAATTTCAACAGGAGTCGGCTGCTGTGTATTTTACAGTCACTGCTAAGTTTTTTGGTTCAAGCCCAAAAAGCAGTTATCCAGCAGCTAACACTCCGATATCAACTGAAGGTCAAGGGATAACTATGTACTCTCGAACTAATCCTTTAGATGGAATAGAATTTTCTCAGGAACCCACTAGACTAATGGTAAGTTTGAGCTAAACGTTACCCAGCAAGCTAAAAATACATTTTTCAATTCTGTTGATAATATTTCGTTTTTCAGCTTTCCTGATGTTGAATTATTCAGATGTCTGATGGAAAATATTTCACGAATAAGTGCTCCCGCTAGAACTAAAGCTGCATCTTACCCGGACATCCTGGTTATATCTCGTTCCTTTCAACCCCAAGAAGGAGGAATTGAGGAGTACATTTACAGTCGTTGTCTGCAAGATCCAGAACGAGTGATTGTTTTAGCCGCTAGTTCTAATGGGGATCGCTTGTTTGATAAAGCTCAACGGTTTCCCATATATCGCTGGCCTATTTCCCGCTTGTGGTGTGGTAGTCTTTTGGGGAATCTAGTGCAAACTCTCCTCAATGTGCTCTGGGCGTTTGTACTAGCGATTAAACTCTACTTTCGCTATCACTACCGCTATATTGAATGGGGTCATGGCTACCATTTTCTTTCTCTGTTGCTCTTAAGCTACCTCCTCCCCGTTCGCTGTTTCATCTACCTACACGGTCAGGATATTCTTGGTCTATCACATCACCCTATATTGCGCCCTCTGTTTGAACTTACACTAAACCGAGTGCAAGGGATTGTGTGTAGCAGTTCGTGTACGCAAAATTTTTTGGCGACTCATTTTAATTTTAAGACACCTACCCATGCCATCAAGCCTGCTGTCAGAGGAGAAAAATTTGGTGTGACAACTCCAGATAGCGTCAGGGATTTACGCGCTAGCCTCCGCTCTGGGTATAAAATTCCAGAGACAGCAGTGGTTATTCTTTCAGTAGGACAGTTGACGAAGCGTAAAGGCTTTGACCGCGTTATTGAAAATTTGACACTCCTGCTAACTTGTGGGATTGACGTATACTACATCTTGTGCGGGCGGGGTTCTTATGAGTCTGAACTGAAATCTTTGGCACATCGCTTGCGGGTACAGGGGCGGGTTCATTTTCCTGGGTACGTTTCAGACCGAGAATTAACAAGTTATTATGCAGCTTGTGATATATTTGCAATGCTAAGTTTATGCGATAATAAGAAACTATCGAGTTTTGGTGGTGGCAGCATGGCTTGCTTGGAAGCAGGTTACTTTGGCAAGCCTGCGATCGCTTCTCATTTGGGAAGTGTCTCAGATATTATCTACCATGAAGACAATGGCATTCTCGTAGATCCCAACTCCGGATACGAAGTTTTCCAAGCGTTTAAGCGTCTTTGTCAGGATCGGAACTTGCGCGAAGCATTGGGGCGCAGAGGGAAACAATTGGCAAGTCGGAAAACTTTAATGCGATCGCTCTATACTCCCGATTCCCAAGGATCGAGTTTTTTAACCTAGCCACCACCCACTATGGTGACGACCTCAATGCGATCGCCTTGTTGAATTTTCGTCTCCGACCAAAACTGTCGGTGTAAAATTTCACCGTTGTATTCTACGGCAACCAAACGGGGATTGAACCCCAATTGTTGGAGTAATTCTGGTAAAGCAGTTTGAGGTAGGCAATTGCGAGTTTCGCCATTCACCTGAAGTGTAATTGGATCAGATATAGGGCTTACCATGTTGTGGTCTCACACGATTTGTCAGTTGAGAGATAAAAAATTGTGTCACCAGGGTGGGTTGTTCCGCTTGTATGAGACTGCGTACCACAGCCACGCGATTTGCTCCTGCATCAATAACGTCATTGATGTTGCTTGTATCGATCCCACCGATAGCAAACCACGGGATAGGACAATTTTTAGCAGCATAGCTGACGTATTCTAACCCAGCTGCTGCCTTGCCCTCCTTTGTAGGAGTTTCATAAACTGGTCCGACGCCGATGTAATCTGCACCATCAGCAATAGCTGCTTGCATTTCTTGTAAATTTGTGGTAGAACGACCTATCAAGCGGTGAGGACCGAGTAATTGACGGGCAACAGCAATAGGTAAATCCTGTTGTCCGAGATGCACGCCATCTGCATCTACTGCCAAAGCCAAATCCACTCGGTCATTGATAATAAAAATAGCACCGTAGGAGCTACACAGCTGCCGCAATTTCTTGGCTTGCTCCAAAAGTTTAGTATCATCGGCTACTTTGTCGCGGTACTGCACCAGAGTCAATCCTCCTTTGAGAGCAGCTTCCACAGTTTCAAGCAACCGTTCGTTCGGGGAGGTGACTAGGTACAGATGCGATCGCAATAAAAGTTGTTGCCTCTCATATCCCATCAGACGACTTTCTAGGGTATAAATACGATAGCGCATCTGCTTAAAAGCTTTCCCCATATTGGGGTTATCAAGCTTGCCGTACTCTTCTAAAACCCTCAACGCTTCTTGCACCCGGCAAAAATTTGCTTGTAACAATGACTTAATGTCCGTGCGTTGTTCCTCTTGAGGGTGAGTCAGTTCCGTTCCGGGGTCATCAGGAGTATTTCGCGCCGCCCGCAATTCGGGGGTGTGCCAGCTTGCCAATTCTTGTCGCTCTTTCTTACATTCCCCAACCAGTTGGGCGCTATTCAAGCCAAACCGACACCATTCCTCAATGATACGCAATCCCTCGCGAGCTCGATCCAGATTGGCATCCAGTATCCGGTAAACAACCTGCTGAATATGTTCCTTTTGGTTATGGGCTTCGACCATTACAACAACCCCATTCGTGCTTTCATCGTAACAGCCAGCCTCTTTCATATTCGTAATATTCTTTGTATTTCAATAAGTTCTTTCTTAAATTACTTTGTATCAACAATCCCCATTTGGTCAACATACGAGTAACATTATGGTCATACTTACGTCTAAAGAAGTATATAAAGTGCTAGTTAGTCAAAGGAGTTTGTAAAAGTGAATTGCCTCCACGTTATGACAAAGCCTTCTTGGACATATACTTTACCAGCAAGATTAATGACTGAGAAACTCAAGTCAAATTCTTTTATTCATGTATCAATGATGTCAGTGCTTCGTTCTTCAATTTTATTATGTGCCGTTAGCATAGGAGTGGCATTTACAGGATTGCTAGATGCAAGCCGAAATGCTGCTCTTGCTCAGCTACCCCCCACCGAAATTCGGAATGGAGGACAACCCGGTGTCAGAACAATGTCTCAGGTAAATGTACTCTTTGTCAACCCAAGTATCGGAGATGACAAAGTAGGAAACGGAGGTGAAAACACTCCTTTCAAAACAATTACTCAAGCACTACAAGTCGCCAGTTCCAATACGGTTATTATGCTCTCAAAGGGAACCTACAGCGTTGAAACAGGAGAAAAATTTCCTTTAGTTCTTAAACCAAATGTATCAATTCAAGGGGACAATCGTAGCAAAGGTCGTGGTATTGTAATTACCGGAGGAGGCAGTTACCTCAGCCGTACCTTTGGAGGTCAAAACGTCACTATTGTGGGTGCAAACCAAGCAAGCTTGACTGGAGTGACTCTCAGCAATCCCAATCCACGCGGTTATGGTTTGTGGATTGAATATAGTAACCCGTTAATTATAGAAAATACTTTTACTGGCAGTACCCAAGATGGGATTATAGTCACAGGCAACAGTGCGCCTGTTATTCGTAATAATTTCTTTTATGAAAATGGAGCAAACGGAATCACAATTTCTGGTTCCTCCCGTCCAGAAGTACGAGAAAACGTATTTCAACAAACAGGTTTTGGCATTAACATTGCTCAAAATTCTCAGCCAGTTATAGTGGGTAACCAGATTCAGTACAATAGAGTTGGCGTAATCGTACAAGCTAAGGCTCGTCCCCTATTGCGAAATAATCTCATTCAGGGTAGCAAAGAAGATGGATTGGTTGCTCTTGCCTTGGCAGTCCCCAATCTGGGAAGCGCTTCCGAACCTGGAAGGAATGAGTTTCGCAACAACACCCGCTACGACATCAATGCCAGTGCTGCCAAAGAAACTTTTCCCGCTTTTGGTAACAAAATAACTCAAACCCGTGTTGCAGGTAAAGTTGATTTGACAGGTAATGTCGCGATCGCAGATGCAACCACACTGAGTCTTGGAGGAGAAGCAAATTATACAGAAACTAGATCTATTTCCTCTGTCCCTGCGTCACCACCTCCCCCTCTCTCTCCCTATACATCTTCCCGCAGTACTCCCAGACAAATCAACAATCAAGTTCTACCATCATCGCCAGAGAATTTTCCACTTTCGGCATCCCCTGTAAACAGACAACCCTTACCTAGAAGCATGAGCACATTCCCACCTAATGTACAGACAGGATATCGAGGGCAACCTTTACCCACTAGAACAATCTTGCGTCAACCAGCACCTTTCCCCAGCCGTACAACTCAACCACCAGTCAATAGTTTTTCAGAAGCTCCACAATCAAACTATAGGCGAATTTCTCCCGATACTATCGAGTTTGTTGCCCCCCAGGCAGATTTCCAAGAGTCAAATACTATACTTGCACCCGCACCAGTGCAAAGAGCAAGATCTCAAGCAGCATCAATGCCCGGTTTAGAAGCAGCCCCTGTCGGCGAGTCAGCCCTTCTACCAGTTCCCAATGCTAATATTCCTATCGGTAACAGTCGCGGTAGGCGAAAAGCACAACCTCAAAACTCTTCAGCAACAGCTTACAACCCAGCATTGGCATCCCCTGCCCGAGAAGGTCAAATTAATTTACGTTACCGAGTTATTGTTGAGATACAGAATGGGAAAGACCAAGAACTAGTAAGATTTCTCGCACCAGGTGCTTTTCGGACTCTCTGGCGGGGACGTGATGTTATGCAAGCGGGCATTTTCAGCACTCGTTACAACGCCGATAGTATGGTGAAAATATTTAACAACAATGGTTTAAGAGCCTCTGTTGAGCCGATAAATTAGGGGGTAGGGAATAGGGGGTAGGGTTGTGTTGAGTGTTTCCTTCTCGTTCTCCATGTGGCAATTCTTGAATTTCTTGGGATATTTTCTCAATGATTTGAGTAATAGCGTACTCCATTACAACGGGTTGCTGAGTAAAGCCACCAGCCGTTTTTTCGATAAAAGAGCGTCTTTGCAAAGATGACAGGGATTCTAGCAATTCACGAGGGGGAACATGAGTCACAAAATCTGTTTGCAAGTTCGATAAGGAAACAGGTTCGCGATTGATGGCAATCCAAAACATAATATCCCGTTCTAAGGAGGAGAGGCGATGGAATTGTTGGTCGAGTAAATCGCGAATATCATCGAAGATGAAGATACCCTGTTGGGAGATTTCTAGAAACTGGGAAATGCTACCATCAAAAAAATCGCGGATAGAAGAGGCGACTATTTTCAGAGCCAGGGGATTGCCACCATAGCGCGAAATTAGGGCTTGCCATTGGGTATCAGAGCCTGTAAATTTTCCTTTAGCATGAAATAATTCTCGCCCTTCTGTTTCTGGTAAACCGGAAAGTTGTAAAGATCGCACGGGTAGATTATCCCCTTCATACTTTGCCAGTCCTTGGGGTTTTTCCCGTGAAGTGAGAATCAAACAACTTTGATGCAAAGTTTCTGCCACACATCGCAACAGTTCTCCGTATCCTTCGTATCCTACCCGATAACGACCCGTGCGATCGCCAGGAAGTAAAATGGATTCAGCATTATCTAGAATCAGCAGACAATGGGAAGAACGTAAATATTTTAGTAACAGCAAGATTCTGCTACTGACGCCATTTGGCAAATTCGTTTCTTGTTGTTCGGATAAAAATTGAATCAGTTCAGTCAAAATATCTTCTGGTGGGGGTGCATTGCGAAGACTGCGCCAAATGACACGCCTCGTATCCTGCATCTCTGAGATTTGTTGCGCTAACTTGACACACAGTGTCGTTTTGCCAATCCCACCCATACCCAGCAACGTTATCAAGCGGCAATTTTCTTGCACAACCCAGTGCTTGACAGTATTTAATTCTTCTTCACGACCATAAAAAGTTGATACGTCAGGTGCTTCACCCCAATCTGCGTTAAGTGGAGGAGATGGGGAGATGGGGAGATGGGGAGATGGGGGGCTTTGGGGAGAAAAAATGGTTTCTCGGTTGCTAGGTTTTGTTCTATCTTTTACCTTCTTTTCGGCAACTTCTTCCCAACTCAGCCCCAGTACCTGGCAATAAGCCTTAAATGCTTCGGCATTAATTGGGTGTTTTCCTGCTAAAAATCTTTTCCAAGTTCCTTCAGAAATACCCACAGCTAGTACTCCCTGTTCTTTCCAATTCGTTCCCAAAATTAGACTAGCTGCTTCCATCCACCTGAAATCATCCACAGACCAACCTTTTTGACTTCTCGCTTGCTTGATTTTTACCAGTCCTTGTTGAGAAGCATTTAATGTAGCCATGTTTTGATTGGGGATTGGGTAACGTTGATAGGTTTTCCTTACAAATCTATCTCTATAGATAGAAATATCAAAATTTCTATGCTTAGCGCAATATCACAGGCACATACTATTGCCAAGATCAATTTCAGTCAGCGCAATGAAACCAAAACTGATCTTGGAGAATTTAAGCTAAGTCATTAAATATGTAGATAAGTAAAGATTTTTATCAAGTCAAGGCATCGCAATACCATTATATTTATTATCATTTTTATTGAAATATGGATTTTCATCCTGGAGAAATCGCAATCCAAAATAAAGCAGGAGTTCGCGAAGAGGCACAACGTTTGTGTCAGACGATTAGCAATATCATCAAGCCAGCAGCTCAAGAGTTTCTCAAGAATCAACAACTAGCAGTTGCAAGTACAGTAGATGCTAACGGAAGGGTTTGGGCTTCGTTATTAACAGGGGATTCAGGTTTTGTTCGAGTCTTAAGCGAACATACAATAGAGATTCATCCTACTTTTTTACCGAGAGATTTACTCAGCCAGAACCTTGCTAGTCATAATACCATTGGTTTGCTAGTCATTGATTTAGCAAACCGCAGGCGCTTGCGTCTCAATGGCAGAGCGAATTTACAATCAGATGGTAAAATTAAAGTTGAACTTAAACAGGTTTTTTTTAACTGTCCAAAATATATCCAATTGCGTTATATAGAAACCGAATTCACACCGTCACTCAAACAACCAGAAATATTCACGAGAGATGCCCTTAGCCAAACTGATGAAAGTTGGATAGCTCAAGCTGATACATTTTTTATTGCTAGCTGTCATCCAGAATTTGGCACTGATGCTTCTCATCGTGGTGGTTTTCCGGGGTTTGTGCAAGTCATAAATAGCCACAAATTGGTATTTCCCGATTATGCAGGAAATAATATGTTTCAAACCTTTGGCAATTTACTTGTAAATCCTCATGCAGGGTTACTGTTTGTCAATTTTGAAAGCGGTGATACACTGCAATTGACAGGGCAAGCAAAGGTGATTTGGGATGCTGAGAAATTAATTGAGTTTGCTGGAGCGCAACGTTTGGTGGAGTTTGATATCGAGCAAGTGGTGGAAAGTAAAAATGCTTGCCCTCTCCGTTGGCGGTTTGGGGAATATTCACCCTTGAATCCGGGTTAAGATTTAAGACTATATGTATTACATAAAATATTATTTTTGTCAAGACCAGTTTTCCAAGTCCGTCTTCGCTGAAAAACTGATCTTTCATTGGGTTACGCGATCGCCTAATTGTAGAAAAGATGAAGTAGCTAGGAGATATCTCCTGCTGTCAGGAAAATCCTGAGATTGATGTGGAGTACATTATGTCCCAATATTCTCGCGATGACTGTATCGAAGCAGTCCCCTTTGGTATGGAGATAAGCACCAAAATTGTGAATTTCGCTGCTTTCGTGAATGCAGCAAGCAGTATCTTTACGCCTTTTCCTTTTAGAAGAACCAGGAAGCAGTTTAGGAAGAATAGAGTCAAAGCAAAGTCTAAGTCTTGGTTACAGAGTACTGAAGAGGATTTAAGGGCAGAAATTAAAGCTTTAAAGCAGGAAAAAGCTGAATTAGAAAGCCTACTGAAAAGGCAGGAAGAAGCAAGGAAACTCCAAATCCAGGAGATACAAATCGAGATTGATTTAAATAAACTTGTACACCAGGTTGCGGAAATTACTCAGACAGATTATTTTCAAAAATTGCAAGCAGAAGTTGAATATTTGCGGAATGCCGATCGCTAGTGCATAACGGCTCTTCCGTACTTGCCAAGATAAAAAAGATTTAGAATTACCATAGGTTAAAACTATAAATATAATGTCTAAGATTATCGCGGTTCACTCATTTCGGGGCGGAACTGGTAAATCTAACTTAACAGCAAATTTAGCAGTAGCAGTCGCACTCCAAGGTAACCGAGTTGCAATTGTAGATACCGATCTCCAATCTCCCGGTATCCATGCCTTATTTAATATTAATGAGACAATTACAGGCAAAACTCTAAATGACTATTTGTGGAATCGCAGTTCTATAGCTGACACCGCATATGATGTTAGCTCTGATTTAGACATTGAGGGAAAAGGCAGGGTTTTCCTCATACCTTCAAGTATAAATGCTGATGAAATTGCCAGAATTCTCTGTGAAGGATACAACGTTAGTATTCTGAAAAGTGGATTCAGGCGGTTGATTGAAGAACTGCAATTGGACTATTTATTCATTGATACTCACCCCGGTCTGAGTCGAGAAACTTTGCTGTCTATCGCTATTTCTGACCTTTTAATGGTCATTTTACGTCCAGACCGTCAGGACTTTCAAGGAACTGCTGTGACTGTTAATGTTGCCCGCCAGCTGAAAGTCCAGATGATGATGGTTATCAACAAAACACCAAATCGCATGAACTTTTCAGAACTACAACAAAAAGTAGAAAAAACTTATAATGTCCCTATTGCAGCTATATTTCCACTTTCGGAAGATATGGCGCAACTAGGCAGCAGTGGACTCTTTTGTTTGGAATATCCGAATCATCCCTTAAGTCAAATGCTTCAACAGGTTGCAAAAAAAGTATTGATTAACAAACAGTAACCAGTAACCCGTCCTCTCGTTCCCAGGCTCCACCTAAGAACGAGGCGAATGACAAATGACAAATGACAAATGACCAAAAAAGTGAAGTGAAACAAATGACAGGAAGTGTTAAAGAGCAAACAATTAACTTTGAAACCGCCTTAAAGCTGGCAGATGCTGCAGTCTTTGCTAAGACTCAAAGACATCTGAGAAATATTGAAGTAGCCGTACTGCGGGGGGCTTTGCTAGGTCAAAAATATGACCAAATTGCAGTGGATTGTAGCTATGCTCCTGAATACATTAAGCATGATGTGGGACCGAAATTGTGGCAGATTCTTTCATCTAGCCTTGGGGAAAAAGTCAATAAAAATAATTTGATGGCAGTATTGGCACAAAGAACTTTTTATGAACAGGAGAAAGACCAAGACGAAAGGGAAGAATTTATCTTGTCCTCCTTGTCTTCTTCTACTGTTCCATCTCGTAGTGTTCAATCTCCGGAATTGGAGTCCCTAGTAGGGCTGGTGCCATTGAATTCTCATCTTTATATGGAGCGTCCTTCCGTAGAATCTCGCTGCTATGAAGAAATTAGCAGACCAGGAG
The DNA here is from genome assembly GCF_009725235.1 of Scytonema sp. UIC 10036. Next base: position 33,345 of record NZ_WJFC01000083.1, read on the forward strand.
CACTGATTCGCATTAAAGCACCAAGTCAAATGGGTAAGACTTCGTTGATGGTAAGAATTTTAGCTTATGCCAAACAACAGTGTTCTGCTCGTGGTAATAATATGGCAGTACGGACGGTGGCGCTTAGCTTGCAGCGAGCAGAACGTTGTATTTTTAATGATTTAGATAAATTCTTACGTTGGTTCTGCGCTTCTGTGACTCGGAAGTTGCAGTTACCACATCGAGTAGAGGATTACTGGAGTGAAACTTTTGGCTGTAAAAGTAACTGTACCGCTTATTTTGAAGACTGTTTGCTACCAGAGATTAATGGTGTTTTGGTATTGGCGTTAGATCAAGTTGATGAAGTGTTTTTACACCCAGAAATTGTTGATGATTTCTTTACGCTGTTGCGCTCGTGGTATGAAGAAGCGGCTTATGGGGATAGTGGCAATCCTCTGTGGCAAAATCTTCGGCTGGTGATTGTCCATTCTACAGAAGTTTATATTCCGTTGGATATCAATAAGTCTCCGTTTAATGTTGGTTTGGCAATAGAGTTGCAGGCATTTACACCCCTGCAAGTGTTGGATTTATCCCAACGTTATGGGCTTCATTTATCTGAGGATGAATTATCAGAACTTATGCAGCTTGTGGCAGGACATCCGTATCTCCTACAGCAAGCATTGTATTATATAACACAACAAGACTTGACTTTGAAACAGTTAATCCAAACGGCTGCAACAAATGCGGGTATTTATTGCAATCACCTCCACCGACATTTACGAAGTCTACAAGAACATCCTCAATTAGCAGCTGCTTACGAGCAGGCGATCGCATCACCAACACCTGTAGAAATAGAGCAATTAAGTGCGTTTAAGCTACATAGCATGGGGTTAGTCAAGCTGCATGGAAATCTGGTTATGCCTAGCTGTGAGCTTTATCGACGGTATTTTAGCAAGCATCTAGACTCATGATACGATCTCCGGTTAAACAATTATGATTAACCTCACGCTCAATTATGCAGTCACTAAAACAACTAGCCAAAAAGCTGAAACTGCTAAGTCTCAAGATAAACCGACAAACTGGATAGCTGCTGGCGCGATCGTCACTCTTTGGGTATTGTTTGGAGTTTTAATTGTGCATGATTTTTAATGACGCTATTATATCGCTCCTGTACAACCAGGCGGTCTTGTTCATCAGGCAATGCCTGGATCGCACTTTGCAAAATCATGCTCGCATGACGCTGTAGAACTGTTTGGTATTTAGAATTGTCAGTATATGCAGCGATCGCAGCAAGTGCTTCTATAAGACGAATCGTCACTGCTGTATCGGATCGCCCATACTGCCGAATTTCATTAAACGCACTCTCAACCAACTCCTCAAAAGTTATCGATTCAACAATTACACGCAGATTGTTATCTTTATCGTAGCGGTAGCGTGAAGGAAAATCCCGTTGAACTAGATTGCATAGTCCGGCGCATAATCGATCGATACACCGAATTGCAGTAAACGGATCGTTGACAGCAGGAGACATGGCACGTAGGGCTATTTCTACCAACTGATTGATAGGGAACTCCACATCCTGCTGTTCGGTACGCTCATTACCCAAAATAAAAGCATCATTGATTTGTTTCTGTAAAGACCTGCTGTCATGGCGCGTCTTGACGTTATTTAACCGTTCTTCAGGAAGAACCATGACCAAATTGCTGCCTTGAACGACAAACTTTCCCGGTCGAGTTTTGAGATGTAATAGCAAATTGTACTTCCGGGCAATCTGCATCAATTTTTCGTCATCAATGATTTGCAAGTAACCCGTGCTATTTGCTCTAATAGGGCAAGCTTGGTTCTCAAAAGAAACTGGAATTTCTGCAACGAGTTGCCTCTGTTCTGGTTCACCGTGTCCAATTTTCTCTGGAAATAAGCGCTTAATAGCTTTGTCTAAATCATCGCTAACACTTCGGATGACGTGAGATGCTTGAATTATAGTAGAAGCATGATGTATAAAATAAATCAAAACGGCAATACCAACAATTGCTAACACGATACCGACTGTAACTGAAAGTTGCGGCACAAATTGGCTGTATCCATCTCCTTCGCCATGAATTGTCCGCAATACGAGCAAGCAGTAGATGAATGTACCAATGAAAGTTCCAAGTACAATTTGATTACCAGTATCTTGCATAAAATTACGCAAGAGCCGAGGTCCAAAGTTGGAAGCAGCAAGCTGAAGCGCTACAATTGTAATCGAAAAGGCTGTAGCAGAAATGCTAATCATCGAACCCGCAACTGCTTCCAAAAGCGATCGCGCACCATCAGCACCACCAGTGTAGATCCACCACCATTGCTCAATCGCTGTTTGACCTGTACGGTCAAAGGTTAGCATTGTAAACGCCAAGGCTATTGCCCCCACCGCCATAACTGCTGGTATAAACCAGTAGCTGGAGTGGAGCGCATCCCACAGCTTGCTCAATTTAACGTTTCTCATTCTTCGTTGTTAGCAGTTTTTGAAAAGATTAAGTCAATGACTGATAAGCACGATAGTTCCAAGATAAACGCAAATAGTGCAAAACTTGTGGACGTATCTTGAGTTTTTACCGACTCATTTAAATTTCTTCCTCTCCCTCCGAAGCTTGGTAAAGCTTATCCGCTATTTGTTCATCTGCGATTGCACCTTGCATTTCTCCCAAATGACGGCGGGCTTGACTGCGAAGTACATAAGCTTTGGGTTGTTTTGAATCAATTTTTAGAGCAGAGTTTGCATCGGCGATCGCCGCCTTATAATCTTTTAACAGCAGGTAAACCTGTCCCCGTTCGAGATAAGCCAAGAAATTGTTGGGATTTAATTTGATAACTGTCGTGTAATCAGCAACCGCACCTTTATAATCCCCCGATAAATTACGTACTTGCGCCCTTCTGCGATAAGTTCGCCTATCGTTAGGATTTAAGCTTAGTATCCAATCGTAATCCTGAATCGCACTTTTGTAATTTTGCACACTTAAATGAAAATTAGCCCGAGTGAGACGATGGGGAACATTATTGGGGTTTAGCTGCACAACCCGGTCATAATCTGCAATGGCTCCTTTATAGTCCTGCATAGTGCGACGTGCTTGTGCTCGCCTAATATAAGCATGGGTATTGTTGGGATTTAAACGCAACGCTTCAGTTGCACGCTCAATTTCTTGTTGTTTGACCTCAACTGCACGTTTTCTGATTGTTTCCGGTGCTTCAAACAAAGAAACTGTTGCCATAAACCAATTGGGCGCGAGCGCACTCAAACTCCCAGCAATCCCCCCAAGTAAGCTACCACAATAAACAAGGGAAAGAAAGAAAACCGTTGTCCACCTAGCATGAGATTCATAGTGGCGCTCAATGAGATTTTTTGCCAAAACATATCTTGTATTAAAAGGTAAATTTCCATAACCCAAGTGCTTTAACTTATGGAAAATAGAATGCAAAAGGCTTTCTGGGTTTGTAGGTTTTTGTTGCTTCAGTTCTTGTTGCAACTGAGAGTTTACTTTGGCAGTCCTAAAGTTCGATGGAATGCTAAAAAGAACTATCAGAACTAATAAGAAAAATCCCGGTTGAGATATTGCTAGTAGTCCCAAAATGACTGTACCAGAAATCTTAAAGAGGACATCAGTATAAGGCAATCGAGAAAATAGCAATAAATTGGCAATTTGACCTCCATCTAAAGGGTAGACAGGAAGTAAATTAAATAAATTCAAACCAATCAACATCCAAACAGCTTCTGTTACCCAACTCGAGTAACCACCGTTGCGAGAAGCGATCGCCAATCCTACACCCAGAATTAATCCTGGTAATGGACCTGCAAGGGAAACCCAAAATTTTTGAGCAAGTGTAGCATCATCTTTACGAGCGGTAGCGACTGCACCCAAAAAAGGTAGAAACAACATAGATGCGTCTTGATAGCCAAAAAGTTTCATTGCCAACAAGTGTCCACCTTCGTGAAACAACAGAACCGCTATAAAAATGATTAAGCTTTGAGCAGCAAATAACTTAGTATAACTAGCAATAAACAAACACAAGCTCCCTAATAGCAACCAGGTGCGTAATTTACCTCCTAAAAGTCCTTGTTGCTGAGACTCCATCCATTGAAATTGCTCTACTTCAAGCTCTACAGGAATTTCGACTTGAAGAGCGCTATTTGTTTTAGCTTGTTGTTTGCGTTGCGCGACCAAACTTGATGCCTTGTTAGCACCCTGTACGGTCTTTTGTGTCATTTTTAAAGCTACTAGCCAATGCAATTGAAATAAATCTGAACCGGGAATAGGTAAGATTTCTTTTTTCTTAAGCAAACACTCTACGTAGTTGGTGATGTATTTTTGAAGAGCCTTAGCAAAAGTTTCAGGCATTAAACCCCAAGGTTGTACCTTAGTCGCTAACTGATTTAATTTATTTTCATGAGTTTGCCATTGAATGAAAGTTTGAGTTGTATATGCATCTTGAATAATGACATTGGAAGTGTTGCCAAGAACGCTATACCCCTTACCATTCATCGTTACAAGTAAGGTTTCGTCTCGAAAGAAGGTGAAAAACTCAATATCAAATATATTGACGGTTTCAGCTGGACGGCGAATGCTAACTATGGCGTAGGTTTTATATGCTTTGTGATAAAGTAAAAGCTCGTAAGTTGTAGGGGGATGGAGTCTAAGCATTGCTTGAACCAGCAAATAGCTACATGGTTGAAACCCAAATTCCTCTAATTCTTTAATTGAAGCCTGAAATAGCTTTTTGCGGTACGTTGGTACTGCGTTAGCATTTTCAAGCTGGTACTTTGGGTATTGGAGCCTTGACTTACAAAGTTGTAAAAAGGTGATGAAGTACGTAAGAACAATCAGCAGGACATAGAGAGCGATGGGGTAGAGCAAGTATTGCATAGCAACCTGAGAGCTTAAACTATACTCAGTATTCCCAAATTACAACCCAGAAATTCAGTGTCGTAGAATTGCTGGAAAAAACGAAGATATTCTTACTCTACTGCTTTTACGACTACCGAGGCAACGTCAGACATCACTTTTTCACGAGCTTCTATAGGAGCTTTTGAACCAGCTACAAATACAGCGATCGCAACACGCTTCCCATTTGGTGAACTCACTATACCAACATCATTTGTAGCAGTACCGATTCCCAGAACATCAGGACCAGTACCAGTCTTATGTGCAATAGACCAATTATGAGGTAGCCCTGCTTTCAGCCGCTTTGCTCCAGTTGGTGAATCGGTCATTATTTTTAGTAATAAAGCAGTAGATTTTTGAGACAATAACTGATTGGATTGCAACTTAACCAAAAGGTCAACGATACCTTCAGGAGTAGCAGTATCTCGCGGATCGGCAAGATACTTTTCCAGAGCCGATTTTTTAACACTATCTGGAATCTTTCCTACAGCTTCAGACCATTTTTTTTTATCAGCTAATTCCGGACGGAACTTTGTCAGCCCCACACAATCAGACTGTAATTGCCGCTCCAATCTATCTACACGGACATCACGAATTTTCAGCTTACCTAAAATCGCATTAACTTGCTCGGTTCCACCCACCAATCGCACCAAAACGTCAGCAGCCGTATTATCACTAATTCCTACAGAACGTTCGAGCAGGTTTTGAACCGTAAATTGTTGGCTATTACCCTTGAACTCTTGAGTCATCGGACTCCATTCTGGTGCAAATTCCTGACGGGTAACAGTGACGGATTGGTTGAGCGCAAGCTTACCCTCATCCACTCGCTTCAAAACAGCGATCGCGATCGGAACTTTGTATACACTTTGCATGGGAAAGCGCTGCTTGCCATTGCGAAACCAACTTTTACCAGTCTTCAAGTCTAAAACCCCAATCCCAACATTACCTCGAGCGGCTGAGACATCAATACTGTTTAACGGTGTTGTCTTAATCTGTGCTGCTGTCGTGACAAAAGATTCTTGTGGTTGAAGTGGCAACAACATAGATACTAGCAGCATCACTGCTAACGAAAACAAAAAACGACGTACAAAAACTGAAAGCATCGCAATCTAACTTTATGAACAAATCTGTAAGTTAATTTTAAGTTTCCCCATATTATAATCAAGTGGGGCGACATTTAACGTAGTTGGCAGGTAGACTGAATATACTTTCAAAAGTAATTAAGTGTTAAAGCAAATTTGACAATGCGATCGCCACTCAAATCTCCAAGTCTCAAAACACGTTTAAGTTTACTGAAAAAGCTGATAGTTTACACATTAGGTGGCTTAGTAGGGTACGCATTTATTATGTTATTAAGATGGACATTTATACATATTGTTGCCAGCATACCATTTGCGCTTCTAGGAGCAATGATTGGATTTAAGCGGAAAAAAATGGTCATATTTATGGGAATTTTTATTCCTATTTACATGGTGCTGGGCATAGGATGGATGTATACAGAGCTCTATTAGATCGCATTTATGTTCATTTACTTGAAAACTACTGTAGTATAAGACAGCGCGGGGTGAGGTTAACGAAAAAGTATCGGAATCCATGTCACTGACCCCCGAATTTTATTCGGGGGCTTGTAAGAGGAAAACTCACCAATTTCTTAATGCGAGACTAAACCAGTGTCTAGCCTATGTCCTTGAGACAAACTGAGCCATTTGGGAGTGGTATCCCACAAGACGTTAAGAATGCCTCCCTAGTTTTTCACCTCTCTAATGTGCCAGTGGCGAAGGGAAATATACACCTAGAGATAGGACTTATCGTAAATGTTTGTTCCAGTAGTAGATAAAAATAACCGACCCCTCATGCCAACGACCCCTTCAAGGGCTAAACGTTGGATAAAGTCGGGTAAAGCTACGCCATTCTTCCGCAAAGGGGTGTTTTGCGTTCGACTTAACACCGAACCAAGTAACCGGAATTACCAACCGATTGCAATTGGAGTAGACCCAGGCAGCAAACGTGAAGGGTTTACCGTAAAGTCTAAATCGCACACCTACCTAAACGTACAAACTCACGCAGTTGATTGGGTAAAAGACCATATAGAGACACGTCGGAATATGCGGCGTGCTAGACGGTTTCGCAAAACGCCTTGTCGCCAGAATCGCCAGAATCGATTAGTCAACAAGGAACGATTAGCACCGTCAACTAAAGCTCGTTGGCAATGGAAGCTTCGTATCTGTAAGTGGCTAGAATCCATGTTTGGCGTCACAACTTTTGTTGTTGAAGACATAAAAGCTAAAACACGGAAAAACGGACGCAAGTGGAATTCCATGTTTTCGCCTTTAGAAGTTGGCAAAGAATGGTTTTATTCGGAATTGCGTCAAATCACAAATCTAGAAATCCGTTCGGGAAATGAAACTTACGAAATGCGGCAAGAATTGGGCTTAAAGAAATCTAAAAACAAACTATCTAATAAGTTTGAATCCCACTGCGTTGATTCATGGGTTTTAGCCAACTGGTACGTTGGCGGTCACCTGATTCCTGATAACACCAAACTTATTGAAGTTATCCCTTTGGAATTTCATCGCCGTCAACTGCACAGACTACAGCATCAATCGGGAGGGACTCGACCTCGCTATGGTGGAACAATCAGTGCTGGTTTTAAACGTGGTTCAATTGTCAAGCACTCCAAACATGGGGTTTGCTACGTTGGTGGTTGGCAAGAATCGCCAACTAAAAAAGAGCCAAACAGGAAGACAATTAGCTTGCACAGTTTAACCACTGGCAAGCGGTTAACTCAAAACGCAAATCCCAATGATTGCAAATTTAAATCTTACGGCTCGTGGCGCATTGTCACTGCGGATAAATCCGCGTGAGTCGTGTTTCCTCCGCCAAATAGAATTTGGCGGTTTCCACACTCCCAGGAGTTTTTAGATGAATCAAGTTGTCATTGTTGGAGCAGGGCCAGCAGGTGCAACACTTGCACTCCTTATAGCAAAATGTGGCATATCAGTCAAGCTGATTGAAGCATCCCGTAACTTCCAAAGAGTCTTTCGCGGTGAAGGACTGATGCCCAGTGGGCTAGATGCCCTAGAACAGATGGAGCTACTAACCGTGCTAGAGTCCATTCCCCATCGCCCCCTGGATGGTTGGGAATTCTCCATCAATAACCGAACCCTATTTCGAGTGAATGAACCAATAGAACCAGGTGGTAAGCCTTGCACCCTCGTTTCACAGCCCGCCCTCCTCGAAAAATTAATTAATCTTGCCAGCACCTATCCCAATTTTGAGTTCGTGCAGGGTTCAACCGTCAGGGATTTACACTGGAGCGACAAACGAGTTTCTGGTGTAAAACTGGGTGACGATCGCTCGTTTTTTGCCGATGTAGTTATTGGAGCAGATGGTCGTAATTCCATTGTTCGTAGTTGTGCCAACTTGCATTTAGAGCAACAATCTCAAAGCTTTGACATTCTGTGGTTTAAATTAGCAGATAGCCCGCGCTTTGAAACTGAAAATATCTTTTATTCAATTCTTAAAGACGAGAACGCATTTGGATTGTTCCGCTCCTCAGAAGGCAATCTCCAAGTAGGGTGGGCGCTTCACGAACGTGACTCTCTAGACTGGAAGCACGTCGATTGGTCTGTTATGCTTGCTTCCGCATCACCTCCATGGTTGGCAGAGCATTTCCAGCAAAATGCTCACTCTATCGAGCGACCGGTGTTGTTATCCGTTGTCGTTGGGCGCTGTCCGCGCTGGTATGCACCAGGATTACTCCTTTTAGGAGATGCAGCTCATCCCATGTCACCTATCCGCGCCCAAGGTATTAATATGGCGTTACGAGATGTAATTGTTACAGCCAATCATCTCGTTCCCCTGTTGCTTTCAGGAGCCGGATATGAAGCAATTGATGCAGTACTGCCACAGATTCAAGCCGAGCGAGAACCGGAGATTATCAGAGCACAAAAACTTCAAAGTGAGGAAGCATCTCTTGCGGAACGACTGGGGAAAAGCGCATTCCTAAGATGGGGTGCGAGTCAGTTTGCTCCTTTAATTCGCAATGGTGTTCGACAGTCTTGGCTCAAGCGACAGCGCGAATTGCGCCAAGGCGTCAGGCAGGTAAAATTAACTGTTTGAGGGAATGAAATCTGAAATTCACGTCCATTATAGGTAAGAATGATTCTGCCACTTTAAGATAAACTTGAAAAATGCGGAAACTTTTGGAAACGACCTCTAACCTTGCAATTCGTTATCTTGAGGAATTGCAAAGCCGTAATGTTGCTCCATCAGCAGAAGCGATCGCCAAGCTGACTCAGTTCGATGAACCACTACCGGAGGATTCTGCCGATCCAGAACTGGTTCTACAGTTGCTTGATGAAATTGGTTCCCCTGGAACGATGGCAATGGCGGGATCTCGTTTCTTTGGCTTCGTGACAGGAGGTTCTCTCCCTGTTACGCTAGCAGCAAATTGGTTAGCCGGAGCCTGGGATCAAAATTCCGGGCTGGCTCACATCACACCTGCAACTGCCTTTTTGGAACAGGTTGCTCTATACTGGCTTTTGGATTTATTACACTTGCCTCCTGAGTGTGGCGGAGCATTCGTTACGGGAGCAACTGTTGCCAACTTTACAGCGCTCGCGGCGGCTCGTCACGCTGTCCTCGAACACGTTGGTTGGAATATAGAAGCGGATGGGTTGTTTGGCGCACCCCCTATTACAGTCGTGGTTGGAGAAGAAGTGCATCCGAGTTTGCTCAAAGCATTGGGATTATTGGGATTGGGGCGCAATCGAGTGGTAAAAGTACCAGTGGACTCCCAAGGGCGAATGCGTCCGGAGGCGATCGCACCTGTGACAAGTCCTGCGATCGTTTGTACCCAAGTCGGAAACGTCAACACGGGTGCATGCGATCCCGTGGGGGACATTTGCGATCGCACACGTACACCGGGAGTGTGGGTACACGTTGATGGTGCGTTTGGACTTTGGGCAGCCGCATCTCCATCTTTAGCTTATCTGACATATGGTGTGGAAAAAGCTGACTCTTGGGCAACCGATGCTCATAAGTGGTTGAATGTTCCTTATGATAGCGGGCTGGCATTTGTTCGGAATGCGGATGTGTTAAGAGCGGCAATGGCAGTTAGTGCTTCATATTTACCAACTGTGAGCGATCGCCGCAATCCATCTGACTACACACCTGAATTTTCCAGACGCGCTCGTGGAGTTGAAGTTTGGGCAGCACTGCGATCGCTAGGTCGTTCTGGAGTCGCCGATCTCGTTGAACGTACTTGCCGTCATGCAAGACATTTTGCCAGAGAGATTCAAGCAGCTGGATATCAGATTCTCAACGATGTAGTCTTAAATCAAGTCTTGGTATCTTTTGGAGATGCAGAAACGACTCTTCGTGCGATCTCAGAGATTCAAGCAGATGGTACTTGTTGGTGTGGTAGTACTGTTTGGCAGGGACAAGCCGCAATGCGAATTAGCGTATCATCTTGGGCAACAACTGATGAAGATGTGGAGGGCAGCCTAGAGACTATATTGCGTATTGCTAAGAAATAGTATCAGAAACCAAACTTGTGCTATCAATCCTAGTCCCCAGTCCCCAATCCCCAATCGCTGCGATCGCAATTATTAAATTTTACAGAGCTTTTTTTCGTATTCAATCAAACTGTACGATCATTAGCTTTTGTACAGGGGCAAACATCAAGCACTACGCAAAATTACAGATTGTTAAAGGTACCCTTAAAGGTAATACCAGAAGAGGGTTTTTTCTGACACCTTAGAAAAAAGGTAGTCATGTAGCGTGAGTGCTGATAGTGCATAAGTTGATTTCACTGACACATATAAAAAAAAGACGGGAGTTTAGGAAGAACGAGCAATATTAACAACTTTAAACTACAAACCCTTCTAATTGGAAAACATAAACGAGGAGAAGATAATGCAAAACATTCCATTTCAGTTTAGTCATGGTGGTTATATCAAGCAAGAGGCTGTAACGAGGTCTGTTGAAGAAAGTCGCACGCGAGCGATCGATGTGGAAACAGATTTTGATTACCTTTTTCCAGAACTTGCTAAAGATCCAAACAGCCTACTCCCAGTTACAAATACCAAAGATGTGATTGCAAAGCTCAAGGCTTTGGGCGATGCAATGATTGACAGTACTGATTTCACTGAGCCTCCACCACAAGCACCAATTAGCTCAACCATACCTCCAGTTTTTACTTATTTCGGGCAATTTATCGACCATGACATCACCGCCAACACAGATCGCACCTCTGAAGATCTAAAAACTGACATTACCAAGGAGGATTTCAAACCTCTACCACCCAGTACTGTCATTGAAAAACTCAAAAATTTGCGCCGACCCACATTCGATCTTGATAGTGTTTATGGTGATGGTCCAACCCTAGATCCCAACTTCCCCACGGAAGCAAAGAGTTTTTATCAAGAAAACGACCCAGTTAAACTGAAAGTGGGTCAAGCTACTGATAGTCCTGATATACCTGGAGTTAAAATTCCACCAGAAGGCGATTTGATGCGCGATCTCCCACGTGATGAGAACAAGAGAGCTATCATTGGTGATAGTCGCAACGATGAGAATCTGATTGTGGCACAACTCCATGTTGCTTTTCTACGGTTCCACAATGCAGTTGTAGATTGGGTACGGGCTAACGAACCTAAAAATGCCGGAGACAACATAACTTTGTTTAAACGGGCGCAACAGTTAGTTCGCTGGCACTACCAGTGGCTGGTTATCAATGATTTTCTGAAAACATTAACAGTCAAAGGAACAGTAGATAGTATCCTGACAGGGGGTCTGAAATTTTATAAACTCCGGAATGGAGAACTCTTTATGCCCCTTGAATTCTCCGTTGCAGCTTATCGCTTTGGGCATAGTTTGATACGTGGTGCCTATGACCACAACCGTAATTTTACAGACAGACCATTAACTCCACAACCCATAACTAATGCAACTTTCAATCTCCTCTTTCTCTTTACAGGTAAAGGAGGTTTAGGAGGTACTTCCACTCTCCCCTTTAACTGGATTATTGAATGGAACCGCTTTGCTGACAAAGGAAGAGCATCTATAAGAGGCAGAAATTCGGCACGCAGGATTGACACGCGTTTGACAAAGTTTTTGTCAGAGATGGATAATGAGATCGATCAAAGCAACACTCAGGCAATTAACGACCTTCTCAAGCATCTTGCCAAGCGAAACCTGCTGCGTGGATACTTGCTCAGTATTCCCACCGGGCAGAGCTTAGCTGATAAACTAGGTGTCAAAAGATTGACAGCCGAAGAACTTCAGCGTCGCAATTCCACACAAATGAATCAAGCCCTTGCACCTTTTCTAGAAAAGACTCCAGCATGGTATTACATTCTTAAAGAGTCAGAAATTCGTGCCAACGGCGACTCCTTAGGTGAAGTTGGCAGCCGCATTGTCGCTGAAACCTTCATTGGTTTGATGAAAAACGATCCATTCTCCTACCTTAACAAAGATTGGAACCCATCCCAAGGTGTCAAGCTACCAAATGGTAAAGAAATTCGCGAGATTGGCGATTTTTTGAAGTTCGCTGGAGTCATGCTTTAATCAGTGAGCAGTGAGCAGTAAGCAGTGACCAACAAAATTACTCCCGTCCCGCTCTAAAATTACCGATTTGCTTTTCCTCTTTCTTTGTGCTCTTTGCGTCTTTGCGGTTCATTTAAATAGGTCATCTTCGGGCGGAAAGGGAGTAATAATAAAGGGGTGGGACAATAAAATTCCACCCTTATATTTTTCTATTAGACATCTCCAGAAATGAAGTACCGACCCTAAATGTACAGGACTTTTATCTTCTTTTTTGGAGATGCCTATTAAAAATCCAAAATCCAAAATCCAAAATCCAAAATCCAAAATCCAAAATCCAAAATCCAAAATCCAAAATCTAATCATCCACTTCTTTCTGTGACTCAACGGGAAGCACTATAGGCGGATTGGCATCGTCTTGAGATTGATAAGTTGGCGTATCAGCACTTGGAAGAACCACTTTCAATGCTTGCTTGACTACTTTCAACGTCACTGGGACTTCCCCAATTTGATTCCCATCTATATGAACGGGTAGTTTGGCGTTTGAGGAGAGACGAACCGATGCAACTTGGTAAGTCTCAATTTTGGGGTTGTAGTTGTACTGTCCCCGACTGATTGACCAAAAATGACGCACCAGTTCCCACTTACTAAACTGACGGTAAATAGTGACTGTTAGCAAACCGTCATCTACGATCGCATTTGGTGCAACCATAAATGCCGCACCATAGTAAGGTGTATTTGCAATCACAACTAACAAAGCTTTAGTCTGAAATTCTTTGAGACTAGCTATTTTTCGTCTTAAAAATCTTGGGCTTGGTATTGGGTGAGTCCTAGCTTGGGCGATGGGACGATCTAACTCAATCTTCAGGGCTTGCGGTTGATAACCCATTGCCAAGCGAAAAGCTTGAAGCATCCGTCCCCACCTTCCACCCTTGATTTCTTCGCCAATAGGAAATAGAGTTGCATCTAGCCCTACCCCAGCTGCTTCTAAAAAGAAGTGCTTGTCATTGGCTTGTCCAACATCAATACTCTTAATTTGCCCCCGACCCAATACTTGACAGGCTTGGAGAAAATCCATTGGTAAATTCAGGGTTCGAGCAATATTATTATAAGTACCAATTGGTATAATTCCCAGTGGAATTGGGGCATGAAGCAAACCTTTTGCAACTTCACTGACTGTACCGTCACCGCCCCCCACGATGACCATATCATAGTAACCTTCTTCAACAACTCGTTGGGCAATTACCGCCGGCGACTCATCAGGCTTGGTAAATGCTAAGTCAGCCCGAATGCCTTCTGCCTCTAGTGCCGCCAAAATATCTGGCAATTTCAAGGGATTAGGCTCATCAGTTCCAGACACCGGATTCATAATTAGACGTGCGTGTTTCATTTGCCCAACTCCAGGGTGCTGTGAGATAACCCCTACAGACAATTCTAGCAATTCTAGCCCATCGGCTAATAAACTCTTGACTCCCGATTTTCAAGCTAATATAAAGAAGATTTTTTGCATTTCACCTTTCCCATGCGTTATGGACACAAGCGAAAGTAAAATTAAATTAGACCAGTTTTTGAAGTTGATGGGTATAACATCCACTGGAGGGCAAGCAAAACTGATGATTCAGGGGGGCGAAGTCAAAGTGAATGGTTCAGTGGAAACCAGGCGGGGACGGCAATTAGTATCGGGTGATGAAGTGACGGTGGGAGGGCAAACGCTTAAAGTAGATTTGAATAATTCTTAGAGAAACTGCAAAAAACAAATTATCGTTTTTATTTATCAGTAAAAGTCCACACGCCATTCCAGTTTTTGGGGACTCCCCTTTGCTGTAATGTTTCGACTCGTTCTAAATAAAGCATTGCCGTCTTATCTGAAGGATGGATAGCCAGTACTTTTTCAAAATGTGTTTTTGCCAATTCTAACTCACTGTTTTTGTAGTACTCTAAACCCCGCTCAAATTCTGGTTGTGTTTGAAGTTTGAGCGCACGGATTTCTTCAATTTCTGCATCTAGGACTTCATAAACTGCGATCGCTTCCGTCCGTCCCTTCACAATCGCCCGATCCAAAAACCGAATGTGATACTTTTCGGGGGTACTCAGATGATGTAGCGTTTGCTCTGATATTAACAAAGACACACCATAGAATTTCGTCAGCCCTTCCAAGCGAGCTGTTAGGTTAACATTGTCAGAAAAAGCATCTCCCTGCATCCGGTTTTCTTCACCCACCATACCCAACATCATATGCCCAACGTGAATGCCTATGCCTACCTGAAGGGGAAGGTAACCTTTCACTGCACGTTCCTTATTGTATTCGTGAACCCGTCGATGTTTGGCAACTCCCGCCGCCACTGCATCATCGGCTCCCTCAGGAAACACAGCCATCATGCCATCACCTAAAAATTTGACGATAATACCATAGTGAGAGCGAATTTCAGGGCTGACACGCTTGAGATATGCATTGACAAAATTAAAATTCTCCTGAGGTGTCATACCTTCAGAGATGGTTGTGAAAGAGCGAATGTCACTAAACATAACCGCCATGATTTTGCTGACATGATCGCCCAATTGCACATCTGTAATTGCTGATTTCCGCAAGAACCTAAGGTATTCGTGAGGTACAAATCGCCCGTAAGCTTTTAACAAAGACTCTAACTGAGCATTGGCACTGGTTAGCTCTTTTTCTCTTGCTTTAACAGTTTTTACCATGTTGGTAAAAACTCGTGCTAATTGTCCGAGTTCATCGCTTCGTTTAGTCACCTCTGCTAGAGTCTCTGCTTGAAAGGCATCTTTTTCTACATCACTAGCAGCAGATGTCACCTTATCCACCTGCTCGATATATGCTGCTTGACGTAAAATTTCAGCTTTAAAGAGGGCTTCTGCTTCCAATCGCTTGAGAAAATTCACGTAAGCTTTTGAGTGATAGCGGATGCGAGCAATCAACTCCATGCGATCGGGCAGTTTGACTAAATAATCATTTGCCCCCAGTTCAAATGCTTTGGCTTTAATAACAGGGTCTTCTTTACTAGACAGCACAATTAGGGGAATATTGCAAGTGGGTGCGTCTTTGGATCGCAGAAACTTTACCAACAGCAGCCCTTGCATTTGTGGCATGACTAAGTCTTGTAAAATGACAGTTGGTTGGCAATCTTTAGCGACTTTGATTGCTTGAGTTGGATCGCTACAGTAATGAAATACAATATCCTTTTCGGGAGCCAGCATTCGAGAAATGGCTTCACCGATGATGGATTGGTCGTCAATAAGTAATACGGTTATTTGCTCGTCCATTGGGGGATTTTGGATTAGGAGATTGCGGATTTTGGATTTTGGATTTTGGATTTTGGATTAGGAGATTGCGGATTTTGGATTTTGAATCAGGGTGGATGCGATCGCATCTGGGGATAAAATTTCGACGGCTGCATCTAACTCAACGGCTGCTTTAGGCATTCCATACACTACACAACTTGCTTTGTCTTGGGCAATAGTGTGCCAACCTCGTGTTTTTAAGGCACTTAAGCCAAGAGCACCGTCTCGTCCCATTCCAGTTAACAACACACCGATTCCTTTGCGCGTCCAGTGTTGAGCGAGACTTTTGAAGAATACATCAACCGATGGACGGTAAGGGTAATTCACGGGTTCTTTTGTGTAATTGAGGGTTAAGTCGGGCTTTAAATAAAGATGATCGTTTGTACCAGCAACGAGAACTGTTCCTGATTCCAAACGATCGCCTGCAACAGCCAATCTCACTGGTAATGCTGTTTGTTGGTTTAACCACTCTACAAATCCTGCTGAAAAATCGGCATCAACGTGTTGAACAATGGCGATCGCTGCATTAAAATTGGCTGGTAACTTTGACAAAATAGAGGCTAGTGCTTTAGGTCCGCCTGTTGATGACCCAATAGCAATCAAAGAGGTTGCAGACAGAAGATTGCTGCGCCGCTCTAATTGAGGAGAACGAACAGACGGCTTGGTGTTTGTCGGAGGTACTTTCAGGAGTTTGCGGATTCTAGAAATTTTAGTCAACAACTGGTTTGCAGTGCGATCGCTTTCTTGACCCAAAACAGGGGTATCAACTGCATCCAGTGCGCCATAACCCATGGCTTCGTATACTTTGGCGACGTTTTGCTCGGCGCTCACTGTCACAATTAGAACTGCACAGGAAAAGTTTTGCACGATTTGACGGGTTGCTTCTACCCCATCCATCACAGGCATCACCAAATCCATTAAGATTAAATCTGGTGGATCTTGTTTGCATTTGGCAACTGCTTCGGCTCCATCATGAGCTACCCAAATAATTTGATAATCGGAAACGGTCAGCAAGACTTTCCGGAGTGCTGCCACTGCAATGGCTAAGTCGTTAACGATAGCAATTTTCATAATTAACGACCTATTAAATCAACAACGGCATCAATCAAGGTATTATCATGAAAACTACTTTTTGTCAAGTAGTAATCTGCACCTGCTTCTAATCCCTGAATGCGGTCTTCCTCCCGGTCTCGGTAGGACGTACTACTAGATAGCGGAAACTTGGAGTATCTCGGAGTCAATCATAGTCAATCTGTCTCATCAAAGTTTCCAAGTATTCACTCACACTTTTATGAGCATCAATTGCTTTCTTATTAGAGTTTTTTCCAGGTGAGGGGTGTCAAGTTGCTTGGCTCCAATTCGGAGTTCGGAATTCGGAATTTTTATGTTTTTAATTCCGAATTCCGAATTCCGAATTATTTTGTCACCATTATTGAGTGTTGCTCAATGACCTTGTTCATGCAGGACTGGTTATTTCTTGTGATTTTTTGCCTTGACCTGTTGACATAATATAGAAGCTCATCGTAGTATCCTAAAAATAGGATAAAAGGTCGAAACAAAGCAATAACATTATGGCGCTAACACGTAAGAAAGGCTATTCAATTGAATCCAAAACAGCACGCTTTACATTGAAGCGTGATGGGATTGATTTGGATGAAACAAAAGAAGCTTTTAACGAATTGGTGTCATTTTACTTCGCTGTTGTTGCCACCCACCCAGAAGGCACAGTCAAAGTTAACGAATACTACAAGGTGTATGAGGGATTAACTTTAGGCGAAAAACCTCAATATCCTCTACCTTTCGATGCTCCATCTGTGTTTCGCCGTGCTGCTATTAAGAAAGCAATCGGTGCCTACAAGTCGTGGAAAACGCAATACGACAAGTGGTCAGTTCGACCACCACGACATAGATCCCATCGACCGCCAGTGCAGCCACGTTCTTTTAACTTCAACCCAGTATTTTATGCTGGTATGTGGAAAGAAGATACAGGCGATAGCATTATGCTCAAAGTTCGTAGAGATCGTGCCTGGATTTGGATGAAATTCCAATATCAAAGCTATGACTTTGGAGCGGAGTGGGTAAAAGCATCGCCAACTGTCACTTTAAAAGGTGGTCAGGCGTACTTAGACTTCACCATAGAAAAATATATACCAGCAACCGGAGGATTAAAAACTGTTATTGGGCAGTCAGATTTGCGTATCTGTTCTGTTGATTTAGATTTAGATGGTCACATCGCTACTTGCACCGTTCTAGAATGCAACGATAACGGGGTTGTGCATGAAATTAGCCGCATGACAGTTCCAGGTCATACAGCCCATGTCCGTCGTAGGAAGCGCACTCTGGGAAGAATTGCACGTAAGATGAACCAAACTGGCTCCGTTGACAAAGGTTTTGCCAGTACCATATTTGCCAAGATATCTCGCCGTGAGCGCAACGAGGGATTCAGAATTTCCAACGAGATTATCGAATTCGCTCACCGCCACGGTTGTCAAGTGATTGTCTTCGAGCATCTTGGCAATCTAAAACCCAAGCGTGGCAAGTATTCAAGGCGTTCTAATCAAAAGAGAGCCTATTGGCTTAAAGGTAAGATAGTTGATCACGTCCGCCGGATTGCGTATCAGCGTTATGTAATTCTTACCGCCAGAGTTAATCCGAAAAACACCTCAAGGCTTTGTGCTGTCAATGGTGTAGAAGTGTGGCGCGGCAACCATTATTTGCCAACTCTTCTAGAATTATGCCAGCCCTACGAGTATGGCGGAAAGTGTTTTGCCACCGTGACGGGGCAACGTGGAAGCTCGGCTTTGAACGCCGCACGTAATATTGGGTTGAGGTTTTTATCCCGTAGATTTGTTATGCCAGCACTCGCAGTCAAGAAGGCTGGCAACGTCCGAAAAGCCAAGTCTGTAAAGACTGGGTGTGATAGGGTTGCAAGCAAGGTCGGCGGCTAACCGTACCCCAACTCTATTACAGGTGTTGTGTAAACACCTCGTGGTTCTCTCCTACCATCCTACGCCTACCCGGTTGAATCTACGATTCTTGATTCTAGGTAGAGCGCTCACAGAGGAGAGCAGGAACGAAAAGTTATGGTTGACTCTGTTTGACTACACTTTTCGCTTACACATAATGATAACGGGCATAGAGTGCAAGCGAGGATGGTTCTTGATTTGCCGAACCAGTTCAATTCCATTCATGCGCGGCATATCAATATCGCTGATGACCAAGTCGTAATGATTGGTACGAACAGCGCTCCATCCTTCCATACCATTAACGGCAATATCCACTTGATAGCCGCGATTTTCTAATAACTTGCGCTCCATTTCTCGTACTGTGATGGAATCATCAACGACCAAAACTTTCTTACGCTTGTCTGCTATTTCTTCTGCTGCTACAACACCAACTTTGGTAAGCTGTCCCACATTCAGGATGGCATCCATCGATCGCACCATGTCCGACACATCCACAATCAGAACTGGTGAACCATCACTGAGTAAGGATGTGGCGCTGATATCGGGAACTTTCCCCAAGCGGGGGTCTAGAGGTCTGACAACCAAATCGTGTTCGCCGAGAAACTTATCTACGACCAATCCATAGGCATCATCGCGATCGCTAACCACAACCACCGAAAGCGCTCCAGATTTAGGTGGAGGTTCGCTAAGTTCTAGAATTTGATGGGCAGCAATCAAACCAATATTTTTCTGATTCATGGTAAAATATTGACGGTTTTCGACATCAGAAATATCAGAACGCTCCACCGTTATAATGTGGTCAATTCGAGCCAAGGGAATGGCATAAGGTCTTCCAGAAATTTCAACCAATAGCGTGCGAACAACAGAGAGTGTCAACGGTAATTGAAAGTGGAAACTTGTTCCCAATCCTTTTTGAGAAACAGCACGCACCGTTCCACCGACTTCCTGCGCCATACTCTTGGCAATATCCAACCCAACACCACGTCCGGAGATTTCCGTCACCTGCTTTGCTGTGGAAAATCCCGGTAAAAACAGGAACTCCATTAGCTCGCTAATTGAGAGTTGAGCTGCCATTTCAGATGTTGTGAGGTTTTTATTAATGACTTTCTGACGTAACTGCTCTGGATCTATACCTTTACCATCGTCAGCAATGGTAATTGCTAACATACCTCCTCGATGAAAAGCATCCAAACGGATCGTACCCGTACTTGGTTTTCCAGCAGCAGCCCGTTCCTCTGGAAGTTCAATCCCGTGATCCACAGCGTTCCGGAGAATGTGAGTTAGAGGTGCTTCCAGTTTTTTAAGAATGTCGCGATCGACTGATGTTGCTTTCCCAACAATTTCTAAATTCACCTGCTTGTTCAGCTTGCGTGCTAAGTCGCGAATCATACGTGGAAAACTCTGTACGCCATCAGCAAAGGGGCGCATGTGAGAAGTAATGACTTCTCGGTAGAGACGATCTGATAAGTTAGCAGTTCGTTGGGCATAAAGTTCGAGTTCGTTGAGGCGATCGCTCAAAAAATCAAGACATTCTTGCTCCCGGTGTCGCGCCTCCTCCAAGTACTCCTTCCCATCTTGTTGATATGCTCCTCTGTCAAGAGCATCTTGCAAATGTTCCAAAGTTCTAGAAAGTTCAACCAAACGCCATTTGAGAGACATCATAGAATCAGCATGAGGTTGCAACCAGTTTGCTTCAATCAATGATTCCCCAGCCAAACCCATGATGCGGTTCAAGTTTTCAGCACTAACCCGCACCACCCTGTCTTGAACAGCCATTTGTTCAGATGCAGAATTAGAAGGAGCAGACAATTCCGAACGCTCTTGAACCATCACTTGAGCTGGTGGTGGAGATTGGTTCACCACAACAAGGGCTAAATCGGGATTCAATTCAGGTTTAATTTCGCTTAAAGTACCCGGTAGAGATGAAACAGGGACAGGAGCGCTAGAAGATACAGAAGACAGAGAAGTTTCTTTCTCCTGTGTCAGTAAGGGTGCCGCTCCGGGATTTAAAATTGTCGCTACAGATGCTCGCATCCGTTCAAAAGCCACTTTATTATTAATCAACCATTGGGGTAAATCTGCATGACTCACCCGGCTAATGCCTTGCAATAAATCTACAGATTGGAGCAGTACATCCACTTGGTTGGAATCCAAAGCAATAGTTTTATTTTGTGCTGCAACAAAACAATCTTCCATGACATGAGCCAAGTTAACCACTGCATCCAGTGAAACGATTCGAGCAGATCCCTTAATCGAGTGAGCGGCTCGCATTAAAGTTTCCAATGCTTGTGCTGAGCGAGGGTTGCTTTCCAGTGCTAACAGCCCATCGTTCATAACAGCAATCTGCGCTTCTGCTTCCAATCGAAACAGATCCATCATAGAACCATCATCATCACCAGGCAGTACATTCACAGAACTAACTTCATCTGATTCTGGTAATTCTGGTAATTGTGGCAATTCTTGTAATTGTGGCAATTGTGGTACGGGCATCTCGCCCGTCATCTCATCCTTCAAAACATTCACATTCAATAAGATTGAAATAGCTTTCTGAGTCGTTGCTAAATCCCAAGAATAATCAGAGAGCCATTGTTGGAAATTTTTATCCGCCGCTTTGCTTATACTCAGGAGCAAATCGCTAGCATGAAGTAAAAGCTCGATTTGCTCTTCACCCAAAGTAACTGTTTTGTTCTGAGCAGCCAGAAAACATTGCTTCATAGCTTCCGCCAAATTAGAAGCCACTTCCAAGTCAACAAGTCGAGCAATTCCCCACACCGAATGGGCTGCTTGAGTTGCTTGTTCCAGTTCTGTCATAGAGAAAGGCTGTGTTCTCAGTACCCCAAGAGCTTCCCGAAAGGTTGTAACCTGAGTTTGGATCTCCTGACGAAACAGATCGATGATAGAGTATTCATTCA
>NZ_WJFC01000084.1 GCF_009725235.1 Scytonema sp. UIC 10036
CCCCCACTCCCTACCCCCTACTCCCTGTTAACTGCCCGATTTTGATGCGCTGCGGTATCTCAATCGTGCTAAACCGCCAGGTTAAAACGGCGGCTGCTAAAGCAAGACCAATGACAAATCCCCACCATAAGCCAATGCCACCAAATCCCAATAACATACCAAGTGTGTAACCACAAGTTAAGCCAATACCCCAATATGCTAAAGCGCCTATGAGAAGGGGAATTCGGGTATCTTTTAGTCCTCGCAGCGCACCAGCCGCAGCCACTTGAATGCCATCTGCTATTTGGAACATTGCTGCTACTCCCAGAAGTTGCTTTGCCAAACCGACAACGGTTGCATTCTTAGGATCGGTAGTGTCAATATAAAGTGATACGATCCTTTCTGGAAATACCCAGAACAAGATGCCCATAACTGCCATGAATGCTGCACCCAACCCAATACCGACAAATCCTGCGAGCCTCGCTCCTGTAGGATTTTCTTGTCCCACGAGTTGCCCAACTCTCACAGTTGTTGCTATTGAAAGTCCAACTGGAATCATAAAAGTTAGAACTGCCGTCTGAAAAGCAATTTGATGGGCTGCTAATGTCACTGTTCCCAATTGTCCCATTAAGAAGGTGACGCAGGTGAAAAATCCGCCTTCTACTCCTGCTAATACGCCAATGGGTAAACCGACTCGCACCAATTCCCAAAAGACTTTGCTTTCAAATTGATAGATTTTAGAAAATGCACGGTAAATTCGCAGTTGAGAGTGGTTGAGGATGTAAATTGCTAAAGCAGCAAACATCGCCCAATAGGACAAAGCACTTGCATAACCAATTCCCGCTAAACCTAATGCAGGAAACCCATATTTACCAAACATTAAAATATAGTTACCTACAATGTTGAGCAATGTACCACCTATGACGATCGCAATCACGGGACGGGGTTTTGATAGCGCTGAGACAAAACTTCT
Source organism: Scytonema sp. UIC 10036 (assembly GCF_009725235.1). The sequence continues at coordinate 953 of NZ_WJFC01000084.1, forward strand.
CAGCACGGCAAAGCTCAGCCCAGGAAGATAACCCCATGCGATCGCTTTCAAATACTCTTGCGCTAATACAATAGTTTTAGGTTCTTGCCCGAACAACCGCAGTAGCGTTCCACCATTCCAGATCAGCAGTGTTATCGGAACTGCCAAGATGAGTGATAGCAACAAACCTTGTCTTACCACCCGGCTCACTAGTTCCACTCGTCCGGCTCCGTAGCCTTCCGCAGCAAGTGGGCTAACTGAGGAAACAATTCCAGAACCCATATACATTAGTATGTGAAATATAGATGCTCCCAATGCCCCGGCTGCAATGATTTGGCTTCCTAAACTACCCATCATCACTGTATCGACAAAGGTTGTCGCTCCTTGAGATAGCTGTGCTCCAGCTAAAGGAACTGCTAAAATCAGACATTCTTTAATTTCTGTGATGACCCTGGATTTTGATATAACGTTCATAATCATTATGATTTAGAAGCCTGGAGTTACATTGTAACTTAATACTACACACATAGCATTGGCTTTCCCGATCCAACAGTCACGGTGATATGTTGTATGCGATCGCGCTCACAGCGATTCCATATCTATCATCTCAACATTAAAGACATCAGCGAAATTCTTTGCCACTTGAGAGCGTACCTCAGAACAAGTTATATTGGGAAGCCATTGAGCTAAACTACCCACAGGTCGATCGGCAATACCACAGGGGACAATACGCTGAAATCCTGTTAAATCAGGACAAACATTTAATGAAAAACCGTGCATGGTAATCCAACGGCTGACTTTAATGCCAATTGCTGCTACTTTACGTCCTTCGAGCCACACTCCCGTAAATCCTGGATTGCGTTCCCCTGCTAACCCGTAGAATCTTAATGTGATTATTATCACTTCTTCTAGTTGCCGCAGGTACCAGTGGAGGTCTTTACGATAATAATGCAAGTTTAAAATTGGATACCCAACAAGTTGTCCGGGACAGTGATAGGTCACTTCACCACCTCTTTCAACTTGATGAATTTCATACTGGCTTTTGCTTGGGTCAAACTTGAGAAATTCTGGGTTTGCTCCTTGTCCCAAAGTATAGACGGGTGGGTGTTCTAGCAAGATTAGCACGTCATCTAGATGAGCGTTGTTAACTCGTTCCATTTGAAGTTGACGTTGCCATCTCAGTGCTTCCACGTAATAAATTACTGTTTGGTTATATAACAAACATCGGCGATAGCGGAAAAACATACTACGGATTACCTAAAAAATCAAGTAGTGGCAGAATAAAATGTATTTCATGTTACCAAGTTGGTAACAAAAATTGTCAAGCTATGCAAAGGATTTTAAAGGAAAATCACGGGAATTTGTTTTTAAGAATACAAGGTGCTAGCTTTGATATATTAACCTCAATGGTGTTGGGAGGAATTCTCTGCAGTAACCGTCACGCCAAAACATATAGTTAAGAATGAACACCGATGATGACGCCCAAGCGATCGACAGCATAAAATAGAAGAAAGCTGTAAAAACTCGTTTTTTCTTAAAAGGCAACAAGCCACTGAAGAAGCTCAATCTACGATGTCTGCACCAATTCCAATTGCCTTTCAATCAGTTGGAAATATGGGCAAATGTTGTAGGTAATTTTGAGCTACGAAATTTCTGAAACTTCGCATTCAGTGGGCATCGGGTAAGTGTCAAACCAGTACTATATGTTCTGGCGACAGTGTTAGACCTTACCGCAATTCCTTTTCATCCAAACCAATATTTACATACAGCATTGAGCGGGAGAGTTTACATGAAGCTTGTCATCCACGGCAAAAATATTGAAATTACCGAAGCGATTAGGGATTACGTGCATCAAAAGATTGAAAAGGCGGTAAATCATTTTCAAAACATCACAAACGAAGTGGATGTCCATTTAAGCGTGGCTCGCAACCCCAGAATTAGCACAAAGCAATCGGCTGAAGTCACCATTTACGCAAATGGCAATGTCATCCGTGCAGAGGAAAACAGCGAGAACTTGTACGCTAGCATAGATTTAGTAGCTGATAAAATATCTCGTCAACTCCGGAAATACAAAGAACGGCGTCACGAAAAGAAAACTCATGCTCAAACGACCATTGATGGAGTAGTTCAGGAAACTGTTGTAAAAGATTTAATAGGCGATCGCACTCCCGAATTACCAGAAGAAGTGGTGCGATGTAAATATTTTTCTATGCCACCCATGACTGTTGCAGAAGCTTTAGAACAACTGCAATTAGTGGGTCACGATTTTTATATGTTCCGTAATGCAGAAACTGGAGAAATCAACGTTGTTTACGAACGCAATCATGGTGGATTTGGTGTGATCCAACCGCGCAATAATAACGGTCACACACATAACGGTCACACAAACGGCAAGAACGGCAAAACAGCCCATGTGGCATTTTCTGAAAAAAGGGTATAGGGAGTAGGGAGTAGGGAGTAGGGAGTAGGGGGTAGGGACAACAGAGAATTACTAGTGGCCCCAATCTCGTTCCCAGGTTCTACCTGGGAATGCAGGTCGCGAGGCTCCGCCTCGCACTCCAGCTAGAGTACAGGAGGCTCCGCCTCCTGTAAGGCATTCCCAGCCGGAGCCTGGGAACGAGGTAATTACCCGATCCCCCTATTTTGCAGCGTTTTCAGTGCTTCTTCGACATGCCCTTTAAAATTAAACATGGAGTCGAAGACATACTGTACTACCCCTTCTTTGTCAATGACGTAAGTCACGCGTCCTGGAAATAAACCAAAAGCTGCGGTTGCACCGTAAGACTTGCGGGTTTGGTCACCTTTATCACTTAAGAGGGTAAAGGGTAGCTGATATTTTGTAGCAAATTTTTGATGGGATTCGGGGGAGTCACCGCTCACACCAATAACCTCTGCGCCAGCATTTTGAAAAACTTCATACTGGTCGCGAAAAGCACAGGATTCAGCCGTGCATCCTGGTGTGTCATCTTTGGGATAAAAATACAAGACGACAGCTTTTTTGGCACGAAAATCTTTAAGGCTGATGGGTGTACCGTTTTGAGAAGGTAACGTAAAGTCGGGGGCGGTGTCGCCTACTTTAATTGGCATAGGTAGTTTAGATTTAAAACTGTGGAATTAAGTAAGTTGGCGCAGATAATCTTAACTGGTTCGTAGTTGCGCTAAGCGCGCTAAAGCGCAACTACGAACTCAATACAGTAATTTTACACTTCGTTACATAGTTTTTTGAATTGCTCTTGATTAGCAGTAGGAGGCAGAGTACTTTAGAGTATCTTTTCCCATATTCTGTTTATGCGTCTGACTTCTCTCGATGTTTTTCGGGGCATCACTATTGCTGGCATGATTCTTGTTAACATGGCAAGTATTGCTGACCCCAATGTTTACGCACCGTTACTCCACGCACAGTGGCATGGTTGCACCCCAACAGATCTAGTCTTTCCTTTCTTTTTGTTTATTGTCGGTGTGGCAATGGCTTTCTCTTTGTCAAAGTATACTGAGAAAAATAAACCAGATGCATCTGTTTACTGGCGCATTCTACGTCGTGCTGCTATTTTATTTACTTTGGGGTTGCTACTGAACGGTTTTTGGAATCAAGGGATTTGGACATTTGATTTAAGTACTATCCGTATCATGGGAGTGCTGCAACGTATCAGTTTGTCGTACTTACTTGCCTCTCTTGCTGTCCTCAATTTACCTCGTAGGAAACAGTGGATACTAGCAGGAGTTTTACTCCTTGGCTACTGGTTGACAATGATGTACATACCTGTTCCCGGTTACGGTGCTGGAGTGCTAACACGGGAAGGTCATTTCGGCGCTTACATAGATCGTTTAATCATTCCCGCAACACATTTGTATAAAGGAGATGGTTTTAATAACTTAGGAGATCCGGAAGGACTTTTTAGCACAATACCTGCCGTTGTTAGTGTCCTTATCGGTTATTTTACCGGACAGTGGATACGAAATAAAAAAGACACTCATTCCGAAACCAGTATGGATTTAGTTCTGTTTGGACTGAGTTGCCTGGTTATAGGTGGAATTTGGGATTTAGCATTTCCTCTAAACAAAAAGCTATGGACTAGTTCTTACGTAATTTTTACAAGTGGTTGGGCATTATTATTACTTGCAGCTTGTTACGAATTGATTGAAGTAAGACGGATACGGCGTTGGAGCAAACCTTTTGAAGTGATGGGATTAAACGCTATTTCAATCTTTGTCGCTTCAATACTGTTAATTAAAATATTAGTAAGAACCAAAATTGGTGCTGGAGAGAAGGCGCTAAGTACTTACGAGTGGATTTATCAAAATCTTTTTGCCTCCTGGACGGGTACAGTCAATGGTTCTTTCTTGTTCGCCATCATGACTGTTCTATTATGGTTAGCAGTTGCTTACGCCATGTATCGACAACGCTGGTTTGTTAAAGTATAAAGCTAGCGACTCATCACCTCGTTCCCAGGCTCCGCCTGGGAATGCCTGACTAGAGGCTCCGCCTCCTTTACCAGTCAGACTTGCTCAGCAGAGCTAAATATCACAAAAATAACGGTTAATCAATGGTTGCTGAAATCAAAGAATTTGATGCCCAGCACTGGGTAAAAACTCGTTCGTCTCTAAATCCCAACGAATCTACCTTTCTTGCTTGGAAGGGAAACATTTACGCTTTTGTTCCAGGAGAGAAGAAAAAACTTTTATTTAAAATGGTGGGCATGAGTGTCAGCAGGTGCATACCCACAGAAGAAGGTTGTTGGGATTTTACCTCTCGCGAATTGACTTATTACCTTAACCCAGAAACTGGCGAAATTTTACACAAATGGGATAATCCTTGGACGGGGGAAACTGTTTCGGTAATGCACGTTGCCAATAATCCAGTGCAAGGTCATTTCAAAGGCAAGTTTCCCGCACCTGTTGAGGGAGACAGCACAACTTTTGTATTTGATATTTTTCCTGTCTACCCCAACCCATTGGGGGGAAATCCTAAATTTGCAGCCTATAGTCCTTTTACCACTTATCAAGCTGCAGAGTTGTTTAAATTAACAGTGCCAACTGTAGATTTATTAAACCCTGAAGTTGCATCTGTCACTGAACTAAAACTCAGTTGGGACAGGATTGGTCAGTGGCTTCCTTGGATGAAGATGGGTGCTAGCCCCGGTCATCTTATTTATAGTGCCTATGGCAGCAAAGTTGACGGCTTTAGAGGATTGCCACAATTACTTCAAAATGAGATTGAGGAACGCGTTCCTTTGTATAGGAATGCGCCCAAGGCTTTCATGGATGGGGAAGATATGACTTCTTGGCTTTACTTTCAAAAGCACTTTGATGCTTATTTGGCTGGAGAAAGGTTTCCATTACCAGTGACCAGTGACGTAGAGGGTTAAAACTTTAACACGAGGTAGACGAAATAAAAGTAAGTTTCTCTCATCAAAAACTCAAATTGACTTTTGAAACTGCGGTAGCGGGTGGTAGGTGTTGGGGATGGATATGCTTCCATTCCCATGTCTTGCGCCATTAATACCGCCCGTTTAAGATGCAAGGGGTCACTGACAATTAGAAATTTTCTCAATTTCTTCTTGGAAGCAACTTCTCGGGCATTTTTTAAGTTTTGATAAGTTGTGTAAGATTCTGTCTCAATCAGAATGTCCGCTTCTTTGACTCCCCTGTCCATAGCATAGCGTTTACCAACGATCGCTTCGGCGAGTGCTTTTTCCGCACCTACACCTCCAGTAAAGATGATGTTACGAACTGTTCCTCGTTTATAAAGATTGATGGCGTGATTAATTCTTTCGCGAAACACTGGGGATGGTTGTTCTCCCCAAACTGCTGCTCCCAGTACTATCGCTGCATCAGCCTTGACAATATTATTGAGATTGCCGTAAATGTAAATACTTAAGGCTGTTGTGGCAAACACAAGTAGTGTTGCAGAGGCAATGCCAAGCAACACCAAGGCTAACCAATACTTTCTAGTTTGATAACTGGGCATTGTCAGAATTCCCCGATTTCAAATTAATAAGCTTGTTTAACCTTTGTAACAATTCTTTTAGGGTTCTAACAACGTCCAAAAGTAACCATCTGGCGAAACGAAGGAAAAACTCATTTCCCCAAATTCATTGGCGACTAAAGTTGTATATTTTTGTACTGGGCTTGCTTTGATGCGATCGCAGTAGGCATTCAGCCCCGTGACTTGGTAAGTATACAAACACATTCCCAAACACCCCGGTTGTGCAAATTCAAAACGGGCATCTAATTTGACAGAATTGGGAAAGCGAATGATGTAAAGTCTACCAGAACGAGCCGCAGACAAATCTGTTTTTGAAGAACGGGGATCGTCAAAAGCTGTGACATAAAACTTCTCCTTTGGTTGGAGGTCAAAAATTTCTCGTCCTGCTAGGGAAGATTCATAACTAGTCTCCACATCATCACGTACTCGCAGCAGACCCAAAACCTCATCATAAAATTTTAAAGTTTCTTTAGAGTCATCTTGAATCACCATACCCATATGAGTAAACTGGCTGGTTTTTAAAGCAGAACTTTCGTTAATAACTCCATAATTCGGTACGGTGTAACCAAACCTCTCAAATAAAACTTGTCGTGTCAGAGGCTGTAACAGAAGCATTTCGCGTACACCGACGGCAGGTTCAATAAAAGGACGGCTTTTTCTCTCCTTATTGTAAATGATTTCCCAACGAGGGTAGGTATACCAGATAGCCCAGCCTGCTGCTTTTGCATCTTCTATATGATTTAAAATATTGAGTACATCGGCAGTTAGGGTAGTAGCCCAACGATTTCCCTTGACTTTCATAGACCCCATCTTTAATCCTTCCGAAGTGGGGTTTTGCCAAATCATTAAGCGGATCAACCCATGATCTGCATTTTGGTGGTAGAGACGAATTGAGTTTAAGGATGAATTGACGCCGTACAGTTGGTATGCTCTATCTGCGGATAGTTCCCCTTGCTGACCAATACGATAGCCGAATTGTTCCCAATACTGAATGGCAGAAATTGGTTCTTGAATGCCAATACAGACTTCGTAGATACCTTGAATAGCAGTTTGTCGCTCCTGAGCTATATTAGGGGAAAACATAAAATTTTGATATAGTTGACCAACGTTATTTTTAACCAGACCTTCGCACTCTGGCAAGATTTTTTCTATTGTATTATGACTACTTTGAAGAAAATTGAGAAAAATTCTGTAGAAATCCTCTGAAAATTCGTAGTATCCTAGACATAGTGTTGGATTATAATCTAAGATTCTAACTTGAACGACTTTGCCATCGTGACAAAAGTTTGCTATCTATAAATTATCCAGGGTGACAATACAAAAAAATACGATTAATTTAGTCAAAAACATGGATGAAGTGCCTTTTCCCAGACAGTTAACTCTGGATTTCAGTATACATATTCTTATAAAAAAAATTTTTCTCTTCCTGATTGCAATGGATGTTATGGCCTTTCTCAGTCTCATGAGGTACACCCCCCTTTCATGCTCCCTTGGTCAGGGGGGACAGAGGGGGGTAATTTTTGTACCTCATCAAGTTGAAATTTGCTGTACACCAATTTTTGATGAAGCTACACATACTTTTTACCCCTCCTAACCTCCCCTTAGTAAGGGGAGGTTAGGAGGCGGTGGGGTTGTTTCTATGCATCTTCATATGGAAATGGTATTAAGCTTCACAAACTTCAATTGGAAAAGAATTATTTTCATTTTTGCCACAAACATTGCTGCTTGTTGCTGAGATATCTTAACTGCGCCTGAGATCTCTCCCCAGAAATGTTTCCTTTTTTAGCTAAATAGTTTTTACACTTGCGTGAGGTACTCATGAAGATTCTTTTGGTAGAGGATAATGAGCACAGTGCTTCGTTCTTATCAAAAGCATTAGAAAGCTACAACTACCAAACCGAGACAGTCAAAGATGGTCAAACAGCGCTGGAGTTGGTGAGAGCGTTTAACTACGACCTCATTTTACTAGATGTGATGCTTCCTGGATTAGACGGAATTAGCGTTTGCACCCAACTTCGCCAAGAAGGCTTTCAACTGCCCATTATGATGATAACTGCCAAAGACAGCACGAGCGATCGCGTTAGGGGATTAGAAGCAGGAGCAGACGAGTATGTTGTCAAACCCTGCGAATTACCAGAATTAATTGCTCGAGTTCGAGCGTTACTGCGGCGGGGAAGAGACATTTTCCCAATGGTATTCGCTTGGGAACATTTACAGTTGGATATGAATACAAAAGAAGTGTCCTATAAGAAAAAGCGCTTGCACCTTACACCTAAAGAATATGGTTTATTAGAAATTTTTCTACGCAATCCAGATAAAATCTTCAGCCGTCATGAATTACTCAACAGTATTTGGCAATCCTCAGAATCTCCTGGAGAGGAGGCTGTCACAACCCAAATTAAAGGTTTGCGACAAAAACTAAAAGCAGCAGGAATGACCGCAGATTTGATTGAAACAGTTTACGGAGTAGGATATCGGTTAAGAAAAGAGAATGAGGAAGCCGGGGAGCAAATGAGTAGGGGAGAAACTTCTTCTGCGTTGTCGTCGGTATTTCCCTCATCTTCCTCTACTATTGAAGCAGAAGTCTTGACTATAATGACAAAGGCTTGGGAAGATTTTAGAGAGAATTTTCTCAAAGAACGATTTGATTTATTCGATTTAGCATTAAGCAATTTATCAACCGGAACTCCAGACATTCATTTACTGAGAAAAGCACAAGCAGAAGCTCATTGTTTGGCTGGCTCCTTAGGAAGTTATGGTTTGTCATTGGGTTCTAAAGTAGCTCGAGAAATCGAATTTCTATTGCAAATTTTAATAACTTGGAAGGAAAATGTAGCTTTACTATTAAATAGATTGAAAAAATTAACAACATCGTTGAAAAAAACATTAAAAGAGCAAATCTGTGATGAAGAAGGACAGGAGAACTCTCCAACAAAATAGTTGTTGCAAGTCATAAAAAATTTGCGGGCATCAAACCCCAATCCCTCAACGCTTTATTTATATCAAAATATTAAATTTAAAAAAAATCAAGAAGTGAAAATAGAAGAATTAAGTAGCTTATCGAACATACTAGAAGAGTTACCAGTTTCTTTAGAAGAAAGATTGGAATTATTTGAGAAAGTACTTACACATTTATCTATTGGAATACCAGACAGCCAATTACTTCAAGAGGCACAGATAGAAGCTCATCATCTAGCAAGCTCTTTTGAGAATTATGGTTTACCAATGGGTTCTAAAGTAGCTCGAGAAGCCGAATTTTTGTTACAAACTTTGGCAAACTGGAGACAACATACAGCTTTATTATTAAATAGATTGGAAAAATTAACAATATGCCTAAAAGAAACCTTACAGCAACCGAAATATCTACCTATAACGTCTGTTCTTCCTCAATTACCATCAACAAGATTACTCATTATTGATTGCGAAACCATCCTTACTGAACGTATTAAACAAGAAGCAGCTAACCATAGTTTGCAGGTAGATGTCGCTACAAATCTTACAGTGGCAAAAAGTATAATTGCTTCGCGCCCTCCCAATGTTGTTTTGCTGGATATTGCTATCGGTAAGAGTTATAATAATAGCTTAAAGTTTCTAGCTCAGCTTATAAAAGACAAACCCAAACTTCCCGTTATAATTTTTACTACATTAGATCAACTGTATTATCGTGTAGAAGTTGCGCGTCTCGGAGCATATACTTTTTTACATAAAAATACACCTGTCGATGAAGTGCTTTCCCAAATTACAAAAGTTGTTAATCAATCTCCTGATAGCAAAGCAAAAGTCATGGTTGTAGATGATGACCCCTTAATACTTTATCGTATCAAAACATTGCTATTGCCTTGGAAACTGCAAGTCACTACCCTACAATCTCCTGAAGAATTTTGGCAAATATTAGAAGCGATAAATCCAGACTTACTTATTTTAGATATAGAAATGCCAGGTTTTAACGGTATTGATCTATGTCAGGCGGTACGTAACGACAGCCGTTGGAGTTTGTTACCCATATTATTTCTTTCCGTACATTCAGAGGCAAAAGTAATGCATAAAGTTTATACAGTAGGTGCAGATGATTACGTACAGAAACCAATTATAGAACATGAATTCATTACTCGTATCTTTAATCGTTTGGAACGAAGAAATAACAAATAATAAATGACTAATTTATGTGCAAGTGTACGGAATTAGAGAAAATTAATCAACAACTTACTCTAGCTCTAGAATCAGCTAATATGGGCATTTGGGACTGGAATTTGCTGACTGACGGTGTTATTTGGTCAATCGGTCACGAACGACTGTTTGGGTTGTCACCTGGAACTTTTCTGGGAACTTACGATGCTGTTATGGATTGTATCCATCCGGACGACCGAGAAAAGGTAACTTTAGCTTCGTATCAAGCTTGTACTTTCGGGTATAATTTTCATCAAGAATTTCGTGTTATTTGGCCGGACGGTAGTATCCATTGGATGGAATCAAAGGGAAAATGTATCTATAACAATGAAGCACAAGCAGTGCGAATGCTGGGAACTGTTATGGAGATTACCGAGCGAAAGCAAGCAGAACTAGCACTGAAAGAAAGTGAGGAGAGGTTTCGACTGCTAGCGGAAACTATCCAAGATGTTTTTTGGATTGCAAATGCAACAAATTCCCAAGTCTTATATGTTAGTTCCGCATACGAAAAAATCTGGGGACGCCAGAGCGAAAGCTTATATGCCAATAGTCAAGAATGGATCGATAGCATTCATCCTGAAGAACGCGAGTCTGTGAAAGAGATGTTTTCTAACCAAATTCTTGAAGGAGATTTGGAGCGAGAGTATCGGATCGTCCTTCCTGATGGAACGGTACGGTGGATTCAAGACCGGGCGTATACAATTAAAGATGAGCTTGGAGAAGTTCAGTGTTTGGTGGGAATTGCACAGGATATTAGCGATCGCAAACAAGTAGAAGCCACCCTTCAGCAACTTAATGAAGAATTAGAAATGCGCGTTCAACAACGAACTTACGAACTTGAAACTTCTCAAGCAACTTTACAAAAACTTTATCAACAACTACAAGCAGAACTTTACGGACGTGAACGAGTAGAAATTGCCTTACGGCGTAGTGAAAACTTGTTTCGTTCTCTCTGCGAGTTTGCGCCTGTAGGTATTTTCAAAGCCGATCCCCAAGGAAAAAATATTTACTCCAACCCCTGCTGTCAGTCAATCGGTGGCTTCACATTAGAGGAAGCCTTGGGTGATGGCTGGATGCAGTTTATTCATCCTGAGGACTTAGATAATATCGTACCTCAGTGGAAAATTGCAATAGCACTACCTCAAAAATTTTCCTGTGAGTTTCGTGCTCTTCATGGAGATGGAACGATACGATTTTGCCAAATGAAGTCAGTCCCAATAATTGCCGAGTTAGGTGAACTTTTAGGTCATGTTGGCACAATAGAAGATATCACAGAATGTCGAGCAATTGAGAAAATGAAAAATGAGTTTATCTCAATTGTCAGCCACGAACTTCGCACGCCTCTTGCATCAATTCGCGGTTCTTTAGGGCTTCTTGCGGCTGGGGTTTTTAACGAGCAACCAGAAATTGCCCAACAAATGCTAGTTATTGCCACTAGCGATACAGAACGTTTAGTTAGGTTGGTTGATGACATTCTGGATTTAGAACGCCTGGAATCCAACACAGCCATTTTAGTCAAACAGCAGTGTGATGCTGGCGCACTCATGCAACAGTCCGTAAAAACTTTACAACCTCTAGCCATAGAAAGCCATATTACCGTCTCTATCTTGCCTGCTTCTATACAGATCTGGGCAGATCCAGACCAAATCCTTCAAACTCTGATCAATTTGGTTGCCAATGCGATTAAATTTTCCTTGCCAAACAGTCAAGTTATCCTAAGTGCTGAAGATTTACCAGACTGCGTTTTGTTTAAAGTTCAAGATTGGGGGCGGGGTATTCCTCAAGATAAGCTAGAGGTTATTTTTGAAAGGTTTCAACAGCTTGATGCTAGCGACTCCCGCCAAAAAGGAGGAACTGGTTTAGGGCTAGCTATCTGTCGCGGTATCGTACAGCAGCATGGTGGTAAAATTTGGGCAGAAAGTGTCTTAGGTAAAGGTAGCATTTTTTACTTTACCATTCCTAAACTATCCCAGAACTAAGTTTATCTTTATGACAACGAAGCGCATTTTGATTATTGATGACGAAAAAAACCTGTGTACTGTCATTGGGGCTAGCCTGGAAAAAATAGGACGTTGGCAAGTGCTGACAGCTTCATCTGGTATTGACGGATTGAAAAAAGCAGAAACCGAACAACCTGATGCTATCTTACTGGATGTAATGATGCCAGATATAGATGGTTTAGCACTCTTGGAAAAATTACAAAGTCATGTGGTAACCAAAAAAATACCTGTGATTTTACTGACTGCTAAAGTCCAGAAGGTTGATTTAGAGAGATTTACCAAGCTGGGGGTTGCGGGGGTGATTGCTAAACCATTTGACCCTTTAACGCTTTCATACCTAATCGCTAACATACTTAAGTGGAGTTAAACAGGGTGTTGCTAAAGTTTCAACCTCATAATTTCCTCACTTTCTTTTTATACAATTATCTATGTTCCGCATTTTGCCCTATCTCGAGTGAAGTTCTCCGTCTTAATTATGATAATTATTGTTATTAAGCAAGCCCAGCAAGAACGTGGCAGCTTTTTGAGTGAAATACGAACAATACATAGCACTTGCTTTCCATTTGAGAGATGTAGGGAAAGCTGATGTGTCAATGAACTTACGACTCATACTTAGATAGACTGAAGAACTGTCACCAAAGTATTTGATTACTATTCTATCTACAGAATCCCATATTCCAACTTTAAAAACATCCTCCGTATGACAGATAAGTTGGTCAGCCCGTGACTTCTCCTTTCTTTGCACTTGGGAATGCAGCGTGTAAGGCTATGTCTCGTGTAACTAGCTGAATATACGAGGGCAAACTAAGGAGTCAAGGCAAAGGCATTCTCAGCAAGCAAGTGGGAATGTGACCAACATCTGAAACCTGCAACCGATCGCTTTTATTGTCCATACAGTCATCAACAAATAGCATCTACTAGTCAAAACCCTCATATTTTCTCATTCAATTACATTATTCTCCAAGGATTGCTACATGCTTAAGATGATTGGTTCTCAGAAAAATATCACAGCTAAGAATCTTGAAGAGCAAAAGCCAAAATTGGTTGTATCGTTAGAGGACAACAATTCTGTGCAGACTAACAGGCGAGACATTCACACAAGTCGTTTTACTTCTTGGCTCCCGCGTACAAGTTTAAGAACAAAAGCCATGGCTTTTGCTTTTGCTATCGGTACTTTGCCAGTTTTCATCATTGGAATGTTGACTTACCAAATGGTTCATCAATCAACAACAAAAGAAGTATCTAATAACAAGCAAGATAAAGCTATATTGCTAGCAGATAGTGTCAACACATTTATGATAAGGCGTTATGAAGACCTTCTACTCATCTCTAAGCTAATACCTCTATCAAATAGTAAATTCAATAAAAGTATAAACCCCAAGGATGTAGAAACCAAACTGAATCACTATCTAGACGTTGAAAAAAGCTATGAAAGTATTGCCATACTAGATATCAATGGGAATGCGATCGCCACATCAAAAGGTCAGTTTGTTGCCAATCAAAAAAATGAGGAATATTTTCAAACAGTCCTCAAAACGCGATCGCCTCACATTAGCCTGCCTTCAGAAACACAAAATGCAGAATTGGGCAAAATCTATTTAGCATTGCCTCTCAAAAATAATAATACAGGAGAAATTATTCATGTTATTCGAGCAATTATACCTCTAAAAGCTTTAGAATCTGTTGTCTTTAAACCACAAAGCAGTCAGGATGATTATAATTTAATAGAGCCTTCTGGCAGAATTTTCTTATGTAGAGATGGAGAGCATATAGGGAAAAATGCAAAAGATAAAGTTCCTAATTGGAAACAATTTTCTTTGAACGAAAAAGTGACAACTTCAATTTTCTTTAATAAACAAGAGAATGTTGAGGATATCGTAACTTATATACCCAATCAAAAATTAGAGAATTTGCCAGATTTGAAATGGCAACTTGTTTTAATTACAGATACAGCAACAGCTTTATCCACACAAAGAAATTTACTGCTAGTCTTACAAATTGGAACATTAGTCACGGCATTAATTGTTGGTTTACTTGCAGCACTTTTTGCTAACCGTTTAGTATATCCAATTGTAACGACTACTACAGCTATTAAGAAATTAGGACAGGGAAAACTTGATACCCGAATTGCTGTTGAAGGTGAAGATGAATTTGCCATCTTAGGGTCTAACATTAATCAAATGGCAGACCAATTGCAACAGCTACTGCAAGAACAAACTCTGGAAGCCGAGCGCTTAAAGGTTTTTACAGATGTATTGCTTTCAATTCGTCAGTCATTAGACTCTGAAGAATTGTTCAACACAACAGTTAAAGAAGCAAGAATTGCTCTTAAAGCAGACCGAGTTACAATTTATCAATTTAATGCTGAAGGAAGCGGAAAAGTTATAGCTGAGTCAGTGGATTTAGGATTTCCGATTGCCTTACACGAGCTCGTTGAAGATGGTTGTATCGATCGAGAAATCATAGAAGCTTATAGTGCGGGTCGTGTATTAGCTACTAATAATGTTTTAGAAGCAGGGTTTTCACCCGAACACCTTAAGTTGTTACAACGATTGCAAGTAAAAGCAAATCTAGTCACACCAATTATCAAAGACGATCGCGTTTTTGGATTTTTAATTGCCCACCATTGTCAAAAATATCACTTATGGCAACCTTACGAAATTACTTTTTTAAAGCAGTTGGCAATTCAAGTCGGATTGACTTTAGAAAGAGTCAATTTGTTAGAAGTGACACAAACACTGAAAGACCTTGCTATTCACCTGTCTAAAACTCATAACTCACAAGAAATCTACACGTTTGCGGTTCAAAGTATCCGTAAAGCCTTAAAGGTAGATAGAACTCTTATTTATAAGATAGATGACAATTCTCAAGGAAGTATTATTGCAGAATCAGTTGGTGGTAGTTGGTCTTGCTCTCTGGGGACAGATATTCAAGACCCTTGTTTGAAAGAATATATCGAAAAGTACCGACAAGGGCGTGTTGTTGCGATCGGCAATATTTATCAAGCCAATTTATCGAAATGTTACATTCAGCAACTTGAAGCATTCGAGGTGAAAGCTAATTTAGTAGCCCCCATTCTATTGGGTGGAAAATTGCTTGGTTTGTTAATTGCCCATCAATGTTCCCGCTCTCGCTTGTGGCAGCAATGTGAAGTGGATTTGTTTGACCAATTTGCAAGAATTGTAGGTTTAGCGTTGGAGAGAACTCATCTTTTAGAGCAGGCAGAAAAAGGACGTTTGGCAGCAGAACAAGTTTCTATAGAACAACGCCAACAAAAAGAAAGGCTGCAACTACAATTGCTAAAACTTATAGACGATGTAGAATCTGCATCCAGAGGCGATCTGACTGTACGTGCTGACGTTACCTCTGGGGAAATTGGTACTGTCGCTGACTTTTTTAACTCTATACTGGAGAATTTGCGAGAAATTGTGATTCAAGTGAAAGTGGCTGCAAGTGAAGTTAATACTGCGATCGCAGAGAACTCCGGAGCCATGAATCAATTAGCAACGCAGTCGCTCACACAAACCCAAGGAATTAGCCGTACCCTAGACGCTATCGATCAAATGAAGCTTTCCATCACAACCGTATCAAAAAGCGCCAAACAAGCCGCAGAGGTTGCTCGGACTGCCTATCATGCTGCTGAAACTGGTGGTACAGCAATGGATTTGACAGTAGAAAATATTATGTCCTTGCGAGACACTGTCGGAGAAACTGCCACAAAAGTTAAAAGACTGGGTGAATCTTCACAACAAATCTCCCGTGTAGTGGGATTAATCAACCAAATAGCGATGCAAACTAACTTGCTAGCCATTAACACTGGTATTGAAGCGAACCGTGCCGGTGAAGATGCTCACGGTTTTGCCGTTATTGCGGAAGAAGTCGCCTTATTAGCAGCGCAATGTAGTGCTGCGACTTCCGAAATAGAACAAATTGTGACTAATATCCAGCGTGAAACCAATCAAGTTGTCAGAGCTATGGAGTTAGGGACAACACAAGTCATTGAAGGAACTCGTCTGGTTCAAAATACCAAACAGAGTTTGAACCATATTTTAGATGTCTGTCGCCAAATCGATCGATTGGTATCTTCCATTTCTACAGCGACAGTCTCTCAGGTACAAACTTCCAAAGAAGTCTCAAGTTTGATGCAAGAAATTGCCAAAGTATCACAAATGACGAGCAATTCTTCTCGTCAAGTTTCTTCATCTTTGCAAAAGACAGTAGAAATTTCCCAGCAATTACAAGCCAGCGTTCGTACATTTAAGGTGAGTTAGCCAAAGTAACGGATTCTTGAACAAGTCTCATAGCAAGGCGCAGTCGTCGCAAAGCTTTTCTTTCAGACTTTGCGCCAAGCTGCATATCTTATGTTTTTGTAAATAACAAGCGTAGTTCTACGCTTGTTTTATACTGGATATCAATTTTCTACCAGAGCCTCGATCGCCAGAATCAATATTCTTTGTAATTTCATGCCAAAAAGGCTTTCTTGCTTGCAGCATCCTCATTACCAACCTTTTTCTTTACAGTTGATAAGCAGTATAAATTGCAACAATTTTCCGCTCTAAGTTCAAACTTAGGAGATAATTGTGAGGAACTTGTGAGGAAATCATCATTTTTATAGTTATTGATTAAAAAATTAATATTCTTTAATAACCTTTAATTGGTTAACTGCCAGAATCCCCCTTTCATCCCCCCTTGGCAAGCTATGCATTGTCCGTATCTTTCTCAACATTTACGAGAGTAATCACTCACGTTTTTTCTAACCCTGATTCGTTCGTCTTTCATTCTCAATAAAAATGAATTTTTTGCGAGAATAACAAGTGTCATTTTGTCAAGTCCACTAACAATCTCAGCGTTTAGAATGGACTGTAGCCAAAGGTTTTAAGATTGTAAAGAAAGATGCGACTAATGCAAAGCTACTGTACGTTCGCTCCTGCTTAGCAGCAGAAGTCTTGAGTGTCACTTAAAGGAAAAGTTTGCCTGATATGACCAGACCCTGACAACTTTTGGGTCTGGTCATATCAGCACATGACCCATATCTGTAGTAGTCATGTAATACGCCGAAACCCGGTTTTCTGTTCCAAGAATGATACTTGTAGCCCAGATTAGTCGGCAGATTTGCCGCAGGGTTGGTTCGCCCAAGACATTCTATGGCTACCGCATGGCTTCTAGAAAGCGGTAGTCGTGCATCCAACCTTCCTTTTCGTAGTCGCTCAGGACAGCGATCCGACCCGTACTCAAAAACGCCAGCTTGAAAATTTCCCACTGCTCGTCGGTGATGTCACCCACCTGCGAGGTGACGCCTCCCTCCTCCCAGATAATCGACACTTCTCTGCCTCCGGCAATCTCGAAGTTCCCTAAGCGGGTAACCCGACCGAAATGCCACTCGAACTTAGCCCCGGCTTGTTTAGCCTGAGCCGCCTCGAGCCCCTCGGTGCTGGAGTGAAGAGTTTGGTCTCCCTCATTTGCTAATGATTTTTCCTGTGTCATGACTTAGCCTTGCTTTAGTTAATTCTGCCAAAGGGCAATTTTATCTGCGGTTCGAGTTCAACTATTTGATACCACCCACGGCTCATGTCGGGTCTTATTTTTGGTAACGGGGTGAAATGAGCAGTAGAGCAGAAAGTTACGTTAAAAACATGATGAACCAGTCTTATCTGCCTGCACATAACCCCTATATAGAAGTCAGGAGTCGATGTGCTCTTTAGAGAAGCCCTCATCCCTAAGACTCCGAGATTTTTGTTTCAAAGCTTAGTAGCGATTACGGGAGCCGCCGTATCCTCCCCGGTTACCACCAAACGAACCTCTATCTTCCTTAGGCTTTGCTTTACTGACTTTCAGGTCACGACCCATCCACTCAGCACCATCAAGACCATCAATGGCAGCAGCTTCTTCAGCATCTGTACCCATTTCCACAAAACCAAAGCCGCGTACACGACCTGTTTCACGGTCAGTAGGTAGCTGAATCCGCTTTACAGTACCATATTCTCTAAAAACAGTATTTATAGCATCTTCTGTAACTTCATAGGAGAGGTTACCTACATAAACTGACATAAATTGTCTCCAAAATCATAAGCTGTAGAGATTTAGATTTCGGAGAGAAGGTTGCAGATACCAAAAGGGAAAAACCTATCAATATAAGGAACAAACACAATCACCGAATTAATTCTCATCTTTAATGATGACATATCAGCCAATCATTAGAGGAAGAACTTGAAAACTGTCACAAAAAGTTAATGTGTCCTAGAAATCCTACTGATTTGGGGTTATTCGCTTCAAGCGTGTTATGAGGGGAAAGATAGACTGAAAGTATTGCTATATATACTTTTCAGATATTGTTTCCTATGAAATCATCTAGACCTAGCTTGCGCTCATCTGCCTAAAGTTATCACAAGGGTGGAACGAAAGAATAAAGATTTTAGCCATGTTCTGTTATACTACAAACTGAGATTTTGTACTACTTGCCCCTGGTAACACGCTTGCTAGAATAACCCCTAATCTAAAAATGTTTAAGTCCCCATAGGGGTATTAAAAAAATGACTTTTTTATATACAATTTTGACATCTTTTTTTCAAATTACTATTAGCTTTGTTATGTGTAGTAGAAAGTCGGGATTAATTGGACAACCCATATTTCTTTACATTTTTGCATCACCTCTATACAGGTAGCTAGAGCATTGTTTTACTAGAAAACCACTCGTCTATTAAAATTGGCATACCGCAATGGTAGCAGCTACTTAAAGGGTAGGTGATTGTCATCCCTCTACACATGGGACTGACGTAAAAGCGTATAGCTAGTACGCCAACTTAAACATGACTGCTTAAGCTTTTTGAAATAACAAACTTGGCGTCGGGTTTAGATCGCTGATAGAACCTCATTCCTATATTTCTAGCGGCGTTCAATCCCGAATGAATCCAGTATCCGTTCTGGGCAATAGCGTGCAATCCTGGGGTATACTTCTCGTTATTGTATCTTGATAGCCATATTCTCTCATTATTGGCTAGCAAGTCTGCTAATTGATGCTCTGATGTCCTAATTAATGCACTATTATCAACAGCAGAAAACTTTGAAGTATTTTTTGGTGAAACTTTGGAAGTTAAAATATTGAATTTTGTTCTAGCAATATGACTAGTATTATCAACTATTTTAGACTTCAACCAGTATGCACGTTTTTGGTTTGACCTAGCAGAATATTTACCTCTTTGAGGGCGTAGATTGCCTAAGTGTTCAAACACTATCACTCGGCAATGATGCTTGTTGGCAAACTCTGCAATCTGGGATGCAATCCTATAACCCTCACTTTTTTCTCGGTTAGTAATTTTTGACCAAATAGTACAACCAAACCCTTTCCCAACAATACCTGTTTGATTCATCTTTTTTGCAATCTTCCCTATCGCCCTCTTCCTACGTCTGACATGAGAAGCGTGTCCTTTTATGAAGTGTCTCGCTACCTCTTGTACTTCTGAGTTAACGTCGGGTTCTAAAATTGAAAGAATGCAAATTGTGTCGCCATCTAAATCAATATCAACCGAGCAGACTCGCTCGTTTTGTAATGCTTTTAATCCTCCAGTTGCGTCATGATATCTTTCTAAAGTCCAATTTATCCAACAAGAACCATCTTTTTTAACAATAATGGTTGGACAACCTTTTCCCCATGCAGCATCAAACAAATAAGCTGAATAATTAAATCTTACCCATGCCCAATTGTGATTCTTTCTAATTTTCAGAATGACAGAGTTGCCAGTGTCATCCTTAAACATACTGTATTTGTAATAGGTTGGACTATCAAACACTTCTGTGGGTAGTAGTGGTGGTTTGTGAGGACTGTGTTTCTTATTCTTTTTGAGAGAACGAGCTAACCGTTTCGCCTCACTTACCTCCCAGTTTTTGTAGTTAGAACGCCACGACTTATAATGACCGCAAGCCGTACTAATTACATCCCATCGCAAGTCTCGTGGCATATCCTGATACAGAAAGGGATATTTGGCATTTTCACCTAAAGTTAATTCTTCATAAGCCTGTCGCATCTGGGCTTGAGCAAGATCCACATATTCAGGATGTTGGTTAATCACTTGAATGTAAAAAGCCACACCATCTCTGTAAACTTGAACTGTTTCGTTTAAATCAATGCCATCCCGAATTAACTTAGCTCGTAGAGTTTTTGTCTCTATACGTTTCCCTTTCTGTTTTTTTAATGCCATAACTTTGCTCGACCTCCAAAGCTCGTCTGTCCAATATATTACTATTTGTCTAGTTTGGCAAGACTATTTTGATAATCCTGCTCTACTTTTTTTTCATAGCGCCGCAGAAAATATAATTGGCTGCTAAAACAATGCATTATGGACATGAAGTCTTGCATCAATTCATCATGAGGACTTAGTTTTACCTTGCTAAGTACTACAATTTCACAATCATGAAGATTGCACAGCCATTCAAAAAAATCAAAGCCAAATCTAACTAGTCTATGGTTGTTGCTACAACGATTAAGGAGACTTGCTTTAATAAAACTCGTTCTATTAAGCCTAAGAATTTTTTTCGCTGAAAATTTAATCCAGAGCCTATTTCACTGATACACTCATTGCCAGGGTATTTTTCTTGGAGATACAATAATTGTGCTTGTAAATCATCTTTTTGGCTTTGGGTAGAAACTCGTGCATACAATACGGTCTTTTTATTTCCCGGTAACTGAAGATGTTTTTCAATTGAATTCGCGTTATATCTTCGGTGATTGCTACCGGGCATTGTCATGCATTCTATTATCCCTTTGTCCGCCATACGACTCAGGGTTTTAGGATGGATATTATATCTTTCGCTTGCTTCTTTAGGTGATAGGTACATATTAGACTCATTTGTCACTTTTATCCAAAAATAGTCTAATATATCCCAAAAATCAATTATTAGGCATCATGTCTTTTTAAGCTGAAAGCCTTACCAAATCATATTTTTACTTCTTAAGCAAATCAAAAAATGTATTACGCTTAAAATACTAGTTAAATTTTATACTTATTGAACAATAACCAAACAGGCAACGAGATTGTATATTTTTCATTGAAGAAGAATAATTCGTCAGAATTCAGGAATCAGAATCATTTGGATCTTAGTCTTCCCCAACCAAATGTAGACACCGCAAGTGACGGTGGGGTTTTAAACCCCTTTATTCATCCGCCAGTCGTTTAACATAAAGCTGAATTCTGACGACTGACACCTTATATTCTTTGAGGATAAATCATGATTGACTTCACCCTGACACAAGAACAGCAGATCTTGCAGTCAACAGCACGCGACTTTGCTCAAACCGAGGTCAAACCTATTGTCCGGATAATCGACGAGTCTAGCGATCGCTCCATTGAACCTTGGGATTTGTGTAAACGAGTGTTCCAGAAGGGATTCGATCTAGGATTTACATCTTTACTCCTACCCCAAGAATACGGCGGTATGGGTAGAAAATGCGTAGACTTGGCATTAGTGTTAGAAGAAATAGGTGCTGAAGACGTTAGCATTGCCTCTAGCTACTTCAACCTCACTGCGGCTATGTCCCTCTTTGTCACAAGAGCTGCAACCAGCGAACAGCAAAAGCGAATACTATCTTTTGTACAATCTGGAGAACCTCATTTATTCAGCGCTGCAGAAAGTGAACCAAACGTAGCGACTTCAGATTTGTTTTGTCCCATACCAGATCCTTCAATTGGGATGAAAACCTTTGCTCAACGGGATGGTGATACATACATTCTCAATGGGAAGAAATCTTCATTAGTGTCCTCTTTCCATACCCCAGCATCAAAGCTAGGAGAGAAGTTGAAAGAACGAGGCTGTAGTGGCGGTCTATGATGTTTTTGCTGATTGGGACGATTCAACCACTTCTGGTAGTTGCTATTCCAGGACTGCCAAGCACCAATAGCTTTTCTGATAGCAGCACGACGAAATTGCACAGGAAATCCGTTAAAGGGGAATGGATATACAGTCTTCGACCCTATCGTTAACTTTTCATAATATCTCCATCCCCCATCTTCCGCAACAGGTATGTTGACACCTGACGGATGAGTGTTAACTAGTGCGAAGTAAAAATGTACAACCTCGTTAAAAGCTGCCTTGGTTTCATTTAAATCAAACCCATTCCGCTCAAGTTTACATTTAACGCTTTTAGTTGCAATCCTGAAACCTTTCTTTTTCTTCAGCATTAGTTATCACCTCCCTTCTTGCTGTCTGCTATCTTATTAGTATATCTGCACCTAATAAATCATGCAACCAAAAAAAGGAAAAAAGAGAATAAAAAACCAACCCGTTTTTTATGATGAAATGAAGGAGAGACATATGATAGTCGTTACTCCTACAGTATGGAAAAAGCTACAAGCTTTGGCAATTGACTCAGACCTTAGTGTTAGTGAGTGCTTGGAGCGTATTGTCAGAGATATAGACTCTGATTGACTCCATTTGACTCCACGATTCTCTTATCTAGTAGTACGACAAATGCTGGTATCGCTGATGCCTATTTCATTATCACTCGTACAGCTTTGGACAAACCACTACATGAAAGTTTGTCCATATTTTACATTCCTGCAGATACACCCGGTTTAAAATTTGGCACAAGAACGGAAATGATTGGTTGGAAGCCCTCCCATCATGCCGAAATTTTGTTAGATAACGTCCGAGTTCCAGTGGAAAATTTGATTGGCAATGAAGGAGAAGCAGCTAGACTGCTCATGTTACTTCCTGAAGTCGCTATCGGACTAGCGGCTTCCTATGTAGGTTTGGCTCGCGCTATCTACGAGTATGCTTTAGATTATGCCAAGCATCGTGTCAGTTGGGGACGTCCCATTATTCAGCATCAGGCAGTTGCGTTAAAACTTGCTGATATGATGGTGAATACCCAAGCGGCGCGATTGATGGTGTGGGATGCAGCCCATACAGCAGATACCAATCCTCAACTAGCAGCAACAATTAAGGCACCAGCCGCCAAAACCTTTGCCGTAGATGTAGCGATTAAAAATGCCCAAACAGCTATTGAGATTCTTGGGGGCTATGGAGTCACAAAAGATGCTCTCACAGGTAAATTTCTGGCTGACGCTACCATTGGATACTCATGTGACTTCACGCGAGAAGTACTGCGCCTCGGTATAGTGAATTTTTTGTAACCTTTTAAAGGCTGGAGTCTTCTTGAGGTTGTGCTGGTGCTGGTTTGACTGTAACTCGACCATTTTCCACAACAGTAACAGTGCAAGTTTTTGAGGTATATGTGCTGTTGTTGGGTAAAGCATCAGCGCATTGCTTGTGATGGTGAATATTTTGCTCCTGTTGTTGATTCAAGGTAACTGCACAACAGGCAGAGGTGGTTAAGGACATAATCGTTACTTTTAACTCTATCTATTAATTATTCCCTAATTAAGTTATACTAGGGTACGTTTTCCACTACAAGAAACTACCCTCTGAGTCTTTTCTATTCCGAAAACCGTGCTTAATATTTAGAAAGAATTTGTAATTACAAAATTACGAATTACAAATTACGAATTATGCGGTATTAATTTATGCTTCAATTTCAACCCCCTGGTTTTGGGCAAAAAGTCATCAATACATCCTTGGGGTTTATGGTTTACTACACCCAAACGGCTGTACCCTGGATAACGTCCGAGATAGAAGATTTACCAACCCTTGTCTTTCTGCATAATTTTGGTGGTGGAGCTTCTGCCTATGAATGGTCTAAAGTTTACCCGGCATTTGCAACTACACACCAAATACTCGCACCCGACTTAATTGGTTGGGGTGAATCTGCTCATCCCGTGCGGGATTATCAAGTTAAAGATTACCTGACAATTTTAGCTGAGTTTATCAGGCAAACTTGTTTCACACCCGTGACAGTGGTTGCATCTTCATTAACAGCCGCTTTAACGATACGTCTTGCCATTGCCCAACCTTTTTTATTCAAAGCACTGTATTTGGTATGTCCTTCAGGATTTGATGACTTTGGAGAAGGTGCGGGGCGCAGGCTTCCCCTGCAAATCATCAATACACCTCTATTAGATCATCTGATTTACATTTTGGGTGCGGAAAATGAGTTGGCTGTACGCAATTTTTTGCAAAGTTTTCTTTTTGCAAATCCACAACGTGTTTCTCAAGAGATGGTACAGGCTTACTTAGCTTCTGCACAACAGCCCAATGCTAAATTTGCCGCATTAGCATTTTTACGCGGGGATTTATACTTTGACTTAAGTTTGTATATTCAACAACTAACTGTTCCAACAGTTGTCTTCTGGGGAAAAGAAGCGCAATTTATAAGTATCAAGTTGGGAGAGCGTTTGGTTAAGTTAAATTCTACTGCGGTTCGGGGATTTCATGCGATCGCAGATGCAGGAGTCTTGCCCCATCTAGAAGTACCAGAGATAGCGATCGGTTTGCTACAGAAATACCTGTAGCTCATGTAACACGATTGCTGAGACCGGAGATTTAGGCAAAGACGAGCCTGCTATGCCATACGAGCTAAAGCAATGTCCCGAATTAAGGGAACTCTAGAACTTAAGTAAGCATTTATCGTGCTCAGTTCTTCTCCAGTCAAGAGTTTTTGATTTTGGAGTTGCTTAAGTAACTGCTGGATGAGTTCCGTATCGCTAAAGTTTAAAAGAATACTGGTTTGAGTTTCCTCAATCACAGACCATAGCTGACGTAGTGTAGAAGATTTCATAACGAACCCCATTGCAACTGAGTGTGTTTTAACCATCAGCATAATGGTGCTGTTGGATGCATAAGAATAATACTAACTTTGTTATTTTAAGAAAATCTTAAGATTCACAAAGGTTTATGGGTTGTTACTTATTCAATAGAAATCTTAATATATGTTCAAATTAGGGCTGGGGAACCAGTTCAAAGCCCAATGCCCAAAGCCCAAAGCCCAATGCCCAATGCCCATAAATTGGTACCTGTTATGCAACAACTAAAATCTAAAAACTTTTTTAAATCTATATTTCTTTTATAATTTAACTGCGAAAACTAAGATCTCCTCTCTCTTGATTGCAAAAGCTCCATGACATGGATACCTTTAAAGGAACGGATAAACAACCTACCCCTTGTTCTTGCTGGGCCAATCCTAAGAAGAACCGATACACATTCTGTAACTGTATGGGTAGCTTTGAAAGAGAGCCGCACTGTAACTTTAAAAATCTTTGATATTCGTTATCAATTATTATTGACAGGGAGCCGAAAAAGTATTCGTCTTGGGACGCACATACATATAGTTGCCGTTACTGCCAAAACTTCATCACCCAATTTACTTCATTATGGGGAAAATTATCTATATGATTTAGACTTTGGTAATGAAGAAACACTGAATCAACCAGGTGTATTCAGTTTGGATGGTTCTATCAAAGATATTGCCTATCCTCAATATGAATTGCCAAGTTTTGCACTTGTCCCAAAGGATCTAAACGATTTGCGAATTATTCACGGTTCGTGTCGCAAACCTCACGGAGAAAGCCTAGATGCACTGGCAGCTTTAGACAAAATCATTAGAGAGGCATTAGAAGAAAATCCTAAAAAACGACCTCATCAACTTTTCTTGACAGGGGATCAAATTTATGTAGATGATGTTGCAGATACTTTACTTTTCATGCTTTTGGACGCATCCCAAACTCTGTTGGGTTGGACAGAACCACTTCCCGATGTTAGTCATCTTGAAGAGTTAAATCCCGGTCAACGCAACGCTCTAGCAACCCATACGGCTGGGCTAACAGCTAGTCTCAGCAAAATGAATAGAATTTCTAACATTGCTAAAAGTCACTTATTTACATTAGGGGAATTTGTAGCAATGTATTTATTTGCCTGGAGTGATGTATTGTGGACAAGACAGGAAAATTTACCGGAATTGACAGATGTATACCCCAATATATCAAAAAGTGGTAAGAAAAAAACTATCTTTGAAGAAGAACTGCGCTACTTACAAGGATTTAATTCAACGCTAAAAGATATTAGACGTGGTTTGGCAAATGTGCCTACTTACATGATATTTGATGACCATGAAATGACCGATGACTGGTTTCTGAATATGGCGTGGTGCGATCGCGTTCTCAAACAGCCTTTAGGCAAACGCATTTTACAAAACGGATTGCTTGCGTATGCTTTATGTCAAGGGTGGGGAAATACACCAGACCAATTTGAAAGTAACAAACCGGGCGAAACATTACTGAAAGCAACTGAAGCGTGGTCAGATTCTTGTGGAACCGATTCATATTACGAACAGGAAATAGCACGGTGTATTGGTATTCCTACCCTTGCAGAAATTAGAGAAAGCCAACCCAGACAATTACCACATAAAGAAAATTCCCTCAAATGGCATTATACGGTCACTGGTCCGAATTTTGAAATTCTAGTCTTAGACACGCGTACATGGCGCGGATTTCCTGGTAACAAAGACTTTGATTTTCCGGCACTTTTAAGTGCAGAAGGTTGCGATGAACAAATATCAAAAATAGCTCGCCCAAAAGATACAAAAATAACAATAGTAGTATCCCCAAGCCCAGTCATTGGCTTACCTTTTTTAGAAACCGTACAAAAGATAGCCAAAAACATGGCAGAAAAATTAGGAACTTGTGCATGGGGTTTCGATCCAGAAGCCTGGGGATTAGAAGAAACAGCAGTTGAACGGCTACTAGCAAGACTTGCATTAAGAGCGGTACCAGAACAAAAAAACCGTGTCATTATTCTATCAGGTGACGTTCATTACAGTTTTGCTGCCCGATTGCAATATGCCGCAACCCATCCCTTCCAAAGCGCGTCTGCCGATGGCACTCCCCAAAACCCATCATTACAAACAGTCATTGCCCAATTTACCAGCAGTTCCTTAAAGAACGAAGCCCAAGGATTTGGCGGTAGTCATTCATTGCACACTCAAGGTTTTGTCCCTTTTGCCATAACAAACGATCTTCCCTCAGTAGAAGTTTTGGGATGGGAAAATCCAGAACAAAAGAGCCTGCAAGTTGGTAATGTCTATACTTTCATTGACCAAAGTGTGGAACAGACAGTTCAGTGTTTGCCCTTAATACTTCAAGGTAACCCTGCTAAATTAAATTTAGTAAACGAAAGGAGTTTCTTGCGATCGCTACAAATTAACAAACAACCCGAATGGTGGTACCGCATTGATTTTTTATCTGCCGATTTAGAAGGTATCAACGAACCACAAGACTCTCATTTTACCATACCCTATTCTGTCAAAGCTCCTCTGCCCGGTCAAAATCGCAAGCAACCTTTAGAGAAATACTTAGCAATGGCAAAAAATTACCGAGATTACACTTCTAATAAAACAATAGGCAAAGAAATTGTGGGCTTAAATAATATTGGTGAAATTACCTTTGAGTTTGTTGAGGGTAGAGAAATAGCAGTGCAAACTTTGTGGTGGCGATTGGAGAGTTGGGAAAAAGATAAATTGTTAGAACCTTTTCCATTAACTCGATGTGAAGTATCGCTCAATTTTGCCGATCCAGATTATCCGATGGATGAAGTGCTAAAGGAAGTAGAATTCTTCACCAGTACTCCACCACATTAATTTTGATGAGCAGTCGAAACTTCTTACCACCTCGTTCCCAGGCTCTGCCTGGGAATGCCTTACTAGAGGCTCCGCCTCCTGTATCGCGAAAGATCTGTATCCTCCTAGAAGTCAGGGATCTTGCAAAGCATCAAAGAAATTTTTTGCTACTGATGTCTCTCCAGCAAATCCTATCAGAATTAACATCGTGCCAATGAATTTGCGAGGATACATCTAATGACAAAAGAGGTGCTACAGCGCTCGTTATAATCCCCGATGGAGGAACGAGTCGTTACTCTTTCGCAAATGCTATTCGGTTAATCCAAGCCAACCAAAGTCGTTTTTGGATGGTGGGAGCCAATACTCTTGAGAGTCGGGATGTACTACTTTTAGGAAAAGACGCAGTAGAACGTTTAGTCATCACTATCCCATGGATAGCAATAAATAGTCCCAATCAAGAATTTTCCAAGGAAGCACAAAATTTATGGCAAGGCGGAGAAGTTTACTCGCGGGCTGCTTCAGCTTACGATGCTGCTCAGGCATTGATTGAAGCCTTGAGAAAAATCCCTAACCCTAATCGTGAAAACCTACAACAAACCTTATCTAAAGAAGATTTTAGAGCACAGGGAGCTACTGGGACAATAAGTTTTGTGCATGAAGGCGATTTACATGGCGATCGCAGAGAAGATTTAGTTCAATCAGCTAAAGTTGTGCGTTCTCCGTGCTCAAATCAAGGTAATATATTTGTTCCTATAGACTACGAAGAAACTGGAGTATTAGCAGGTCGTTGCCCTCTCAGTACAGGTCTTATACCTTGAGGGCAATGTCTGAAGTGATTAATTAACGACCAACACTATAGAGATATTCCTCTGCTTGTTTTTCGACAGCCGTACCTTTGAAAAAGTGACGATTCAGACTGGTATATAACTCCAATGGGTGAATCGACAAGAAGTAGCGCAAATCTTCTTCGGTAATGATTTCCCGTTCTGCTAAAGAGTAAGCATTAGCAGCCACACTGGTAATATCAGGTACATCCCAGTGACCAGCATCAGAACCTAAGAAAGCTTTTACGCGATCGCCAAAAGGAAGGGCTTTGCGGTTAAAGGCTTGAGCTACACGGGTATCATCTGACTCCGTACCGAAGTAGAAGTGATTCAAAAAGCGATCGCGTACATCTTCCGGCTTCTCAATACCAGCGAGAGCAAATTCATCTAGCTCACCTGGATCTTGGGGTGCAAAATGTTTGCTGTGAAATCCCAGACCATCACCCAATCCATCTAAGCGTCCATGCACCAGTTCTCCACCATAATGAATGTAGAGTTCTTTAAGTGCTTCTTTATCTACAAGAGCAGGGTTATTCTTGGTCAACAAATGTTCTTTGTTGCGAGTTTCCCAATGCCAAATAATATCAGCATACAAACTTGCGCCCCAAGCGGAACCACCTTCCATGAAAGCAAATTTTAAAGTGGGAAAGCGACGGGTAACGCCACCAAAGAATAAAGATTTGCACAGTGCTTCCGCAGCGAAGGCAAAGTGGTTAATGTGGTTGTACTGAGCGTTGGTAACGGAACGTTGAGTTGTCCAACCTTGACTGGAAGCGTGAGTAGTCGGTACAACCTTAAGTTCCACACATTTCTCCCAGAAAGGGTCGTAATCATATTCGCTATCCAAACCAAAGTTATCAATCCAAACCACCTCATTTGCAACTTCCTTGCCATACTTCTCAAAGGCAGGAATCGGACGGCGAACGTAACCGGGGATTTGAATGGCTTTCAGACCAAGCACTTTTACTGCATATTCCAACTCTTCTATTGCCTCTTGGGGAGTGTGCATGGGAATTGCAGCAATTGGTGTGAGACGGTCAGAGTATGGGCGGAAAATATCAGCATGATAGTTATTAATTGCTCGACACACGGCCCTCCGCATTTCTTCATTACCGATATTTGGTGCCATTGTAGCTAAGTTAGGATACACCACAGCAAAATCTGTACCTGCTTCTTGCAAGCGTTCGTGTAGTAACTTCGGCAAGCTGATAGTAGCCAAATTTAGTGTGTTTTTCGTCGGGCGTCCCCACCAGTTAGGACGGTTAGTGCGATAAGCGAAACGTTCTTCCCAAGTTTGCTTGTACCATTTAAAGCGAGAAGCTCCTGGTAAATGTTCTTTAAAGCGTTCAACAATTGCACTTCCAGCAACTTCTTCTAAATAATCCAAGACTGCTGGTTCAAATTCTTGGGTATGAACATCAGTATCAATAATCGGATAACCCAATTTTTCACGAATTTGAGCAGATTTGGTTTTTTGGGTTGGACGGTCTAAAGCAATTGTCATGATGCCTTCTCCTGATTTTACAAAATGTTGATACTGGGCAAAAGGACATTGGGCAAAAGGGCATTGGGCATTGGGTATTAGAAATGCGTCCTTCTCCCCTTGTCCCCCTTGTCCCCCTTGTCCTCCTTGTCCCCCTACTCCCTACTCCCTACTCCCTAAATACTCATCTGCTGCTTGTTCGACAGCTGTACCTTTGAAAAAGTCACGGTTGAGACTGGTGTATAACTCTAATGGATGTATGGATAAGAAATAGCGCAAATCTTCTTCTGTGATAATGCCACGTTCAACAAAGGAGTAAGAGTTGGCAGTTACAGCTGTAATGTCAGGTACGTCCCAATGTCCGGAATCAGAACCCAAAAAGGCTTTGACGCGATCGCCATAGGGATTGGCTTTGCGGTTAAAGGCATGGGCTACACGGGTATCATCTGACTCTGTACCAAAGTAAAAGTGATTTAAGAAGCGTGTACGCACATCTTCTGGAGTTTTAACTCCTGCTAAGGCAAATTCATCTTGTTCGCCTGGATCTGTGGGAGATATCAAGTCAGCGTGGAAGCCCAAACCGCTTCCTAGTTGCTCTAAGCGACCATGTACTAGTTCGCCACCGTACCGAACGTAATACTCTAACAGTTCTTCACGATTAATATTGGCAGGATCGTTATTCTCCAACAAGTGGTCTTTGTTGCGAGTTTCCCAGTGCCAAATTAAATCGGCGTAAAGACTCGCACCCCAAGCTGAACCACCTTCTAAAAAAGCAAATTTTAAGGTAGGGAAGCGGTAGGTCACACCACCAAAAAACAGGGATTTGCATAGAGCTTCACCAGCAGAAGCAAAGTGACCAATATGGTTGTACTGATAGTTAGAAATGGAGCGACGATTTATCCAACCCATACCGCTAGAGTGCGTAGTGGGTACAACTTTGAGTTCTACGCACTTCTCCCAGAAGGGGTCATAGTCGTACTTGCTATCTAAGCCAAAGGTATCAATCCAGATGGCTTCATTTGCGACTTCCTCACCATACTTCTCAAAAGCAGGAATTGGACGGCGAATATGACCGGGAATTTGTATGGCTTTTAATCCCAAAACTTTCACTGCGTATTCTAACTCTTCAATCGCCTCTTGGGGTGTGTGCATGGGAATGGTGGCGATTGGTGTTAGGCGATCGCTATAAGGACGGAAAATATCAGCATGATAGGTGTTAGCCGCACGACATACTGCTCGTCGCATATCCTCATTGCCAATATGGGGAGCCAGAGTTGCTAAGTTGGGATACACAACAGCAAAGTCTGTACCTGCTTCTTGCAAGCGCTCGTGTAGCAGTTTGGGTAAGCTAATGGTAGCTAAATTTAAGGCATCATCGGTGGGACGAGTCCAGAAGGGAGGACGTGTAGTGCGGTATGCGCGACGCTCTTCCCAAGTTTGCTTGAACCATTTAGAGCGGGATGAACCAGGTAAGTGGTCTTGGAAGTGTTCTACAATTGCAGTACCAGCGACTTGCTCTAAATAATCCAGGAAAGCTGGAGGGAATTCTTGGGTGTGTAAGTCAGTATCAATGATGGGATACCCCAGTCGTTCGCGAATTTCTGCCGAGCGCGTTTTCATTTTGGGGCGTTCCAGAGCTACAGTCATAATAATTGCTCCCTTGTGTATGTAATTTTTGATGTGTTAATTCCGTAGAATCTCAGGCAATTCAAGTTTCACGGCACCATTTCCCGTTTAGTCCAACAGGGGCTTGCGGATGTCAGTTATACACGATTATGCTGTCTATTACAGAAGTTTTAACTACTGTTACTTGATTGATTTACTGGAGATTTATCCAGCAGTATTGCACAGGGTACAGCAAAAATACAACCCCTTTGTAACCAAAATATACGTTAATCAAATTTTATTTTTGGCTAATTGTTAGATAAACTAAATATTATGGTTTCCCTTCCCTGTCGTTCACCCTCCTCTCGGATGCTGTAGGCGAATGATAGGTCTGACCCCCCACCTCGTTCCTGGGCTGCAGCCTGGGAACGAGGTGGTACAAAGTCTCGCTCACCCATCAAAATTAATGTGGTGGACCACTAGGCTTTATGCAAGAAGATTAAAGCAGCTAATTTCCGTCACTTACCATTTTTAACAGTAAAAATAAAACTTGTGTTTCCCAAATAAGCCCAAATAAGCTTGCTACGTAGGACGAATCTTCATGCTGGAGTTTTATTCCTTTGGTAGAACAGATTAGTTCTTAAAAATTCCTATACTGCAATTACCAAGCAATGAATTTCTTCCCTCCTAGTTTGAGACCTAACTAGGAGTTTTTTAATCTTTCTCAATAGCAATGTATGTCTTAAGAAATAACCCAAGTAACCTCATCCGTAAGGCTCGTGAATAATTAATTCTGATGACAGATTGGACATTCATATTCGAGTTGTTATTGTGTAATTGTCAAAAGAAAAGTTTACCCCATTTAAAACAATGAACATTATTGCTTGGATTGTATTAGGTCTCATTGCTGGAGCTATAGCTAAAGCTATCTACCCCGGTCACCAAGGTGGTGGAATCTTGGGAACAATCTTGTTAGGAATTATCGGTGCTTTTGTAGGTGGTAGCTTAGGAGTATTCTTTAGCACGGGACAATTTTCACTGGCTGCTACTAGTCTTAGTATCCCCGGTATCGCGTTAGCAGTCGTTGGTGCGCTTGTCGCTATTTTCATATGGAATTTACTCACCCGTCGTGCAGTTTAATAAATTAAAGCACGCTCAATTTATAGTAAACCTCAGGGAGTAAATTTCTATATATTATCCCTGAATTTAATAAGAAAAAAAGCGCTATCCTAGGATTAGGATAGCGCTACTATAATTAGCTTCGCTCTTTCATACTTTTTCAGTGATGGTTTGCGGTGTCCAAGTAGGACCGTTGCAACGCGGTCCATCAAGCGTCCAGATGAGCTTGTCCATACACATCTGCCGCGCCGCCATATTTATTCCCCAAGCATGGTAAATGATGTACTCAGTCTTGTGGTCGGGAGCTAGAACAATCGAGTTGTGTCCGGGTCCGAGAACATGACCGGGAAGCGATCGCAGCACGCGTGGTCCTGTTTCGTTACCTGCATCTGAGTAAGGTCCCATAACATTGTCAGCCACTCCATAATCCACACCATAGTTCTCCGTTTCCCAACGTCCACCGCTATAAAAACAGTAGTATCGACCTTCATGTTTCCTAACACAAGGACCTTCCAAAGTATGCCAATCAAAAATTTCACCGTACATTAAACGATTAGCTAGAAACCTCTGCCAATCCGAACGCGCCCGTAAAACAGTTTTCCCAAAGCCGGATAGCTTTGTCATGCTTTCGAGGCGATCTACATAGAGAGCAGTCCCAGCACGCATACCGCCTTCAGTATCCAGAAAATCGCGAGCGTAAAAGAGATACCATTGTCCATCATTATCACGGAATGGATGCGGATCGATCGCAAAGGGACAAGAATTAGGATCTACTAACGGTTCTCCAACATCCTCATAAGGACCTAAGGGAGTATCGCTAGTAGCAACGCGCAACTGATGATTTTTGTCCTCGTGTCCCACAGAGTAGTAGAGGTAGAACTTGCCCTCACTGTATGCAACTTCGGGTGCCCAAAAGCGATCGCCAAGCGCGGGGTCTGGACGCTTCAGGGCATTACCAACAAAATGCCAGTTGAGGAAATCAAAAGAGCGTAACAGAGGAAAGACGCGCAAGTTGTTGGCGGAGTCAGTACTTGTCGCATCTGCGATTTCATCTATCTGTCCTTGTGCTTCTGCTGCACCAGTTCCGATCGCATAGTATATGTCCTGGTGCTTCCAGACAAAAGGATCGGCGAAATAGCCTTTGTAGACTGGATTGGTGTAAGTACGTGTTTGAGTGAGAGTTTCTGGTATTGGCTCCATATGAGACATTGTGTCTGTAGTAAGTGCAACAGGAAGATAACAAATCTTCCTCCGTTTCCCTTGCTTAAACCTCTATCTATGTGTCAGTGTTCTGCTTTGAGCAACATCATTTGTTATTAATCATTTCTTTTTATAAAGAAGAAATGATGATTTATTGTACGTAAACGCTCTCTTTTTAATACTTGAAATTGATATAAGTTTCTACTTTTTCCTTTGGCAATTGCTCTACCACTTGACATCGCAACAACTGCCTGAGTTTCTCAGGGAGGCTCTCATAGTAGTCTCGCGGGACAGTCAAATCCACTTTTGCTGTATGCAACCAATGCATGACATAGCCCATAACTACCATTGGTCTCGGCTGATAAGTTCTGTTTGGTGAACCTCGATGCAGTGCGAGAGGTGAGCGGATAATTGCGTCACCTGATTGCATATAAAAAGATTCCATCGGGATTTCTCCACTCGCAATCTTTGCCAGTCCCTCGTCACGCGATAGAAAATGCGTCCCACGTGCCATCTGGAATGGTCCATTCTCTTCCGTGACTTCAACTAAAGGAAAGTTAACAGCCAGGGCATAAAGTGGTGTTACTATCTGGTCTGAGAACAGGGGGCGAAAATCTCGGTGAATTTCTTGATAATCTGAGCCTTGCACCGGGATATCGGCTCCTAACTGAACCATCACGTATTCTTGAAAAAATACGCGATCGAGGATGCCCAAAATCGTTGGATTGGCAAAAACCAACTCATTAGCAAATGGAAGAACCCAAGGAAATGTTAGATAGTAACGAGCAACTTCACGAGGAGCTAGCCCACCTAGTTGATTTTGACGCTCTCGAAATAACTTTTCAAAAGCTTGTGCCCACTCTTCAATCAGTTTTTTATCAAAAAGACCGCGAATCACACAGATTCCATCCCTATTTAAATCTTGTGCGAGTCTATCTAGCTCGGTAGTTGTATAGTGAGCTTTATCTATACTTTGAACCATTTTTCTATCCTTTTCAATTTAGAATATGAGAGCCTAACTTGAATTAGACTCTCAGAAGTAGACATTCAACATAATCCGCAAGGAGTCCCACACTCGCCCGGAGGAGGTGTAGGTAGTTGACTATTCGCGGTAGATTTGCTTCACAGCTTTTCACGCTTCTGATAGCTGTGACTAAAAGAGATTTTTTACTATTTGAGCAAAAAGTTACTTGCTATACAAAAATTGTAACTATTCCTTACAGTAGATATTTTTCTAACTCCTAAAAGATGAGCTATCTACTGTAAAATAATTTGTAAATTAATCATTCTTTCTTCAAAAAAGCTTTATTATGCGTTTGCTCCTGAGTCTTGCTGGTGTCACCGCCGTTGTGCTCGGGTTGTCTACAGTCACACAACTCAAATTGGCAGTGGCTGAAAAATTCGGCTACCTCGGACCGAAAGGCACTTACTCAGAGCAAGCAACTAAAGTTTATCAGTCTACAATGCCGGGATTCGAGCAAGCAGTTCCCTACAGTACGATTGCAGCAATCACAACTGCTATTAAGAGCGGTGAAGTGCCTCGCGGACTTATACCAGTAGAAAATTCAGATAGTGGCTTTGTTGCTGAAACTTATCGCCTCATATTTCAGGAATTAGATCCGGGTTGGCGAGTTATTGATGAAGTGACAATCCCAATTACCTCCAGTCTTCTTGTTAAGCCCGGTACGCAAGCAGGTGATATCAAAAAAATTATTTCACACCCTAATGCTTTGCGGGGGGTAGCAACATATTTGCAGCAACATTTTCCAAACATCCCATTAGTGGAAGCAAATTCCACTGCTGCTGCTGCTAAAGAAGTCTCTAACGGAGATGGCACAGCCGCCGCCGTCGCTGCACCCGGTGCTGCTAAAGTTTACGGGCTGGAGACACTTGCGAATAACATCCAAGATAACGACTACAAAACAAATTTCTGGATAATTGTAAAGACAACTCAAGCTACCTTCACGACTAATCCGAACCATTTGATTATTGCGCTTCTTGCACCTTCTGGCTCCCGAATATTTTCCCGCATCGTGGCAGAACTGCGAGACACAGGCTTTCATGTTGTAAACGTAAACTCAACACCACTTGATGGGAACATCCACAGCTATTGTTACCTGATTAGGGTTAAGTCGGACTCTAACATCCCAAATGCTCTCAAACAAGTGAATGCAGTGCTTAAAGCAGCCCAGCGAGAGGGAGGACAGGCACTTCTTATAGGTGCCTATCGGCGCTAACACTTTAGCGTTAGTGCTGCATCTCTGACTATTGGGCTGATTTGCTTAAACAATCCTGCCACCAGTATGTGAGGAAGTTATTGTAATTAAGTAGCCATCCGGTCCAGTGAGAACAAAGGATTCGTGAACTCTACCGATTGTAATTTCAGAAGCCGTCAGTCCCCAGTCTGTGAAGGTTTGCCTTGCAGCTAAAATATCGTCCACCATCAGATCAAAGGGAGCATTTGTTCCCGATGAAATAGATTCTGATGTTTTTCTTATTACTAAGTGTGTTCCTCCCCTTAACTCTAAAACCGCAAATTCATCTGATTGAGTGATGTGTCGTAGCCCAAGCTTCAAGAAAAATTCAGTAGCTTTTGGGACATCAGTCACAACCAATCTTACATGACCTATTGCTACAGGTGGACGGTTATCCTGTTGATGTTTTGCAATTGTATCTTGTACTTGCATAAGAATTATTTAGTAGTAGATCATTAATCAAACTCTTTATTCAAATTTTCGTACCTTAAGTACAGCACTTAACAGCAAATTACATATGACAAATTATTAATTATTAATAAAGTGCTTGCTTACTGCAATTATCTGTGATACCTTACTTTTCTAAGTTTTCTAATTATGTAAAACTTATCGACTTACCGTAGATTATCAGATATTACTAAGATAGTCAAAGAAGTTTAGATTCAGAAAAGATTGGAAGCCTAAGTAAAAACAATCAAAAATTGAGTATAAAAAGTTAATTTTATTTACTTAACGTAAGGATGTTTTCTATGGGTAAAATACGTGCTGTGATTGTCGATCCAAACGTGCAAGGACGTTTGGCGCTCCATGAGGTAGATGCACCAACACCTGCTCCCAATCAAGCCATAGTCAGAGTCGCAGCAATTTCCTTAAATCGAGGAGAAGTCAGGCGATCGACTACTGCAGATGCGGGTTGGCAGCCCGGTTGGGACTTAGCAGGTACAATAGAAACTCCTGCGGGTGATGGATCTGGTCTCCCTCAAGGAGCACGTGTAGTAGGCTTGGTACGTTCCGGTGCTTGGGGGGAACTTGTACCTGTTTCTACAGATGCTCTCGCCGAACTCCCTGCCAACGTATCCTTTGCTCAAGCTGCAACACTACCTGTAGCCGGTTTAACCGCATACCACGCGTTGCTTAAGGGCGGTTCTCTTCTAAGTCGTCCAGTTTTAATTACAGGTGCATCAGGAGGGGCTAGGAACTGTAAGTTAATTGTTAGACAAATATTGACATTCTTTCCAGAATGAGCAAGTATAGTGAGGTAGTCTATATCAGTTGAGTTGATATGGAAAGTACATCAGAAGTGACGATTAGTATTGGAGATGCAGCAAAAGAATTAGGCGTCTCCACGAAAACTTTAAGACGTTGGGCAGATTCAGGAAAGATTAAATCAGAACGTTCACCCACAGGTCAAAGAAGATTTTTTCTGGCTGATATTAAACGTATTACACCACGAGACCTCAAGCAATTAGATGAACGCATAACCATTAACTATGCTCGTGTTTCAAGCCACGACCAAAAAGCAGATTTAGTTCGTCAAGCTCAAGTTTTAGAAGCTTTTAGCAGTGCTAATGGATGGCAGTTTGAAACCATTCAAGACTTAGGATCGGGTCTGAACTACCAGAAAAAAGGTCTTCAAAGACTGCTCAAACGCATAATGCAAGGAGATGTCAGCCGTCTTGTACTGACGCACAAAGATAGGTTATTAAGATTTGGTGCGGAGTTGGTTTTTGCAATCTGTGAGGAATTTGAAACTGAAGTGGTCATTATTAATAAGACCAACGAAGAAATTACCTTTGAGCAAGAGTTAGTACAAGACATGATTGAATTGATTACAGTATTTTCAGCGCGGATGTATGGCGCTAGAAGTAAGAAGAATAAAAAATTAATCGAGGGAATATCTAATGTAATTGAGGGGAACAGGTAATGCCGCAAGTTTACCAAACATATGTGACTCAGATTGATAATAATTTAACGGGTGAAATACAGACTCTTGAGATGTTAGAAAAGTTTTCACCTGTAGCAGCCGAAATGTCTCTTGTGGCATTAGACGGCTTGCAAAGTGACATAAAAAAAGAGAAGTTAAACTCTTTAATTCAAAACTCTTTTAAAGTAAATAAGCGCCATGCCAACAGTGTCATTAATTTTGTTTCAGGTGAGTTAGAATCGGCTTCATTGTGCCAGAAAAGACATCTAGATACGCTAGACGCTAAACTAAAATCAGTTAAGGCAGAAATTGAACGGTTGACCAAACGACTGAAGAATCACCGGGAATATGTCCGTGCCGTAGAGATATATAATAAAGCCATCAAATATCCCCAAAAAACTAAAGCAGGAAAGCTGAAAAAGGTATCTGTACTTAAGAAAACACCTGAGTTTGATGACGCCTGTCCCATTAATGGTCAACCACATGGTAAAACTTACTTACAATTAGCTAAACAGCAATTACATCAGAAAAAGCGCTCCTTTAGGATGTATTTAGACCGGAGGGCTGCATTTGTTCAACGCGGCGTCAAGGTTAATCTGGGTAACCTAGGGAAAGTAACATTTGTTGGTAGTACCAACGAAACTAACAGTAATCAAATATGTCAGCTAATTCCAGATGTTATTCCACTGCTTAAAATTCGTGTTCCTTATTTTCTAGAAGAAACGTTTGGCGAACAAGTACAGTTACCACTCTACAAAATTAATAATCATGGTTATGACAAGATAGTTACCGCTTGGGCATTAAACAACGCGCTCACCTATGTATTTAGCAAAAATAACAAAGGGAAGTGGGTAGTCGCTATTACTTGTTTAGTTAACTTTTCTATCACTAGTGATGATAAATATGCAGGGTGCATAGGTTTAGATATTAATCCCGGATCTATTGGTTGGTGTGCTACAAATCGGCACGGAAATCCTGTAGCATGGGGAAAAGTCAATTTAGATCTGCATTCATGCTCAACTGACCAAACAGAAGCAAGATTGGCTGATGCTATTACAGAACTGACCAACAGAGCGCTAGCTACATTGAAACCAATTGTTATTGAGAAGTTAGACTTTTCGGAAAAGAAGAAACAGTATAAACGCGGTCGGAAATACAATCGAATGTTATCCGGTTTTGCATATGCCAAGTTCAAAGAATTGTTAAAAGCTAGATGCTTAAAACTAGGCATCAAGATTATTGAGGTAAGTCCCAAATATTCTAGCCAGATCGGCGTTGTCAAATATATGAGACGCTATGGTATGGGAAGCGACAGTGCGGCGGGTCTAGTTTTAGCGCGTCGTGGGATGAACATTTACTATGAGAGAATGCCAGCGAGATACGCCTTTCAGACTTCGATTCAACCCGAAGCTCGTCAGCACGTCTTTGCACATTGGCAGAGATTCAATAAGCATTACTTGAAGCCCGGTTCTCGTAATGCTTGGTTCGGTACACCTACTCTAACAGGGTCTGCGGGTGACGGCTTGGCGAACACCGGAAATCTTGGGTTTCTAAAGCTTCGGCACAAGCATGGGAGTCCTAATCCCCATCCGTCTGTGAAGGCGTGAATCCTTCAAGGGAGGAAAGATTGACCGCTATCTTTCCGGTTTTTCCAACATTATCCACTTGTGGGTAACTTTGGGTAAACTTTATCGAGCGGTAGGACATTTTGCGATTCAACTAGCACAGTTATCAGGAGCGCATATAGTTGCACACATTCGTCACCCAGATTACGAAGCTTTGGTGAAAGCGGCAGGAGCACAGTCGGTTGTCATTGGCGAAGATCTCTCACCTGCCAGTGAATTTGGTCCTTATCATTTGATTTTAGACTCTGTAGGCGGCGCAGTACTTGGTACAGGCCTTGGCTTATTAGCACAAGATGGTGTGTTAGTACTGTTTGGTACATCAGCAGGGTCTGAAGTAACATTTAATGCTTCACGCTTTTATGGAACTGGCGGTGCAAGTTTATATGGTCTGATTCTGTTCCATGAATTAAAACGCGAATCCGCAGCAGTAGGTCTGAAACGGCTTGCGAATTTAGTAGCTACAGGTCAATTGCGTCCTCATATTGAAGTGGAAGCGCCTTGGACACAAGTCGCTGAGGTAGCACAGCAATTACTCAATAGGCGCTATGTTGGTAAAGCTGTATTGCATATCGATCGGTGACCAGTGACAAATGAGTAGGGGCGCAACGCGTTGCGCCCTTACAGTGGTGAGTAGTTAGTAGTTAAAATTGACTAACAACCAAATAAAAATTCCTCATTATGCGTCATAGAATAGAGGCCGTAAAAAATATGGTAATTAGCGACACATGGAATCCCACCCAATATGAAAAATTTCAAGCAGAAAGAAGCCGCCCATTCTATGACTTAGTAAATATGGTACGCAGCCAAGAGGGTATGCGAGTTCTAGATCTTGGTTGTGGAACGGGAAAGTTGACAAAATACTTGCACGAAACAACAGCAGCACGAGAGACAATTGGGTTGGATGCTTCAGAGAAGATGTTGCAGGCAGCACGTGAGTTTGAAGGGCACGGGTTGCGGTTTGAGCAAGGACGTATTGAAGAAAACTCCGTACAGGGCAAATTTGATTTAGTGTTTTCTAATGCTGCTTTGCAGTGGGTCACAGGACACGAGGTATTATTTGAAAAGTTACGTGCAAAACTGCAATTAGGCGGACAACTTGCTGTACAAGTTCCTGCAATGGATTCAGAACCAGTACATACTGTAGCCGCAGAGGTAGCACAGGAATTCAGTCAAGAATTAGGGGGATATGTACGGCGCTTAGAGGTGTTATCACCGGAAAAGTATGCGCGGCTACTTTATAAATTGGGGTTTGTAGAACAAGAAGTGAGGTTGCAAATATACGGACACGTATTGCCATCACGAGAAGCAGTTATAGAGTGGTATCGGGGAACATTACTGACTGCCTATGAGCAACAACTAGATACAGAAACATACGAGCGATTTATACAACGGTATCGCGAGAAGTTGATGGAGTATTTAGAAGATGAAAGCCCGTTCTTTTTTCCGTACAAACGCATACTCATATGGGGTCGTCTATCTGTATGCTGTGGGTTTGACGCAAACAGTTTACCTTTGTCCCCTGACGTATGAATACTGTAACTGATGTAAAAAGACTTGTGTTTTTGCAAAGACTGTGAAATACTTCTATCTAAATATACGGTAATTTGGGCGATAAATAGTACTATTTATTTGGCTAGTACAAATACTTGCTAGCTAAATTTATAGTTCATCAAAGGAGCAGGGGGTATAGTACAAGTCTCTCCCCTTGTAACCTCCATTCCGTGGCTCCCGCTCTCTGCTCCCTAACGCCTTTCATTTTTTACAGCACTAAATAAGGAAATAGTCAAATGAGCACCATCCAGCTTTACTTTGCCAAAGGCTCTACTTTTTCTCAAAGAACTCGTGTTGTTGTGCTAGAAAAAGGAATTGACTTTACCCCTATTGAAATTGACTTACAAAACAAACCAGAAGCATTTACTCAAGTTTCTCGCTATGGCAAAGTCCCAGCCATCAAACATAATGATGTCGCGATTTATGAGTCTGCCATCATCAACGAGTATCTTGATGAAGTCTTTCCAGAACCACCTTTATTGCCGAGCCATCCAGCATCTCGTGCGATCGCCCGCATCTGGATCGACTACGCCAACACTCGCCTTGTACCTGCGTTTAACAAATTCTTACGTGGAAAAGATACGCAAGAACGAGAACAGGGACAAAGAGAATTCTTGGAATCTCTGTTGTACATTGAGCAAGAAGGCTTAAGCAAGCTATCTGGTAATGGTCCGTACTGGTTGGGCGAAACGTTCTCCTTAGTTGATATCAGCTTCTATCCTTGGTTTGAACGCTTACCTCTGTTAGAACATTTCCGCAACTTTACTTTACCTACAGAGACACCCCGCTTGCAGAAATGGTGGAGTGTAGTGCGCGATCGCGAATCAATACGGGCAGTTGAAAATCCTGTCAGCTATTACATAGAACGATTCACCAAGATACTTGGTGAACCAGCTGCTGTCGGTGCGTCTCAAAAGTAAAGTAACTATGGGCTCACGAGCAATGGACTGTTGTTGATCGATACTTCACCGATTTGCTTGTGCCGTCCGATCCCGCACTAGCTGCGACGCTTCAAGCTAGCGCCGCAGCTAGTTTGCCGATCGCACTCGTAAATTAACTTAATTTTTTAATTCTAACTCTTGACACATTACCTAAATTTTTGTTAAATTTCTTATCAATTAAGCCTACCGAACGTTCACTAATATAGTAGTGATTCCTGATTCTCAAGACCCAATCTCAGATAAACAAGCAGATGGGCGAAATCGCATTCTTGATGTGGCTGAATCGCTGTTCCAAGCGAGAGGTTACACTGCGGTAACGATGCGTGACATCGCTAAAGCGGTAGGGATGCGTCAAGCATCGCTTTATTATCATTTTTCCAGTAAAGAGGAACTATTCGTTTCTGTCAGGGAGCGTTTGTTTGAACGTCATCGAGTTGGATTACAGAACGTGCTAAACCGAGCAGAGGGAGAGTTGCGATCGCAACTTGAGGGAGTTGCCGATTGGTTTCTTTCTCAACAGCCCATCAACTTTCACAGCATGATGCAGGCAGATATGCCTTCTCTCAGTCAGGAAGCTAGGGTACGTCTTTCAAATGCAATTAACCAAGCCATCTTTGAACCTGTTGGACAAGTCTTTACAACTGCTCAAGCAAATCATCGAATTAGTGCTGTTCGACCGAAATTGCTTGTCGGCTTTCTGCTGTCTTTATTAGAAAGTGTCTCTGTTGTTTATTCTTCAGAACCTGTGTCCCATAAGAGGGAGATAGTTAATGAGATGATCTTGATTTTGCTAGAAGGAATTCAAAGGCGTTAATTTTTTTGGTTGTTGCCTACCGAGCGTTAGGTAAATCTTTTCGCATTCTTGTTTTGACGAGTCATGCTTTGAAGCTACTGAGCGTTCAATAGAAATCTATAAAACCCTATAAAGGAGATGCAAAATGCACAGATATAGTAAATTGTTAACTACCCTGAATGCAAAAGAAATTAAAGTAAGACAACCGATAGGCTTGCTGAAACTTTTAGCTGTTACCTTGGTTCTTCCAATAGTTGGAGGAATAGCGAGTCCATCCTCTGCGGGACTCAAACAAAAGAGTCAGTTAACCGTTGAGATTAAGGGGCTGAAAAATCAACAAGGGCAAGTTTGTTTAAGTTTATTTGCAAGTAGTAGAGGCTTTCCTAGCAACAGTTCTAGCGCCATACAAAGTCAATGCGTAGCAAGCGCAACAATGCCATTATCAATTACCTTTAAGAATTTACAACCAGGAAGTTATGCTGTTGCGGTTCTTCATGATACCAATAGCGACAAAAAAGCGAATCGCAATGGTTTAGGAATTCCACTGGAAGGATTTGGATTTTCAGAAAATCCAGTTATCCTGACTGGTCCACCCAAATTTAATGATGCTGCTGTTCTAGTGGCGGGTTCAACTACAAATATTCAAATTCAGTTGAATTATCTTTTAGGCGGCTAGCTTTGTTATTTTAAGGCAAAGAGTTTTGTACATTGAAAATGCTTATGCTGTGATGCTCATAGGAATGTCTA
Source organism: Scytonema sp. UIC 10036 (assembly GCF_009725235.1). The sequence continues at coordinate 44,651 of NZ_WJFC01000084.1, forward strand.
TTGCAGTCAATTCTTCAAATGTTTGTGGCTGCATAAATTCTACATATTGACTTACAAGTGTAGGAGGGAGCAATTCCAGCATACGTTTATTTTCTACCCAAAGTTCTATAACCTTAAATGGATCGCGATCGCATAATCATACTTGAAAGTAAATGTATTTTGCTATCAGCTACTCCCTATAACAAAACCTATCTTGATCTATCAGCACAATTAGGGTTATTTGTTCCGGAAGATGAAGATTTGGGATTCCGACCTGAAGCTTTAATCAATGAGTTAGGAGGTGGTTCAGTAGGAGAATTAGAATTTATCAGAAAGCACCAATGTTCTGTGCGTTCGTTAGCTGCTTTTGAAAAAAGCGAACATCCCGATGACTGGCGAGAATTGATGAAACGTTATATGGTGCGGCGAACTCGTTCATTTATTAAAGAGAATTATGCCTACACCGATCGAATAGGTCGGAAGTATTTAGAATTTTCTGATGGCAGACATTCGTATTTTCCAGATCGTATACCTCGAACTGTAAAATTTTTGCTTGAAGGTTCTGATACTGACTTGTATTCTCGCCTTTACTCTGAGTCAATCATAGAGGTCATTAATCAACTAAATCTTCCTCGGTATGGGCTGGGAAATTATGTTGTTAATAAACACAAACAACCAGTAACAGAAACAGAACAAAATCAACTCAATGCATTATTTCGTGGTGGAAGAAGGTTAATGGGATTTTCCCGTACCAATTTATTTAAACGTTTAGAAAGTAGTGATATTGCCTTTCTTCAATCAATTGAACGTCATATTTTAAGAAATTTCATTTATTTATATGCAATTGAACAAGGACATGATATTCCAATTGGGACTCAAGAAGCTGATTTATTAGACACTCGCAATAATGATGAAGATACTGATTCTGTGGCAACTACTTTGTTTGACGAGGAAACAGAAGATGAAGATATTACCCTTATTTATTCTCCTGTAGAAAAAGAAGAAATTTTGCCTTCCGTAACAGCAATGAGAGCTACAGAAAAGAGATTTCGTCAAAAAGCAGAGTCAATTTACAAAGAATATGCTACTCGGTATAAACGTCGGTTTAAATGGCTGCGTGCTACTCTTTTTGACGTTAAAAAACTAAAACGGGATTTATTACTGTACGTTCGCTTATTTTGAGATCCAAAGGGGAATTAAAGCCTTAATGTAAAAGGAAAAAGAGGATTTTTACGTGAACCATTATTTTTGTGTAAAATTTGTGACCATTCAAAAAGGCTAAGAGAGGCGGTTATTTAAGCCGTAGGCATAGGATAAATCATAAAATGACCAAAAGCTCCTATGGGACTAAAAATGCCTGAATCCATTTCACAGCCTGAATTACAACCCCTGTAAAGCTTAATTAAATCTTGCGGTTAAAAATGAGCGAACGTACAGTTATTAGCAGATGCCAAAGCGCTTATCAACGTCTTACAATATTGTGGCAAGTGGAAGCCCGAAGAAGATGAAAAACTGGCCGCGTTAGTCAAACTGCTAACGCAAACTCACTCTAAAGATAAAGTACTAATTTTTACTCAATTTGCCGATACAGTACGATATCTGACTGACAATTTGCAGGCAAGAAATGTTACTCATGTTGCAGGAGTTACAGGTCAATCTAAAGATCCAACTGAATTGGTAGGAAGATTTAGCCCTGCAAGTCATGGAAAACGCGATCGCATTTCACAAGCAAACGAATTGCGTGTTCTAATTGCTACTGACGTCCTAAGTGAAGGTCATAATCTGCAAGACTGTGCAATTATGGCTCTTCAGTACTTGTTATGCTAAAATAACAAGTACTGAAGAGCCTAATGTTTTTTCCTTTTTGAGTTGTACGGACATAATCGCCAGAACGAAAACCGAAGGGCGTAATTGTTCCTCCAAGTCGCTTGAGTATTCCTCCTTTTTGATACTCTTCTTGGTGCAATTTTCTGCGAAATAACTTTGGACGAGTCATGACAATGAATGGTGTAGGTGTTACTTTGCACATTCCTACCCAGTGATATCCGTGAGTGTTAGCGGTTTGGAACGGAACATATTGAATAAAGTGATTGGCAGCGAGAGCGATTGCGTCATTGCCATGTGTTTCAATAGTCTGTTTTGACTTATCGGACTTATCTTTAATTAAACCGAGTTGATTTCTTAATCCTTCTGTATTACGACTATCTACGAGAACAACTAGGACAATTTTAGAAATTTCTTTTCTAAACCACTCTTGACCCACAGTTAAAGGCGAAATACCACAACCATTTTTCTGTGTGTCGCCACCGCAATCTTCGTCTCTTAAAGTGCAGTAAGGAATAATTTTGATAGCTTCTTGTAAAATTCTTAACTCCATCAACCGATTAGCCCTAACTGACGGAGGCAGCTTAGAACCACGTCGGTTATTAAATTTTTTCTGTCTGTGATTGCGAATCTTAAATGGTTTGGTTCGATCTATTCTTCTTCCCCTCCGACTTCGACGCAACTCTTTTCTTTTCGCCATCTTACCAGTGATTGATTGACGGTCTTTTTTCTTTTTCTTCGATTTGTAAAATCCTGGCAATACAGCATGAATAACTGCTATTGTGGCTAGCTTAGATTGAAAAGCGATTCCCGTAAAACACTTCCCTCTATCCGTTGAAGCTGCAATGTCTTGCAGTTCATGTCCTGATGGCTCGCTATTTAATTGAACATAAAAAATCCCGATAACCGAACGCTTGGGAATTGCTTTTCCTGACTCTATCCACTTCCTTGCTCTCGCGCCAGTTGTGGGCATCAGGGGTTTGTTATCTGGCGAGACAACTGGTACTCTTGTAACTTGTCGATTTTGATTTTTCATTCCTTTATTAGGGATATTAGGGATAACCCAATAAACTGTGTTTGTTATTTTTGGTAACGTCCCTCCGGTCATTTTAGTAGCCGCATCTCTTCTTCTCACAGAAGCCAATTAGTTTGTCCGAACTAGGGAAATATTCGGAAGTAATTTACTACTAAAACTTAGAACTGGGTGCTGGCTTTCTTAACAACGTATAATGCCCTTTGTAACGAGCTTTTGACTCTCCCCAGTGACCTAACCAACTCTTGCGGTGCCTATTGAGAGCTAAAGACTGGCTTTAGTTTTTGGCAAGCCTACACCTACCCGAAGGGAGGTGTAGGTAGTTGACGGCAGGTTTTTAACCCATGTTATTCATTTGGGAACGTAACTCACTTTTGGGGGAACTTCCTCACTTGATACTCTTCTGACTCTACGATGTTTTGTGGAAATCCCAGTGCTTGAGTAAACTTTTGTTCAATTGCCTCTAAATCAGCTTGGGGTACTGCTTTCCACTGTTCTCGTGTAGCCCAACGGACGATCAAGACAACTTCTGTAGCATTATTTGGGTCGATCCACACTTCTTTTTCCAAGAACCCTGGATACTTGGCAAGCGCTGCCGTCCAAATTTCTGCATCCTTCAGGATAAATTTTTCCCGTTGTGCGGGCGGAACTTTCACCTTAAGTAGCTCGATAACCACACTATTGATTCCCCGTATTTGTTTGTCAGAATAGATATGTACTCTATATTAATTAACCTTAGTGGCATAGGTCTATAGCGTAGATTTATGAAAAAGGGTTTTTTGCTTTGAAACAATCAATTATTGGGATTATGGACAACAACAACTGGATGCAGCAGTTATTAATGTTGGGTATTGGCACAACATCGCTAGTGGCTGATAAAGTGAGGGAAGCAAGCGATCGCCTTGTTAAAGATGGCAAGCTCGATCCCGAACAGGCGAAAGCGGTTATGGATGATATGGTACAGCAATTAAAGTCGGAGCAGGGAACTTGGGATGCCCAAATGCAACGGCAACTACGGAATATGTTGCAGGATTTGGGGGTTGCTCGTCAGTCAGAAGTAGATGAATTGCGCGGTAGGATAGATCGCTTGGAGCGTCAAGTCCGCGATTTAGAAAATAAGCTTTGGCGTTAGCGATCGCTTTGTGTTTTAAACTAAATTTTGTTGTGCTGGTCATCTTATTACCAGACTTCCTTAGTAGGGAGGACTATTTTGAAAGGAATTTTACTCAGTGTGGGGTTCATGCTGGTTTGTGTTGTCGTCTTGGTTGTGGCACAAGTAGGTAGTAACAACCAGAACACGGCGACTGCGGCACAGATGACCGATACAACTCCAGCACCCACTCAAGCAACTGAAAACAATACCTTAATTGCAAGCAAAGCTATGTCTGAAGCTAATGCCTCTAATGCACCCTCTGGAGCTAATGCAGTTACTACACCCTCTGGATTAAAGTATGTTGAACTTAAGGAGGGAACTGGAGCAACTCCTAAAACCGGACAGACGGTTGTAGTTCACTACACCGGTACCTTGGAAAATGGGAAGAAGTTCGATAGTTCACGCGATCGCAACCAACCATTTTCATTTAAACTTGGTGTCGGACAAGTCATTAAAGGTTGGGATGAAGGACTCAGCACTATGAAAGTCGGAGGTCGTCGTCAGTTGATTATACCTTCCGAGCTAGGTTACGGTGCTCGCGGTGCAGGTGGCGTTATTCCACCTAATGCTACCCTCATTTTTGATGTGGAATTGTTGGATGTTAAGTAATAGTTAGTGGTTAGTGGTTAGTGGTTAGTAGCTTTCTTCCAACTAACAACTAACCACTTACTAATTGTTAATATCCACCCGGTCTAGCTAAATTTTTAAACTTGGTAAATTGTGGGTCGAATAAGAGTTTGACAGTACCTGTTGGACCGTTACGGTGTTTGGCTATGATGACTTCGGCAATTCCGCGATCGGGAGTATCACTGTTATAGTATTCATCCCTGTACAGCATTATGACTAAATCCGCGTCCTGTTCGATCGAACCCGATTCTCTTAGATCGGATAACATTGGTCGCTTGTTGGTGCGAGATTCTACCCCTCTACTTAACTGAGATAAAGCAATGATGGGAACAGATAATTCACGGGCTAAACCTTTGATGCTGCGGGTAATTCTCGATAATTCTTGTACGCGATTATCTCCTGCTCCTTCCATCAGTTGCAAGTAATCTAGAATAATCAAACCGAGTTCGGAACCAATTTCTGCTTGCAAGCGCCGTGCCTGACTCCGCATTTCTGTAACTGTAATATTGGGAGTATCGTCAATATAAATTGGCATCTCCGTCAGCGTACTAATAGCACGGCTTAAAGGTTCCCATTGTGTCTGGCTAATTCTTCCACTTCGCAAGTAACCACTTTCAATTCCTGCTTCGCTGGCTAGTAACCTTTGTACGAGTTGCTCTTTCGACATTTCTAAACTAAATACAGCAACTGGTAATTTATAAGAAGCTGCAACATTGTGAGCAAGGTTTAAACAGAACGCAGTGTTGTGAACACAAATATCATTGGCTACAAAATTGTGGCTGACGGGAATTGTCAAATCGTACACTTGTTTATAGCCTAGTGGCTCAATAGAAATGATTTGATCCCAATAAATATCTCCTGTTACTAAATTTTGTAATGGCATCTCTTCTAATGCAGTTGCTTTAGCTGCTGCTATTTGCTTCCCTATTTCGACTGGAACAAGATGTCTATTGGTTTTATATCTCTTTGTAATTAAAGCCGCTTCTACTTGTAATAAAGCTGTTTCCTTCCCAAAAATCCCAATCTCTGAAATAAAAGTTTTGATCGAATTAGCATCAGTAATATCTAATTGCCAAGCTAATCGGTTACTATCTTCAGATTCGATAAATCGCTGCTTTAAAGTTGCAATTACGCCAAATCTTAGTAGTAAGTGTTGTATTTGTCTTGCTAGTTTTTCGCTAACAGTGCTATATCCTAATTGTAACTGACTGCTTTCCTGAACAGTTGCACATCCATCTGTTGCAAAGAGACGGTTGAGGAATAAAGCAACTTGCGATCGCTCTAATTGAAAAACAAAAGCGGGAATTGTTTGTGTGTTAGCTTTCTTTCCCCAGAATCCTAAGTCTTCCAACCATTGAATGAGAGGATTTTTTTGTTCTTGGCTTCTTGTCGTATCCAGTGTTAAAGCCGGGTTGAAACAGTTTTCTCTGGCAACTTTTAATTGAGAACCAAAACACTTAGCAGCATGGATAAAGTCTTGTTGAATTATAGAATTTGTATGAGTAAATTCCGGTGTCGTGTCTGTTAAGGAAGCATCTCCTATAAAGTAAGCTAACAATTTAACTTCACACTCACGGACTTTCTTTGTACCAAATATATTTATTTGGCGAGGGACAGCAATTCTAGTTCCTACAGTCAGTTCTGAAAGGGGATGCCATCCATCAATGGTTAAATAGGGATGAGTAATAGTCGTCTCAACAGACCTTCCCAATTGAGTTGTAACACGAAAAATAGGTTTAATGCCGTCATCAATAAATGCCGAAGGTTGAGTTATCTGGAGTTTCCAATCATCTGTTAGGGTCAACAATTCTGCTTGATGTTGCTGATAAATTTCTTCGATAGTAGAAATTGAGCCATCTGCTAATACGATTTCTGTATCATGGACGATACATTTCCCCATTGACGGACGTCCTGCAACAATAATCAGATCGGAACGCTGAAAACCACTCGTTAATGCGTCCAAGTCATAAAAACCACAGGGAATTCCTGGTAAAGCAATACCTTGATTGCGAGTTTCTATATCTTGGAAGGCATTAATTAACGTGTTCTCAATATGAACTAAACCAACTTGAGGGCGATCCTGAGTAACGTTAAAAACTTTTTGTTCTGCTTGGTCGAGAACAATAGGAAGTTCGGTTTCTGTCTGATAACCCAGTTGTACAATGTCATTACCTGCTTTTATGAGCTGACGTCGCAGGAATTTGTCCACCACCAACTCTGCTAAAGCATCAATGTTAACGGCTGACACCGTGCGGTCTACCAGTGTAGCGAGTTTATTTCTTCCACCAACACGGGTTAACAGATCGCGATCATTGAGCCAGTTGATAACTGCCAGTAAGTCTGTGGGTTTCCCTTGATTGTGCAGGGACAACGTGGCTTGATAAATATCTTTATGAGCACTGATATAAAAGGCTTCTGGGACTAGGCGATCGCGCACCCTGTTAATTGCTTCTGGGTCTAGCAGTATACCTCCGAGTATAGCTTCTTCTGCCTCTATATTTTGGGGAGGGAGACGATCTATGGAATTGCCTTGAAAGTTGAGTTCTTCAGACATAAAAGAATTTCTTTAGAGTTTTTCAATACAAATGAACTATTACTCTTATAAACCAAAATTTGTTCATCTAATAAAAAGACGCTGCAATGCAACGTCTCTTTACAATACGTATAGATTTTTACAAGAAATTTATTTTGTGAATCAGCTTAGCTAGCGACCACTTCGATTTTGACTTTCGCTGTTACGTCTGTAAACAGCTTAACATCGGCTTCGTAAGTTCCTAATTTGCTAATGTCTGGTATGGTAATACCACGGCGATCCACTTCTAGCCCTGTAATTTGTTGAATAACGTCTGCCACTTCTTGGGTGGTCACAGTACCGAAAATAGCATCCCCTTCACCAACTTGTTTGGCGATGTTGTAACTACTTACCTTTTCTATGGTTGCTTTTTGTTCTTGAGCTTGTTGCTTCAGTTCTAGTTGTCTTTGACGTTCTAGTTCGCGCCGACGCTCAACTTGCTTCAAAATTCCAGGAGTTGCTTTAGTTGCTAATTTTTTAGGAACTAGATAGTTCCTAGCATAGCCAGGAGCGACTTCTACTAGGTCGCCGGATTTTCCCAGCTTGCTTACGTCTTGAGTTAGTACTAATTGTACGCGTTTCGCCATCTTTGTTCTTGTTTCTCTACTGTCGTTAAAATATTAATCGCTTGAGCTTCGTACTGCCATCGCTTACATCGTAGCTTTATCCTGAGAAGCAAGAGCGTTTATCATCAAACCTAAAGATTATAGCGAAAAATTTGTGCGATCGCAACTATTTTTTAGCTAATGGCTAATGGTTAATGGCTAATTGCTCCAAAACCATTAGCTATTAGCCATCAGCTAGAATTGGTCTTTCATTCCCCGTAATCGTGCAAAGGTTTGTACGGCATCGCGACTGTTGACGGCTGATTGTAACGTTGGCTGTTCCCACCGTAAAAAGGGGTTTGTACGCTTTTCGACTCCTAGTAACGAGGGAACGGTAGCTTCTCCTTGATTGCGTTCGACTTTGACTTGTTCAAAGCGGTTTTGTAAGTCTGTGTTACTCGCATCTACAGTCAGGGCAAATTGCAAATTTTTCAAAGTATACTCATGAGCGCACCAGACACGAGTATTATCTGGTAAAGAGCGAAGTTTGCTCAGGGAATCTACCATTTGTGTTGGTGTTCCTTCAAACAAACGACCGCAACCTCCTGCAAATAAAGTGTCGCCACAGAATAATTCACCTGTTTCACCCGGATTTGTCGGGGGAAAGTAGTAAGCAATATGAGCGCGGGTGTGTCCGGGAACGAAGATAATTTCAGCTTCTCGATCTGCAAATGAAATGCGATCGCCCTCCTCTAAAAACACCTTTTGTCCTGGTATTCTGCCCTTATCTTCAGCACCTCCATAAACAGTTAAGTGTGGAAATTGCTGAATAAGTTTATCATTGCCGCCAACATGGTCATGATGGTGGTGGGTGTTCAAAATTGCTACTAATTCAGCTTGTAGCTCTTGTAGTTTACGTAATACAGAAGTAGCTTCTGCTGGATCGACAACAGCCGCAATATTTCGCTTTGGATCGTGTAGCACAAAGATGTAATTGTCTGAGAGTGCTGCTAAACGGATGACTTGCATTTTTTGTAACTCCTGACGAATTAATCTATTACACTTATGATAGTTATTAGCAGTAATTTCACTGATTTTATACTAATTTTAACTACCATTGTCATTAAACAATAAGACGAACAAGAGACAAAACACACAAGGATAATTGACAGATGGCACCATTAGTATCGATTATTATTAATTGTTTTAACCAAGGTCACTACCTTGAGCGTTCAGTTAAAAGTGTATTATCACAAACTTTTACCGATCTTGAATGCTTGGTTATAGATGATGGTTCTACCGATCGTACTTGTCAAGTAGTTGAGCAATTAATGCAAACAGACACGCGAGTTAAATACTATTCAAAAGAAAATAGCGGCCTTCCTTCATCTCGCAATTTTGGATTTCAAAAAGCTAAGGGTGAATGGATTAAGTTTTTAGATGCAGATGATTGGATTCATGAAGATAAAATTAGATTTCAATTGAGCTATTTAGAACAAGTTAATCCTAAGGAAGATATAGTTTTTTATTCTGATTATCAACGAGTCTTTATAGATACCAATGAAAAGATTATTAGTACTCAAGACAATATCATTAGTTCATTAACGAGAGAAGAATTTATTCAACGTTTACTCATTCCAGACTTTCTAGTAAGTTCACCTCATCCTGCTCTTCAACAAGCTATGCTAATGAAGAAAAGCGTATTGATTAAGACAAAGTTTCCAGAACACTTAAAAGCATTGGGAGATAGATATTTTGCTATAGCTATTTTAAAAGCAGGTGCAAATTTCGTATATACTCCGATGATTGGCGCTTACTACACCAAGCATCAATCAAATCGAACTAACAATTGGAATTACATGAAAAATTATTACCTTTTATTTTATGAATCTATTACTCAACATTACCCCGAACTCAATCAAAATTGTTCGGTAGGATTGGAATATTTATTGGAAGAAGCAATTAGAGAAAAAGAAAAAGAAAATTTTGAAAGATTGCTTAAAATCGTACCAATGCCAGTTCACCTACTTCACAAAAAAATTACGATTGATAACAAATTTTTTCTGAAACTGCTTAGAAACTTTAGAAATATAACTCCTGGTTTTTTATTATACGAGAAATATCGCGGTCCTCGCTCAAAAAAAATAATATCTTTTGTTAGAAC
>NZ_WJFC01000085.1 GCF_009725235.1 Scytonema sp. UIC 10036
CCGTTCATACATCCTAACTCTCTTCCTTGTCCCCCTTGTCTTCCTTGTCCCCCTTGTCTCCCTTGTCTGTTCAAAAAGCTATACTATCAATGGTATGGTTAAAAATGCTTTCCCCATGTTACTCCCCAAAACTCAACTGATTGGTCTCAAAGCCGATTCATTTCGCCATCCACTGGATCTGGAGGCAACTCAAGCACTTAAGCAGGTGCCCGGAGTTGATATGATAGTACGGAATATCTTGGGACCTCTGGCGGAGCAGGTTTTTTACGTAGAAAATATTGCATCAAGTGTTCTCGTGGGTGAAAAACAACTGCCTCACTTACACCAGTTGTTACTAGACGCTTGCAAAATATTAGATATCGAGCCACCTCAATTGTATGTGAAACAGCATCCAGCACCCAACGCTTATACCTTCGCCATGCGGGGGAAACAGCCCTTTATTGTGGTACATACTTCTCTCATTGATATGCTGGAGCCAGAAGAAATTCAGGCGGTTATTGCTCATGAGTTGGGACATCTCAAGTGCGATCACAGTGTTTACTTGACTCCGGTAAATATATTGATATTGGCTGCAGCAGTGGTACCAAATATTGGATCTTTTCTTGCTCAGGCAATACAGGCACAGCTTTTGGAGTGGATACGTTGTGCTGAGTTTACTTGCGATCGCGCCGCATTGTTGGCAACTCAAAATCCCAGGGTTGTGATGTCGGTGTTGATGAAACTAGCAGGTGGTTCCCCCACTCTGGCACCTCAGCTTAACCTGGATGCTTTTATTGCCCAGGCTCGTGCTTATGATGAGATTAGCAACACAGAATTGGGTGAAATGGTGAAAGTTACCCGGACATCTCAATTGACTCATCCAGTACCCGTACTGAGAGCTAGAGAGATAGATCGCTGGGCAAGCAGCAAAGAATATCAAAAGTTGTTGCAAACTCAAAAAATAGGTTATAATAATGAAGTTCCTACCAAGGGCGAGTGGCGAAACTGGTAGACGCACCACACTCAAAATGTGGCGACCTTGCGGTCATAGGAGTTCGATTCTCCTCTTGCCCACTGAATCAGTGACCAGTAGTAGGGTGGACAATGCCCACCGTTGTTACCAATGTGAAGAGTAGGGTGGGCAATGCCCACCTCTTGTAGTTTATGTGAAATATTTTTACGAACATTATTACCTATGTGAAGAGTTTGCACAGTCAATCTCTGAATTCTGTGTAAGGAGGAGTAATGTTTTCGATCTGCCTTGTTGCAGTGAGATATTGTTTCAACTAGACACCGATAGGCGGTTATCTATAAAGGAACATGAAAACCATTCTTTGGTTATACCATGTCCTTTATCCAATCGCCAATCCTTTGTTCATGGGTTTTAGTGGCTGACTTATGTGTGGTTTTTTCTATTGACACGTCTGTTTCCGGATAACTGCTTAAACAGTGTGAATACAGTTAGTAGTATAAAGTTTTTGTAAAGATAACCGTGTTCTTTGCAATTCAGTTTGTTTCTTTTGGTTGACACTCAACTAGCATATCTCTATAGATAGAGAATGCAAGCCGAGCGATCGCTTCCCTTTTTAAAAGTTTTCTGAAGCTGAATGTTGAAGGGGTAAAGAATTTGTTATCCCTACCTATTTATGGAGGTTAGTGAGATTTTTGTGAAGGTAAATTATAACTTTGTAACAACAGCTACAAGTTATGTGTTGCTACAGTATGTTTGTTGAATTGCCTAGAGGATTTGACAGTGTAATGTCGGTGAATTATAATGTAGTAGTACAGCCAATAATTCTCATACAAAAAACTTTTAGTTTTAGACACAGTATCATTTCTTAAATTAAGAGAGGTTAACCACAATGCGATTGAAAAGATGGGAGTCTCCTCGCCGAGAAGGCAGGAATAATAAGGGTAGGGGTGGTTCTGCAAGACAGCGCCAGTTAAAGAAACAGCAGCAAATGCTTAGAAAGAAACTGAAAGAGGGCGAGCTGCTAGATAATGACAAGCGAAATAAAAAGAGTGGTGAAGCAAAGGGGGGAAGAGAAACAAATCTTCTCCCCTTTTTTCTTTTTACAGGCAATGCTATTGATGTAGCTTTCTGTATGGTGTACGAAAGTGAAAGTTAGATAAAGTTGGTCACGAAGTCGTTCTGGCAGATTGATTCTTATTTATGAAAAATTTATATTGTCCTTTCGGTTACGATTCAAGTTTTTTAAAAAACTGGTTCTAGTGGCTAAATTATTTTAGCTTTAGCTGCAAGATTGATAATGTATTTCTTTGTACGTAGATATTTTTACTCGAGCAAATCACTCTTGTATAAAAATTTGAAAAAGCCAATATGAAGTAAATATAAAGTTTTGCATAAAACAAATAATAATGTCCGATTTTGGAGTAAATTACTATACAGGCTAAGTGAAAATATTGAATACCAGGGAAATCAGTAATTTACTGAAAGAGCTAATGCATCTCCGCGTGTTAACTTCCGACGATGCCCCAAGCTGAGAAGAAAGTCCAAAGCGACATAACTAGCCATCTTCAATCTTGAAAATTGCCAAGTCGGTGTGTTGATAATTTGCTGGACACAAGGAGTAGTAACTTATGGTAGGAAGGTTTTTTCTCCCTACTCAGAGAGTGCTTGATTTTCCTATCACTGCTTTACAGTTTGATGACCAAATACGGACAATACTGAGGTGGGCTTCAGCTCGTGAGAGCAAGACAGTATGTGTAGCCAACGTACATATGTTGATGGAAGCTTATTGGAACCCTGACTTTGGCACTGTATTACACAATGCAGACCTTGTCACTCCTGATGGTATGCCTTTAGTTTGGATGATGAGGCTTTTAGGCGCACATTACCAAGATCGCGTAGCAGGAATGGATATCTTATTAAAGACGTGCAATCTTGCTCAAAAGCAGAATGTCAGTGTATTTTTCCTCGGTTCTCAAGCAGAGATTCTTTCTCGGATAAGAAAAAGGTTAGAAACGGAATTTCCTAACTTGCAAATTGCGGCAATGGAACCCTTGCCTTTTCGTCCTCTAACTCCAACTGAAGACGAAGCACTTATTAAAAGAATTAACTCCAGTGGTGCTGGATTGGTGTTTGTGTCCCTTGGATGTCCAAAACAAGAAAATTGGATAGCCCAACATAAGGATAAAATTCAAGCAGTGATGATTGGCTTGGGCGGTGTTTTTCCTGTTTATGCAGGAATTCAAAAAAGAGCACCCCGCGTAATGCGGGATTTGGGGTTAGAATGGCTATTCCGTTGGTTGCAAGAACCAGGTCGCCTTTGGCATCGCTATACAAAGACTATTCCACCGTTTATATGGTTGGCTTTTAAGCAACTGTTGACATCCAGTGATGTTATTAGTACGCCATTTCATATCCGCGAACGGTATTTGGGATGGAAGAATTAATCCTCTTTCATCGCTCTAGCTAAGTATGTTTGCTGTTGTTTATTCTGCATTTAGTAAATAAAAGCACAAGCTCCTTTTGGAGTTGTTCGAGAGCACTTGCTTTACTGTCGTGGCTTTCCTGAAGCAATCAATGGAGCGCAGAGAAGAGAATTCTCACAATCGTTCGCAAAACATTTGAGATGACTAATTCTCCGGGTATGACTGAATTTATGATGCAGAGTACAACAGCAATCATCATTTCTCAAACTCACGATTGGGATTCATGTTACAAGCAACTTTATCCGGAAGGAACAACAAAGTTCACAAAAAGTCTAAAAATTTATCCTTAGATGTACTAGGAGGTTAGATTGCTTAAAACCATACAAAAGCGGTAATTTCACTGATTTTTCTTCAAGAAAGAGCCTAGATAACAGTCAATTTTCTGGTAAAGATGTCTGAAATACTTGCCAATCTGCCGAGAACGTATGACAAGATGAGTTGGAGCTACCACACAAGAGTAGAAACTGAGTAAGCCCATATACTCAGCTTTTTAGAAGTTCTTTTTCTGGCAGGGGCAGTAGCTGTAGTCATGAATTTTAGGGCTATCCAAGACTTAGTTTGGTCAGATAGTTAGGTAAGTCAAGTGAATTAGACTGATGCACAAAAAGAGGAAATTCATCGCATCATGACACAAAATAGCCAACAGTATACTAAACAAAATCATGGCTCGACTTCTCCTAGGAGAGGTTCTTCAAAAAAATACAGAGTCGTGCATCGACCAGAAAGTAGGATGAGACATCCGCTTGAGTTGTTTAAAGAAATGGGGCGGGACTTGCTGGGGTCGCGAGAACTAGCTTGGCGACTTCTGATTCGAGATCTCAGCGCTAAATATCGCCAATCATTTCTCGGTGTTTTATGGGCTTTTCTCCCTCCAATCGTAATGGCAGCTGGCTTTACAGTCGCCAAAGGAAGTGGGGTTATCAATCTTGGAAACACGGCTTTGCCTTACCCCGCTTACGTTATGTTCAGCATGACTCTATGGCAAACTTTTGTAGAAGCATTGAATGGTCCGGTGCAAGCTGTAACCTCTGCAAAAGCAATGTTATCAAGGATAAATTTTCCCCGAGAAGCGCTCATTCTTGCCAAGTTAGGTGAAGTATTTTTCAATTTTGGAATCAAGCTGATCTTAATTGTGGGCTTGTTTGTGTTCTTTAAAATACCAGTGGGTTGGAGTGCAATTCTGGCACTAGTGGCACTTATTCATCTGATAGCATTTGGAACATTTCTCGGCTTGCTGTTAGCACCAATAGGTGCTCTCTATCAAGATTTTACAATGGGTCTAACACTCTTCACTGGATTTTGGCTGTTTCTCACTCCAGTCGTATATCCAATTCCCGGTGATGGCGTTTTTGGAAGCATTGTCAAGCTCAACCCAGTCACGCCTCTGTTAGTCACAACGCGAGAATTAGCGACTACAGGGGTCATATCCGATCCCCAAGGGTTTTGGATAGTCAGTTTAATTACATTTGTGGGGCTACTGCTAGCTTGGATTATTTATCGTCTCGCAATTCCCTATGTAGTAGAAAGGATGAGTTCTTGATAATGAAGAGTATTACTGAGCGCGATATTTCAGTGAATCCACAAAATTCTGAAAATGAAGTCATTCTCTCTGTTAATGGGGTTTCCAAAAAGTTTTGTCGGGATTTGAAGCGGTCTTTAGTTTATGGTGTTCAAGATATCTTTTCTGAGTTAGTGGGGCTACGTGAGAAAAATGATAATTTACGCCATAAAGAGTTTTGGGCGCTAAAAGATGTTAGCTTTCAGTTGCGTCGGGGAGAATCACTAGGCTTAATTGGAAAAAATGGCAGTGGAAAATCGACTTTACTGCGGATTGTTTCTGGTCTGATTAAACCAGACACCGGCTTTGTAGAAGTGAACGGTCGGCTAGCACCACTGATTGCCTTGGGCGCTGGATTTAATCCAATATTGACAGGGCGAGAAAATATTTACGCTAACATGGCTATTTTGGGTCTGACTAAAACAGAAATTGATGAGAGATTTGATGCAGTTGTTGAGTTTGCAGAAATAGGGGATGCAATTGATTCTCCCGTACAGTCTTACAGTTCTGGAATGGCAGCAAGGTTAGGTTTTGCCAGTGCTATTTATACAGAACCCGATATCCTCTTGATTGATGAAGTTTTGGCAGTGGGAGATATGAAATTTCGGATCAAGTGTTATCGGAGATTGGCAGAACTGCGTCAGAAAGGGACTTCTTTCATTTTGGTTTCTCACAGCCCACAATCGATTCTTTCAATATGTGATTCTGCTGTTTATTTATCTCGGGGAACGCTGATAGCGAGTGGTGAAACACTATCTGTGATGAATCAGTATGAAAGCGATTTATTTTTAAACACTTCAACAACTCACCAAGGAACTATGACATTTCCCGAAAAGAACCCACAAAGTAGTTCTGGAGTTGATATTACATACCTTTGCTTTAAAAACGAGCAAGGAGAAGTTTTGGATTTTCCTGTTACAGGGGAGCCAGTTAATTTTTGTATAGGTTGTAAAGCTCATAGGAAGGTTGATAGTTTAAACGCAACGGTGATTGTATCTAACACTGGAGCTGAAAATGAAAGAGTGCTCTTCTTAGAGAGTGATAAGAAAAGTAGCGATCTAACAGTCTTGCCAGGGGATTTTGAACTCCGGTTACATATGCCTTGCCTTGGGTTAAAACCAGGAGTTTACACTGCAAAATTAAACGTAGCTGAGGGAATATTAAATGTTTTTGATGCAGTAGAAACTTTTGTTTTTTCTGTTAAGAGTGAGGCCAACATGAATCAATGTTTGTACTATCAGCAAAGAGAATGGAAAGTTGTTAAAGATTCAGTTTCTCCAATTTCTTTGAGGAAGAGTTCTCAATAAGGATTAGCGATCGCTATGTTACTAAAGCATTTGATAAGTATTTGCGACAAAATTGAGCAACGATACGGTAGTTTAAAACACCGTGTCCTTGAGAATAATTATCAACAAGACATGGGAAAATATGGTAAAAATTGTAGTCTTGGTAGCAAAAGTTTAATCAAAAGCAATTTGAATCAGTTGTTTTTGAGTGATGATGTCATTATAGAAGATTATGCCACTCTTGAATGCAGTCTTGAAAATTCTGCTATCCATATCGGCGATCGCTCAACCGTTAGGAACTTTGCAATACTTAAATCTATGCAAGGTCAGATAAAAATTGGACGTGATTGTAGCGTCAATCCTTACTCTGCTTTATTTGGTTGTGGGGATTTGATAATAGGTGATTTGGTCAGAATAGCAACTCATGTGGTTATTAATCCTGCCAATCATTTATTTGATGATATCAATATACCAATAGATTACCAACCTTTAACCAATAAAGGCGTCATTATAGAAGATGATGTCTGGATAGGAGCAGGTGCGATCGTTCTTGAGGGCTGCACCATCGGCAAAGGTTCTGTGATTGGTGCTGGAACAGTAGTTACCAAAAGTGTAGAACCTTATTCTGTAGTTGTTGGTGTTCCTGGAAGAATTATTCGTAAAAGAGGTGAGCCTAGAAACAAGAATAACATAAATGGTACAGACAAATCTCTACTTATGCGCTAACTCAATTTATATTATTTAGTGCATAAGAAAATATTTACCAATAAATTTACAGTGTTTTAGCTATGAATACACAAGAACGAGTTAGGGTTTTTATTGGATCTGGAGAAGCCAGTCTTTTAGAAAGAAAAGTGTCAATTTATTCTTTAAGAAAACATAGTAGGAGAAATTTAGATATTTATGTTTTTAATGGAACTCATAATGCCGTTGAACTGAATGATGGAGAACCTTTTCCAGCACCCATGCCCCTCCATATTAAATACCAAAATATCACTGAGTTTAGTCTCTATAGATATTTAATTCCTCAAATTTGTAACTACCAAGGCAAAGCTATTTATATAGATTCAGATACTATTTGCCTGACTGATATTGGCGAACTTTTTGACACCAGCCTAAATGATTTTGACTTTTTAGCAAAGAAAGACGCTTACGCCAATAATGGTGCAGATCTTTGGGGGTTAAGCGTCATGCTGATAGATTGTGAAAAATGTAAGTTCGACCTAGAAAGCATATGTGCTGAAGTTACTAAAGGTTTATACACGTATACAGACTTCTCGTGCATGAGTTCAACATTCCTAGCTTATCATTCTTACAAGATTGGTGAACTCGATCCAAAGTGGAATGTTTTTGATTACTACGACAAAGACACCAAATTAATTCACTATACAAATCTTTATACTCAACCTTGGAAGCATCCAAATCATCCATATGGAGAACTGTGGTTTGATTACTTCCGAGAAGCTATGTCTGCTGGGTACATTACCGAACGCGATATTGAATTAACTCTAGTGCGTTCTTATGTCAGGCAGAATTTATTAGAAGGAAACTCACCTAAAGCAAACTCTAGTAATTGCATTAAGGAAACGATAAATTTTGCTAAGGCATCAGTACGGAAGCTTTGGAAGGTTCAAGTTGCTTAAAAGTCCTCTTATTGAAAAATCTTTTGTATGAACTCACTTATCACCTCTATTCCGGTTCACCAGACTGTTGCACTCCTCAAATTAGAGGCAGATGCCATAAATAAAGCTGCTGAAAGGTTACAGGCTGACCAATTGGAACAAGCATTAACACTGTTGACGCACTGCCAAGGTAAAGTCGTGTTGACAGGAGTTGGTAAATCTGGAATTGTTGCTCAAAAAATTGCTGCCACGTTAAACAGCATTGGTACTGTGTCTGTTTGTTTGCATCCTTGCGATGCTTTACACGGTGATTTAGGTATAGTCACGGCTAGTGATGTAGTGATTTTGCTGAGCAACAGTGGTGAAACGGAAGAATTAATTCAGATGATTCCTCATCTCAAGCATCGACAAGTAGCCATGATTGCTATCTTGGGCAACATTCGCTCTACAATTGCAGAACAAGCAAATGTTGTTTTGGATGCTACTGTCGATCGCGAAGCTTGTCCTTTGAACTTAGCTCCTACAACGAGCACAACGGTTGCTCTTGCTATTGGAGATGCTCTGGCAATGACCTTAATGCAAATGCGAGGTATTACGCCTGAAGACTTCGCTTTCAATCATCCTGCTGGGCGATTGGGCAAGCGATTGACATTAAAGGTTGAGGATCTCATGTGCAAAGGTTGTGACAATCCCATTCTGCAACCTCAAGCTTCTTGGATTGAAGTCGTGAGTGTTATTAGTCAAGGCGGTTCGGGAGCAGTCAACATTGTTGATGAAACAGGTCAGTTGATGGGTCTAATTACTGACGGAGATTTACGTCGATGGGTGCAGAAAACCAATCCAGAAGAGTTGCAGAGCTTGAATGCCGGAAGAATAATGACCATCGATCCAGTGACTGTAACACCAGATACCTTAGCTTATGATGCTCTCAAGTTAATGGAAGATCGTCCTTCCCAAATTTCTGTTTTACCTGTGGTCGATCTTCAAAAGCAATGTCTGGGATTGATTAGGCTTCACGATATTATTCGCATTGGCTTATAAATTCTAAGCACCGTTTTTCATACTACTTCTATAGAGCAAAGCTAAATATTATTTAAACCGTATTGGTGTTAGTCATAAGTGTGAATTTTCCTATTATTCCGTGCTTGGCAGAGTCTTCAGTTTTACCCCTAAATTGTAAACTTTATCAGCATCGCGGAAGCTCGATATCACGATATGTCTTCTATTAGAGTACAGGCAGAAGATTATTTTGGTTACTACGATACTACATCTGGTAATATTGGAGGGCAGTATCGTTTTGATGATGTAGATATCTCCGCTAGCGGAGATATTGGTGGCACTTCAGGTGTAGGTTGGATTGCATCCGGAGAGTGGCTAACTTACAACATTAACATCCCTACTGCCGGAGATTATCAAGTTGTTGGTCGCGTTGCCTCTGCAATCAACACAAATCACAGTTTTAAGGTTAGTGTTGGCGGGCAAAGCGCAACAGTGAATTTTGGCGGGACAGGTGGTTGGCAAAACTGGCAAAATGCTCAATCTTTAGGACAGTTCAAACTCAGTGCAGGGCAACAGTCATTACGGTTTGATGCTCTGACAAGTGATTTCAATGTTAACTACTTCGAGTTAATTCCTGTTTCAAACTCAAGTCCACCGCCCGTACCTTCAATCCCAAACAGTTCACCAATTCGCATTCAAGCTGAAGACTATAGAACGGGTGGTCAGAACATCGCGTACTACGACACTACACCTGGTAATAGTGGAGGTCAGTATCGTTTTGATGATGTAGATATTGCTGCTAGTGGCGATATCGATGGCACTTCAGGTGTAGGTTGGATTGCATCCGGGGAGTGGCTGACTTACAACATTAACGTTCCTACTACCGGAGATTATCAAGTTGTTGGTCGTGTTGCTTCTGCATTTCAGGCAAATCACAGTTTTAAAGTCAGTGTTGGCGGGCAAAGCACAACAGTGAATTTTGGTGGGACTGGTGGCTGGCAAAACTGGCAAAATGCTCAATCTTTAGGACATTTAAAACTCAGTGCAGGGCAACAGCAATTACGGTTTGATGCTTTAACAAGTAATTTTAATGTTAACTACTTCGAGTTAATTCCCGTCTCTAACACACAAAAACCTTCTCTCAATCTTGGTAATATCATCCAAGGTGGTACTGGTGGTAACATCTTTAATGGAAGTAATGAAATTGATACCATCACATATGCTCAAGCCAAAGCTCCTATCGTTGCCAATCTGAATACTGGTGTTGTCTCCCACAAATTCGCCACTTCAAGCAATCACCCTTTCAAAATCATGCCTCTCGGTGATTCTAACACTTTTGGTATGATTGAATGGGACTCCGGTGCCTACCGTGATGATTTGTGGCATTTATTGAAAAATGGGGGTCACAATATCAATTTCGTTGGTCCGCGCTCCACAGGTCCTCAAGGCTTTGACAGAGACAATGCTGGATTTGGTGGGTGGCGAATCAGAGATATTGCAAGTAACAATGATGGCAATGGTAATGTCAATATTTGGTTGGATACATACAAGCCAGATATGGTACTTTTGACCATCGGTACCAATGACATCCTTAAGAATGACGACATCAATAATGCACCTACTCGTTTGAGTAATCTCATCGATCAAATTACCAATAAAGTCCCTAATGCTCAAGTTTTGGTAGCTTCAATTGCACCGATTACTACAAACCCACAACAAAATCAGCAAGGCAAAGATTTTAATTTTGGGATACCTAACGTCCGGAAAGGTGTATCTCAGATAGTCTCTGATAAAGCGGCTTCTGGGAAAAAAGTGTCTTTTGTTGATGCTTATAATGCGTTAACACCTAACGACTTACAAGACAAAGTTCATCCCACTCAAAATGGTTACAACAAAGTTGCTCAAGTTTGGCACAAAGCAATTCTTAATACTGATATCGCGAAAGATAAACTTAATAGTATAGAGAACATAATTGGTTCTTCTCATAACGATACTTTAGTAGGTAATGCAGGTGTTAATGTCCTGAATGGTGGAGGTGGTAATGATTTATTAATAGGAGGAAATGGCGCAGATAGATTCGTCTTATCTACAGGACAAGGAACTGATACCATTACTGATTTTTCAGTTGGTCAAGATTTGCTAGCACTATCAAATGGCTTAAGTTTTGGACAGCTAAATATTATGCAAGCAAATAACAGTATTGATACCTGGATTAACTTTGGTAACGAACGATTAGCTGTACTGAATGGGGTACAAGCTAACAGCATCACATCTAATTCTATTATGAGCGCTTAGCACCACTAGTTTACTCAAGGAACAAGATGGCTTAACATTCTTGTTCCTTTGAATTCTTCTTCATTCAAAAAATCAAAAATATTTTTTATGAATTTTAATTCTTTTGATTTTGTTATTTTCTTTTTGATTGTTTATACTATTTACTGTTGTTTAAGAAGCAACTACAAAGCTCAGAATACGTTACTGCTAATTGCTAGTACTATATTTTATGGGTACTGGAGCTTAAGTGCTCTCTTTCTTTTTTTTATATCTATTTTATTGAATTTTGTCATAGCTGAAAAGATTCAAGACAATCGAGAAAAACCTGCTCGAAAAAACCTTTTATATATTTGTATAATTTTTAACTTAGTATTAATAGGAATCTTTAAATACTTTAACTTCTTTTCACACAGTCTACATAAAATATTCAGCTTAAGTGGAATATATTTAGATTGGGTCACATTAAATATCCTTCTACCTTTAGGCATTTCTTTTTATACCTTTCAATTAATGAGCTATGTTATAGATGTTTACAGAGGAGATATCAAGCACGTCAATAATTTATTTGATTTTGCGCTATTTATTTCCTTTTTCCCACAGTTAGTAGCAGGTCCTATCGAAAGAGCTAATGACTTATTGCATCAATTTAATTCTGAGAGAACAATCAAAGCAGAACAAGTTCATGCGGGTTTATTTCTCATAATTTGGGGATTTTTTAAAAAAGTTGTCATTGCTGACAATTTATCAATTATTGCCAATGAAATTTTCAACAATTACACCCAGTATAAAGGAGCGATCGTTATCGTTGGCATCCTTGCCTTCACATTTCAAATCTACGGGGATTTTTCTGGTTATTCTGATATCGCACGAGGGATAGCTAAGCTGATGGGCTTTGAACTAACATTGAATTTTAAATTACCTTATTTTGCTCTCAATCCCAGTGATTTTTGGTCTCGTTGGCATATATCCCTTTCTGGATGGCTGAGAGATTATCTTTACATCCCTCTTGGAGGCAATCGCCAAGGTAGTTTCAATACATATCGTAACTTATTTTTAACAATGCTTTTAGGTGGTCTTTGGCATGGAGCGGCTTGGAACTTTGTGCTTTGGGGTGCCTATCAGGGATTTATTCTCATCGTTTATCGTTTCTTTGATAAAAAATCAAAACATCAAAAGTTGCAAGGTCGCAAACCACCATGGTTCCTAACCTTAAGCCAAATGTGTTTGATGTTTCTTCTTATAAACATTGGGTGGGTTATGTTTCGTTCAAGCTCTTTAGACCAAACTTGGTCTATTCTTACCAATATTGGATTGACTCCTTCAGAACACAGTTTCACCTTTACTTACGAGTTAATATTTTTCTGCCTTCCCCTTATTCTCGTTCAGCTATGCCAGCATTTCAGCCGAGATTTACTGATTATAACCAAACTTAAACCATTCTTTTACATCCCAATTTACAGTTTATTTATTATCTGGATCTCTATTTTTGGAGTTCGTGAATCAGGTGAATTTATTTACTTCCAATTTTAATTATAGACCCACTTTAAATTACTTATAAACAAATGGCTCAACCTCCCAATCAAAACCTACCAACAGAGATTATCAAGCCAATTAAATTTCGTACTATTATCTTCTCTATTATATGGATTATCATTTTTGTTATCACCGCAAATTTTGCAGCTAAATCGTATTTGGAGAAATATACAACGAATAGAGGCGATTGGTTAATTAGATCTAAATGGGAACTGCTTCTCAATTTGCAGAAGCCTGTTGACTGGTTAATACTGGGAGATTCTAGCTGCAATCAAGGAGTTGTTCCAAGTATCTTTAACAAAGTGTTAAATACAACTTCTATTAATCTTTGCACCATAGGTAACATGACTAGTTTAAATGATGCATGGATGTTAGAAACATATTTGAATAAATTTCCACCTCCCAAGCATATTCTTGTTGTTCATGTACCAGAAGTTTGGAGCCGTGAATTTCAGATATCATTGCTTGCAAAAATACCATTGCCTTGGGGGTATTGGCAGCAATTAGAACCAAAAATTCAATTAAGTTTAAAAAAGCAAATGATGATTTTTATCGAAAAATATATACCTTTCTATTCATCAAATCGTACACTGGCGAAAATTTTAATGTTTCCCATAGATTCTTTTAAACTCAGTAGTAATTTCAAACTTGAAAATGATGGATTCATGATTTGGGAACAAGCTAACCCTAGTTATGTTGAGCAACAGAAAGAAGAACAAATAAACAAGGTTAAAAATTCTGATTTTAATCTTTCTTCTCACAATCGTTTAGCTATAGATAAAATGATTGATTTAGCAGAAAAATTTAATGTTGATATTTACTTAGCTAGCAGCCCAATTTATCAAGAATTGTATGAAAACGAACAGTTCCAAGCTTATTTCAATCAAGTTCAAAAAACATTGAATGTCTATGCCGAGAAAAGCCCTAGAATGCATCAGATTCAAAAACCTATAACTTTTGCCAAAGAACAAATGGAAAATGCCGATCATGTAATATACGATTCTGCCAAAGTATATACCGAACAACTCCTAACAGAAATTGTTTCACTGCAAAAGTCATGATTCAATAAAATGTTTCCAAATTTTGCAGCGAAAATATTACTATCTAACAACGTTTCTACGAGTCTATTATGAATATTCTTGCAGTCATTCCCGCCCGATACAATTCATCTCGTTTTCCAGGTAAACCCTTAGCACTCATTGGCGATCGCCCAATGGTACAGCGAGTTTATGAAGCAGCTAAAAGCTGCTCTGATTTCACTAAGGTTGTCGTCGCGACTGACAGCCAAGCCATCGCTGATTGCGTGCTTCAGTTTGGTGGAGAGGTAGAAATGACTCGTTCTGACCATGCGACCGGTACAGACCGAGTGGCAGAGGTTGCTCAACGTTATCCCAACATGGAAGTTGTAGTCAATGTTCAAGGCGATCAACCCTTTGTTACAGGTCAGATGTTGTCCCAGTTAGTTTCTCCTTATATTGCTGGAGAATTGCCTGCCATGACAACATTAGCGTGTCCTCTCAACCCTGAAGTAGCCTATTCTGACCCCAATACTGTCAAAGTTTTGTGCGATCGCAAAAGCAACGCCCTTTACTTTTCTCGCGCTTCTATTCCCTACTTCCGTAATTCTGGGAATGCACCCGTGTTTCATCATCTCGGACTCTACGCTTTTGAAAGGAATTTTCTAGCGCAATATGCTCAAATGACACCCACTCCATTAGAAGAGTGTGAAGCCTTAGAACAACTGCGAGTCTTAGAACATGGGTTTGACATTCGGGTATGCCTCACAGAAAAGGCAGTTTTGGAAATTAACACTCCTGATGACTTAGTTCAAGCACAAAGCTCAATTCTTGCTAGAGTTTGATGCAAAGAGTTGCATTTAAGCGATCGCAGGACAGGCAAATACATCCCTGAAAAGGGATTTACCACATTCACCCTTCTAAGCTCAAAGTGTATAATCCTACAGAGTTAATTATACGGGCATATCCCGTACCGTTGAACGAATTTAATCTAGAAGATACAGCTAACAAAACAATTGTCGCCTGTCCTCAAGCACCCCAGGAGGCTGTGAAAGCAGGTAAAGCTGTATCTATTCCATCAGGCGAGTTTGATGTAAGTCTAATTTTAGAGCAGCTTCCCGACCATTTCCAAGCAGAGATAGTCAATTTATCAGCTAGGAATATGAGTTTCCTACCGAGAGGACTAGAGAAAATCAAATGTCCAAAGGTGATGAAGATTGGTGATACTTTTCATTGGGGGGACGGTTCATTAAGTGGTATAATTGCGTACTGTAAAGCTTTACAGTGCGACTACCATTGGGTATACCAAGGAGTTCAGCATTTACACTTTTTCGTAGAAGCTGGTCTGAAGAACGTATTCTGGCTGCCTGGAACCCCAGTTATTAAACATTATATTCCTCAAAGAAAAGAAATGAAGCCCTACGATGTTGTGTTTCGGGGGTCTCAATCTGAAGTTCATTTTCAGCGTAGCAGATTGTTGAAGTTTTTGCAGAACGCTGGAGTCAATATAGATATCCAGCAGAAACCATACATTGAATGCTTGGAGGACTACACTCAATCTAAAATAGTCTTCAACTGTAGCTTGAATGGAGATACAAATAGGCGAGTCTATGAGGTATTGATGGCTGGAGGTTTTCTCCTTACAGACCGTTTAAGTCCTCAGTCAGGTTTATTTTCTCTATTTAAAGAAGGTATTCATTTAGAGTGCTACGGAAACGAAAAGGAGCTACTTGAAAAAATCGATTTTTATCTCAAAAATCCCGAACGAGCAGAACAGATTGCTGTAGCGGGTCATCAAAAGCTGACAGAGTTTTACAACCAGCAGACAGTTCAACAGAAGTTTTACAATTTTGTATTGAAAGGTGAACTTGAGCCACCTTTCTTGCTTGAACATGACAAGCGAGTTATGCATATCAGTTCAAACAGAAGTGAGAAGGAATTTAATATTCGACTCAAAATTTACGAAATCATTCAAGAAATTCACAGGCTTAATTCTCAGATAAAAATCTTATATTGGAAAGGAAACAATAAAGAAATATTATCTGATTTAGCTGATTTGCCACGGTTAAAAATTACCTATTCTAATTCGCTAACAGCTTTAGCAGAAATGAAATCATGGTGTTCTAAGGTTGGTATTCAAGACCAAGTTTCTCTAGAAAATTCCCCCTTAGAAAAACAGTTTCAAATTATTTTATTGGATTTACCAGATACACCCGAACAAATAAAACATCTTCTACTAGAGGTTCAAGACAAAGTTACAAAATCCGGACTTTTATTTGCGATCGGAGACACTAAAAACTACAAAATAAGAATCTTAAATCGGCTAGCGAGAGCGAGAGGCTTTCGCTGTGTGAGCCTCTGTGCTTTAGGTTCTCACCAGGTGTTGGGAAGCGGAGCTTGCCTTGTTTATCAAAACCTGTCTAAATCTAGCAAAGTTTCTCAGAGCAAGCCAAAACATGAGTTATTTATTAATAAACTGAGTTTCCAGGCGAAGATGCGCTTGCAGTTGCGTTCTTTACCACTAGTTTTACAACTCAAGAAATTTACGAACAGTTTTTTATTAAAGAAACGCTAAGCCAAAACTACGTTCAAAATAATACTACGCTGTTGTTGAATCAACAGTGTAGCTTCTTGTGGTTGAAAATTGAACTTCAACTTAACAGAAAACCATCGTATTTTTTTAGGAGGAATCCATCATGAAAATTTCTGTTCTCATTAATAATTACAACTATCAGAATTATGTAGTTGATGCTATTGACAGTGTTTTACTACAATCTGTTCCCGTTGATGAAATAATTGTTGTCGATGATAAATCGACAGATGATTCTGTAAAACTTTTAAAGGAGAAGTACGCGGGACATGAAAAAGTAAAACTGGTTTTAAAAAATGAAAACCAGGGACAGCTTTCCAGCTTTCATGAAGGCTTTTTTGCGTCTTCCGGCGACATTATCTGTTTTTTAGATGCTGACGATCTTTACAAGCAGGATTATGTAGAGCAAATTGTCAAGTTTTACATGCAACATCCAGAATGTGATTTCTTGTTTTGTAGCGCGGAAGTATTTGGGAATGAAGAAAAAATTGTTGACGCTTACGAAACCAATCGCGATTTAGGCATTTCTAGGATTGTCACCCTCTATCAGAAAGTCTGGTTGGGACATAGAACTTCAACCTTTTCTATGCGAAGACAGGTTCTTGACAAAATATTCCCAATTCCTTATTTAGAAGATTGGCGCATCCGTGCAGATGATTGTCTGACTTATGGCTCATCAATAGTGGGCGCTAGAAAGTTTTATCTAGCCCAACCTTTAATAAAATATAGAGTTCACGGTCAAAATGGCTACTACGGACGCAGCCATGAAAAGACAACAGAGTACAAACAACGGTATGAGCAAGCAGTTGAACGCCTAATTGCATATTTATCCAAAAAAATGAACTATCCAAATAATCTGTATGAGCAAGCTCATATAGAATTTAGAACCATTCCTCATCCCTTAATCCAGGAATACGTGAATGTTAAATCTCTTCTCAATGAGGTTAAGCTTCCTCTTTGGAAAAAATTCATAATGTTTGTATCAATTTACACTCATTTCCGGACTAAAGGAGATTTTTCGGGTCGCTTCTTTCCTCCAGCAAGACAATTGCCTGCTTCACCGCAAGAGATTGATGTGAAAAAACAAGAACCAGCACATTCTCTCTTAACCAGAGGTTAAATTTATCATTCTGAGTACACCTCGTAGTTTTGAGGAGCGATTACAAGTGAAAGTTTCTGTACTGATTAACAACTATAACTACCAGCAATATGTTGTTGATGCCATCAATAGTGTTATCAATCAATCAGTTCCTGTCTCTGAAATTATTGTGGTGGATGATAAATCAACAGATGATTCGGTTAAAATATTGCAAGACAATTTTGCCAATCATGAAACAGTCAATCTAGTTCTTAAAGAAGTCAATCAAGGGCAATTATCTAGCTTTAATGAAGGCTTTAATAGGGCTAGCGGAGATATTATTTGTTTTCTTGATGCTGACGATCTTTACAAAGAGAATTATATCCAGGAAGTCGTGAGCTTTTACAAAGAACATCCAAAATGCGATTTTTTATTTTGTAGTGCTGAATTATTTGGTAATGAAGAACGTATTGCTCATTGCTATGATAAAACCCGTGACTTGGGTATTTCTAGAATTATCACTCTTTACAGTAAAGCATGGATAGGTCACAGGACATCGACTGTTTCGATGCGGAGACAGGTGTTAGAAAATCTATTACCAATTCCTTATCTAGAGGATTGGCGTATTCGTGCTGATGATTGCTTAGTTTATGGAGCTTCAATAGTAGGAGCACGAAAATTTTATTTAGCTAATCCTCTAGTCAAGTATAGAGTTCATGGTAATAATGGTCACTATGGACGCGGTAAAGAAAGGACGCCTGAGTACTTGCAGAAATACGATCGATGTGTTGAGCGATTATTCTCATTTTTAGTAGAAAAAATGAGCTATTCAAGTCATCTATGCGAACAAGCCCATACTGAGTTTCAAACAATTCCTCATCCTCTTGAAAAGGAGTTTAAGACATATAGATCTCTCGTCAAGTGGGGAAATTTTTCTTTTGTTAGAAAGATAATAATGCTTTTGTCTCTTTACACGCATTATTATAGTAAAAGGGATGCTTTTCATTAACCGATATTTCTTAATTATCAAAATACTATAGCAGTCCTATTTGAGTTGTAAAAATATTAACCGCAAAGACGAGCCAGTGCGTTGGACGGGTTCCCCGGCTTGAAGCTCCGGGCGTCGCAAAGAGCGCTAAAAAAAGATATAACAGAGCATTTATCAAGCCATTTAGGATTGCTATATTTTGGAAGTTGACTATTAAAATTTCGGTTTTTTTAGAGTAGTGTATTGATTAAAGAATAAAAAATTATGTATTTGCCAATCGTGGTTCTTCATCGTGGATATTCAGCTTACGTGCCATATTGTCTGGCACAAGCTAAAGTATTTAACCCAAAAAGTGATATCGTTTTGCTTGGAGATGATAAAAATAGTTTTATAAATTATATTCATCACGAACGCATAGAGAATTATGATGATGAAGCTAAAGAATTTGAAAAAGTTTATTCAGAAAAACACATGAGTTTTAATAATTACCAGTATGAACTCTTTTGTTTTCAAAGATGGTTTGTGATTAAAAACTTTTTAGAAAAGAATCAACTAGATAAATGCTTGCACCTAGATTCTGATGTTATGATTTACGTTGATGCATCAGAAGAATTTTCTAAAAAGTATGAAAAATTTAATTTTACATTATCGAAAAAAGGTTCGGGACATAATTCTTATATCAAGTATGAGGGAATTAAGAAATTGTGCGAACTCCTGACAAAGTTTTATACTGACCCAGAGTTGTTTAAAATTTTGAAGTCTATCAGGGAAAAAGCATTGTTGGCAGGGCAGAAAGCAGGTGGAATTTGCGATATGACTTTGTTGAATCAGTATTACCAAAGATATTCTCAAGAAATCGGTCTAACCTCTGATATGATTGATGGCTCTGTGTATGATGCTAATATAAATTCTTCAGACGGGTTTGAAATGCATGAGGGAATGAAAAAAATTTACTGGAAAAATGGATTTGTGTATTGTAAATATCTTGATTCCGATAAAGAAGTTAAATTTAACTCTCTCCATTTTCAAGGTCATGCGAAAAGGCACATGAAGGACTATTTTACAGGGAATAAACAACAAATATTTTTTTCTTTACTAAAATATAAAGCCATAGCAACTTACAATCAATACGCAAAAAAGTAATAGTAGCATACAATTGTATGATTTTATGTATTTTTTTTCTACTCATGTCAAAAAAAAATTTATCCTCTAGGATTAGAAATTAGAACAAATCGATATTAAATTAAAGAAAGATTTTTGGGAGAAAAGGTAAAATTATGGCTTACACACAAATTGCAGATAATCTCTCTATTGGTGATGGTTGCCCGTTTGCCTTAATAGGGGGTCCCTGTGTTATTGAATCTGAAGACTTTACCCTGAAAATGGCAGAAGAGATTCGCAAGGTATGCGATCGCCTGGAAATTTCCTTTATCTTCAAGTCTTCTTTTGATAAAGCCAATCGGACTTCAATTAGCTCTTTTCGAGGACAAACCTTAGATACAGGGTTAGAAATCCTGCAAAAAGTCAAAGACAAGGTTGGAGTGCCAGTGCTGACTGATATCCATGAAAGTTACCAAGCAGCCCCTGTTGCTGAAGTTGTGGATGTTTTGCAAATTCCAGCCTTTCTTTGCCGTCAGACAGACTTATTAATGGCAGCGGCAGCTACAGGTCGAGCAGTGAACGTGAAAAAAGGTCAGTTTCTTGCTCCTTGGGATATGAAGAATGTAGTTCGCAAGCTAGAAGGTGGGGGAGCTAAGAATATTTTGCTTACGGAACGAGGAACGTCTTTTGGTTACAATACACTAGTAGTGGATTTCCGCTCGCTGCCCCAAATGCGAGAGCTAGGCTATCCTGTAGTTTTTGATGCCACTCATAGCGTCCAAATGCCTGGAGGACAAGGAGATAAATCTGGCGGACAAAGACAGTTCGTACCTTACCTAGCCAAAGCCGCCGCCGCTGTAGGTATTGATGCCCTGTTTATGGAAGTCCACGAAAACCCAGATGTTGCTCTAAGTGACGGTCCAAATATGGTACCGCTATCAAATTTGGAAGAAATCCTGAAATCAATATTGAACATACGTAATACTGTATAAGTACTTTCCCTGGTTAACATAAAATGAGCAACAGTTCCAATTCTGAGTTGCAGGAACGTTTATCTCAAGTTAAACTTCTTGCACTAGATGTAGACGGTGTTCTGACCGATGGGGGGCTGTATTACACAGACAGCGGAGAAGAACTTAAAAAGTTCAACGTTAAGGATGGACAGGGAATTAAATTAGTGATGCAGGCTGGTGTTGAGGTCGCGATCGTTACCACCAGTACCTCTAACGCCACTTTGCATCGAGCCAAAAAGCTGGGTATTAAGTACGCCTTTATTGGGATTGAGGACAAGTTAACAGTCCTTAAAAAACTTTGTGAGGATTTGAGCTTATCCCTGTCTCAAGTTGCTTATGTTGGTGACGACGTTGTTGATTTACCTATAATGCGTGTCGTAGGTTGCCCTATGACAGTAGCAGATGCGATGCCGCAGAACAAAGCTTGTGCAATCTACGTCACTCAATTAAATGGGGGTGCGGGATGTGTCCGAGAGATTTGCAATCTCTTGTTGACGATTAAGTCAGAAGTTGTTGAAGCTGGATTTATTAAATAGAACAATGACCAGTCGCCAAATCATCAAACGGGTCATAACGTGTCAAGGCACCATACAGTTAGTAACTGCTCTATCAGTACTGAGCTATCAAGAAAAAGAGCAGCAGCACTTGAGCTGTGAATATGAAAACTACCTTGTTATCTACGATCTCTATGCTCCGTTAGAACAAACAGATGCGTTTGTTGCCTTAATTCAGAAAATGGCAACTTTCGTATGTACTTGGAAAGCAATAGTGCATATCACTCCACAGCAAATCCAAGAAATTAAGGAAAAACTAGACTGTACGGGTTGTATTGAGATATTCAGGCTAGTGCATAGTTTAGTAGGAGTCGAATCGGCTGATGAAATTTACCTATGCAGGAATTGGCAGTTTGGTAACCAATTGCTCATCAATGCTTATCAAACAGCTCGAAAAATTTGTTATGGGGATAGCATTGGCATATACTTCTCTCAAAATGCAACTGCTATTTTTGGAGCAGCCCAGCCATCAAAAACACCTAAAATCTTGAGGGATATCAAATGGAGTGTTATCAGCATAATTAATAATATACAACATAACCTACGTATTAAAACAATTCTTAAGTATGTAAATTTTGATGTAGGTTATTTTGTGTTACCCAATGTTATGGGAGAATCCCCTCCCATGAAAACTATTGTCGTAGGGAAAGAAGCACTTTTAGAAACTTTTCAAAAGCTGCGAGGTTTGGTTGAAACTGAGTATATTGCTTTTTTGCAAGCAAAAATTGCTGATGCTCCTATTTCGATACTGCTGACTTCTAACTTCTCGGAAGCAGATCGGATGCCTGTAGACATAGAAATTTCTGCTTACCGTCAATTTTTAACCTCAAAAGAGATAGAGCCAAACTCTATTTTAGTCATCAAGCCCCATCCCAGAGATAACGAAGCTAAAATTGGGCAACTGCAATATGAATTAGCCGACTTGTATAAAGAAGTCATAACTCTGTCAAAACCCAGCCTGTTTTTTCTCCCGTTTGAAGTCTTGTTCATGGAAGCTTTCCTTAAACCAGACTTGACACCAATAAATCCAATTCAGGTGTTTGCTGTTAGTTCGGCTTGTCTGTCACTCAGTTTGTTATTTAATGTTCCCAGTATCATTGGCTTTGGCGAGCAAGTAACAAGCAATGCTTTCTATGAAAATTACGTGCATGGAAGATTGCAACACGAGCGAGATTTAGAAGCAGCAATTAGAGCAGTCATTAGTCATTAGTCATTAGTCATTAGTCATTAGTCATTGGTAAGGGTTTCAGGGGTATTTATCTGCTTGTAACGTAGTTCTGTTTATTTCCGCTTAGCTACTTATTGGAAAATCGAGTTTGTGAGATTGATTCTCTAGTTGTGGAGGTAATGAAACTATCTATATGAATGTTCTGCATATCAATCAGTCTGACATTTCTGGTGGAGCTGCTATTGCTGGCTACCGTCTTCATCAAGGCTTGTTAGCACAAAAGATTAACTCTCGCTTGCTAGTCGGTAAAGTCAAAACCAGTAGCGATCGCGTAGCTTCTGTCTCAGACAAATACCGATTTATTGAAAAGCAAATCAATCGCGTAACTTGGCGTCTCGGCTTTAACTACATCAATCATATTAACAGCTTTGAGATTACCAAGCACCTCTTTTATCAAAATGCAAATGTTCTGAACTTCCACAACTTACATAATGGCTATTTCAACTACTTAGCGATTCCATCATTAACTGAAAACAAACCTGCTATTTTTACTCTCCATGATATGTGGAGTTTCACGGGACACTGCAGTTACAGTTTTGATTGCGATCGCTGGAAAACAGGTTGTGGTAAATGTCCGCATCCAGAGACATACCCACACATTCCCAGAGATAGTACCCATTTAGAGTGGAAGCTGAAAAAATGGGTTTACAGCCAAGCTAATTTGACTGTCGTCACACCAAGCAATTGGCTGACAGAGCAGGTGAAGCAGAGTATGCTCAATCGCTTTCCCATCCATCACATCCCTAATGGTATTAATACGGAAGTCTACCAGCCTGTTGATTCAGAAAAGAGCCGATTTTTACTTGGTATTTCAAATCACAAAAAAGTTTTGATGTTTGCCGCAGAGTTTTTAACCACTTCTCGAAAAGGAGGAGACTTGCTGCAAGCAGCTCTGCGTATGTTACCTGAGTCTTTAAAAGCAGAAACTGTACTCCTTACTTTAGGTGAGAGTGGAGAAGCAATTTCTGAAACAGCAGGAATGACAACTATAAACTTAGGTTATGTTAGCAGCGATCGCCTCAAAACAATCGCCTATTCTGCTGCTGACTTGTTTGTTTTTCCCACCCGTGCAGATAATCTCCCCCTTGTATTACAAGAGAGCATGGCTTGTGGTACTCCAATGGTTTCGTTTAAAATTGGTGGTGTTCCCGATCTCGTGCGTCCAAATATCACCGGCTACTTAGCCACACCGGAAGATCCCAATGACTTGTGTAATGGGATTGTGCAGCTCTTAGAAGATAATTCTTTGCGACAGGATATGGCTCAGAATTGCCGGAAAATCGCCTTGAAAGAATACTCTTTAGAACTTCAAGCCAAGCGTTATATCGAGCTATATCAGCAAGCTTTGCAAAAATAATACTCAAGTTACTCAGGCAACTCAGACGGTCATTTAGTTTAAAGTATTGGAGGTTACGCTTTTGAAGACTATTGCTTTGTTTGACGATCTTCAAGGCGGTCATCATCTTACTTACCTAAGGCTATTCAGTAAAACATTGCTGGAATTGGGCTATCAAGTCATGACTTTTTGCTCGCAACCCGACGAGGTCAGCACATGGATCGCTATCAATTGCCCAAAACAAAGCCAGCAATTTCAAGCCTTAAAGGTTCAAGAACATCACGCACCAACACTGCCAATTCTGGGAAAACTGCCTCAACCACTAGTGACACTTTTAAGATGGCAGTACAGTGCAGAGGTCATTCAGAAAGCCTCGTCACAACTGGGTTATTCCCCAGATCTCGTTTTTTTCAATTGGCTGGACAAGTACTTCAGCAACTATTTAACTCATCATATTATTGACCGTGTTTTTCCTTATAATTGGTCTGGTCTCTATTTTCATCCCAGCCATACACAATTTAAACATCATGTTCTACCAATTTTTGGTCAAGAACTGATTCATTATGCAGCTGCTAAATCTTCACGGTGTCGTGGTATTGCCGTTCTTAATGAATTTGATGCTAAGAAGATACAAAGTAATCTTAACAATCCTGTGATTATTTTCCCAGATCTTACTGATGAATCACCACCTGACCCGAATTATACAGTTGTCAAAGAGATTCGAGAAAAAGCAGGTACTAGAAAAATCGTTGGTTTGTTTGGTTTACTTAGCAAACGTAAAGGGTTGCTAACCCTTTTAGAAACTGCTCAGAAGTCAGTTATAGAAAACTGGTTTTTTGTTTTTGCTGGACATTTGTATGAAAGTGATTTATTACCTGAGGAAATTTCCAGAGTGTTGAATTTTGTTAACTCCCAACCTAACAATTGTTTTTTTCATTTAGAGCGTATTCCTACTGAAGCACAATTTAATTCTTTAATCGATGTCTGTGATATATTATTTGCTGCATATCACAATTTTCCTTCTAGCAGTAATATTTTAACCAAAGCGGCAGTTTTTCAGAAACCCGTGATAGTAAGTGATGGTTTTTGTATGAGTGAAAGAGTCAAAAAATTTCGGTTGGGTCTAAGTATTCCCGAAGAAGATGTCAATAGATGTATTGAAGCATTACATTACTTATTTCATCAGATAGAAACAAAATTTGAGGATTTACAACCAGATTTTGAAACTTATAAAGCACTCCATTCTCTTGAATATTTGCAATTGGGGTTTAAAACGTTATGTAAAAACAAAAATTTATAGGATTAATTCTTGATGTATACATAAAAAAGCAGAATCTCTACTTGAGAGAACAGACAATTGAAAACAACAAAGGAAACGTGGATATGGAAAATCCATTGGCTCAAGTTCAATCTATTAATTTTATAGATGTTGGTTGTAGTGGATCGCTAGATGATAAGTGGTCTTCTTTATTTACAGATTTATTCTATGTAGGTTTTGACCCCAATGCAGTTGAGTGTGAGCGGTTGAATAACAAAACTCACAAATACAAATCAGCTCGTTATCTTCCTTATGCTATTGCTGGCGAGCAAGGCATAAAAACTATGTATAAAACTGAAAATATTTACTGTTATTCACTTTTACCTCCTAATCCAAAGTGGGTGAACAGGTTTTCATTTTCTCATTTATTTAAAGAGGCAGGAACAGAATCTGTAAATTGTACAACTCTAGATTTTATAGCTCAAGAGAACAACTTGACTGCCGATATTATCAAAATTGATACTCAAGGTCTTGAATTACCAATTTTAAAATCAGCAGAAACGCTATTAAAAGATGTTTTTTGTCTGGACGTAGAAACAGGATTGGTGGAAGATTATATAGGAGAGACAAAATATTCAGATATTGATATTTTCTTACGAAAAAGAGGATTTCTTATGTTTGATATGAATATTTATCGTATTAGCAGAAAAAATCCTTTGTCACGATACGGAAAGCACCAACCAATCTGGTGTGAATCAATGTGGCTGTTTGATTTTATTGGAAATAACAGAACAGTTACACGAGAACAAGCTCTTAAATATCTCAAAATATGTCAAGCATTAGAGTATTTTGATTATGGTTATGAACTAGCATGTCATTTTAACCGCTTTAACGTTATAGAAACAGAATTAGTTCGCTATCTTGAAAAGCCAGAAAATTGGATAAAAGGAAAGTCTTTAATGTCTAAAATAAGTCATACAATGTTAGGCACTATTCCTAAAGGTATTACTATAAGGTTACTGCATAAAATGCAAAAATTATCTCATTACAATCGCAATCAATAATCCCTCAAGCCACTCAACTGGATAGTGCTTGACGAAATCAACTATTTTTAGCATCTTGAAATGAAAGTTATACACATAAGTACCTTTGACATAGGGGCAGGCGCTGCTCGTGCTTCTTATCGATTGCATCAAGGTTTAAAGCGAATTGGTGTAACCTCACAAATACTCGTGCAAGCAAAGTCCAGCGACGATCGAACTGTAATTTCGATGGAACCAAAGTCGGGTATTAAAAGAGCAATTGCCAAATCAAAACCACTGTTTAATGGTCTACCACTACAGTTGTATCCTAAGAAAGAGCCTGGATTGTTTTTTTCTCCCCAGTGGTTTCCCGATGCCATTGCTCCCCAAATTACTCAACTGCGTCCTGATATCGTCAATCTTCACTGGGTATGCAATGGATTTCTGCAAATTGAAACCCTTGCTAAACTAAAAAAGCCCATAGTTTGGACGCTTCAGGATATGTGGGCTTTTACCGGAGGATGTCACTACAGTCAAAACTGCGATCGCTATACTGATTCTTGTGGCTCCTGTCCTCAACTTTCTAGCAGTAAAAGTAAAGATTTATCACATTGGATATGGCAGCGTAAATCAAAAGCATGGAATCAAATCGATATCGCGCTTGTTGCTCCAAGCCAGTGGATGGCTGAGTGTGCTAGTTCCAGTTCTATTTTTAGAAATGTGAGAGTAGAGGTTATACCCTTCTGTCTCGACACCAAAGCCTACACGCCAATCAACCGTCAACTGGCGCGACAACTTCTCCAGTTACCTCAAGATAAGCAGCTTGTTCTTTTTGGAGCAATTAGTGCTACTAGCGATCCTAGAAAAGGATTTCATTTGCTTAAAGAAGCTTTACAGAAGTTAAGTAGGTCTGATTGGAAAGAAAAAATAGAGGTTGTGATTTTTGGAGCTTCTCAACCAGAGACTCCGCCCGACCTTGGATTTAAATGTCAATATATGGGTCGCTTGCACGATGACATTTCATTAGCGTTAATATATTCGGCTGCTGATGTGATGATTGTGCCTTCAATTGAAGAAGCATTTGGACAAACTGCGTCAGAAGCCCTTGCTTGCGCCACTCCAGTAATTGCCTTCAATGCTACTGGCTTAAAAGATATTGTGGAGCACCAGCACAATGGTTATTTAGTAAAGCCCTTTGATACGGAAGACTTTGCTCGAGGAATTGCTTGGGTATTAGAAAACCAAGAACGACACCAGAAATTATGTGACAGCGCCCGTGAAACCGCTGAAAAGAAATTTGCCTTAGAGTTGCAAGCACATCGGTATCTGTCCCTCTATACTGAGATTATCAAAGACTCAAGAGCTTGAGGGATGGCGCTAGTCATACTTACTACCGGTTGCCATCGGGGGAATTCTACTGAAAAAAGTACGGTAAATGTAAACTTTGCAATATGAATACGGTATTACTTAACGAGTATTCCTGATAGCAAAACTAGAGATAGAAGTATTTACTAAGTAAATGCTACATAGCAGGACAATACTCAAGTCAAGGGGCAGCAACTCGCCGTGTTCAAAGTAGATGTAGTCTTGAAACACAGAGAAAGCAAATGAGAGTACTAGTTACGGGTTCCAATGGTTTAATTGGCTCTGAAGCTGTTGTGTATTATGACAGAGAAGGTCATCATGTTGTTGGTGTGGACAACAATATGCGTGCTACCTTCTTTGGTCCCCAAGGAGATACGACTTGGAATCTTCATCGGTTGAAGGACAATACTCGGTATTTTGAACACAGAAGCATAGACATTCGCGATCGCCAAAGCATTTTTGATTTATTCCAAGAAAATCCTTTTGACCTGATCGTCCACTGTGCTGCTCAACCATCTCACGATAAAGCTTGTCAGATTCCGCTGTTAGACTTTGAAGTGAATGCTTTAGGTACAGTGAATCTACTCGAAGCAACGCGACAGTTCTGCCCGGAAGCTGTCTTTATTCATATGAGTACTAACAAGGTGTATGGTGATGCGCCAAATGAAGTGCCATTGATTGAGAAAGAAAAACGGTACGACTACGCTAAACCAGAAGATTTCAACGGTATATCAGAGGGCTGTCGCATTGACCAATGCTTGCACTCTCTGTTTGGTGCTTCTAAAACAGCAGCTGATGTTGTAGCTCAAGAATATGGTCGCTATTTCGGCATGAAAGTAGGAATATTTCGCGGAGGTTGTTTAACCGGACCGTCTCATTCCGGAGTAGAACTGCATGGCTTCTTGTCATACTTGGTTAAGGTAGCAGTTAGTGGTGGTACGTACAAAGTTTTTGGTTACAAGGGCAAACAGGTACGAGATAACATCCACAGTTACGATGTCATTCAAGCATTTGAAGCATTCCGACGCAATCCCAAACCGGGCGAAGTATACAATTTGGGCGGGGGGCGTGAAAATAGCATATCCATCCTTGAAGCGTTTGACCTAGTTGAGAGCTTAACGAACCGCAAGATGGATTGGGTTTATGTTGAGCAGAACCGCATTGGCGATCACATTTGCTACATTTCTGATTTAAGCAAGATGAAGTCACACTTCCCGGAATGGGGAATTACTTTGAGCATCAAAGACATTCTTCAGGAAATCATAGTCGCTCAAAAGGAACAGTATGTCAAAGCTTAGCGAAGGAAGCATGCTATCCTTGAATCGCGAAAACCCTTGCGATCGCAAGATTATGTTGTTTGACCTTGTAACAGATGGTCATCATGCTGGTTACATTCAGCATCTCATTCAATTCTTTTGCAAGCATAACCTATCAGGTTCTCTTGATGTGGTTGTATCGCCTGAATTCGTGCGAAAACACAAAGATGTTGTTGACTTAGCTGCAAAAAACGGTCAAGGTCAGGTGAATTTTGTGCCAATCTCAGATGCACAAGAAGCTGCTCTTTGGCCACCAACCAATTTTTTCAAGAGAAAAATCCATTATTTTCAACAGTGGAAGCTATGCCGTGCTTACGCTAAGTCGCTCAAGGCAAATCATTGCTTGTTAATGTACTTTGATACATTTCAGATACCTCTAGCTATTGATGGAAATTTACCGTGTTCTCTCTCTGCTATCTACTTTAGACCCACCTTTCACTATGATGATTTTGAACATTACAAATCTACTTGGAGGAACCAATTGCCGCAATGGCAAGAAAAATTTGTACTGTCTTCCGCTTTGCGTCATCCACAATTCACAACCTTGTTTAGTCTTGACCCCTTTGTCTTGAAACACTGCGATCGGTTGAACACCAATGCAAAAATCATTTACTTACCCGATCCAGTTCAAACATATAGTGAATCGGCAACATCCTCAAAGCAACTGACAGAGAGATTAGGTATCGATGCCAATCGCAAAGTGTTCCTTCTATTCGGTAGTTTGGATGGGCGAAAAGGAATAAAAGAGCTATTAGAAGCAGTTCAGTTGCTCTCACCGAGTCTTTGCCAACAGATATGTTTGTTACTAGTAGGTCCTATCGCTTCGGCAATTGAATCACAGGTAAAGGCTAAGATTGCTAGTCTTTCTTCCTCTCTACCAGTTCAGATTGTTACTGACAATCAGTTTGTTGCTGACTCTGAAATTCAATCCTATTACCAACTTGCAGACGTTATATTAGCTCCTTACCAGCGCCATGTTGGTATGAGTGCAATTCTGGTTCGAGCAGCTGTTGCTCAAAAGCCTGTTCTATCTTCTAATTATGGGCTAATGGGTGAAATTACTCGTCGCTATAGGCTGGGGCTAACAGTTGATTCGACTGTACCAGAGGAAATTGCTCAAGGGTTAACTCAATTCGTACTTGAATCTCCCAAGCAATTTTGCGATTTCATGCAGATGAAATCATTTGCTGAGCAAAATACGGCGGATAAGTTCGCCAGTACAATTTTCCAAAATTTATCAAATTAATCCAAAGAATGTGTATGGTTTGAAACGATTGATATTTAGTATACAAGTCTTAGGAAAATGTGAGGTTTATGTCAATTAGTGAAATCAAGCAGGATAAAAAACTGGAAAACCGTATAGAGAATACATATGTTGCGTGGCTGTTCCCTTCTTTGGAAAGGGGAAATTACTGGCATCCAATTTTGAGTGAATTCACCAAAAAATTTCCTCATACAACTGTGTATACGGGAGGTTGGGCTGGATTTTCTCCTGGCTTTCAAGATGCATTTACTGTTGAGGTCGTAGGAACCACCAGATATAT
Organism: Scytonema sp. UIC 10036; assembly: GCF_009725235.1. The sequence continues at coordinate 30,117 of NZ_WJFC01000085.1, forward strand.
CACAACAGTAGACTCCAGTACAGAATATAGCCGCAGTTATATACTTCCATCATTTGATATTATCAGTCATTTGCTTCGATTTAAGCCTCAAGTTATTTTCACGAGTGCTTATTCTTTATGGACTGTTTTCGTCCTGCTTCTAAAGTTATTTTTTCGATGGAAAGTCGTTATAATTTTTGATGGCGTTTCCGTAGGAAAAGATCGTCTAAATTCAGGATTTCGCATATTTCCGCGACGGCTTATGAATCTGTTTGTAGATGCCTTTATCACAAATAGCTCTGCAGCAAAAAACTATCTTACAAAAGTAGTTTGGGCAAAAGAAAGTAAAATTTTCGTCAAGCGATACTTGGTACCCGATATAAAGGCTTTGTTACCAAATCAGAAAGTTTCTCATGTTACAGATTTACAAACGCAGCGCCCAATTTTTCTATTTGTAGGACAAGTTATTCCTAGAAAAGGAATTCATCTTCTATTAGAAGCGTGTAGTATCCTTAACGAAAAGGGATACTGTAACTACACATTACTAATTGTAGGTGATGGAACGCAAAGACAAGAACTTGAAACCTTAACTCGCGATCGCAATCTCCAGAATTGTGTGAATTGGATAGGGCAGGTTGATTATCACAAACTAGGGGATTATTTTGGTTGTGCAGACGTTTTTGTCTTTCCCACTTTAGAAGATATTTGGGGAATGGTCGTCTTGGAAGCGATGGTGTTCGGCAAACCTATATTGTGTTCGCAACGGGCAGGAGCAGCAGAAATGGTAGTTGTTGGGGAAAATGGTTACACATTTGACCCCTATAATCCTGAAAATTTAGCGGATTTAATGATGTTGTTTATCAAACATCCCGAACTCATTGAAAAAATGGGAAAAAAATCTAGCCAACAAATGGTGAATCATACTCCGATAACGGTTTCAGAATCGCTTACAGAAATCGTAGAATTTACCTTAAAGACTACTGTTCATAAGTAAAATTTTCTCATTGAGAACTAATTTTTTCAACTCAACTAATAATGAATATATTTTTGTATTTAAAACATTTTCCCCCGTATGGCGATAATCTGAATGAAGGAACCTGTAAAGCAGTTCATGGTCTGGCTTCTGGTCTTGCTGCCTGCGGCGCTCGAGTTACAATTCTTTGTGAAAGCTTAGAAGATAGTTCATATCAAGCTAAAGATGGCTATGAAATTCTGAGTTTTGCTAATAAAAATAGCCAACCATCTTTTCAAATCTCAACTGAATTAAAAAAATATATTTGCGATTCTGCGAAAGATAGCCTTGTTATTCTTAATGGTATATTTCATCGCAGTGTTTACTCCTTCGCTAATTTTTTAAATAAATATTCTATACCTTATATCCTTGCTCCTCACGATCCATACCATCCAACTATTTTTCAGAAAAATGCACATTTAAAATTACCATATTGGTTTTTATTTGAACGAAGAATACTCAAGCAAGCAAAAGCAATTCAGGTGCTAGATATCCGGCATGTTGAATGGCTGCGTCGCTTAAAAATTAACACTCCAGTTATAGAAGTACCCAATGGATTTTCTCCTACAGATGTCTGTTCTGAAAGCCAACTGGAATGGAAAGAAGAAGGAGTAGCAAAACTCTTTTTTTTAGGGCGGTTAGACGCATATAATAAAGGTTTGGATATCTTACTTGATGCCTTTGCAGAAATTGTCAAAGTCTCTAACTGTCATCTCACCATTCAAGGTCCTGATTGGGGAGATAAAAAAAAATTGCAAGAAAAAACTGCTCGACTTACACTGTCAGAAAAAGTTTCTTTCCTCGAACCCGATTACAATTCATCTCCTTCATCTATCATTGCCAACTACGACATTTTTTGCATTTCTTCTCGCTTTGAAGGGTTTAGTCTATCAGCTTTGGAAGCAATGATTGCGGGTCGAATCTTGCTCATCTCAGATGTTGCTGGAATCGCCCCTCACGTTCAGGCAAGCAGGTGTGGTATTGTTGTTAAACCGCAGGCATCTACTATTAAAGAAGGTTGTCTTAAGCTGCTGAATTGTCGTTCTCAATGGAGAGAAATGGCACTGAGGGGGCGGCATTATGCACTCGAGCATTTACAATGGCATAAAATTGCTGCACGTGCCCTGGAACAATATAGCAATCTCTTAGCGCAGTAGACGATTTAAACTATGAATTCACAAGGATATACTGATGAAAGTTCTTTTATCGGCTTACGCCTGCGAACCAAACAGAGGTTCTGAACCTGGGGTAGGCTGGAACATGGCATTGGAGCTAGCTAAGTACCATCAGGTTTGGGTACTTACATCGAACTGCCATCGTCCGGGAATTGAAGCTGAATTAGCACGTACCTCATTACCCAGCCTAAACTTTGTTTACTTTGACCCAATTGGTTGGATACTCGACTGGAGCCAAGAAGGAAAAAAGGCGCTGTGGGGAGTTCAATTTCATTACTATCTTTGGCAAATTTGGGCATATTTTGTAGCACGAAAGCTCCATCATGAAATTCAGTTTGACCTGGCACACCATGCTACCTACGTACAGTATGCCAGACCTAGCTTTATTTCCTTACTTCCACTTCCTTTTCTTTGGGGTCCTGTGGGAGGTGGAGAATCAGCGCCTCAAGCCTTTTGGAAAGACTTCAGCCGACGCGGTAGAAGATACGAAATTTTACGAAATATATCTCGTTGGATAGGTGAATGCGATCCGTTTGTCCGCCTCACTTCCCAACGAAGCATTTTAGCTTGGGTCACGACTGAAGATACAGCTAACCGATTGCGCCTTATGGGCGCGAAAAACATAAAGGTTTTTCCTGAAGTTGCTTTACCAAAGGATGAGACAGAACGCCTTTCTCAATGCGAAATCCCCAATAATTTGACAATTAGATTTATCAGCATGGGTCGGCTTTTACATTGGAAGGGATTTCATTTGGCATTGCGTGCTTTTGCACAGGCAAACTTATCAGATGCGGAGTATTGGCTTTTAGGAGATGGTCCGGAACGGCAAAGGCTTCACGCCATTACCCAAGAATTAGGAATATGTCAAAAAGTGAAGTTTTGGGGCAAACTACCGCGTGAGGAGACTTTAAATAAGTTAGCAGAGTGCCATGTCTTGATTCATCCCAGCTTACATGACTCTGGAGGATGGGTATGTATAGAGGCAATGGCAGCTGGGCGACCGGTCATTTGCCTGGATCTTGGAGGACCGGGTGTTCAAGTGACAGAAGAAACTGGTTTCAAAATTAAGGCACATACACCAGAGCAAGCAGTACAGGATCTTGCGGCTGCAATGACTCGCTTAGCTCGCGATTCAGATTTGCGATCGCAAATGGGTCAAGCCGGACGCCAGAGGGTAAAAGAAGCTTTTAGTTGGGAAAGTAGAGGACAACTGTTGGCTCAAATCTACAAAGAAATTGCCAGCCTAAATCAAGCCACTGTGAAATTGGGTTAGAGAAGTATGAACTGGTACACGACTTTAATGTCTCTGACGATATTTCTTAGTGGTCTAACAGATTTAGTACGCAGGATCGGCTTGGGTTCAATTACTGCTTTAGGTGTATTGACTATTCTTTTAGCTGTAGCAAGTTGGGCTTTAGTTTTCACGCGCTCCAAAATGCCCAAAACCGTACTGGCGAGTTCTGGTTTGCTTTTGTTCGTTTTGTGCGCTCTCGTAATATGGATATGGTGTTTGTTTACATCGAGCTTGCCCCTCATAGCATCAATTCAGAACATCGCTGTTTTCATAGCATTTGTAGGATTTATCGTACTCAGTGCTACACAAAGTTACCGCAGCTTCGAACCACCAGAGTACGTCAATAGTAGCTTCACAAGAGCAATTCAGATCTCAGTAGGACTGTATGGGTTATCTATTGTTTTAGGCGGTCCTGGATCTAGTGTTCTCATGGGGGCGCGATCGTTCGCTTTGTTTGCTATTATAGGCATTTCCTGGTTTCTAGCTGTTTGGCGCTATCGCTTGCCTGGAGGTTTGTGGTGGTCAATAGGAACAATATCAGCTATTGCCTTCAGTTATTCTCGTACAGCACTGTTGATAGGTATCATCTTAGTTCCCATTTCTCAGATATCCTTGTCTACTTTTAAGGGTTGGTTGAGGATGATATTAACCATATTCTTAATAGTTACTGTTTCATATTTAGCACTTAACTATGTAGAACCAATACGTTCTCGTTTCAACGAGGTAGGAGATAATGCAACCGTAAACGGAATCAGAGTGAACACATCAGGAAGAAACGAAGCTTGGCCAGTTGCGTATACCTCAGCTTTAGAATCACCTTGGATTGGTAAGGGTCCGGGTTCTGTGTCAAATGCTTTGAAACCTCTTGGTCCTGCTTTCACGCACCCACATAATGACTACCTCAGAATTTTTCACGATTACGGTCTGATTGGTTTTGTATTGTGGTTTTTTGGATATTGGGGATTGATAGTAAAAACTTGGCAAAATTGGCAATGGGCTGACCGAAATGATAGAATTAGTGCTCATATTCACCTTAGTGCTTTCCTTGCCTTGATTGCTATTGCTATAGCAATGATTAGCGATAACGTTGTCGTGTACATTTTCTCAATGAGTCCTTTGGGAATACTTGTGGGGGCTTCTCTTGGCAGTGCAAGTCGTCGTAAAAAGGAGTTAAAAACTGCTCGACAAACCTCTTCAGTATTCGGTTTTAGAAACATAACTGCACGCTCTTAAAATCTGCTTTTCCTCTCATCGTCATTGCTTGCCATTTTTCACTTTTTGGATCTTGGGTTTAATTAATAGGTAAAATTCTTGTTATGAAAGTGCTGTTGCTACATAACCGCTACCAACTAGCAGGTGGTGAAGATGGAGTAGTACAAACTGAAAAGTCTTTGCTAGAAGCATATGGTCATCAAATATGCTTGGTAGAAGTAACTAATAAAGACATTACAAATCATTGGAGTAAAGTAACAGCTGGTATCAGCGCAATTTACTCGCATTCTGCCAAACAAAGAGTTAGCAAAGAAATTGAGCATTTTCGCCCTGATGTAGTTCACGTACATAACTTTTTTCCACTCCTGTCTCCTTCTATATATGATGCTTGTCTAGAAAATCAGTTACCTGTTGTACAAACTCTACATAACTATCGGCTTGTTTGCCCAAAAGCAATGCCTTTTCGTCAAGGTAAAATTTGTGAAGATTGCATTGGTGAGTTAATACCTTGGCAAAGCATAATGTATGGCTGTTACCGCAATTCACGTTTGCAAAGCTCTGTAGTAGCAGCTATGACTACTTGGCACCGACTGCGAGGAACTTGGCAGGAAAAAGTAGATGCTTATATTGTCTTTACTCAATTTCAAAAAGAGAAAATGCTTCTGGCTGGATTACCATCAGAAAAGATTCATATAAAACCAAATTTTGTTTTGACTCCCAAGAATTCACCCCAAAATGAACGACGCAATAACTATTTACTTTTTGTAGGTAGATTATCCGAAGAAAAGGGAATTTCATTGTTAATTGATACTTATTTAAAAAATAATTTAAGTGTCCCACTAAAAATTGTGGGTGATGGACCACTGCGCCAGGAATTACAAGACAAGCTTGAAAATACAAGCGCGGAGAAAGCAATTGAATTTTTAGGTTTTCAGGATAAGGCGACAGTACTTTCACTTATGAAGAAGGCACAACTTTTAGTATTTCCTTCTATTTGGTATGAAGGTTTTCCATTAACAATTGCTGAAGCTTTTGCTTGCGGTCTACCTGTACTGGTACCTAAACTAGGTGGTATGGCGGAAATTGTAGAAGATGGAGTAACTGGCATCCATTTTGAAGCAGGAAATTTCACAGATTTAACAGCCAAAATCCAATGGGCAATAACTCATCCTCAAATAACAGATACTATGGGGAAAAATGCTTACTGGGTATATGAAACCAAGTATACTCCTGAAGCTAATTATCAGCAGTTAATAGAAATTTACCAACAGGTGGTTAATAGAAAGCAAAATGGGGGAGTAACCCCCAAGTTTAGCTAACAGTTTCCTAACAGTATCATTTATGTTTTTTTCGGAAGCGCCGCATCATACACACACCGAAGCATAGTGCTGTTGCAGATCCAAAGATCGTGAGGGGTTCAGGAACAGTTTGAGAATTATATTTTTTATTTGCTGATGATTGCGAATTGTATGAGGAATATGGTTGACTCTGATTGGCTTCAAGATTATTGGAGATCTGCTGATTTGATGCGGAATTGTTTGCTGAAGTTGCACCAAAGTTTTTAGCGGTGCCGTTTGTTGGTGCGTAGTACGATGATGGTGAATTACCCGAACGACTAAACTGTGGATCGACAGTTACTGCACTAGAACCTACTGGCGAGAGGTTGTGAAAAAGATTTTGGTCTACACCAACTTTAGCCCCAAACCCATTGTTTCTTTGGTTTGCACTGTAGAAAATATTATTGCGTATCTGCTGATTGCTTGCTTCCCCACCTTCAAGATTGAAAAGTGAACCTGATGCATCAACATAGACTGTATTATTAACAAATCTGAAATTATTTAGTTTACCCAAGTAATTAGCAACTAAGACAGGTTCTCCTGTCTTTTCAATAAAATTATGATGCACATACAAGTTATTTCTTACTTTTCCCTTTCCAAACATTGCAAAGGGATAGGTTCCACCAACAATGTAGTTATTAGCTAACTCAATGTTGTCACTATCTACTTCTACAGCATAATAGGGGTTGCCATTTCCCTCCCATTTATTATTATGTACATAAATGCGAGTTGAACCATCAGTGACTAGGGAAACTGTACTATTAAACGTTGAATTGGAGATTTCGCAGTTGATACATTTTTGATGCCAAAGCTCTAAAGCCATTTGTGGTGTCCAACCATTTGCCCAAGCATTCCATTTATCGACCTTTATGTCTAAGTTCTCAAACTTCACGTTGTTTAAAACAGAATGGGCTCCAGTCCACGGCTTATCCTTTGGCCAAGCATCACTGATTGACGTAATTCCCGCACCGCCACGTACTCTTGTATCAATCTTTAGGTTGCGAAAGTTAAAATTGGAAAGGTTTCCCATGGCAATAGATGGAGATTGTGTACCGCCCCCACCTTCGATCCGATTGTTGAAAGAGCTATCAGTAATGTTAATGTTGGATATCTCACCGTTAGAAACTCTTTCAATATTCATGGCTTCATGACTATATCCATGAAATGCTGAATCGCGAATATTTAACTCATTGGCATCTCTAATAAACATGCCCAGTTTATATTGACGATTTTTGCCATCAAATTTAATGCCGCTAATGGTCACATCTTTAACTTTAACTACCTGAAGCTCTCCCATTATGGTGGTTGAACCCACGCCTGAACCAACAAGGTTCAATCCTGAAGGGACTGGAACCTTTCCACCAAGATCGTACTGACCGGCTCCTACATTAACAGTGTGTCCGCGATCGGCAGGGATAGATGAAAAAGCTTTTTGCAGGGTTCGCCAGGGTGAAGACTTTGTACCGTTTCCTGAATCCGATCCGTTCGCATTTACGTAGTACTCAGCAGCAAAAGCTAGCTCTGTATATCCGCAAAAGAAAAAACTTAAGGGCAATGACCAGAGAATAGAAGACCTTAATCGTATATTATTCATAAGTTTTGCACTAAATCACTCAAAATTTTCAACGTTTCAAGTACAAGTGATGCTTCGGTAGAGACCTCTTGCACTGTATTTCAACTCCGTAAGTTGGCAGCCTTGTGTTGATTCCTGATGACTCCCTTCCTGCCAGAAGATTATTTATGAGCGTAGGGTGAGTGTTGCCCACCGTTCAATGATGTGCGGCAGCCCTACCTACGTGATGGAGTGGAATTTTAGAGCGGAAAGGGATTAATTCTCAATTTCCGATCGCAAAAGCTTGAAAATCTCTATCTCTAACTCTAAGGGTAAATGCTTTGTGCTTAAAAAAATGGCATTAGTAGAGCATACGTAAATAGATACACTTAGGAATTTCTACTAAACTGAAATACTTTATACAGTTTTTGACTCTGTATAAATGGCAGCCTTTGATATTAAGCGGGCAATAGCTCTTCCAGAATAACTACGACTCAAACGGATTGTCAACTTACAGTCTTGTGCTTTGACTTAATATTTACTTCATGAAGATACTATCATAACCTTTTTGAGAATTGGTATTTATTTTGCAAATCCTTATCAAAAATCTACTGATACGGAAAATCAATTTCTTAAAAAAGGCTTTAAGATAGTAATACATGAAATTTTTGAAATATGTTTTTTTGATGCTTGAAGGAAATTCCATTATTTTAATATATTGTTGAAGCAATTCTTGTTTGAGAAGCTATTGATTTGAAGCTCGAGTCATTAGCCTCTTTTGCAATGCCATAAGAAGCACAATGTGGGTTTATTAAAGTCAGTAGTAAACTACAAGCTAGATATCTAAACCATTTTCTTAAGTAAAGCCATCCACATATCCGAAGGCTCCGAATAATAATCAATTTCTTCAACTTGATACTTCTCAATCTGAGAATCAATTTGCAAGAGAATACAATCTCCAGGTTTGACACCTTTCCCTTGTCCTGTCATGTAACCTTGGGTGAGGTTATCCATAGGTTCAAAGACGTAGTCATGTCCGCAAACCAATTGGCTGTAGTCATGAGTTTTATTTTTCTGTTGTTTAAACCAATTTCTTATAAAAGAAATTAATGTTAAAATACATACATTAAGGTTGATGCTTGACCTGGTAGAAGACATAGAAATAAATTATGAAGCTAATAACAGGACTAAATTGAAAAATAAATTTCTTTAATTTTAACGCGAGCATAATCTTAATAAGCTATACAAGTTGTTCTCAGCAGTTAGTGAATCTGCTATCGGATCTCCTGCTGCGGACTGTTTTTACAGAAAGTCGGCTTTTAACCCACTCCTTCAAGGGGTGAGATAACCGCCCTTCGGGTTCACTGCTTTGGGACATATAACCCCTGCAGCATAAGTCTTCTGCCAAAGTCTGTTTGCTCTCCAAAGGAGAAATCTCGATATTTTCTGTTTTTGCTCTGAGAAAGTACTTGACATTACCCCAGAAGTCATTGCTATAATTACTTTTGTAAATCAATGGGGCGTAGCCAAGTGGTAAGGCAGCGGGTTTTGGTCCCGCCATCCCTAGGTTCGAATCCTAGCGCCCCAGTTAACTGAATGAAAAATATTTTATAGAAATATACATGATTTCTTAGCGATGTAGTTCTGTGTATGTTAAATCTTTTCTTATTTTCGTATAAGATGAGAAACTGTTTAGGCGATTCTTCTAAATCTCATTGATAGTCGAGCAAGCAAAGTGAATAGGATATGTTAGAAGCTTATGGTTAGCATTTTAATTGTGAGTGAGTAAATTTGCCATGCGTAATGTTACTGTAGTTATAGTGCATCCCTTAACAGTGGTCATAGCATTAAGTTGAATACAGGGTAATGAGTCTATCAAGTTAAGTTATTAGGTGTGCTCGAGTTTCCTTTAATAGAATAGGAACAATTAGTTAGCCAGGGAAGACAGTGATGAACCAGGGTGGCTCGAAGCGCTTGACATTCTGATGTATCTAACTAAAAGTGCCAAGATTGAGTCGAAGCGTGAATCTACGTAAGAAATACGAGTTGTTAAGATTTACCAAGTTTATGCTGAAGTCAGAAAAATATTCTCATCCTTCGTTAGAAACTTACGCTGCTCCATTAAATCGTGCAGATGATGATGACTTGAATCTAGGCAAAGTTGGACAAGCTTTGCGACGGAGAGCACTTTTAATAATCGGTATCACTGGTGCGGTAGCAGCAGGAGCGGTGCTGAAGGCGAAGATGGAACCTCCAGTATATAAAGGAACATTTGAGATTTTAACCAAACCTGTTTCTGGAGAGGGTCGGGCAGTAGCCAATGTTCCTCAAACTTTAGGTTCTCAAGGTACAGTAACATCTCCTGAGGTAGAAGAATCAGTCGATACTACGATCGCAGTTCTGCAAAGTCGGGGGATGTTAGAACCAGTTATTAAAAAGCTTCATGATAAATATCAGAAGAAATATCCAGAAATGGATCTGAGTTACGAATCAATTCTTGAGAATTTCATTATTACACCTACAAAACAGAATATTGTGGAGATTGAATACAAAGCTCCAGAACAGGAGGTAGTGCGTGATTTCTTGAAATTAATTGCTGATGCGTATTTAGAGTACAGTCTCAAAGAACGTCAAGCAGAAATCAATCAAGCAATTGCTTTTGTTAACAAGCAAGTAAAACCAATTCGGGTACGAGTTAACAACTGGCAAGACAGATTGCGAACTATTCGACAAGTCAATAACATGGTTGAGCCAGCACAGAAATCTCAAGAAGTGTCTGGTCATATTGCTACGTTAACTCAGCAGCAATTGGAAAATCGGTCCATGCTGGAGCAGATGAGAGCTAAGTACCTGGATTTACAAAGGGAATTCGCACAAGAACCAGGGGAAGTCGCTAGTAATTCGTTACTCAGTGACAATCCTCATTACCAAAAGATACTCGATCAGCTTTTGCAAGTAAATGCCGAGATTTCCAAACGAGGTTCTGTATTTACAGATGACGAAGAAGGCATGAAGCGTCTCTACGCACAGAAGGCTGCATCAGTTGCCATTCTACAGCAGGAGCGACAAAGAGTTAATAAAGATTTTCAAAGCCGCATTCGAGAATTAGAAGCACGCGATCTCTCCTTATCTGAAAAAATAAATAACCTTAATAAATATGTAAAAAGCCTAGCAACCGTCAGTCGCGATTACGATAATATTCAGCAGGAGTTAAAAATTGCTAACGAAAATCTCAATCAATTTTTAGCCAAACAACAAGCATTGGAGATAGAGAAAGCTCAAAAGCAACAACCGTGGAAATTACTAGATCCAAAACTGACTAAAGTACAAAAACCTGACCCTGTCTCAGACAATGCCAAGATATACTTAGTTATGGGCACGGTTCTGGGGTCGTTATTAGGTGTTGGAGCAGCTTTAGTTGTGGATAAGCTAAGTAATGTCTTCTACACTGCCCAAGACCTCAAAGATTCCACCAGACTACCACTACTAGGTATAGTTCCCCTAAGAAAAGAACTTGGAGCAATGGCTTGGCAAGAGGCAGCTGGGGAAATGCAACAAGCTGCTAGAGCGTCCTTTTTTGAAGTTTTTCGCTCCCTATATACCAATATTCTTTTACTAGGTTCGGACACATCCATCCGATCGCTAGTCATTAGTTCACCAGCACCCGACGATGGAAAGACAACTGTTGCAGTACACCTGGCTTTAGCTGCAGCAGCAATGGGACATCGAGTTTTGCTAGTAGATGCTAATTTACGAACTCCTACCATACACAATCTTGTAGGATTGATGAATATTCAAGGGCTTACCGATGTGATTTCACAAGACCTAGACTGGAATAATGTGATTGAGCGATCGCCTTTAGAAGACAACCTGTTTGTCTTAACAGCTGGTCCAACTCCACCAGACCCCATCCGCTTACTTGCCTCTCAAAAGATGCAGGATTTAATGAATCAAATGCAATCGACTTTCGATTTAGTGATTTATGACACGCCACCGCTTCTGGGCTTTGCAGATGCTAATCTGCTGGCAGCCAATACCAATGGACTGGTACTGACTGCAGGGCTAGGCAAACTCAAACGAACTCTATTCCAACAATCATTAGAGGATCTCCAAGTCTCTGGTACACCGATATTAGGAGTAGTAGCTAACAAATCTAAGGATGCTAACACAGCCTCTTACAGCTACTATCAGCAATATTATAAGAAGAGTACAAGTGCTGAACGGGTTGGGGACATCACTAACTCAGACTTCAACAGTCTCCAGTCCACCTCGTCTGGAAAAAATACCAAAAAAGAGTAGATACTAGAAATATAAAAACAGGGACAGTTGCATACAATACACAATTGATTCCTGTCAATGTCAAATGGATTTCTAAGATTGTAGTTACGCTACAGCGCAACTACAACTTAACTACTTGTCTGTAGATTTTAAAGCGCGATCGAGAACTTGTCGCGCCTCCTCTGCTTTTGATCGGGCTTCCTGATAACGCAGATTAGCCTGAGCATAATTTTTGAGGACTTTAAAACCTTCCTTCAAACGCGTAATTTCCTCCTCAGTCACGGACTTATCCGAAAATAAAATATCAATTGATTTGCGAATTTCCAGCGCCTCGCCACGTGACTCCTGTACTTTCAGCTTGAGGGTAGCAAGGTTACTCAAAACTTGAACAGCTTGAGAAATTGCATCTTCATCGCTTGTAGTCTCGGTTGGTGTTTCTTTCACTTCAATCAGTTGTTGCGGACCAAACCCATCTTCTAGTTCTGTGGGTAACTTACCTTCATCCATCAGTTTCATCAACTGATCCATTGCTTTCTCACGAGATTTGGCTGAATCTTTTCCAGGAACGGTAAGAATGATTTCTGGACTTTGGGCAAGAGTGTACTGAACCATAGTAATTAGGCAGAAAATTTGCTATCTAACTAGCCAAGGGTATTAATTCTAACGCGAAACAAGCCATAAAAGCAGAAAAAAATCTAAATTTGTACTTTGTGTTGTTTTTGCCAATATTGTTAAATTTGAGTGAAGGCTAACCAAACATCATTGCTTTTTTCTAAAAGGTTAGTAACATAGTATACTAAGACGTCTTGATAATTTTACTTGAAACACCACTAGCACATTAAAACGGAAATCGGTCAGACAGCAAGCCCTACGTAGGTTTTGCAAAAAACACAAATTCAAGGTAGGTTGGGGAGCCACTCGCGTGCTCTGGTTTCCAGAGTTGAGCGATGTGGCGTTTGAGGAACGAAACCCAACATTTATCAGCATTTGTTGGGTTTTGTTCCTCAACCCAACCTACTAGTCTAAGCAATAGACTAGCTTTTCGTAGGAATTTTTGTGTAATTATTTGCAGTGCTAGCGAATTTCACTTCAGGGAAAATCTTCCATCGAAACCTCACTTGTTAATTACTCCCTTCCCAGTGCATGAAAGCTACCTACCCAATCACAATTACACAACTCAAATATCCTCAGTTTTGGTTACTAGCTATAGGAGCAGGCTTAATTGCAATTCACTTGACCGCTACTTGGAAAGCAGACAATGTTAGTCTTTTAGGTAGCAGTATTCTGTTTTGGGCAGCTATATCGTTTCTCATTTGGGAAAAACATCATAAGTTAGTATTAGAAAGTGGAATTTTCTCTAGCTTCTTTGGTCTATCACTTATTGGAATAGTACTTCTCAAAAGTGTATCTCTCACAAGTTTTGGAGTCTTTTTATTTATTTCTCCTTTTATTTGTGCTCTTGGTCTTGCCTTGCTAGCTTCTGGTTTTCTAGGATTAAAACAATATCAACAAGAATTGCTACTCCTATTTTTTCTTGGAGTCCCCAAACTCTTACCTTCATGGCTAATTGATATATCTCCACTCACAGCTAAATTTGCAGCTTTCATTCTTTGGTGTACAGGTGCTGATGTAACGCTCTCTGGGGTCACAATCTATCTTCCAACAGGCAGTGTTGAAGTTTTAGGTGGCTGTTCTGGAATAGAACTTATCTTCCATTTGTTGGGTTTAGCACTACTTTTTATCTCGATGTTACCCACTCTAAAACAACAGAAATTTGTTGTACTAATAGTAGCAGGAATTATAGGATTTTTTGTCAATGGGATGCGAGTTGTACTCATGACTGTTTTAGTAATAAAAAATAAACAACAAGCTTTTGAATACTGGCATCATGGAAATGGTTCTCTAACTTTTTCAATTATTTCAGTTATAATTCTTAGTTTATTCTGCTGGTTTTTCGTTGGGCAAAGCGCGTCAGAAAATGAAACCTCTACTAAGATAAAAAGGTGATTATCTGGAAACAATTCCGAATTCTGCTGCTAGGACTAACCTTTATCTGTATCCTTGTAGTTTTAGGGAATATCATTCTACTTTCTAAAGTAGACCAACACGATGTCGCTTATTTTGTTTTTCCAGAAGAAATTCCATTACCAACGTGGCAGTTTAGTCAAAGCTACTTCTTGCCCAATCTTAACAAAGAATATCCCGAACTTTTAGCCCAAAAGCATTACCAATATATTCAGAACAACTTGTCTTTAGATATTGAAATGTACTATCTAAAAGATCGTAATACTCCCATATCGCTCGAAAATTTGACTTTTACTTCATCACCTCCCACAGTACGCAAAAAAGAAGGAATAGGCTACTATGGTCTTGGAGTTGAGCAACAACGGGCTTATCTGAGTGCCTGTATTCATGCACAAGGTAGCAGTACATTCACAGAGGAGCAATTTGAGCAAAATCAGTACCTCTATCAGATGCAGCCCCAGCGCTTACTACCTTGGTTACTCAATCAAGAACCCCTTCAAGACAGGCGTTGTCTTTGGACACGTTTATCAATTCCCTTGAAAAACGGCTCCTCTAAAGAGGCTTACTATATCTTAGAAAAGGCTTGGTTCTCGTGGTATCAGTGGTGGCAACCTCGGTTTCCCAAACACCGATCCATGAGTTAATCCTGTCTGCAAGTTTCTTGAGTGCAACGTTTTCAAAAAGTCTAATAAAAAAGAAATCTTTATACTAGAGAAAGAAGATTATTTTTCATTGCGAGGGAAGAGCGATGGCTCCAAATCCCACCATAATGCAAACTGTAGAACAATTGGGTTATCGCGTCACCGTTGGGGACGTGGCAACTCAAGCTGGTTTAAATGTTGCAGAAGCAAATCAGGGTTTACTAGCCCTAGCTTCTGATGCTGGTGGACATCTACAAGTTTCAGAGACAGGTGATATTGTTTACCTATTTCCTAAAAACTTTAGAGTTATTTTACGTAATAAATACTTTCAATTAAGATTGCAGGAATGGTGGCAAAAAATTTGGGGAATTATTTTTTACCTGCTCCGGATTTCCTTTGGAATTTTCCTCATTGCGTCCATTGCTCTGATAACCATCTCAATTATCTTCATCATCTCTGCCGTAAACTCAGATCGCGACAGTGATGACAGGGGTAGCAGCTTTAGTTTCTTTTATTTCCCCGATCTCTTTTGGTATCTTAGCCCTGACTACGACACTCACCAACGACAAAGACGGCGAGAAAAAAGCAATCTCAACTTCTTTGAAGCTGTATTTTCGTTTTTATTTGGTGATGGTAACCCCAATGCCAACCTAGAAGAACGCCGTTGGCAAGAAATCGCTAACGTTATTCGCAACAATCAAGGTGCAATTGTTGCCGAACAGATTGCTCCTTATCTTGATGATATCGGGGAAGGTTCTGCAAAAGAGTACGAAGATTATATGATACCCGTTCTTACTCGTTTTAACGGACAACCCGCAGTCAGCCCTGAAGGAGAAATTGTCTATTACTTTCCAGAATTGCAAGTGAGTGCAGCTAAAAAGCACTATGACTCCCTATCAGACTACCTCATGGAATTTTCTTGGCGATTCAGTGCAGCCACATCAGGGCAAATTATGTTGAGTGCTGGGTTGGGAGTTGCCAATTTTGTTGGTGCGCTAGTGCTGGGAAGTTTGTTAAGAGATGGCGTAGCAGCAGCACAGTTAGGAGGATTGGTTGCCTTTGTTCAAGGAATTTACTGGCTGCTATTAGCTTACGGAACAGGTTTTCTTGTTATACCCTTAATCCGATACTTTTGGATTCAGTGGCGCAACAACAAAATCAGCAGCCGTAACCGCACTCGACAAGCTCGCGCCAGATTGTTAGCAGATCCAAACACGCAATTGCAGCAAAAAATTTCTTATGCCCGTCAATTTGCCGCAGAAAAAGTCATCGGTACTGACGATTTAGCCTACTCCACCGAAACCGACTTGTTAGAACAAGAATTTAGGGAGAATGATGAATTATGAATGATGAATTATGAATGATGAATTATGAATTATGAAACTTTCAATTCATAATTTATCATTCATCATTCATAATTTATTTCACTTGAATTGGCGCGAGAGCAACACCTCGGTAATAGTAGTTCAAAATTTGTAAGTGATTGTAACCGCGTAGTGCTAGATTATACGCTCCCCACTGGCTCATACCTATAGCATGACCAAAGCCAAGCCCTCTTAACGTAAAGCTACCGTTACCATTACTGACGGTAAAACGAGTGCTCTTGAGTTTGAGTGCTGTACGCACATCCTCACCTCTGAGTACCTTTTCACCTCGATCGCCCACAATTTTTAGAGCTTTCACACTGCCATAAGGTGAAGTACTCTCAGTGACAATTTTCTTGACATTGCCAACTTCAGGAATTTGAGCGCTAATTTCCGCAGGAGAAAAGGTTCTAACCCAATTACATTCCCTAATATTTTGGTCAAAGTCAGGAACAGCACGCAGGTATGGCTCATAGCTTCCCCACACATTTTCGACATCCTCAGTATGTCCGCCAGAACAAGCGTGAAACACAGAGAGAATTATTCTATTTTTGTGAGTCAGTACCTTCCCTGCTGTTGCATCCACAGCCGCGTAAGTGGTAGGTGATTCACTCACAACGCCTTTGTAAATTTGCCAGCGATCCGGTGTATCACCCAAATCGTAAATGGGATTGTTGCGCTGTCTTTCCCGTTCGTAAAGTGCATAAGTACGGGCTGCGATCGCTTGTGCTTTCAGCGCTTCTATTGGCCATCGGGAGTTCATCTCCCCACCAAGAACGCTGTAAAGATACTCCTCCATAGCAACCCAGTTAACCGCAGTTAACCCTTTTTGTGAAGGAACAACTAGAGTTCTACCTCGATACCAGCGATCTCCGATATAGACATACCCTTTACCTGTAGGCTCAATCCAGAATAAACTAGATCTCCATCGATCCAAAGCAACTCCCCCTGGAACAGCTTGAGCATAGTAAGAACTCAACTCAGGGAGTTGTCCTAAAGTACGACCGCTACCATCTTTTACAACTGCAGTCGTAGAACTACCGACTCTTACTTGATTAACATCCCTCTCAATGGCGATACGTAAAATCACTGATGCTTGAGCCGGAGCAACCATCGCTACCCATATCAGGATACCAAGCCACCAATGACGTACTTTAATCTGGGAAAATAAAAAAGTTGGGAACAGTTGGAATTTCATGCTGACAATACGATTTGCTTTAGTACCTTGGACGCTTGATAAGTGACGATCGTTTTCTCCACGAGGGATTCACTGCATTAAATATAGATGAATCATCCAGTACTAGCAACGTGTAGGCGGAATCTCTCGTTCCCAGGCTCAGCCTGGGAACGAGATGAGGGTCACTGTTCACTGGCTACTGTTAGCGGTTGTGTCACGAACTGAGTTAAACCAACACTCGTTAGCAATTCCTTCCAATTTTCAGCAAGCGTTGCATCGTTAGGATTTTTCTGACGCAATTGTGCCAGTGTCGTCAGTGCTTCATGCCATATTCCATTGTTGGCATAGATTGCAATTTGCTGTATTGGTTCTGCTTTTCGCAGTTGCTCTTGAATGGCTTGACTCAGATTAACTCGTTGCACCACGCCCTCAACAAAAATAGGAGTTTCTTGCCCTTCGCGATCGCAGTAAACATTCAAGAACCAGCGATATTGTTTGCCTACTGCCAGTGGAGGTAGAGGAACGCCAATAACTCCCGCTACATTTGGAAGAGAAATGGCTGTTTTGTAGATTGGAGTTGACTGGTCATCAAGCAACTCAAAATCTGCCGGATACTTAGAGCTCTTATTGTAAGGCGTGTAGAACCATAGGATGGGACGTTCTACTGACGTTAAACCCCATACATTTGTAATAGTAGGTTGTGACTCAGTAGCAGGGACGAGGGCAGTCAGTTGCAATTCTACATCTTTTGGACACCCAGTTCGTCTAGCTCCACCATAACGACGACCTCCTGGAGAGGATATACCTTTAGGAAGTTGAGGTAAAATCAGCCGAATGGGTTGTCTGCGAGGTCTTGATTTAGACTCAGGCGGGGTGAGATTAGGACGTTCTGTTGCACTTGGTCGAGCAGGTTGCGCGATCGCCCAAGTTGAGCTTACTGGTAAACTGACGCAGCCGAAGGCAACTGCCAAAATTAGTTTTCTCAAACCCGATTTTGCTATCATAACTAGTTACTTAACTGAGTTTATTTAATTAAATTTAATAAATCACTCCCCTACCCCTACCCCCTACCCCTACCCCTACCCCTACCCCTACACCCTACCCCTACCCCTATTTTTGAACTGAGGTAGCAACAACAGTCACAACTAAAGCCAAAGCAGAAGGAACAAATGGCACCCAGTATCCTTGTATTAACATACCAAAGCAAAGTATGTAGACAGAGCCAGAAACAACACCAACAAAAAGCGCCAATTTAGGCAACGAACGGACTCGCCAAGCAAAAACTCCTCCTATGGCAGACCACCCCAAGATCCACACGACTTCAACGAATGGTGATAAAACTTGCAATTGCTTGCGCCCATCCAAAACCGTGCTGATAATTTGACTTACCATATGCGCTTGTACAAACACTCCCGCCATTTGCTCATCTAACTTACTCCCATAAGGAGTTGCCCAATAATCCGGGTAATCACCTCTAGCAGCCACCCCAATTAAAACAATTTTGTCCTTAACTGCACTCGGATTAATAGGAGTAGACAGAATTTGTGTCAGCGTTACCTGCTTGGCAATAATTTTTGATGAACGATAATTCAGCAAAATTTGACCGCCATTAGTATCAATACTTTGATAACCGCCAGTGCGAGGTTGCAAACCTGGAAAAACCGTTTTGCCAAGTTGTAAATCTCCACTTGGTGTAAACTTTGGTTGAATACCTTCTGCCAATAAATAGCGGAATGCCAATTGTATACTAAAGGCAAAAGAAGCCGGACACAAAGAGATTGCCTCCGGGTCCATAAAAAGGAGATGTCGGCGCACAACTCCATCAGGATCGTGAACAAAGTCACTAAATCCCAAACGTTCTTCTGGAACTTCAGGTGGTGGTTCAATACCGTTTACAGATGTAACTCCATCACTCCCCTTACAAACCCCAACTAAATTTTCGGTTTGCTGAAGACGGGTAATTAAATTTGGGTCTTGAGCTTTAAAATCTCTGTAGAGATCCAAACCAATAGCACGGGGTTGATGTTGCTCGAGTTTTTCCAAAAGTTGGTTAAGGGAGCGATCCGAAAGAGATTTTCCATCTAAACGTTCGCCGTTACGCCGTTGTTGTGCAATATCAGCATCCTCAATAGTCACCACCAGCAAGCGATCGTCCGGTTTCTCATTAGAAATAGCAGGACGCACTGCCATCATATGGTCAAAAGCTTGAAGTTCCGGTCCTTGTAGCCATCCTAGAAACCTCAACCCGCAGACTAAGGCAGTCACCACCACAGAAGAGAACAACGCTACAGTAATCTTAGGTGAAGGTGGGGGTGGCAAAGGAAGTGGTTCTGGTTCTAAGGGTAACAATTCAACTTTGCCTGTAATCTGCTGCCAAGAAGGAGGAGCTTCTGCCAAATTTTGACAGATTGCGGGTAACCAGGTAGCACAAGGAAACTTATCTTCAAGACCTTGTAATCGTTCTCTTGCCTCTCGCACTGCTAAGTAGAACAACTCACCACTGGCAAACCCTTTTAAAAAATACTTTAAAAATTCCTGCGCTACCAAATCTGGAACGGGTTCGCGCATCACAATCATCTGGGGAATTTGCAAATCGGCTAAATCTCGCGCCAATCCCAATCCATCACAGGAGTTAAACATTGCCAGTTGTAAACCACGTTCCACAGCTTTTCGCAGAGCGTACCTGAGTTCGCTGATAGTTAGGCTATCGGTGCTATTTATATATATCCGTCCGGTGCAATCTTTCCCATGACTGGAACTATGACCTGCAAAGAAAAGAATATCCCAACTATTGCCCCAAAGCAGGTCGGTTAAGTCTTTGCGCTGCGGTTCCACCAACAAAGTGACATTTGCATCGTTAAGTTGTTGTAGTAAATTCAGGTCAGCCTCAGTATCAATCCCATGACTGTTCCCAACAATTGCTAGAATGTTAACTTTATCGTTACGTGTTTTCTTGGAGGCTACCCGCTCGTATCTGAGTGACGCTATAGCCACCTCAGCCTTTGGATAGCGCTCCAGTACGTCCCAGAGATGCCAGGGCAAACGCTTTAATTGATAATCTTCTGTTTGCAAAATAACACGCAACTCATCCGTAGGCAGCAATTTTTCCAGCCATTTCTCCCGGACGGGGCGAAACTCCTCAGATTTTAGCCACGTATTAAAACGCGATCGCAAAATATGTGCTGCATTTTGACAATCCTGAGTCACAGACACATTTGTCACTTGTACTTTGTCAGCAGACAGACGATAGCGACTGCCTATCTGTCGGTAGCTAGCTTGCCAGTGATTGTAATACAGTGGCATTTCTGCTGCCGCAGGCAATCGCCCAGTAATTTCGGTTGAGGGACGCTCACCTTCTTCACCAATCTGAAGGGTAACGGAAAATCCTTGCTCAAAGCTACCGTCAGCGAATTTTAATACGACTAATTTACACATAACACGAAAGTATTCAGCTTTGTCGTATGAAGTTATGAAGTATCAAAACAAGAATTCAGTGAAAAAGATTTTTATTCTTTATACTTCATTCTTTATCCTTTATCCTTCGTCCTTCACTCACTAAATCACAAAGTGTTCTGTGACACTAGCATCATTTAAGCCTAACTTAACGCTAAATTGTTCTCCCGGTTCACCCTTAAACTGTAATTGAATGTAATTATCTGCATTTCTAGCTTGCGATTCCAGAAAAACCGAGCCAGACTCATCTAGCACCGTTAATTGCAAACCAGGTATTAAGTAACTATTGTTACCAGTAGGATGCACCTGAAGACGAACACTCATTTGTGAGTTTGTATCTGGTCGTATTTCCACTATTAACATGACGGGTTGATTGGCAATTTGGATTCCCAAATCGATCAATTTTCCACGTTTAGTGAGTGAATCCTTTTCTTGCGTGCGGTCAACAATATCACTGTTCCGAAAAGCATAAACCGGTCTTAATTCTGGCTGATTCCATAACGATTCAAGAGTTTGCCAACCTGCATCAAAGACACCATTGAGCCATTGACTCAGATTTACCAGAGTTTTCCTTGGGCTTTGCCGCAGTTGAGCCAAATGTTCGATCAAATTTTCCAAAGGTTGAAGTTGGTTTAAAGGTAATCGTTCCGTAGCAACGCTAGGGACAAAGCCAAGTAAATTGGCATCCTCAGAAGATTCATTGATTTGAACAACAACATATCCTACCCGTTCTTCCCAAGTTTCTGGAGGAATGTAACAAATTTGCTCGAAGCGATGTACCGGACGGCACTCCAAACGACCTATTCCAGGTATTTCCAAATCAGCAATATCAGCGCATATACGTATTACACGGTTCCAAGTATCACTTTTATTTAACTGAGTGGAAATCCCCATAAACTCCAAATACTCATGCACCACCCATACACAAAGAGTATTGAGCCGAACCTGTGCAGCTTTTTCGGGAGTTGGTTGCTCGTTGGCAAACTTCTCAGCAGTTCTGCGAGCCGCCAGTGTAATAGGCACAGTCAATGGAATATCCTCTAGCTCATAGATGGTGCGCGTCATAGTTGAATCCCCAGTTAATGAGTGCTGCTAAATACTTGTCGGTCTAAATTACGGATTTTATGCAACAAAGTTGCTAAGGGCTAATAGCTAATAGCTATTAGCTATTAGCATTACAGCCAATTCCCAATTAAAACATAAGCAGACCAAAAGCTGGGTGTGTTAAAGTTCGGATGCTTCAACATTTGCACCTGAGCGCGGCGAAGAGCTTCGGCTTTTGAGATGTTGGGATTTTTGAGTTCTCGGTAAAAAGCACCAACGAACTGGGCTGTTGATTCATCATCAATTTGCCATAGAGAAGCTACTGTACTGCGTGCGCCTGCTTTGATAGCGGCTCCTGCAAGACCAAGTGCTGCTCGGTTGTCTCCGGCTGCTGTTTTACAAGCACTTAAAACGAGCAGTTGTATTGCTTCTGGTCTAACATCATCTCGTTGGCGTAATATACTACCAAATTGAGAAATGTCAATTGGTCCGTCGGAAGCCAAAATAAAAGTTTTATCAGCACGGGAACTAAACTCACCATGGGTGGCTAGATGCACGATACTGAATGGAACATTACTGACTTTGTTTTCTAAAGCTTTGCTAGTAAATTCCCCATCCACCAAGCTTGTCGTTGATACACCTGCTTGGGAAATTAAGTTTAATTCTGTTTTAATGGCAGGCAAACGTGAAAAACGATCCGAAAACTCTGGAGGTGGTTCGGTTAGCCCCGCAGTCAGAGCGTTTAGTTGTTGTCGCACGAGTGGTTTGGGTTCAAAAAGTTGTAAACCCACGCTCAGGGCAACGGCGTACTTCTCAACTAAGTACTGCTTACCATCATAAAGAACTGTTGGTGGTATGTTTCGCAAAGCTCCATCTAGTACAAAGACTAGGGTATTGACTCCACTAGTTTCTAATTCTGACTCTATGGGTTGGATTAACCAATTATAAACTTGTTGTGACTGTGCTTTGAATGCTTGAATTGCAGATGGTCTGACCAGATTTCGCCGCAACTCACTTAATGTTTTTTCCACTTCTGGTTGGGTAATTTCGCGACCGTAGACCCGAAGGGGTTTTTTGGGAATTTTAACAATGACTTGGAGTTTGTTTTCTAGAACGATTGGGTAGAGAATAGCTGCAGTTGGGTTATCTCGATCCACAACTTTATCAATCAGCACTCTCTGCCCTTGCAAACAAGCTTCCCGAAAGAAGTTATCGAGTTCTGCCAACTGTAGTGCTTCTATGCGCTGACGTGCTTTCTCTAGAATTTTTACATCGGGTTGCTCTTGTTGAGACTGTAGCAGTAATTCTACCGATTGTCTGTAGACAGGTTCTACACTGTCTCGAAAGGTAAATTGCACGTTTTGGTTAACTGCTACAAGATCGCTGCGGAGTGACTGAAGCGTATCGACAGCAGCATCATACGCGGCGATCGCTCCTTTAATATCTCCTTGTGCTTTGAGTAATCTTCCCAACTGCCATTGCCATCGGTAAGTAATCTCTGGTGCATTGCTTGTTTGTGCTAGAAACAATGCTTGCTGGGTTAGCTTTTGCGATTCCGACAACTGCTTGGTTTGTTCGTATAAACTTCCCAAACTTCCCAAAGCATAGGCTTCTGCTCGTTTGTCCCCTAAATTGCGGGCTTGTTGAACGGCGGTGGCGAGAATCTCACCAATTTTGGATTTTGGATTTGGGATTTTGGATTGATGGATTTGGGATTGATGGATTTTGGATTTGGGATTTGGGATTTGGGATTTGGGGATTTTGGATTTTTGATTTGTGATTTTTTGATTTTAGATTATAAATTGTCAAATTAAATAATCGAAAATATAAAATATAAAATCTA
>NZ_WJFC01000086.1 GCF_009725235.1 Scytonema sp. UIC 10036
CCCTACGCCCTACCCCCTACTCCCTACAATGCTTCCACAAACACTAGCGCCTCTCCAACAACAACTGCTTGATGCGGCAGAAAAGTTTGCCACAGATGCTCAACCTTTGAGTGAATTTTTAGCAGCTTTAGTCCAAGATGTAGAAAGGGCTACAGCCGAACCGTTAGAAATCTTTCCCGTATGTCACCACTCACCATCCTCAGCTTTGCAAATGGTTAGGCGTTTGCATGAAAAACCACTCAAAGCAATTTACCTGGAAATGTGTGAGGATTTACTCCCTGTTGTAGAGCATTTGCGGGATTGTAAATTACCTGTCGCATTACAAGCATTTGCTGCTGAATCCCAAACTTTTTCACCCAAATTAATGCCCTTAAGTGCAGTCGCACCGCTAACAGAAGCTTCTGCTGAATATCAAGCGATCGCTTACACTTTACAGCATCCAAACACACAACTGGTGTTTGTAGATCGGGCGGTTGATTTTATCTTTCAATGGGAACCGAATGAGTTGAAAAACCAAGAGGAATCCGAAGAACCGCCTTCAGATGAAGCTAAAATGCATGGTACAGCTGTGGGGGTGGAAGTTGGCAGTTTAGTTCCCACATTTGATCGCTTTCTTGGTTTTTTGCTGCGGAACTCCAACACGCGCCACTTTGCTGAGTGGTGGGATCAATATGTTGAGCAAGCTATTATTGGTGCCGATCGCGAAACCTATCGCCAAGTTATGTTTTTAATAGGTAGCTTAATGCGGCGGCTGGGAACGAACAACAAAGATGTGGAAAGCGATCGCCTGCGCGAACGGTATATGTGGACTGGTATCAAGCAGCACATGAAAGCAAACCATATTGCTCCTCATGAAGCTATTTACGTCTGTGGAGCGGCACACGCTGCTAGTGATGTTGCTGAATTTGGAGTTTCTAACAGTACAATATGGAATGACATTCCCGAACGGAGTCAAACGAAATGGCTGTACGGGCTAATTCCTTCAAGTTTTGCTGCTATTGAATATCAGTTTAACCATCCAGCCGGAACGATTTCCCTCGCTGAAGCTACTTGGAAAAAGAGCTTGAAGGTAGCTAAATTAAAACCATTCGTTCTTAAGAGGGACAAGGGGGACAAGGTAGAATCTTCTTCCTTGTCTACCCCATCTCCCTTGTCTACCCCATCTCCCTTGTCTCCCATTCCTCTAACAAACTTCCTCACCCGTTCACCAGAATTTGCAGAAGGGGATACAGAACAGCTCTTGCAATGGTGTGCTGATATTGTCGCGTCTGCACGTAAAAACGGATACTTAGCAAGTACGGCAGATGCTATAGCGATTTATCAGACTTCGATGCTACTGGCAGGAATGCGATATCGGGTTCATCCTACCCCTTATGATTTCCAAGATGCAGCTATTACCTGTTTGGAAAAAGATCGCACTCCCAAAAAACGTAATATTGCTCAACTATGTCGGATTTTACTGGGAGGCGATCGCATTGGAACGGTGGGCTATGCTTCCCTACCGCCGTTAGCTCAGGATGTTTACAATCGCTTAACACCACTTGGGGTGAACTTACTGAGCCAAACCAATCAGCGTGCTTTAATGGACTTCAAGCAACAGCCTGAGTTGTTGGCTTGTTCTGATGTTCTGTGGCGACTTCACTATTTAGTAGGCGATCGCCTTATACAAGCAATTATGGGAGAGCGAACTCTTGGGTTTAAGCCATTACAAGAATCTTGGGAAATTCGAATTGGTAAGAACCAGCGAGAAATTATCATGCTAGGTTATGAAGGCGTGACTATCGAGCAAGTTTTAGAACAACGGCTCAAACACTCTGTTTTCGGAGAGGGGGCAAAAACGAGTACTGTTTTAGAAGCAGCTGAAGATAGTATTTTATACCTCCATAGCTTGCGATTGACGCAAGAATTGGGACAACACGCGATCGCATTACTTTCCCAAGAAACAGGCGCTGAAGATGCACCTAAAATTTTTGAGAGGGTACGCCGTTTGGTGCATTACTACCGCACCACAGCGACAGGATTGCCAACTTGGATTGAACGATTTGTCGTTACTGGTTACGGGCATTATGCAACTCTTTTACCCAAAGCCTTTGCAGATCGAGGAACTTCACCCGAACAAATTGCTGGAATGCTGGGCTTTATCTTTACCCTGGAAAGTTTAGCGCTTTCTTTAGGTTGCAATCGCAGCCAGTTATTGATTGGAGTACAGCAAGCAAGGCAGGAGTTGGAAGATCGAGCCAAACTAGGTTTGCTGTGGACAACGGAATTGTTGCTAGGATTGCGAACCATAGAACAAATTCGCGAATTCTTTAACCAAGTGCTGAATAATGAGATGCAAATAGCTGCTTTTCCCGACTATCTCAACGGGTTTATTCTAGCGCTCAATTTTGCGCCTCGAATCGGTCAGTTAGTTGTAGAACTGCTGAGTAAACTCTTTGCTTCAGTTCCCGACTCAGTATTATTACCGTGGCTACCCAGCTTAATTTTACGCTTGCGACCTCATACTCAAATATTACAGGTGTTGCTGAAAGAAGCGGCAAGGATTTTCCCCCAAAATTTGAGCGATTTTGACAAATGGCAACCTTCTTGGATTGGTAAGGGAGAAAATTCTCAGCCAAAAGCTTCTGAAAAACAACCCATGCTAGCACCTCAAGAAATAGAAGTGCGGCAATTATTGTTTAATACGAGACAAACAACTGAAGCGTTGGCGCGATTGTTGGACGTAGAAAATGTCACTTGGGAAGAGGCTTTGCTATCTGACAAAGAATCGAATTTAGATGATGGCTTATCGGAAAAAGAAATTTTGATTCAAACTTTGCTTGTTTCTCAACCAACAACAATGAATTCTTTAGCAGGTTTTTTAAGGTAAGAAACTCATGACTCGTTCCCAGGCTCCGCCACAGAATGCCTTCATGGAGGCTCTGCCTCCTAACCCTTCTTGCGAACTATTTAGCAGTTTTATTTGGCTTTTGTTGCGATATGGAGAGTCTATAGTTATACTGTCTTTGAGATAACTCGCCCACATACAGGGAGTAGTTTCCCTCCTGCCAAAAACCAGAAATTTCTGGCTTGCCTCCAGAGTAACTGTCTGCTAATACGCAAAACTTCCCTCCCGGACCATCAATTAACAAAGTTGGCTTTCCGCCACTCTCGACTGTTAATCTTAGGTAAGGTAGTGCTTTTGTAATTTTGAGAACTTGACTGGGTTGCTCTGCAATCTTACCACAGTTACTTTCTTGCGTTCCTCCAGATGTACCATTGACAACTAAGGGATCTGGCTGCAGATTAGGACTAATTTGCACCACTTCCCCAGCCCAACTAGCATAATGCAGAAATAAACTGCTGAAGAATGCTATGGAGATGCCTTTTAACAATGTACTTTTCTTCATAAAATCATTATGTTTCCCAATTTTTATAAAGCGATTATTAATACACTTAATATCTAGTACATAAGACGATTATGCCAAATTTCTGTTCCTAATTGTTTGTCAGATTTTTATCAATAGAAAAAAATCTGACACGAGCAAATATTAAAAAAAATAAAGTTGGCAAACATTAATAATGCCAAAAGCTTGAACTTTAATGATTAGGAGCGATTTTTCAAGGAAAGAATTTCGCTAAAATCACAATATCAACTACTAACAATTAAGATATTTCCTTTCCACTTGGCTACGTCGCTAATTATAAGCGCACCGAAGGAAGTAAGAGTTGGTTTGTTGTTTGTAAAGTGTCTGAGCAGAGGTAAAAACATATGAATCGCCAACCTAACGATGACTTGCAGCGCCGCCTTGACAAGCTAGAGGCTGAAATTAACTCACCATCTGGAGTGACTCCACAATCGCAAGAAGCGAATTCACCAACCAATAAGGCTCTCAGATTTCTCTCGTACCATACACAGCGAGTTCTCGCTTGGTACAAAACTCAGACTGGAATAACAAAGATTGTTGTTTTGGGAGTTGGGTTTTTATTGGCGTTTTCCGTACTACAAGCAATTTTTAAGCTCGTGACGGCTGTTATTAGTCTGGCGGTCTTGTCAATCTTAGTGTACGTTGGATACAAATTTTTCATATCCAGTAACTCTCAACTTAAGTAGTAGTTTTTCAACGAGCTGAGAGTGGCGTAAAAATTAAAGTTAAAGGAATTTATCTAATGGCTACCCCAAGTGTGAGGAGAAATAGTAACGCCAATAACCAGGGAAAAACTCAATCTGTCCCCTTGACAACAAGGCGAATTGCTGCATGGGCAGCAGAATTGGCTCTCATTGTTACGAGTGGGTTGGTTCCCTTTAGTGTCGGTACATATTTAAATTCTAAAGGCGATCTCAACCGCGTACCTCTGAATCCCATACTGGTACAAACAGAACGTGCGATCGCCCGCCCACTTGCTTTACCTGTGAGCTACGGTGTTCGTAACGTCGCATGGCCCACAAATTTTTTGTGGACGCTTTCTTTGTTAGTCCCTCTAACACTATCAGGTTGGCAATTGTACTTACTTGCTAAAACAGGAAGCACACTTCCCAAAAGATGGTTGGGGATTAAAGTTGTTACCATAAACGGCAAGCCGGCTGGTTTGGGACCTATTTTGATACGGGAAGGAATTGGTCGTTGGGCTGTACCAATGTCTGTCGCATACCTTTTGTGGCGTTACAGCTTCTTATTTCCCAATTTAAGTGCTTTTATGAGCTTGGCGGGAGTTGTGTTGCTGTTAGAAGGAACAGGTTTCCCCTGGCAGCAAGATCGTCGCGCACTTCACGATCGCCTCGCAGGTACTTTCACTGTAGATGCGCTCAAACCTTTTACACCATCTACCGTAAAAGATGCCAAACGCAGTCAATCTCCATGGACTGAAGGGGATGAGGAAGCGGCTATTGCCTCAGTTGTCATTACCCCTGAAGAATCAAGGCAAATACCAAACTTGTTGCAATGGATACAGCAACAAAACCCAAACAAAACATTACTAGGGGTTGCGATCGCTAGCTTGGGTGCATTATTTGTCACATTAGTTGGGACACAAATGTACATTCATAGCTTACAAAACCAAGGCGGTAGGGGACAGAGCAATAGCGAGCAGTTTCTTACACTGGTGAAACAGTTAAACCCTGATTCTACTGCTACCATTGAGGAACGCCGCAGTGCAATTTCAGCTATGGCTACCCTCAATGACACACAAGCGGCTCAGTATCTTGTCGATCTACTGGTTAGCGAAACCAACCCCATTCTAATTGATACAATTCAGCAAGCACTCGTTGGGATTGGTCCCGAAGCCCTTCCCAATTTAAAGCGGATGAATCAGTTCCTTGTCAGCGAACTAGATGGCAGCAATAAATCGCAATCTCCAGAAGTGCGTCAGAAACAACTTTTTGCAAATCAAAGAGCAATTAACAAGGTTCTGTCTGCATATCACGGTAAGCTGGAAAATGTAGATTTAAGTAACGCCCAACTGAGTCCAAGCGGATCTGGGGATAGCTCTTTTAAATTGATATTAGACAAAGCCGACTTGTGGGGAATTAAGTTTAGAGGTGCAAATCTATCCTTTGGTACTTTTAAAGGCAGTCGTTTCCGGGGATTGGGTGAGGATGGACGCTGGGATACCTATGACGATTCGGTTTCCGATCTCAACCAAGCACGAATGACACACGCTAATCTTTCTGAAGCAAACCTCAGTCGTGTTTCAATGATTCGTGCCGATTTAAGTCGCGCTATCCTCAACAAAGCCAACTTATCCAATGCTCGCTTGTCAGGTGCTAACCTCAGTAGCGCTCGACTCCTGGGGGCAGATTTGCGGAATGCAGTCCTGCAAAATGCCAGTCTCACTGGAGCCGATCTGGGTGATGCAAAACTTAATGAAGCGGATATGTACGCAGCTCGTTTAGGTCGTGTAATTGCTGTTGGTACGCAATTGTCCTTTGCTAATCTTGTAAAAACTGATTGGCAAGGTTCAGATCTTTCTGGCGCTTACTTGGATCGTGCTAATTTGAGCGATGCGAACCTGAGTGCAACTCGCTTGACGGGTGCTGTATTAAACTCTGCTAATTTAGAGAATGCTAACCTGCGAAATGCTGACTTGAGCCTTGCAGATTTAAGGGGAGCAAATCTTAATGGCGCTGATTTTCAAGGAGCAATCCTGTCTCCTAGCAAACAGATCCTACCGATCAATTTGTACAGACCCCATCTCTCGTACACAATCTGCTGCAGTAGATGGAGTTGATTTTACTAACGTTAAAATTTAGATCCAAGCAGATAGCCGTAATTTGTACTCAAGAGGGCTTCATCCTCGTTGTCCGTAATAGGGGTAGGGTAGGTAGGGAGTAGGGGATCGAAGAAAGTGATAATTTTACTACCCACTCTCTAGTCTTATTGAAAATAGAATAATCTTAAAATCAATCCCAAAATCCAAAAATCGGTTAATCCAAAATCAAAATCCAAATCAAAATACCAAATACAAAATTGTGTAAGGAGTTGGGAATGAGCACGTAAAAATTTAACATCTCTTGTTTTTGCAAGTTTAGTCTTAAGTTTTACCCAATTCACCCAACCAGCACAAGCCCAAGTCGCATATGGTAGCTATGTTGGTATCGGTCCGTCTGTTGGTTTTGGAGATGGCGTTCAAGTAGGAGCGGTGATTGCCGGTCGTTATAAACTTCTAGAATTACCAATTTCTCTGCGTGCTCAAGCTTTCATTGGTAGAAGTACAGCCCTTGTCCCAACAGTTTCTTACGATCTTCCTATTAACTGGCAAACAGATGCTTACTTGGGGGCTGGAGTGGTGCTTGCTAGTGGGGACGATCCATCGCCGGTTGGTAATAAAATCAGCTTTGCTTTACAACCGGGTGTTGATTACATAGTTCCCAATAGCAACACAGTGATATTTGGCAATGCTATCATTGCCTTTGATGCTATTCGCGATGGTGGTACAGCTTTCTCTTTACAGGGTGGAGTTGGTTTAAGGTTTTAGTACGAGAAGGCAGTCATCGCGAAAATCCCTTTTCCCACTCCCTATTCCCTATTTTCAAGCTACTTTTTTCTCCTGAGATGTTATTAACTCTTCAGGGGAAAATACGCCATGCTCTGTAATGATTGATGTAATTAATTCAGCCGGTGTCACGTCGAAAGCTGGATTGTAGAATTCCACGCCGGATGCAGTCAAAATTGTGTTACCAATTTGATATATTTCCTCTGGATTGCGCTCCTCAATGGGGATTTTACTACCATCAGTTAAAGAAAAATCAACAGTGGAAAGGGGTGCAGCAACAAAGAATGGAATATTGTGTGCTTTAGCCACAAGTGCTAAACTATATGTACCAATTTTGTTGGCAGTGTCGCCATTGGCAGCTATTCTGTCAGCACCAACAACTACAACATCAATTAAACCCTGCTTCATGCAGTGAGCTGCCATACTGTCAGTAATGACTGTTACTGGAATACCTTCTTGGACGCACTCCCAAGCAGTTAATCTTGCTCCTTGCAAGCGAGGACGAGTTTCGTCTGCAAACAAACGTGCCAACCGTCCTTCTCGAAAAGCAGAACGCACAACACCTAAAGCAGTTCCATAACCTCCTGTTGCTAGTGCGCCTGCATTACAATGGGTTAGTATTGTCAGTTGTTCTGGTGTTTTGGGTAATACAGCCAAGCCATTGTCACCAATAGCATGACAGGTTTGTAAATCTTCTATGTGGATGCTTTGGGCTGTCTCTAAAAGAGTTTTTTTGATTTCTTCAATTGTGCCAAGAGTTTCGTAAGCAGCTTTCATCATCCGCGAAATTGCCCAAAACAAATTTACCGCCGTTGGACGTGTCGATCGCAACAGTTCTGCGACTTTCTCCAAACGGTTCAAAAATTCGTCGCGATCGCCAGTCTCGATTTCCCTCGCCCCAAGATACATTCCATAGGCTGCAGCTACACCGATTGCTGGTGCGCCTCGCACAATCATGGTTTTAATCGCCTGCGCCATATCTTCGCAACGGCTGATTTCTACAAATGTATATTCATTTGGTAAACGGGTTTGGTCAATCAGTGAAACTGAGTTATTGTGCCAAATAATGGAATAAACCTGGTTTGTGGAAGAATTCATGGAATTGAACGCTATGAAATTTTTCAAATTGTAACGTTAGCAATTCTACTAGTTCTGCCAAGTTTAGAAAAAGTATAGAGATGAAGAATAAGTTAAAAATAGCATCAGTACATTACTGAGATACATAGCAGTCTTTTAGATATCCGCATCTTCATACAAGTCAGCGATTGCGGCTTCAAAGTCAACACTGTGTAGTTGAAATGATTTATTTTCTGGTGTATAAAATTGCAAAACCCACAACCCCTCATCATTCCGGCGAAAACACTCGACTCGCTGACGTTTGGTGTTAATTAAAACGTATTCTTTGAGAGTTTCTAAGGTTTGATAGTCAGCAAATTTGTCTCCGCGATCGAAGGCTTCGGTAGAATCAGATAAAACTTCCACAATTAAACAGGGAAATCTTTTGTAAGCCGGGGTTTCCCTGTCTCGTTGGTCGCAAGTCACCATGACATCAGGATAGTAATATCGATTTAAAGATTCGATACGCGCCTTCATGTCCGTGATATAAACACGACAGCCCGTACCACGTACATCATTTCGGAGGAGTGCAAACAGGTTCCCAGCAACAGTAACATGGGGGTCAAGCGCCCCAGCCATTGCGTAGACATAGCCGTCAATGTACTCGTGTTTGATATCACTTTTTTCCTCTATTTGGAGGTATTCCTCAGGAGTGAGGTATATTTCAGGTGAAGCTACCATATTTAAAACTCCACATTTTCATATAAGTCGGCGATTGTGGCTTCAAAGTCAAGACTGTGTAGTCGAAATGATTTATTTTCTGCTGTGTAAGATTGCAAAACCCACAATCCCTCGTCATTCCGGCGAAAACACTCGACTCGCTGACGTTTGGTGTTAATTAAAACGTATTCTTTGAGAGTTTCTAAGGTTTGATAGTCAGCAAATTTGTCTCCGCGATCGAAGGCTTCGGTAGAATCAGATAAAACTTCCACAATTAAACAGGGAAATCTTTTGTAAGCCGGGGTTTCCCTGTCTCGTTGGTCGCAAGTCACCATGACATCAGGATAGTAATATCGATTTAAAGATTCGATACGCGCCTTCATGTCCGTGATATAAACACGACAGCCCGTACCACGTACATCATTTCGGAGGAGTGCAAACAGGTTCCCAGCAACAGTAACATGGGGGTCAAGCGCCCCAGCCATTGCGTAGACATAGCCGTCAATGTACTCGTGTTTGATATCACTTTTTTCCTCCATTTGGAGGTATTCCTCAGGAGTGAGGTACATTTCAGGTGAAGCTACCATAATTTAAGCCCAAATCTGTTTTTGCATTTTAAAACTTTCTTAAGCTGGATAAATTCGCAAGCGACGAAAAGGTTCTTCACCAAAACTTTGCGATTTGAGATTGTACCTTTCGACTAGTTCGTGTTGCATGGCACGAACTTTTGCAGAACGGGGAAGTAATTCCACAGGCTGTTTCTTGGGAATTACAATTTCCTCTACAGCAAGTCTAGCTTCTTCTAATGCGTCAATTTCATCATCTTCACGAACACTTCGGGCAAACCGATTGGGTTCGGGTTCATCGTCTATACTCGGTTCTTCCATACCCAATACCTGTTGTAAACTAGTGGTAATTTGAGTGTAGGAGTTGGCTTTTAGGGTATACACGGGTACCTGATGCTCTTCTGCCATGCGCCTGAGATTTGTGTGTTTTCTCGCATGCGATCGCAGTGCCAAAATTGCATCAGCTCTATTAATATCCTTTGTCAAAACTACTGGCAAGTTGAGTTCGCGAATCACCGTTTCCAATTGATGGTAACTAACACCATAAGGGTAAAGGTGGCACAGTTCATCTTCGTCAAGCGAATCTAGTTTGTCCCCTAAGAACTGTTGGGGTAACTTGGAGGATGTGTTTGAGGAGAATTCCAATTCTAATTCCCCTGAAAATCCATCTTTATTTTGGGTTTGAGAAAAAGGTAGTATCTTTCCAGCCCTTTGTCGCTTTTGGGATTGTTGGGAGAAGTTCAGACTAGAAACACTAGGTGACTCCCGCGTAATTGTTACCTGACCATTTTCATTAACAGTTCTAACTTCTGGATTCGGCTGATGTCCTCTTAATAAACTATCTACAGTATCAGCGACACTTCTATGGACGACCCAACGTTGTCGCTCTAACATTTCTACTGCAATATCAAAAGTAGGGGGAGCCTTTCTTTCCAAAACTGTTTTCTGAGTCCGTCGCCTTCTTGCTTCTTCATCGCCCAATGTGACAGATTGAATTCCACCAACTAAATCGGACAGAGTGGGGTTTTTAATGAGGTTTTCAATTTCATTACCGTGAGCAGTTCCTACAAGTTGTACCCCACGTTCGGCAATAGTACGGGCAGCTGAAGCTTCCAATTCCGTACCAATTTCATCAATTACAATGACTTCAGGCATATGGTTTTCCACTGCCTCAATCATCACTTGATGCTGAAGTTCTGGACGCCCTACTTGCATGCGTCTTGCGCGACCAATTGCTGGATGAGGTACATCTCCATCGCCAGCGATTTCATTAGAGGTATCAATTATTACGACTCGTTTATGAAAATCATCAGCTAACACGCGAGCAATTTCTCGCAAAGCTGTTGTTTTACCAACCCCTGGACGACCCAACATGAGAATTGATTGACCGCTTTCCACCAAGTCACGGATGATGTGAATTGTGCCATATATTGCTCGACCTACACGGCAAGTCAGACCGATAATATCTCCTGTGCGGTTTCTGATGGCGCTGATGCGGTGTAGAGTTTGTTCAATTCCCGCACGGTTATCTCCGCCAAACTCTCCTACCCTTTGAACGCAATAGTTGAGATGTGCTCGGGTAACTGCTGTTTCCGAAAGATACTCTGCTTGATGGGGAAACCGTGCTTCCGGACGCCGACCCAAGTCCAAAACGATTTCAATTAAATTATCGCGCTGTGGATGTTGTTGTGCAACCTGTTGAATTTCTGGCGGCAAAATCTCCAGTAATTTTTGGAGATCGTCTGTCATATACATAGTTTTAACGTTCTTTTAACAAAGATAGTCTCAGATCCCCGACAACTCCTGCGGGTACAGCTGGTCAATGGGGGTGAAACCCCTCATCTGTACTCTCTCGTTCCCAGGTTCTACCTGGGAATGCAGTCAGCGAGGCTCCGCCTCGCTTACCTAGTTGCACACTGGAGGCGGAACCTCCCTAAGGCATTCCCAGCCTTAGGTTGGGAACGAGGTTGGGGGTTTGATCCATCAAGAGCCAGCTGCATCTGTAGAAATTGTCGGGGATCTTGCAACCTCTTACAATCAATGTGTTAACAGTGAGCAGTAACCAATAAGTAGTGACCAGTTTCTAGTTAATATTTTAAAACTTTCATATGTATTAACTACACTTCTAATTTATATTTTGACAAGGACAATTTTTTGTTCTTTTGCGGAAACTACGAATCTATAGGTAGTATTTTCCTTACTACTAGGGTTTACACTTTATTAACCTAATAGCTTGTATTATCGTAGCATAAATAATACAAAACGGTGAATTTTTGTAAAATTCACTGAATTTTATTTCCTCCTTTAAGGAGATTTAGGGAGGCGCGAGCCTTAACTGAACCGTATTGGTGCATAACTCAACTCAAGTGCGACCTTACCTATTAGGCTAGTAAGGGGAATTAGTTACAGTGAAAACTCCACACACTTCCGCTTGGCGGTGAGGCATGGGGCTTATGCTTGGTTTTAGCTAAAATTATGATTAAGAAAGTAGTTATCATTGGCGCTGGACCTAGCGGTCTTTTACTTGCACACTATTTGTTACGTCGTGGAAAAAAATACCAAATCGAAATTTACGAACGTCGCGGTGACCCCCAGTTGGTTTCGTTTCCTAAATACAGAACTTATTCTCTGGCACTTTCGCCCAGGGGAATCAATGCTTTGAGAAACATTCTCGGTCTTGAGGAAGCTGTTAGGGCTGTGAGTGTGGAAGTGGCGGGAACTGTCATTCACCGAAAAAACGGTAAAACTGTATTTAGACGTATCAAAACCCCTCAACTGACTCTCGATCGCACTAATTTAGCGATCGCAATCCTACAAAATCTTGCTTCTAGTTACGACAATAGTCGTGTAAAAATTCATTTTAATTCTAAATGCACTCACGTAGATTTTACTGCCAAGAGAGTCACATTTGAAAGTCACTCTATCGGACAAGCTGAGTTTAGATACGTAAATTACGATTTGCTTATCGGTGCAGATGGAGCCAGTTCTGTAGTTAGAGAGGAGTTACTCAAGACCGATGGTTTTAAGTATCAGCAAACATGCTTTTATAAAGACTATAAATCAATTTTTCTGTCTCCGACTGATGCCGAGTCAAAAATTCAGCTTCAACCCGGTAATTTGCATTCATGGAGACTCAGACTCAACAATGCAACTAACTTATTGTTGCTTTATCAACTTGATGGAAGCTGGAGTGGGGTACTTAATTTTCCTCATGATAAAAATCAAATAGCTGAACTTTCTACCAAAGAAAAAGTTTTGCAATATTTTCACGAAAATTTTCCGGAAATAGCTGGAGCGATCGCAGACGAAGAAGCGGAAGCTTTTGCATCAAGACCAATATCAAGAGTTGTATCTGTTAGTTGCAATCGGTTTCATCATGGTGATAGCGTGTTGATAATTGGAGATGCGGCTCATGCAGTACCTCCTTCTATAGGTCAAGGTTGTAATGCTGCCCTTGAAGATGTGGTGGTATTTGATAATCTTTTGGATGAATATTCAGATAATTTGGCAAAAGCATTAGAACAGTTTACTATTCGTCGCCAACCAGATGCTTGCGCTTTATTGGAACTGAGCAACTACACTTTGCCTTTATCTCAAAAGTTGTTTGTTGAATTTCTCATTAGAACGAGCTTTTCTACACTGATGCACAAAATATTTCCCAAACAATTTCAGCCTTTTCTTTTTGATTTAATAACGGAAAGTACGGTTCCTTACTCAGAAATTCTAAATGATTACAAACATTGGATAACCAAGGTCAAAAAAACTAATGAAAAGGTTTTAAAGAAAATTTAGATGTTGTTGATTTTGAAAGGAAATTAAGAAAATGCTAAACAAAAATATTTGCCAAAATAGAAAAACCTATAGAGATTTAAAGGAATTACGTGAATCAAATTTGTGGTGGAATGGTGGAAATGAATGGGGTTCTTACCCGAAAAAAGAAATATTCCACGAACAGAAACAACCTCTTCAACAAGAAGAGAGTGAATTTACGCGCAATAAACCACTGGTATTGAGCATTCTAGGAATTGTAGCTTTAGTGAGTGTCGCCGCGTTAGCACAGGCTGAAAAAATATCTCACAGTTTAGAGGAGGTTCGGAAAAATTCAGTTCAACAACTCCTCTTGATGAAGGATGAAAGATGAAGAACCCCCAGAACGCAGTGGCTCTTCAATCTACCAATAACAAAATTATAAAATTCCGTAAATATTATCCGGATGGCACGAATGGCACTTATTGCGCTGTAGTGCGATCGCGCCAGTAAAATATAAAATAAAGTTAAAATTTTGCAGCAACGCTGGCAAAAACTGAAGAGCGAGGAAAGTAGCGAGCTGTTTCAGGTGAGCGCCCGTACATCCATCAGGCATTAACTGCTTGTGAAGGGCGAAAGTAAAGTAACTTAAAGTAAATATACTTAGATAAAGTGAAATTTTGAGATTCTCAAACTACAATATTATTAAGTGGCACCAACTAGCTTTGTTTGAAGCGTATTGTGGTGGAAACAAAAAAATCAAGCAGGAGGACGTAGCGACTTATAAGTAAACCTTGTCTTAATCTAACCAATAATCTTAATTTCGTATTTCACCGAATTGTTTTACTGCTTGGAACACTGAAAACTCTAGAAGTCCTTATTTGATTTTTGAAATATATGTAAGTAGGGCTAGACAGCACAAAAACATGATTTGGTAAGCTCAGCCCTACCTACAGGACTTAAAACTTTTCACAAATCATTTATGATTCCTACAGTTGATTGTGAGCCAAACCAGTTTTGCTGGTAAGTAAAATAAGATATGCCTGGGGGAGAAAGACTTACCCAAGCAGACTAATGTTATAAAAAGTTCAGGAGAGAATAGTTAACTTAATGAATAACGTTAAAGGAGACTATATCTCTGAGTCAACAACAAACACGCTCAAGTTAAAAGTTCGCTTGTGCAACCTCAAAAACCAGAAAAAATAGATTTGAATACGGAATACCTTTGCCCCTGTCGTCGGCGGGGACGGTTAATTCCGATTACATTGACAGAAGCATTTGGATGCGATCGCTGTCCGCAAATATTCGTAGTAGAAGATAATGGATATGTACTGGAGCAGCTATCCACCACCTATCCATACAAGCGAGCTTGGCGCTGGACGGGAAATTCTTGGCAAGTTGTCCATCCTCGTTTGGGAGAAAACTATTTGCCAGTAGCACTTGGCATAATATTCGTGCTAGTGATTATATGGCTACCACTAGCACTAAGATTGGCAAGTGGTTACAGCATTATTGCTTGGGCGATGGTGGCAGTTCTGTTGGCTATCCTACCAGCACTGATGGTCTGGCTCACCTACAGACGTTAACGAGGCGGACAGTGGATGATTTTGATGATTACTCCGAACCAATAGTCATGAGTGCGAGACGCGCCTACCATGCTTCCTTGAAATTAGGAACAACAAAAGGCGTAGACAGGAGCCGCGCTGTGCTGTCAATGGCACAGTCGCTCACGCGCTCATTTGACGATATTTTGGAAGCCAATACCCTGGATTTAGAAGCCAGCCGCGAAATGGCATTACCAGATTTAATGTTGGAATGGCTGAAACTGACTCCGAAACGGCTGGAGATGACAGTGGAAATTCTCCAGCGGTTGGGGGAATTATCAGATCCATTGCGGCGGGTTAGACACGCTGACTATCAACTAGAAGACTCACAAACTTACTCACAGTTAATGCCTTTGGGTGTGATAGCCTTTATTTATGAGGCATTTCCTGAGTTGGGAGCAATTGCTGCAGGTTTGTGCATCAAAACCGGTAACAGTATCATACTTAGAGGTGGTACAGAAGCAATTCATTCTAACAGTGCAATTGCGATCGCATTAACAAATGCCCTAGCTGATGTAGGTCTTCCAGAAGATTGCTTGCAGTTAATTACAAAAGAACATGGAACATCCATCAGAGATTTAGTCACTCAAGATGGGTGTCTAAACCTCGTTATTCCTTACGGGCGTTCTAGCTTAATACAGCAAGTTGTGAGACATTCAACATCTCCAGTTCTTAAATCAGCGATGGGTAACTGTTACCTGTACTGGTCACCCAATGGCAGTTTAGAATTGGTGCGCTGGATGATTGTGGACAGTCAGCAAAGTGAACCAGATCCAGTTAACGCCATTGAAAAAGTCTTGATTCATCGCCAAGCCCTACCATCATCCTTTATTACATTGTGGAACAGTTTGAAAGAAAAGGGCTTTGAAATCAAGGGAGACCCCGAACTAGTCGATGCCTTTCCTCAATTGCAACTAGCAAAAGATACAGAATGGGGAACCGCTTACTTAACAAAAACAGTTGCTTTCAAATTAGTGGATAGTCTAGAAGCAGCAATAGCTTGGATTAACCAGTACAGTAGCGGTCATGCTGATTGCATCGCAACAGAATCATATCAAGAAAGCCGCCAGTTTGCGTTAGGAGTTAATAGTGCTTCTAGTTATATCAACGCTTCTCCTCGGTTTTCCCGAAATCCTTCGCGAGGAGATTCCGTCTTTTTAGGAATGTCAAACCAAAAAGGACATCGGCGCGGACTGATTAGCCTAGAAAGTTTGACAACTATGAAGCACATTGTGTTGGGTAATGGAAGATTTTAGTTGTTTGTTAGTGGTTAGTGGTTAGTTGTTAGTTGTTCAAAAAACTACTAACCACCAACTACTAACTACTAACCATTAACCCTTATGATGGGTATAGTAGACCTTAGTTCCAGTATCCGGTACAAAATGGCAACTTATACAAGAACGCCACAATGAAGTGATAATAGGTTCCTCAGATTTGCGGAAATAGTCACCCAAGATAGGTTTAATCGCTTCAGTTGCCCTCTTTAAATTGTAGTGAGGGATGTTAAGGAATATATGGTGAGCAACATGAGTACCGATATCATGATGTATGTGATTGATAAAACCATAATCGCGGTCAATTGTTGAAAGCGCACCTTTGAGAAAAGTCCACTCTTCTTCGCGATACCAAGGAATATCAGGTTCGGTGTGGTGTAAAAAAGTCACCAAGTCCAGCCACATGACGAACACAAGATAAGGTCCAACGTAGTATTTGAGCAACCACATCCAACCCCATTGATAGGTAAGAAAACCAAGCAAACCTACCATACAAGTCCAAAGTACAGTGCTAGTGATAACATCCCATTTTTCCGAAGGTTTGAAGAGTGGGCTGTTGGGAGAAAAGTGAGAGCCTTCTTTATTTGGAGAACGTTTAAATAGATAAACTGGATAAGCCAATAAAAACAGATAATATCGGCCTATCTTTTGCTCCCAAGGCATTGCTTTGTACTGAGATTCGCTTACAGGGTACCAACTTTCGTCATTATCTAGGTGAGCGGTATTGAGATGGTGAGTTCTATGGCTAATTCGCCAACCGTGATAGGGAACGAGAATTGGTGTATGGGAAAGATGGCCGATCAGATCGTTGAGCCATTTCTTTTTAGAAAAAGATTGGTGTCCGCAATCATGCCCAACGACAAATAAAGCCCAGAACATTGTTCCTTGCATGACCCAGAAAATAGGCCAGAAAAACCAAGAATCCAATTGATGAGCAACTGCATAAAGCAAACTGATAATTAGGATATCACGGAAAAAGAAAAAGAGTGATTTTCCCACATTCGGCTGAAAGCATTCAGCTGGGATTGCAGCTTTTAAGGAGCTTAGGGTGAAGTGTAACTGGGCGACATTTTCAGATAGCTCACAGCTATTGTGAGTTTCAGTTGAATTGATGATATTGGTTTGCACTTTAATCTTGTTGTTAGGTGTTATCTGGTCTTTTACAAGGCAGTACTTTGCGTGCAGGTAAACAAAAGTTAACCTGCGTTTGTGTTTGCATGAAAGGTTTTCCTATCAGTTGTAATGATAGGGATAAGTAGGATCGTTAGGGTGCCCTACTTTATCTGGTCACTGACGACGGGCTACTGATTGACGATAGTCTTGGAAAGACAGATAGCCCTCATCAACAACATAGAGGTGGCACTTATCTGTAATTTCTTTCATCAAAGACCA
Source organism: Scytonema sp. UIC 10036 (assembly GCF_009725235.1). Next base: position 17,332 of record NZ_WJFC01000086.1, read on the forward strand.
AGAAAATTGGCATTCAGAATGCAGATACGCACTCCAATTCTCTTTTATGCTGGCATATGCCAGACGCAAATTATACGCAGGAATTGCGGTTGACACATGATGGGGAACATGAACGTTAATATCGTGACAAAGAAACTCTATCCAACGAGGATAATCGCAGTGGACTGTTCCTTGAAGCTGAGCAGTAAAAGCGTTCCACTTCGACTCTGCAACAAAGGGAATGTCTGAGGTAGTGTGGTGAACGTAAGTAAAAGTGCTCATCCAAAAGTGATAAACCAGCCAAGGGATAAACCAAAATTTGACAAATCCCCAAATACCAGTCGTTACAATCAGAATTGGGAATACGATCGCAGCAAACAGAACAACGACCACAACAGAAAGCTTGACATTGGCTCGGTCTTTGTCTTGAAACTTAGACCAATCAAAATGGGTGACTGCCCAATGAAAAATAGAACCTATCCACCACAATCGAAGACGCATAAACCACTCAAAAGCCCATTGTGAGAATTTTCCCCAACTCTCATAAACTTCTGTTCTAATGGGATGCCAAGCGTTATCTTCGTCCAGTTTGTTGGTGTGGGCGTGGTGATAGTTATGCCCGATGCGCCAACTGTGGAAAGGGTAAATCAACGGCATCATCATTACATGACCTACCAAATCGTTAACCCAACGCTTTTTGGCAAATGAACGATGACCGCAATCATGCCCGATAACAAAAAAACCTGTTAAAGCAGTTCCTGTAAAAAACCATGCTAAAGGGAGGAGATACCAAGGAGAGAATACCAGACTGGCATAACCCAAACCAACCATCAAGACGTTAGTCACCAATTGCGTCCAAGCCTTGCGGGAATTCTGTTGGAAACACTCCTGTGGCAAGCTTTTGATAATATCTTTTAGCGTCAGTTCGAATCGACCTAAGTCAGGATTTGGTTTATGGCTGTCTACTGTTGATGTAATCATGAATACCTAAAAAAGCACCTTCACTACCAAGTCACCAAAAAAGCGCCTTGACGCAAAGTTTTGTAACACTAGCGTTCGGATTATAACAATCTAATCCACCAAAGCGCAAAAAAAGAATTAAAAATCAAGGATTAAGGATAAAAGATTTACTGAGAGTCCTGTATTTTAACTCATGTAGGTTTCTAAGCCATACGATCGAAAATTAACTTTTATCCTTTATCCTTTACAGTTTATGTTTACTTATTTGCCAGCTTGACATTTGTAGCCAGACCGAGAGATTGAAGTAATTGGATTGTCATCCATGTGAGGTCTAGTTCCCACCATTGCAAACCATGACGGGCTGAGTACTGAAAAGCGTGGTGGTTGTTGTGCCATCCTTCGCCAAACACCAAGAGGGCTACCCACCAACAATTTGTGGAATTATCACCTGATTCGTGGCTGCGGTAACCAAATTTATGGGTAGCGCTGTTGACCAACCAGGTACAGTGGTAAACAAAAACGATGCGAACAAAAATTCCCCAAACAATGAAAGACCAGCCGCCCAGAAGCAAAAGAACTGCACCAAGGGCAAGCTGGAGAAAAATCATATTTTTTTCTAAAAACTGATAAACTGGATCGTCTGCAATGTCTTTAGTAAAGCGAGGAATTTCTGCTTCATCTTCTTTTCTTTGATAAATCAACCAACCCATGTGACTCCACCAGAAGCCCTTGTTGGAATCATGGGGGTCTTTTTCTGTATCAGAGTGTAAATGATGCATACGGTGAGTCCCTACCCATTCAATAGGTCCCCCTTGGCAGGCAAGTGTCCCACAAAAGACTAAGAAATACTCAAGCCACTTGGGAGTTTGAAAACTACGGTGGGTAACAAGACGGTGGAATCCTAGAGTAATCCCTAAACCACCACTCACCCAGTACATAACGAAAGCAACACCTAGAGCTTTCCAGCTAAAGTTACTAGGAAGCAAGGCAAACAAAGCTCCGATGTGCAAACCAACGAAAAAGAGGGTGTTGACCCAGTGGATTTGGTGTTTGGTTGGAGTAGCGAGTGTCATGCAATAACCCGAAGTAGGAATTGTTAAGCCTAATCTGCGCGATTCAAAAATCCGCAAGTTTTTTATGTTTTCTTAAAAAGAGGAACTAATGAACAGCTTGGAACAGCTGCGTGAAGCAGAACAGGCACTGTTACAGATTTTTTCTGGAATTGACGCTCAGGTCAAGCAAAATCTTCAACGAGCGCTAGACGCCTTCCGCTATTATCGTGTAGGAGCGCACCATTTTGCAGGTGTTAGCGGATATGGACACGATGATTTAGGGCGAGAAACTTTGGATAAGGTTTTTGCCCAGGTTGTGGGCGCTGAGGCGGCAGCTGTACGGGTACAGTTTGTTTCAGGAACCCACGCGATCGCCTGTGCCTTATTTGGTGTCCTGCGCCCCGGTGATGAAATGCTAGCTGTGGTAGGCGCACCCTACGATACATTGGAAGAAGTCATTGGACTGCGCGGAGAAGGACAAGGTTCCCTCCTTGAGTTTGGCATTCATTACCGCCAGTTGGATCTGACTGAGGAAGGAACGGTAGATTGGCAAGCTTTAAGCCGTGCGGTAGAGGACAAGACACGTTTAGTCCTCATTCAGCGTTCTTGCGGCTATTCTTGGCGTCCTAGCCTATCAATTGCCGATATTGAAAAAATTATTAACTTAGTCAAACAGCAAAATCCCAATACCGTTTGCTTTGTTGACAACTGCTATGGCGAGTTTATTGAAACTCAAGAACCCACACACGTTGGTGCAGATCTCATCGCAGGGTCGTTAATTAAAAACCCTGGTGGAACCATTGTAACAGCTGGTGGTTATGTTGCCGGACGTGCCGATTTGGTAGAAGCCGCCGCTTGTCGCCTCACAGCACCCGGAATCGGCAGTTATGGCGGTGCAACCCTCGATCAGAACCGATTGCTATTTCAAGGGCTATTTCTTGCCCCACAGATGGTAGGAGAAGCCATGAAAGGAACCCACTTAACTGGGTACGTATTTGATAAATTGGGTTACCCCGTCAATCCAGCACCCCTTGTTCCCCGTCGGGATGTGATTCAAGCAATTAAATTAGGTTCTGCCGAGAAATTGATTGCGTTTTGTAAAGCAATACAACAAAATTCACCCGTAGGTTCCTATCTCGATCCCGTTCCAGATGAAATGCCCGGTTATGAAAGTAAAGTAGTCATGGCTGGTGGAACTTTTATTGAAGGTAGCACCTCCGAATTTTCCGCCGACGGTCCTTTACGGGAACCCTATGTTGTATACTGCCAAGGCGGAACCCATTGGACTCATGTTGCTATAGCTTTAGAAGCGGCAATTGAAGCAGTGACCAGTGACCAGTGACTAATGTGGTGGGCATGCCCACCCTACTAACAACTAACAACTAACCACTAACCACTATCTAATATCTTTCAATCGCATCTTTTGTGGTTTTATAGGCTTCAATAAAGGTTCGGAAGGATTCTTGGGAAATTTCTTCGCTCACTAATTTTTCTGCAACTTCTTTCAGGATTGTGTCTACTTTTTCCTGAAGTATATCCTTACTACCATTATTGTTTCTTAATAGCTCAACTATTGCTTTAATATAACTGGCAGAAAGTTCTCTCTGCTTGTGTTCAATTTGTTCTTGATTGAATGCTCTTTCACGCTCTATTGCTTCTCGCGAAGTTTTATAAGCTTCGTTAAAGGTTCGGAAAGATTCTTGAGAAATTTTCTCATCAATTAAGGCATCAGCAGCTTTTTTAAAGATTTCATCAAGCTGCTTTTGGTTATTTTCTAAATTGCCCGAATTAGCTTTCATTAAATTAATGGCTGATTGAATGTATTCATCAGCTTCATTTTTTCTATGACTTTCCATCCATGATTTTATCTGTCGAATCCAGGATAAAGTCAGCAGAAGAACTGTTAAAATTAAAGCTAAATAATCAGCATTTTCTTGAACAAACGAAGGCTGATTGCGATCGTAAAAAGCAAGCGCACCTGGATGAAGTGGGGGTAAACCTACACTGGCTGATTCTCTGGGGTCTTTGATGTTAGCAATGAGGGGTTTAACTTCAGGATGATCTGGAGAAACCGCATCTGCGATCGCCTGACGGTTCTCAAATATAATACGGGTTATTTCTCGAACTACACTTTTCTCAACCGTGTCACCTGCAACTAAAAGTCTTGATACTGCAATAGTTGGTAAATCTTCGTCAGGTACAGCAGGAGATCCCCTATATGCGCCTTGAGGAATTTTGGTACTTTCAAAAGCAGGATGCTTAATTTTCATAGCTTCTGCTTGTGGAATAGCGACCAATCTTCCACTATAGTTTTGTACAAGTGTAGAGATCCCTTTATTTCCAACAGCACGGACGCGAAACAGAGCATCTGCTCTTCTAGATTTAAAGTCTTCTTCTGCTGTTGTATCGTTGTAATCTTGTTGACCTTCTTCTATAATTTTAATATCCGTTAAACCGTAATGCTGTGTTATTTTCTGAAAGGATTTGTATTGACCTCCCTTTGCAGGCAAAGCAACAGTTTTTCCCTGTAATTGAGTAAATTGCTTAATTTTGGGATTTCTCACAACTAATTGAAATAAATCTTGATATAAAACAGCTACAGTTCTTAATCCAGCATTTGCCCCCTCTGACTTTGACGGTTTCGTTTTGCGAGTAGACACATCCATTTCTTCAGAAGCCACATCTGCTTGTGCAGCTGCCATCTGCACTTGACCTGTTTTTAGCAACTCCAAACTTTGTGAAGTGCCTCCGGTTTCCCGTACTGTAATTTTGATATTAGACTTACTTTCAACAACCTTCTCAATTGCTTGACTGATAATATAGCTTTCCCCTTCTTTATCACCAGCCGCAAGAATGATTTCAGGTGCTGTAAAACGACCTGCAACTCTCCACAGAGTAAAAGCAAGTAGCCCCGTGCTAAAAAGTCCAAGACAAATAAAGACAAATTTAGAGAGAGGATCGAGTTGCTGAAAAAATTTTGTAAAAGAAAGTTTATGAGAAGTTTTTAACGCTGCCATAGGTGACAAAATTTCAATCCCTGTTAGGGGATTATTACATAGAGAGTTCGGTATTCAATAGAATCACCCATGCAGACAGTAATTATTAAACTCACGCAAAGGCGCAAAGACGCCAAGAAGACAGCTAAGTTTTAGCGATCGCTGATTTGCCAGAGCTTATCCGAGGAAAAATTGTCATTTTAAATACTTAAGCTATAATAATATCACGCAAAGACACCAAGAAACCTAGAACCTCTTAGCGCCTTTGCGTCTTAGCGTGAGGTAATTAAAATGACAGAAAATGAAATTGCTAGAGAAATTGTTGATGCAGCTTACAAAGTTCATACAACACTAGGCCCTGGATTGTTAGAATCGGTATATGAAGCTGTAATGTATTATGAATTACAAAAGCGAGGATTATTCGTACTGAAGCAGCAGCCAATACCTGTAGTATATGAAGATGTCAAGTTAGAAGAAGGCTTTCGAGCCGACCTCATAATTGAAGGCAAGGTAATTGTAGAACTTAAATCAGTAGAAACCATTCATCCAGTACATAAAAAGCAACTATTAACTTACTTGCGTCTTACCAACAATAAACTTGGGCTACTTATTAATTTTGGTGCATTGCTAATTAAAGATGGTATTTCTCGTGTCGTCAACAATTTATAAACATCTCACGCCAAGACGCAAAGACGCCAAGCACCTCTTAGCGCCTTTGCGCCTTTGCGTGAGGCAATTATTTATCCCAAGGTCCCCAGATAGCAAAAGTGATACCAGGAGTTTGGATATTCACGAACAAAGTCTGATTATCTGGTGAGAAGCAAGCACCAGCAAACTCATTATCATTTAATGCATTACGCGCAAACTGGTACAGCCCACCTTCAGGAGTTACCCCAACAACGAATTGCTCGTCATCACCATCTTCACAAAGAATCAGGTCTCCAAAGGGAGCCACAACGATGTTATCAGGCATATCTAGTATGCTTTTATCGTTTGGCTCTACAAAGAGTTCAAGAGTACCACCATCTTTAGCAGTTCTACCAGGAATGTAACGCCAAACCTGTCCACCACTATTAGCACCGCCACTCGTGCAACAGAAGTAAAACTCTCCATTGCCATACCATATTCCTTCACCACGAGCAAATTGTGCGGCTCCTTTGGAGAAACCTTCTTTCCGCACAGTGTCTTCAAAAGGATCGTAATCTTCAATACGAACCCACTCTACTTGATACTTCTCACCAACAGGGAAACCACTCTTGGTGTTTTGTTGAAACCGATCTTTGATGACAAGAGCTTCTAAAACACCGCCTTCTTGCAAAAAGCCCGGTTTTTTAGGAATAAAGCGATAGAAGAGGCTGTCTCCTGCATCTTCTGTTTGATAAACAATTCCTGTTCTGGGGTCTACAGCCACAGCTTCGTGGTTGAACCGACCCATTTCTACCAAAGGTACGGGGTCTACAGTACCCTTTTTGGGCTTCAGAAGTGCTGGAACTTCAAAGTTGTAACCGTGGCGTTTGGTCACTCTGTTTGGGTTGGGTACAAAAATACCAGAATTAGCTGGTTGTTGTATTGTGTCAGGAGTTGTCTCTGGAGTGGAGGTATTTTCTTCACAACTAATCCATGACCCCCAAGGAGTCAGACCTCCAGCGCAGTTACGGTAGGTTCCTGCGAGTGAAGCGTAATCTCTGACCAGCTCGCGTTCTGGGTTAACAACTAATGTTGTTGTACCACCCTTACAAAGCTCGTCATACTTGTTTCCTATAACTCCGGTTGAAGAGTTTGGGCTGAGTTCGTGGTTGCGAACTAAGATTACAGAGCGATTTGGTCCTGGGAAAGCTGCCATACCATCATGACCGCCCGGTACGGGGTTACCATCGCTCATGCGATCGCCTGTCCGGGAAAAGGCTTTATATTGAAACCCTTCAGGTAAATCCAACAAGCCGTTGGGGTCTTTGATTAGGGGACCATAGCCATATGTTGTTGACGATACTCCTTGTGCTCTTGCGTAAAGACCTTTTAGGTTCTCTCCAACAACTAGAGTTGCAGCAGTTGTACCTGCTAGGGCAAAAAATTTTCTTCTTGAGAAAGCCATAGTCTCCTCTCTATATCTGCATCTAAAATATGAGTAGGTTGCGTGCAATACTTAGGGTAAAGATTGAGAATATTTGCCAATTTTCCACATTTAGACCAATCGCTTAGTGTGGCTAACAAAATACACGTATTTCTCAATATTTCAAATAAGAACCCTTATTATTACACCTACTCACGTAGCTCTTCCAAAAATGAGAATAGACTTATAAAGTTAAGGTTAGTTAATGACATTGTTAATTGTCTCTATAAATCAGCAAGTTTTTGAACCAAGGTAAATTTATATTTCTTATTTGGTAAATAATAATAACTACCGAGCAATGTCTATAAATTTTTGTAAAAATCTCTTGTTATATAAATAGAATTATGGTTCGTAGTTGCGCTGTCTTCGCATGTTCGCAACTACAAACAAACCAACTAGAAACTGCTAAGACTCCGGTAACTGATATTGCCCAACAATGCGCTTGGCAAATTGTGGGACGTGTGACTCTAATTTCTCCGGATGATTCCGCTTAACGTATAAATAATTGCGAGTAAAATGGGAATCTATAGAAAAGCGGGCGTATTCCAAACCTTTAGGACCAATTTTCTCAATCACAACGCCCATCAGTTGTGCTGCCCACATGGGAAGGGTAACACCTTTATCGTAGGCTGGTATACTTTGTTGGACAGCTGCTTTGCGATCGCCTTTGGACATGACTGGTTGAGTTTCAAGTTGCTCTTTCACCAAGTCGAGCATTTGTTGACCTTTTTCGTTTCTTACAACAATCCATTGCCAACCAAAAGGTGCTCCCATATATCCTACAACTAGATCGGCAAGAGAATTGACGTAATCAAAGCAACTCATGCAAGAAGGGGCAAAAACATCTTTAAGTTTATTCGTTTTCAGCCCAAAAAACGGGACTTTTTCAATCGAGCCATCTTCGTGTTTAAAATGAACTCGAAAGTCTTGCATAAATTCATAATGCACAACAGTATCGGGCGATTTACTGGTGGTTTCTAGGAATTTTTGCAACCCTTCACGGCTGACATTATCCACACAAGGAGTTCCCAAAACGTAAAGTTTTTCTAAGCCCAGTTGTTTTTCAACAGCCCGTAATGCCTGAATTTGACAACCAACGCCAATGGCTAACAGTCGCTTTAGCCCGGATTTTTCCACTTGTTCGAGAATGGAAAGGTTAGGTGAAAGAGTTGGTTTGTTAACCCTTGCTGCTAGTATTTCCTCTGGGGTACGGGCGATGACAGGCATTGGACCAAAGCGATCTTCTTTAGTATTTTGGACGCAAACGACACCTTCAACAAGACCGCGAGTGAGCATTTCAATGGCTATGGTGCTGACAATACCAGTCCATTGAGCACCGGGAACGGGCTGCTTTTTTCGCGCCGCCATCATATCTTGGTGGACGCCAAAGTAGATTTCATCGGAATTCTCTAGGTTACGCGATCGCGAGTGGGTTTGTTGTTCGAGAGTATCTATTTGCTGATTAATGAACGCGCAAGCTTCCTTGACATAATGAATATAGTATGTATCGCACAGCCCGCATTCACTACACAGTTCCTTTGCAGGGCGACGGCTACCGGGTTTGAGGGCTTTGGCTTTCTTATGCTTGCTAGAATCCACAGAAGTCATAATAAATTGCGTGTCTTATCAAGGAATACTGCTTTTACTAACAATACCTTTATCAGCCATAAACTTCATGACGGATACTTTTTTGCTGAGGCGATCGCTTACCAGTTTTTTGGTATATATGGATACGTCTAAGATGGCGAATGTATAAAAATTAAATCAGCCTTAAAAAAATAACCAGAAAGACCACTGAGACTAAAGTGTTACGATTGGGCTGTTCTGATAGAGCATCTTTAGGAAATCAATTAACCAAGGTAGGTATTTCAGTGGAACGTCGTGAATTTATCGGTTGGGTTGGTGTAGCAGGGGTTGCTAGTTCTTTACCGGGAGTTATTACTGCTTGTTCTTCTCAAAACACTCAGTCACCAGCAAGCCCTCCCCGTGCTGACGGATTTCAGGCTGTTGGCACAGTAGCAGATTTAGACAAAAATGGTCAAATTCTCAATGAGAAATTTGCTGCTGGCAAAGTGTTGGTCGTTCGAGATCCAAAAAACACGAGTCAAGTCCTAGCTGTTAATCCCGTTTGTACTCATGCAGGTTGTGATGTGGGATGGAAAAAAGATGAAAATTCTTTTGTTTGTCCCTGTCATGATTCTAGATTTGCTACTGATGGTAAGGTTCTTAATGGTCCGGCTGACAAACCTATACCTACGTATACAGCAAAGGTTGAAGGGGATGAGGTTTTGGTGAAAGCGGGTTAGATTTCTCTAACACATAAGACGAGGATATTTTCAAAGTAGTGCTCTCATAGAATTCGCTACTACACAAACAAAGTCCGCCTACGCGGACTAATAGACTTTTTGTATAAGTAAATTTTCTCTGCGTGCATTTACTGTTAGTCGTTAACGGATAGTGGATAGTGGTAGAATCCAGACAGCAAAAGCAATGTAGCTATTAACCACTAACAGTCTTCTGCCAATACTGCTTCCGATCGCATTAAAAAAACGAATAGTAGTCTAGGCAGAAAACTGCACACTATCATGCCAATTTTGTCAATTAACTTTGCAGAAATTAAGAAAGCAGACTAAAGGAAAAGTTTTTATTTTTTAAATAAAGTTAAATATTTTATAATTGACTTTGAGCATTTAACAAAAAAACAATGGATTATTAGACTTTCCAAATATCCTCTAAAGTTGCGAGTGCAGAACGTTAAGTTATCAGGAATACGGTATCAATGCTATTACTACCGAGACAGGTCATTTATCTGGCTGCTCTTATAAGTGCGATCGCTTTTCCACAATTGCCAACTTTTGCCCAAATCACTGCTGATAACAGCTTACCTAATAATTCTCAAATTATAAACTTTAACAACATTAGAACCATTAGAGGTGGAACTCAAGCTGGAAGCAACCTATTCCACAGCTTTAGTGAGTTTTCTGTTCCTACTGGAAGTGCGGCTTACTTTAACAATGCTTCTGATATTCAAAATATTTTCAGTCGTGTTACGGGTAGTTCTGCCTCTAATATTAATGGTTTAATTGCTGCAAATGGTAACGCCAACCTGTTTCTAATTAATCCCAACGGTATTATCTTTGGTAACAATGCTCGTTTAAATATTGGTGGTTCGTTTTTAGCCACGACAGCTAGCAGTTTAAAATTTGCAGATGGAACGGAATTTAATACAACTACTCAAAATACACCCTTGCTTTCTATAGGTGTTCCTCTTGGCTTGCAATTTGGTGAAAATCCCAAAGCGATCGTTAATGAATCAGGTTACGGTATTTTCTCTATTTTTGCTGATTTTTTCAACATACCACCTGGTTTGAAAGTGGAACCAGGGAGAACGTTGGGGCTAGTAGGTGGAGAAATTGTTCTACAAGAAGGTGCTCTGAGAGCACCGGATGGGAGAATTGAGCTAGGAGGTGTTGGGAGTGGTAGTTTTGTAAGTTTGACAGCTAGCAACAGTGGGTATGTTTTAGGTTATGAGGGTGTTAAGAACTTTCAGGATATTCGTTTAAGCAAAGAGAGTGTTGCCTTTGCTGATGGAAATAGTGGTGGCAGTATTCAAGTGCAAGGCAGAAACGTGGTACTTGCTGATGGTTCATTTATAAGCGCAAACCTCACTGGAAAAGAAACGGGAAGCGGTTTGAGTATCAATGCTTCAGAATCTTTACAAATTATAGGGAAATCTATTGATGGTTTGTTTCTCAGTGGTTTGCGTGTTGGGGTTGAGCAAACAGCAACAGGACAGGCGGGAGACATCAGAATTAACACTCCTCTGTTATTGCTAAAGGACGGAGCACAGATTACAGTAGGTGTCTTCGGACCTGGTAAAGGAGGAAACTTAATCGTTAACGCTTCTAAAGAAATTCAACTGATTGGTCAGTCTGGTGATGGTCGTCCAAGCGGCTTATTTTCTGAAACACTGGGAACAGGAAATGCAGGAGATATAACGATTACTACCCCTGTATTATGGGTTCGGGACGGAGCACAAGTTAATGCTGGTACCAGTGGTACAGGTAAAGGTGGAAATTTGACTGTTAATGTTTCTCAACAGGTACAACTACTTGGTAGAGCAGGTAATGGTCGTAGTGGCTTGCTTTCAGGAACCAGGGGAACAGGAAATGCAGGAAACATAACAATTACCACTCCTGTATTGCAACTTCAAGACGAGGCACAAGTTAATGTTGGTACCCGTGGTACAGGTAAAGGTGGAAATTTGACTGTTAATGCTTCTATATTATTGCTTAGGAATGGGTCGCAAATTTTAGTTGGCACCTTTGGTGAAGGTCAAGGGGGTAATTTGACTGTTAATGCCTCTAAGGAAATTCAACTTATTGGCTCTACAACCGATAATCAGACTTCTAGCGGCTTGTTTTCAACAACACAAGGAAGGGGAAATGCGGGAGATATAACAATTACTACTCCCTTATTGCAGGTTCAGGATGGGGCAGTAGTTAATGCTGGTACCCGTGGTTCAGGCAAAGGTGGGAATTTAACTGTTAATGCCTCCAAACAAGTACAGCTAGTTGGCACTACAAGCAATGGTAAGTTTTCTAGTGGGTTATTTACTCGATCTGAGCAAACAGCAACAGGGGCTGCTGGTTCCTTAACAATAACCACGCCAGTGTTACTGGTTCAGGATGGGGCAAAAGTTGACACTACTACCTTAAGCACAGGTAAAGGTGGAAATTTGATTGTCAATGCTTCCAAAGAAGTTCAAGTAACTGGTAGCTCTACTGATGGTCCTAGCGCTTTAGTAACTGGAACTACAGGCACGGAAAATGCAGGAGATTTGACAGTTAATACTCCTGTATTGCTTGTTCGAGATGGTGCATCAGTCAACGCTAACACCACTGGAGCGGGTAAAGGTGGAAATTTAATTGTTAACGCTTCTGAATCTGTAGAACTGATTGGTCGCTCTGCTGATGGTCGGTATGCTAGCAGTATAGGTGCTGCAACTCTCCTAGCAACAGGACAAGCAGGAAATTTAAGGATTAACACTCCTGTGTTACTGTTGAAGGACGGAGCACAGATTTCTGTTGGTACCTTTAGTGCAGGCAAAGGTGGGAATCTGACTGTCAACGCTTCTAAGGAAGTTCAACTGATTGGTACTTACGCTATTGATAATACACTAGCAGCTAGTGGCTTGTTTTCAGAAACACAAGGAACAGGAGATGCAGGAGATATATCAATTACTACTCCTGTATTACTGTTAAGGGATGGGGCACGGATTGATGCTGGTACCCGTAGCTCAGGTCAAGGAGGTAATTTAACTGTCAATTCCTCTAAACAAGTACAATTAACTGGTACATCTGGTATTGGTGAGTTTTCCAGTGGTTTATTTACTCGCGCTGACCGAACAGCAACAGGAGAGGCAGGTTTGTTAACGATAACGACTCCTGTGTTGTTAATACAGAATGGTGCAACAGTATCAGCTGACACTCTTGGGAATGGTCGAGGTGGCAACATTGAGGTAACTGCAGATAGGGTGGAATTAGAGGGCGTTTCTGCTAGCGGACAATCCAGTACTTTGGGAAGTGAAACTAGAGGTAATGGTTCAAGTGCAAGGGCAGGGGATGTGACACTCAAAACTCGAATCTTAAACATCCGAGATGGTGGCTTCATATCAACTTTCGCTTCTAATCAGGGTCAAGCTGGCAACATTACTATCCGTGTTGATGAACGCTTAAGTGCAAGAGATGGTAGTATTTTTACATCTTCTCAACGCTCTTCAGGTGGATCTGTTGATATCAAAGCTCAAGATATTCGCCTGTTTGGGAACAGTGACATCTTTACTTCTGTATTTAGTGGTGTAGGCAGTGGTGGCAATATTCAATTAACAGCCAACTCCATTATCGCCTTTGATGACAGCGACATTCTTGCTTTTGCTCGAGATGGAAGAGGGGGCAATATTACTCTTAATACCCGTGCCTTTTTTGGAGAAAACTATCGCCCCGCACCACGAGGTACAGAACCTCGTACTTTAGATGGCAATCAACAAGTAGATGTCAACGCTACAGGTGAAATTTCTTCTGGAGTGATTCTACTTCCTGATACAACTTCGATCCAAAATAATTTGGCAGAACTTCCCAATAACCTTATCGATACTAACGCGCTTATTGCAAATAGCTGCATCGCCCGTAGTTCTCGCAACGACGGAACATTTACCATCACGGGTTCCGGTGGCATACCTTACCATCCGGGAGACTTATCCGCGTCTCAATATTCTACTGGGACAATACGTGGTGTTGAAAATACTCACACTTCCAGCAATTCTACACATCCGTTGTGGCAAAAAGGCGACCCAATTATTGAACCTAGTGGCGTTTATCGCCTCGCTAACGGAAAATTAGTAATGAGTCGTGAATGTCGATAAAATGAGAAATTCACTGATTTCGCTTTGATAACAGGATAGAGAACGTCTATGAATATTCAGCTTGTCGAATCTTTAGCCAATGCAATCAAAGCTTTGTCTCCTGAAGAACGAGAGTTACTAAACCAAAAATTAACACATCAATCGAATTGGCAAAACTTACGTTCAACAATTTTAGCCAATGCTCAAGCCATTCAGCAACGGCGAAGCGATCTACCCTTTGAACTGGATATTGATGAAATCATTTATCAAATGCGAGAAGAAAGAGATTGAGAATTGATGGCAGATTGGTTTTCTAATAAAGAAAAATGTGAAAGTTGTATCATTATTAAAATGAGTTAAACAACAGTGAGACCCAACAAAAAAATGGTTTACAGGAACTACAACAAGTGAAACAAAACTTCACAACAGGTGCAGCATTTATTGCAGGAGGAACCTTAGCAGGTGCTGGTGTTTCTAGCACTGTAGGCGGAATGGGGCTAGCTGGAGGATTTGGAGCCGTTGGACTTGGAACAGTTCCTGTAATTGGTGCTGGTGCTGTAGTTGGTGCAGCTGCTTATGGTGCTGTCAAAGCAATAGGAGAAGGAGACGCAGCTGCATTCTGTGCAATGGGAATTGGCACAGTAGGTGGTGCTGGCATTTCTAGTGTTGTCGGTGGGATGGGATTAGTTGCTCCTAAAATGGGTTTAGCCGTTGGTATCGGCATAGTGCCTATGGCTGGAGTTGGTGCTGTGGTTGGACTCGCCGCTTACGGTATTGCTAAGTTGCTGGACGAACGTGGAACACGGGAAACACCACCACAAGTTTTTGAGCGGATGGAAGAAAAAGTCTTACAAATGGAAGCTTATTCCGCAGCAGTGATGGAGTTAGAAGCATTTTTATCTGGAGAAGATTTAAATCAAAAATTTGCTGCTTTGGAAGTTGAGGATGAAGTTCAAGCACTCAAGGCAGAATTTAAGAAAACAACAGAAACTAATGCCTCTTCGTCCGTAAAGTTTGAAACTTTACACCCTAAAGTTGAAACAGAAACTGTCTCTCTCAAATCCTTATCGCCTGAAACTTGGAAATGCGTAGAGATTCTTAAGGGGCACTCTGGAGCTGTCAATGCGATCGCATTCACACCTGATGGTCAAAGTTTTGTAAGTGGAAGTGATGACAAATCGGTTCATTTGTGGGATTTGAAAACTGGAAAATGGCTGTACACTTTTTCCGGGCAAGCAGAGGCAGTATTATCTGTTGCCATTAGCCCGGATGGTCAAATAATTGCCAGTGGCTGTTTAGATAGGAAGATTACTAGCTGGAAACTAGATACAAAAAAATTTTACAATACCTTTTTCTACTTAAATTTCCCTTACAGCCATACTGGATTTATACATTCAGTTGTCTTTAGCCCTAATGGAAGTGTTCTTGCTAGTGGCAGTGGTGATAAGACAATAAGACTGTGGGGACGATATACAGGAGAATTAAAACGTATTTTAAATGGACATACAGAAGCAGTTTTATCTGTTGTTATCAGTTCTAATGCAAAAGTCTTAGCCAGTGGTAGTGCCGATCGCACTATAAGAATTTGGGACTTAGACACCGGAAAGCAGTTGCGTATGCTTACTGGGCATTTGCAAGCAATTAACACAATTGTTCTCAGCCCTGATGGTCACACTTTAATAAGTGGCAGTACTGACACTACCATCAAGTTATGGAATTTTCATACTGGTGAATTACTTGAAACTTTAACCGGACACTCAAGCGCAGTGGTGTCTGTTGCGATCGCTACCGATGGACAAACCCTTGCAAGTGCTAGCAGAGACGGTATCATTCATCTTTGGAATTTGCGATCGAGAAAAATTCTACAGGCTCTTTCTGGAAGCAGCCCTGTTGCTTTTAGTCCTGATGGAAAGACATTAATTAGTGGAGGAAAAGGTGCCACTCTCAAGATTTGGACTCAAAGATTTGGCAGTGACGATTCAGTACTAGAAGATAAATTACTGGGTAATGAGGAATGGTGGGAAGTTTTGGGAGTTGATAAGTTTACTTCTCCAAAAGCTGTAAAGCTTGCGTATGTGAGATTAGCAAGAAAGTATCATCCCGATATCAATGGTTCTGCTAGTGCAAAATCCAAAATGCAGGCTATTAATCGAGCCTATAGAGAATTTCGTCAGCAATTCAACATGGACAACTTAAGGAAATACAAAAAATAAAGTGTTTGTCAATAGCTCGGTGCTATTTACTCTGTCATCAAGAATACTTATGATGTTCATCAGTAAAAACAATTGAGCAAAGTGTCCCATGTCCACCGTATCGATTGTCTACTTTTCTGGTTCCGGTCATACTCATCTGATGGCACAAGCTATTGCTGAAGGTGCTGGTAAGGTTGAAGGCACAACTGTTGAACTTTTACGGATTGTTGGCGAGCAGATCGTGAATGGTCGCTGGAAAGACAACGTATTGCTGAAGTCACGAAGCGTTGGCTCAAATAATTTCATCAATAAATTGGGACGAACCTTCGTCCCCAATCCACCCCTACAATTCCGAAACAGGTTCTACTACCGACGGAAAACTCAAACGCTCCCGTTCCTCAAAAAATATTTGTCGCAGTGCTTGAGTGTAAGGTTCTAATAAATCTCTTTGTTCTGGGTGAATACGGTTGGTAATTTCTTCTCCCAGAATTTGGCACCATTGTTCTGTCAACTCCCATGGAATCTCTACACCCTGAACAACCATAACGCATAAAGGAAGGAGTTCGTGTTTGATTGGAGCAACACTTTTTTCTAACAAACACAGCCAGAGGTAGGCTTGGAACATATTCAAGTCGCGAAGACAGGAGTGCGTAATTCCTGGATTTGTTAACCCACCCCTACGGCTTTGATGGTTGGGCAATAATTCAGTGAGTCGGCGATAAACACTTCGAGCTACGTTTTCAGATTCAGGTAGCATTTGTTCAACAAGTGCTATCATCGGTGAGTCTTGCTCGTGCTTTGCTGCGGAGTGACAAACTCTTTGCCAAGGCATTGCAACTTGTTCTTCCACAAACTTGAGGTAGGGAGTCAGCAGCACTTTTTCTGCTGGTGCAAGCCTTTTTAAAATTAACTGGTTGCTAAAGTTCAATTGCGAAGTCATAAAACCAAGCGCACGCCAGTCTTTGGATATGACGTGTTGTTCCTGAAAAACGATCAATATTGGTTCTAGTTCGTATAACAACTGTTCAAGTTCTGCTAAGCTCCATATAGGTAGAGAGATTTTCTGTTCTGCTGTGTGTACGCTTTCATCTATAGAATGTTGTTGATAAACCTCTAATAGTTTCCGATATACCCGAAAGGCAAATTGAGTTATTCGCCGAGC
Source organism: Scytonema sp. UIC 10036 (assembly GCF_009725235.1). The sequence goes on from NZ_WJFC01000086.1 coordinate 34,186, forward strand.
TTCATTTAAATCTAGAATGTTAGGAATATAACCATAAAGATCTTTTGTTTGAATCCATGCCAGTTGGCAATTGACATCCAACACTGTATCCTTTAATTTCGCGGCTGTAATGGCTCTACCTTTCAATGAGTTAGCTTGTAATAAATCATCGTCAGATAGTGAATTTGCTATAGATAGAGAAAATTTATTAAGTGTAAAACGCTGTAGCCACAGTTTGAGTAAATTTTCTACAGCGTAAGTTTTTCTCGCCTGAGAAGTTTTTAACATGAATTTGACCTTTGCAATCTTTTTGTGAATCTGACAAATCGAACTGCTGTTGGTTAAGAAATTGTTAAGTAAGTTGGTGCAAATAATCTTTACTTGTTCGTAGTTGCGCTAAGCACGTTCGCCGCTAAGTATGCCGCAGGCATAGACAGCGCAACTAGGAACAGAATAGGAACTATTTACACTTTTTTTAGCACATTTTAAAACAATAAAGACAAATAGAAATTAGTAAAATTATTTTCCGATCGAGAAATAAATTAATTTCTTTCTGTTAATACATAGAAATCTTAATGCAGTACTGTAAGGGATCTCGAATTTTTGCACTCTTTATAAATCATTTCTAACAAAATGATTAGTTTTTCTACATATTAACCGAGAATTATTATCGCTGCCTGGTTGAAGAACATGAGGCAGATTTGGTAGTCAAACCAGACTATTCTAATCTTATAAATTGTATAGGTATAAAAAATCCAATATCATAACTTACAGAAACTTGAACAATAATCCGGAAGAATTTACGGAATATTATTGAGATGTTAGAGTGAGTGCCAATTATAATAAAAGTATAAAATTTACAATTATGTTACTGAGATAATGAAAAATTTATATCGTTGATATAGCTTAACGGGTGCATCTGGTGTAAAATCTGTGTAGTAAGCTACAGTTTTTATTCCTGATTACCAAAATGTTATGTAACCAAAGTCTGTAGAGTGTTTGTACTACTTCTACTCAAGCAGTAGTCGTATAGCACAATTCACGCTTAAGATATCGGCTTATATGTGACATTTTGTATTTAAGAAAAGCTGTACAATAATTTTCTTCTATCTTTTTGATGGAAGAAATGAATTCTCATAGCAATATCTTTGAAAAAACGATAAATAGATTCACCTGCTACCCCTGTTTGCAGGTAATATCTACACTGAAAAGTGCGTTATTTTGTATGACTCTATCAATTGTTGTCATTGTTGCAATTTTACCTACAGATAGCTGTAGGTGAGTTTTGCAATTGTAGTTGAAGGAAAACTTTAAAATTAACAGTGATGCCGGAGTATCGGCAAATCATTCACTGTTAGCAATGAACTTTTGATAGAAAAAACCTTAACTGTTAACAAGTATTCTCGAATTAAAAAAGCCATGAGGCATAAATAAACAGAAGTATCTCAGTCCTTAAAATCCCTAATTTAAGAGATTTGAGGTAGAATATATATTTTTTAGCATTAAGAGTTATGAACTTTAAAAACCATATTGCATCCTACAAAAATTCGTTATAGATTCTTATCTATAGGCATGGAAATATTATTTCATTCTAGCTCTGAAGAAACTTTATACATTTAAGTAAAGTTACTTAAACAAAAGCATTAATTAATTCAATAATTACATATTATTTCAGGTATGTTTTTGTTAAGTAAAAAATGTTCCTAACGTTTGAATGTAGCAACATATCATGGATAACTAAAGTTTATGAGATCGTTTGATATGAAAAAGACAGCTTTAACTAACAGTAAGCCTATTTACAAAAGCAAATAACTGTCAATGATGCTACCAAAAGAGCGGTCATGAAAGCTGTTGCTGCTGCTATTAATCCCTAGCAGATTGTTGTATTTGCTATTAAACAAATTATCATTGTTATGATCTAAATAGCAGTAGATACCACAATACCCCAAACTACCCATTTACTAACCTATTGGAGTTGTTCTGACAATGTATTTAGATGATTTTGTTTCAATTGAAAACATAGAGAATGAAGCTTGGAAAGCCTTAGAAAATGCCATTCTTTACTATAAAGGACGTCCTGTAGGGACAGTAGCCGCCTATGATAGCTCAGTAGAAGCGTTAAACTATGACCAATGCTTTGTTCGTGATTTTATCTCATCAGCTCTAATTTTTCTAACTAAAGGAAGAACAGATATTGTTCGTAATTTTCTAGAAGAAACCTTAAAGTTACAGCCAAAGGAAAGGCAGTTAAATGCGTACAAACCCGGTCGGGGGCTGATGCCAGCTAGCTTCAAAGTTGTCTCTGAGGGTGGAGAAGAATATCTAGAACCAGATTTTGGCGAACACGCCATTGCTCGAGTCACGCCAGTAGATTCTTGCCTTTGGTGGGTGATTTTATTGCGTGCTTATGTAGTTGCTACCAAAGATTTTTCTTTAGCCTATCAACCTGAATTTCAACACGGTATCCGGTTAATAATGGAACTGTGCTTGGCAACAAGATTTGATATGTATCCAACTTTATTGGTTCCAGATGGTGCTTGCATGATAGACCGTCGTATGGGTATTTACGGTCATCCTTTGGAAATTCAGGCTTTATTTTTTGCTGCATTACGTTCCGCAAGAGAACTCCTCATATGCCAAGGTAATGAAGATATTGTGGAAGCTATTGATAACCGCTTACCACTCTTACGCGTTCACATCCGCCAACATTATTGGATGGATTTGAATTGCCTGAACAAAATTTATCGCTTCAAGAGTGAAGAGTACGGTAAAGCAGCAGTCAACCTCTTCAACATATATGCCGATTCTCTACCCTATTATGAATTGGACAAGTGGTTGCCAAGAAAAGGCGGTTATCTTGTTGGTAATGTTGGTCCGTCTCAGCTAGATACTCGCTTCTTTACTTTAGGAAATTTAGTGGCTGTCATCTCAGATCTGGCAAGTGAAGAACAATCGCAAGCTATTATGAATCTCTTCGACGAACGTTGGGAGGATTTGATAGGAGATATGCCCGTGAAAATTTGTTTCCCAGCTCTAAAAGACGAAGAGTATAAAATTGTGACTGGATGTGACCCCAAAAACATCCCCTGGTCTTATCACAATGGCGGAAGTTGGCCTGTATTATTGTGGTTGTTATCAGCAGCTGCTGTGAAAACAAAAAGACCGGAACTGGCAAATAGAGCTCTGGAAATTGCACAAGCGAGGCTGCATTATGATGAGTGGCCGGAGTATTACGACGGTAAAAAAGGTCGGTTAATTGGGAAACAAGCTAGGAAGTATCAAACATGGACAATTGCTGGATTCTTGCTTGCAAAAGAATTATTGCAAAATCCCACACTTTTGCCCCTTGTGACTTTTGAACCATTCTCTGTAGAACACACTTCTAGAGCTTGTGAGTTTGAACTCGCTCAAGTTGATACCATGATTCTTGGTTAGAGTTAAACTTTCTCTTGTGGGATGGGTTTAAAGCCCGTCCTATCAAATAGGTGGGGAATGAAAAGTTTGGTTACAAGCGTTGCGATCGCTAGGGAAAATACATAAAATCCTTATGAACATTTGTTACCGTAAAGAACTATCAGTAGGTAGGGCTAAAGCCCACCATTTACCTTTGGTAGGCAATACCCACCCACGTATTTAGGTAATATAGCTGATAGTTCAGAGCTATCAAAAAGTTAAAAATTTAAACTTGAAAATGATTTCCCCCCGTCAATTAGCTTTTACTACGTTGCGAGATATTCATAAAGGGGCATATGTTGATGTTGCCCTGGATCGCGCATTGCAAAAAGTTAATTTATCTGACACAGATCGCCGTCTTGTAACGGAATTGGTGTACGGCTGTACGAGAAGACAGCGCACCCTGGATGCCATCATAGACCAACTTGGTAAAAAGAAATCCCACCAACAGCCAAAAGACCTCCGCACCATTATCCATTTGGGTTTGTACCAATTACAGTATCAAGAACGGATTCCTGTCAGTGCAGCTGTCAACACCACAGTTCAGTTAGCCAAAGAAAACGGTTTTTCTGGTTTAACTGGTGTTGTTAATGGTTTACTACGTCAATATATCAGAATGACTGGGGGTGAAGAGGAGAGGGAGAAAGGAAGAGGGGGGGAAAAGGGGGAGAAGGGAGAAGATTTCCCAGTCCAAAATCCCAAATCCCAACTCCCAACTCCCAACTCCCAAATCCCAACTCCCAAATCCCAACTCCCAAATCCCAACTCCCAAATCCCAAATCCCAACTCCCAAATCCCAAATCCCAAATCCCAACTCCAAAATCCAAAATCCAAAATCCAAAATCCAAAATCCAAAATCCCCATCCAATTGCCAGAAAACCCGGTAGAACGCTTGGGTATTTTACATAGTTTTCCTGACTGGATTGTTCAAGTGTGGGTAGAACAATTTGGTTTGGCAGAAACAGAACAGTTGTGTATGTGGATGAACAAAACTCCAGCTATTGATTTGCGGGTTAACTTGTTGCGGGCTTCCATGTCGGAGGTGGAAGTGGGATTGCAATCTGCTGGTGTTTCGTTTCAACATGTCGATCGCTTACCTCAAGCTTTACGATTGTTAAGTAACGCCGGTCCTATCCAAAATCTACCGGGTTATGAGCAAGGTTGGTGGACTGTACAAGATAGTAGCGCTCAACTCGTAAGTCATTTACTTGACCCCCAATCAGGTGAGACTATTATTGATGTTTGTGCTGCACCTGGTGGTAAAACTACCCACATTACAGAGTTAATGGGGGATAAGGGGAAAATTTTCGCTTGCGATAAGCCGGGGGAGGCTTGCGCTAAGAGCGATCGCGAAGCGGCACTTTTCGTGCATCGCACTCCATCTCGTGTGAAAAAACTTCAAGAAAATATTCAACGCCTTTCTTTACAATCTATTCAAATTCATATCGGTGATAGCACCCGCGACTTTGCTGAGTTCCAAAATACTGCTCATCGGGTACTCCTAGACGCACCCTGTTCTGGCTTGGGAACGCTGCACCGCCATGCTGATGCTCGTTGGCGGCAAAAACCAGAAACTGTCGAAGAACTTTCCGTGCTGCAACAACAACTCATGGCACATTCATCAACTTTTGTCAAGCTAAATGGTGTACTTGTATACTCAACCTGTACGCTGCATCCCAAAGAAAACGAAGGTGCGATCGAGTCATTTCTCGCAGATAACCCAAATTGGGAAATTGAACCTCCAGGTACTGATTCACTCGCCCGTCCTTACTCCACTCCAGAAGGTTGGATTAAAGTTTTACCCCACCAACACGATATGGATGGCTTTTTTATGGTGCGCTTAAGAAAAATCCGGAATTGAGAGAGAATAGGTAAATTGAACTACCGGAGGATTTACCTTATGGTTGGTAATTCTAGTAGCGTGAAAAACTTGGTCAAAATCCTGATAGGGGCGGCTTGGATTGATGGCAGAATTCAACCAGAAGAGAGGCAATATCTTCGCAAAGTGGCTCAAGAGAAGGGAGTTGCTGACGAGCCAGAAATTCAACCTTGGTTGTATGAATTAGTCTCCGTACAACCAGAACAGTTTTATGAATGGTTGAAGGAGTATCTGGGAGAACATCCCACTCAAGAAGAATGCCAAAACTTGATTGAGGCGATCGGTGGATTGATTTACAGTGATGGTGAAGTTGCAACAGAAGAAGCAAAACTGTTGACAAAATTACAAGAAATATCCGACACGAACGACTCAACGCAACACGGCTATCATAATGTTCTCAAACAAATTCAAAAACTTTACCGTCGTTGGGTTGACATTCAAAATTGAAGATTTGCTAATGGCTAATGGCTAATGGCTAATCGTGCAATTAGCTATTAGCTATTAGCTATTAGCTATTAGCTACACACCCGGTGTTGGATCTTTATCTACTTTAGGTACAAAGTCCGGACGCTCTTTGCTTTCCCAACCAACAGGACGCTTGGAGTTATACCAAGCGATTGAACCAATTGTTACAGCAGCAATAAAGCCAATTACGTAGACTGCTGTAAAAGCCCAAGGAAATTGATATGGGTCTTTTGCTTCTGCTGCTGCTTGAGCTGCTGTTTCTAATAAAAAGTACATGGGTAGACCCTCCTTATGTAGGCAACACTACTTATTACTACCTTATATGAAGAGAGTATCATTAACGTCTATTCTGTAGAACTCATCCAAAGTCGTACATTCAGGTGTGGGGAGTCGGGAATCGGGAGTAGGGGACAAGAAAGCTTAATTTACCCTGACTTCCTTGTCCCCCTTGTCCCCCTTGTCCTCCTTGTCCCCCTTGTCCCCCTTGTCCTCCTTATCTCCTAAGGCGCTGTCTCCGAAGCAGGAGGCGTTGTCGGTCTGAGTCTTTCTCTCCAAGAAGGAGAAGGTTTTGGTGCAGACTCAGAGGAATTACCCGTGCTGGGTGAGCGACGGCGAATTCTTGAAGGTAAATCATAAACACCTCCCCTATATCGCCTTTGTGAACCTGACTCCCTAGATTCCGATTGTTCTATACGGTAGCGACGGCGGTTGCGCCTTCTTGATGTACTTGTTTCCTCATTTTGTTGATAGTAACGCCTACTGCGTCTTGAGGTGTATTCTTGTGGTTGCTGCTGCTCTTCTTGAGAATAACGTCTCCTATATCTGCGTCTTCTATAGGTACGCTCTTGAGAGCTATCATTTGAAGTAGTTTCTCGATCGCGCCTGTAAGACCTGCGAGAATCATCCTCATCATTATTGTATACAGGTGCGGAACGAATCACTATTCGTCTCGGCTTCATAGCCTGTGCCTTAATTGTGCCTTTTCGACCTGCTAACTTGGGTATTTCAGGAAACTTCGCAACAGGTATTTTACTGACTACCTGTTCCATAAATTCATGCCAGGTATAAGCAGCGCTTCCACTACTACCCCAGGTAGGTTTGTTATCGTCATTACCCAACCAAACACCTGTTACAACTTGGGGGATGTAACCAATAAACCACAAATCGCGAGCTTCATCTGTGGTACCGGTCTTGCCTGCAACAGGTCTACCTATTTGGGCGGCTCTACCAGTACCGTATTCTACAACATTACGCAGCATCCATGTCATAATTGCTGCACTATCAGCATCCAAAGCACGTTCTGGTTTAAAGTTTGGAGACCAAATGACTTTTCCTTTACGGTCAATGATGCGGGTAATACCGTGGGGTTCTACGTGCAAACCTTGAGTAGCAAAAGTACCATAAGCACTTGTCAATTCTAAAAGATTCACTTCTGAAGATCCAAGTGCCAAGGAATACATTGGCTTGAGTTCCGATTTTATCCCCATTTTGTGAGCTATTCTGATGGTTGGCTCAAATCCCACTTTCATCATGACTCTCACCGCAATAATATTAATTGATTTGGTGAGAGCATCTTTCATGCTCATCCAACCTCGATAACCCTCATCGTAGTTTTTTGGTTCGTAACCATCTATTATTAAAGGCGAATCTAAGTAACCATCGGTAGGATTAAAGCCCGCAGCGATGGCAGTAGCATAAACGAAGCTTTTAAATGTAGAACCGGGCTGGCGTTGTGCTTGAGTGACGCGGTTAAACTGGTTTTTATTAAAGTCTTTTCCCCCAACCATTGCTTTAATTTGACCATTGCGGGGGTCAATGGCAACTAAGGCAGCTTGTTTAAAGTTTTCCCAACGTCCTTGGTTTCTCAAGGTTTTTGCCACAGCTTCTTCCGCTGCTTTCTGCCATTGTAAGTCTAAGCTGGTTTCTACTGTTAAGCCACCTGCTTTAAGAACGTCAGGGGAAACGTATTTGGGAATCTCTTTTTGTACATAGCTGATAAAGTAGGGAGATTCTACTTCCCATCGTCTGGGGGCGCTTGCTTTTAAGTTGATTGGTTCTGCGGTGGCTGCTTGAAGTTCTGCTGCTGTAATAAATCCTTCTTCTTGCATCCTTTGCAACACTATATTCCGCCGCTGTTGTGCTGCTCGACGATTGACTATCGGCGAAAAGTTATTTGGTGCGGGAGGCAATGCAGCAATGGTTGCCATCTCCCCCAGGGTTAGTTTGCTTACTGGTTTGCTATAGTACACCCAGGCTGCATCAGCTACACCGTATGCTCCAGAACCCAAATAAACCAAATTCAGGTATCGCTCTAAAATAGCGTCTTTTGTCAATTCTTCTTCCATGTTTTGAGCAAGGCGTGCTTCTTTCAGCTTGCGCCAAACTGTACGTTCTTGTTTGAGGAAAAGGATTCTAGCAAGTTGTTGCGTGATAGTACTACCACCTTCTACCACGTTTTGCGATCGCAGGTTGTTTAATATAGCTCTTGCTATTCCCTGAAAATCGACACCATTATGCTGGGTAAACCGTCTATCTTCTGAAGCTATGAAAGCTTTTTGCAGCTTATCCGGTATTTCCTCCAGCTTTAACTGTTCTCTGGTTGCTTCTCCTTGTTGTTGTAGAATTGTGCCGTTAGCAGCTTTGATGGTGAGTGTCTGTTCTCTGACAACCGCGTTTAGTTCGGCTTTGTCAGGTAGAGAACGGTCTATTGCCGATATACCATAACTAGCAGCAATAATTCCACCGCTTAGACCTAAGCCAGCCCAAAACCAATAGCGACGATAAATAGGTTTATGACCTCCGGGTAATTTGGCAATTATCCCATTCAGTGATTTCCTCAGATTTGCCAAGGGGCTTTGTGATGTTTTTTCCTGAGTAGATTCCGTGTTTTCGTCCTGATGATTTGGCTGCGGTGACTGTTTCTCTCTATCAGATTCACTCGACTTTATTTGTCGGTCTTTGAACCAGGAGGTAAACTTTACCACGTTAATCCCTCGCTTCAAGCAGTTGCAATGCGATCGCCATGAAAAACTGTGTCTGATTTGTGAGCCACAACCGTGTTAGTATAACATCCACCAAATAATTAACTGTATCCCTATAGAACAAAGTTTATCGATAATTTTTACTTATTATTTTGCAATTGGCAAGTATGACCAGTAGTGCGATCGCGTTAGGTAGCAATCTAGGAGATACTCTGGCAATTTTAGAAGCCGCCATAGAAGTCCTAGCCCAGACACCGGGCATTGTTTTACAGGCAAAGTCCAGTTGGTACAGAACCAAAGCTGTAGGACCGCCACAACCAGATTACATCAACGGCACTGCTATCCTGAAAGTAGAGATGGTGCCAGAACAACTGCTCGAAACTTTACTAAACATTGAAAATCAATTTGGACGAGTGCGACGGGAACGATGGGAACCCCGCACGTTAGATTTGGATTTGTTGTTATACGATCGCTTAATTTTACAAACTCCAAAACTTCAAGTTCCCCATCCTCGAATGCAGCAACGAGCATTTGTGTTAGTTCCACTAGCTGAAATTGCTTCAGATTGGGTAGAACCAATTTCCGGACGCAGGATTAAAGAGCTTGTTAAAGATGTAGACTGTACAGAAGTGCAACTATTGGTGGGCAATTAATTTTACAACCATCAGCGCAGAAAACGCTCTTTTCACATCCACCGAAAGTACTAGTCTGTGTGATTTTTAACCATAAAACAGAGTATGCCATTAGGTAGAGAATTACCCCAACTGTTAAAGCAACGCTTGTTCTATAAGGGACGCAAGTTTGATTTTGAAGTCAATCGCTTGCGTTTACCCAACAACTCTGAAGGAGAATGGGAGTGCATCCGTCACCCCGGAGGTGCTTTAGTGATACCTGTAACTTCAGAAGGGAAACTTTTACTTGTACGTCAGTATCGTTTTGCAGCACAAGGAAGGATCTTTGAGTTTCCTGCGGGAACTTTAGAATACGGTGAAGATCCCCTAGTAACCATTCAGCGTGAAATCCAGGAAGAAACTGGTTTTCGCGCTCACAAGTGGCAAAAATTAGGTGAGTTTTTTCTAGCTCCTGGTTATTCCAGCGAAATTATTTATGCTTTCCTCGCACAAGATTTGGAAAAGCTAGACGAACCGCCACCACAAGATGCAGACGAAGATATGGAAACTGTTTTCTTTACTCCTCAAGAGTTGGAGAAAGCGATTCTTGAAGGCGAACAGGTAGACGCTAAATCAATTACTAGCTTTTTTCTCGCCCGTCCTTTCTTAAATCAGTAATTAGCAGAAGGCAGAGGTGGAAATAAGCAGATTCAGGTAATAAGTAATACCTTCGTTCCGCCTCACCTCTGCCTTCTTGAATAATTAACTGAGAACTGAACTAAGCTAAATATAATACATTGGATTTAACAAATGACTTGCCTGTTGTTTCTCGTACAAATCTTTTAGAGTATAACTTCCAAAAACTGTCAATGCAGCTTTTGTAGCTTCATGCCAAACTTCTTTAAGAATCATATTTTCCATAGTTAGTGACTCCCCTGGTTCCCCATATTCTTGAGTCGCTGCACCTTCGAGACACGTAAGTACTTCCAACACTGTTATTTCTTCAGGAGGTTTGCTGAGTTGGTAGCCCCCTTTGACTCCTCGCTGGCTGCAAACTAAACCGGATCGCCGCAAGCTCATCAATAGCTGTCCTAAATACCGATCTGGTATTTGCTGACAAACGGCTATTTGTTCTATTTGTAAGAATTTTTCTTGCTTGTAGTATCGAGTTAGTTCTAGCAATGCTAGTAGGGTATATTTTACTTTCGAGGATATTTCCATCATCTAACAAGTCAACTAAAGGATGAAGTACAAAGTATTAAGGAATAAAGTAGACTTTCATCTATGTTGGGTATGAGTTTCACAGATTGTTTGCCGTAACAGGCAGTTATAAAATTTGTTTGACTTTTAATTACGGCAATCTTACCAATATACCGTATTCTTATAAAAAAGGAAAATACCTATCTCAATACTGCAAGGGCTCTCGGAAATTGTAGGTTGGGTTGAGCGTCAGCGAAACCCAACAAATGCTGATAAATGTTGGGTTTCGTTCCTCAACCCAACCTACGTGTTTTCGTATTTTTAGGCTTAAGCGACAAGTATTGATACCTATCTATATCTAGAGAAAAAAGCAACAGTCTAATTTGTTACAAATACTTTACATTTGCTAGCAACTATGAAAAAAAGTAAAGCGTTTAACAATGCAGGTAAACTGACAGCACTTCTATTCCTAATCACTTTGTTCCTGACTCCCTTTGCGATAGTCAATGCTGGAGAACGAGGTGTATTGATGGAATTTGGTAAAGTGCAAGACAGAGTTCTTGGAGAAGGCATTCATGTCATTGTACCAGTCATAAACACAGTTAAAAGATTGAGCGTGCGAGTTCAGAAACAAAACATTTCTGCTGAGGCTTCAACGAAGAATTTACAGAATATCTCCGCAGACGTTACTCTAAACTGGCATATTATCCCAGAAAAAGCCAATACTGTTTTCCAGAAAATTGGAGATGAAAAAAATATTGTCGAGCGGATTATCAATCCAGCGCTCGAGGAAGTCCTCAAGGCAATTGTTGCAAAATATACGGCTGAAGAAATTATTATCAAGCGGGAAGAAATGAAAGCAGGAGTAGACGAGACGTTAACAAATCGATTAGCTAACTATCACATTGCAGTAGACGACATTTCTCTGATTCACATTCACTTCTCTCAAAAGTTTAATGAAGCTGTAGAATCAAAGCAAGTTGCTGCACAAGAAGCCAGACGTGCAGAGTTTATAGCCTTGAAAGCATCGAAAGAAGCAGAAGCAAAAGTGAATTTAGCAAAAGGTGAAGCGGAAGCACACAGAATAATCCGTGAAAATTTGACACCAGAAATTCTGGAAAAGCAAGCACTAGAAAAATGGGATGGCAAGCTTCCAGTAGTTGTAGGTCAAGGTGAGCAAAAATTATTAAATTTAACAGATTTTTTGAAATTGTATTAGCTAATGGCTAATGGCTAATTGCTAATGGCTAATGGCTAATAGATAACTAGCAGTTAGCAATTAGCTATTAGCAGTTAGCAATTAGCTATTTGAAAACAAATTCGGAGTCTCAAGAATTTTTAAATGGATTAATGTTAAAATAACGACTGTAAAAATAGTAGATGTTACTACACCTGTAAATAACTCTTTTCTGAGATTGCGTTCTGTTGGTTGGTTTTGAAACACATCCAAAGCGCCTCTTTGCATCAGAAGAATTCCAACAACGTTAGAAAGCCAATAACCTGCTATTGAGCAAGGTATAAGTAGTTTTGGCGAGAATAAACTGCAAAGATAGCCAAAACCGTAAGCAATTGGCAGATTGAAAATTAGGTCATTCCACCAACATAAAGGCGACAGTAAATATCCAAGGGCAAAAAACAATCCCCCTCTTATTTTTTTGAAAATTCCTTGTTTCAAACCTAGCGGAGCATCTGACTGCAATTGCTCAAGGGCTGCCTGCGCTGCTAGGTTTGACTCCTGAGGCATTTTTGGGGCTTGTTGCATAATGTAAATTGCATAAAATCTATTATTTTACCGTAGTATAACAAAAGATAAATCAAAAGTCTAGTGGTCAGCAGTGCTTGATCCCCGACTTCTTTGAGGATACTGTTGGCGAATGGGGGGTCAGACCCCCTATTGTGGAATCAGAATCTAGAATCAGAATGGGAGCAACTGCTATAAAGTGCGGGCGTGCCCTCTTGACAAAAACATCTTTTATCTGGCCGACGCTTCGGGTGGTATGGGGGATGTGCGCTCAACCCCATGCGGTAAACAGGCGATCGGACATCACCCAACCCGGTAAACAGGCGATCGGACATCACCCAACCCGGTAAACAGGCGATCGGACATCACCCAATCCGGTCAACGGGCGATGCCCTTTGAAAAAGGCAGCCCACAAAGGGTGGGCAGCTGTGGAAACTACATTGGTCAAGAAATATGGGGTTCTGGACTTTGATGAGAGAATCAGGGGTTTTGACGAACATTCGTGTCCTTTGAAAAGTCAGAATGAAAAGATGACAACAGAAGTCAGTGGTGAGGTCTGAGTATGGTACTGCATCCAAAAAATCAATGGGAGATACCACAACAAACAGTGCAAGTAGCACGTGCATCGTTCCCCAAGGGTAATATGTATATGCATATGTATGATGAGCTCGGAAGTATCTACTCTGATAAAGAGTTTCAAGAGCTATTTCCGGCGGTGTGTGGTCAATCAGCAATATCACCAGGAAAGTTAGCCTTGGTGACGGTGATGCAATTTACAGAGGGATTAACAGATCGTCAAGCCGCAGATGCAGTCAGAAGTCGGATAGATTGGAAATATGTGTTAGGGTTAGAGTTAACAGATTCGGGATTTGATTATAGCGTTTTGAGCGAGTTTCGCAGCCGATTATGTGAGCATGGATTATCGAACAAACTGTTGGATTTAATGTTGGTGAGATTTCAAGAAAAAAAACTCATCAAGCAGCGTGGTAAGCAACGAACAGACTCAACTCAAGTGTTAGCAACAATACGTCAAGTTAATAGGTTAGAGTTGGTGGGAGAAGCATTGAGAGCCGCGCTCAACGAAATTGCGACGGTAGAGCCAGAATGGTTAACTCTGATTATTAGTGAGAGATGGTTTGAGCATTATAGCTGGAGATTTGATAATTATCGCTTACCAAAAAGTCAAAGTGAGCGGGAGGAGTTAGCGCTAAAAATAGGATTTGATGGGCATTATTTACTGCAAAAAATTTGGTTTGGCTCAAGCGAAAAAAGAGAATTGCAGCAACTCGAAAGTGTAGAAATCTTAAGACAGATATGGATTCAGCAGTATACATTTAATGCCAGTGGATTAGTCTGGCGAAATCCTGACAAAATAGGATTGCCACCGAATTCGATTTGTATAGAATCCCCCTATGATATAGAAGCACGTAATAGTAGCAAGCGAGATATCAATTGGACAGGATATAAAGTTCATTTCACAGAAACTTGTGATGAGGAGACCCCAAATTTCATCACTAATGTAGTGACTACAACTGCCACCACTCCGGATGGGGAAGTCACTTCGGTAGTTCATGCACAACTGGCTGCCTGCATATTTGCTCCCACAAGAGCATTATGTGGACGCGGCTTATGTGGATGCTTACCAATTAGTAGAAAGCCATGAAAATTATCAAATTTCTGTTGTTGGTCCTGTGGCTGTGAATACGTCGTGGCAAGCCAAATTAAACACGGGTTTTGATGTGAGTGCCTTTATCATTGATTGGGACAAACAAGTTGTTCAATGTCCAATGGGTTCAAGCAGTAGCATTTGGCGTCCAACTCGTGATTGCAATCACAATCCCTTAATTGAAGTTGTCTTTGACCGTAAGACTTGTGAGAAATGCACAATGAGAAGTGATTGTACCAATGCTAAAACTGCGCCGCGAAAAATTAAGTTGCGACCACGTGCGGAATTTGATGCACGTTGCGGAGCGTCGCCAACAACAACAAACTCCAGAGTTTCAGCGCCGCTACGCTCGTCGCGCTGGTGTTGAGGGTACGATCTCTCAAGGCATTGTTCGATTTGATTTGCGTCGGACTCGATATTATGGAAGTGTGAAAACACATCTACAACATATCGCCACTGCTTGTGCAATTAATTTAGCTCGTTTTTTTGCTTGGTCAATTCGTCCAACTAAAGCTTTGACTCGCAAAGGTTCATTTGCGGCCCTGCGTGCTGAACAGGCTTAATTTATAACTGACCAGAAATTCCATCAGCACCAAAAAATAGCTGATTACACAAATCAAACTCTTGAAAAAATCACGCCAAACCCAATTTTTTCTCATTTAATTCAGCAATGAAAACATTCAGACATTCATACCTGTTTGATCTAATTTCAATTACCTAGAGCGCCGGTCGAGTAGAAGGTATTGACAAAAACGCAATTATATGTTTAAAGACAAAACGTCTATTTCTAGCTCAATTTTTAAGTCTGGTGAAGGGCGATCGCATTAAAATTCAGTGCCTAAAAGTTCGGTTTACACAACACGCATATGTCGCACTTTACGTCAAGTACTTGTACTTGACCGGCGCTCTAGTTGGTAATGCCGACGTTTTCTGGGCTGCCCAATGAAAAGTAATACCCGTGAAAGAATTTTGTGACATCCCTCAAACCCTCTCAATGAGAGAATTTTGGGCGTTTTTACTCCAAAGTCGGCGCTCCGACTACCGCCGTGAGGCGCGGTGCCGATCGCCTGTTTACCGCATGGGGTGATGTTCGATCGCCTGTTTACCGCATGGGGTGATGTCCGATCGCCTGTTTACCGGGTTGGGTTGAGCGCACATCCCCATACCACCCGAAGCGTCAGCCAGATAAAAGATGTTTTTGTCAAGAGGGTACGCCCGCACTTTATAGCAGTTGCTCCCATTCTGATTCTAGATTCTGATTCCACAATAGGGGGTCTGACCCCCCATTCGCCAACAGTATCCTTTGAGGATACAGAGTTGCGAATGAAAGTCATCACCCCTCAACTCGTTCCCAGGCTCCGCCTAGAAATGCCTTGTTAAGAGGCTCCGCCTCCTGAATAACGAGGCAGAGCCTCGCGATCTGCATTCCCAGGTAGAACCACCGGAACGAGGTAGGGGAGCTAACGATCTGGGGAATCTAACTGCCTGAATTTCTTACTTTATGCGTAAGCTCTTAAGTAAAAATCACAGTTATAATTGAACATAAGATAATTGTTGAAAATTATGAGTGCTTTACCTTTAACTAATATTTTGTTAATTTTAGGAATAGTCTTCCTAACGATTTCTGTTATAGGACAATCGCGATTGGGGTTTCTGGAAATTAACCCAGGTTTTTTTGGAAGATTTCTAGCTTTAATTATTGGGTTGTTTAGTTTGGGTTCTGCTGCTGCATTGGGCTTATTTCCATCTGAAATTATTGATGTGGTGAGAACTTCTGTGTCAGAATTTATTCAACAAAATCTGGGTTTGATAAATCAGTTGATTTCGTAAACGTCTTTTTTTGAAAAAAGCTTTGTAATATTTCTTTCTAAAACAAATATTACATATAGGATTCCTATTTGATTTTTTAACTATACGTAGGTAGGGCTATGCCCCACATAGGACTTTTGTGTGGCATAGCCCTACCTACTGTACTACTGTACTTAGAATTTTTCAGAAATCATTTAGGATTTCTATATAGCAATCGTAAATCATTTATAAACAATTTTAAGTACTATAGGTAGGGCTGTGCCGTACATATAGGGCTTTTGGTGGGCATTGCCCACAAGCGCCCTGTGAAGGTGGGTAAAAACTTCAAGAAAATAATGGCTCTCTCACCTCTTTCCTCTGCTTACTCTGCGTACTCTGCGGTTCAAAAGTCATTTATTTAACTGCCGAGACGCAGAGTACGCACCAGAGGGAATATGAAGCTAAAAAGCACCTAAAAAGCTGCATATCAAAGCAGTGAGGACAATAGAGGTGATGAGAAAGTAAGTATATTCTCGATTTCGTAGAAATACGAATAGAGAAATTACAACACGTAATATGGGAGTTGCAACTAGTAGTAATAATCCAAGTTGAATAATTCCACGATAACTACCTGCTCGAATAACATCTATGACACCTATGGGAGAACGAAACTCAAATGATTCTTCTTTAAAAATGTGATATTGGGCTGGTTCAGCACCATGGCGAATTAAGTAGAGTAAGCCGCCTGTGAAAATGACAGCACTCGCAATGAGTACGCCATATTTTAATAAGTTGCTGAGTAAAGGTACAAGTTGTAAGTCGCTTAATGTCTTCGTACCGTATTTGCTACCATCAAGGTCAGAGATATGAGAAACTTGTGTGGCAGCATTAGTTTCCTCCTGGGTTAAGTTGCGATCGCCAAATTGCTGTGACTGAAGTTGACTTGATTCACTTTTTAAAAGTGTAGGTGAATCCCGCCAAAAACCAAAAATTGTTTTTTCCATATTATGCTGCCCCTGTGATTAAGCTATTAAATACCATTTTGCAAGCCATAAGAACCAGCACAAGACTGAACACAATTCTTAAAGTCTGAGTTTTAACCCCTATAAGAACTCGCGCCCCCAAAAAAGCACCTGGTAATACCCCCAACATGACTGGCATTGACAGTGCGGGATCTATGTAACCTCGTGCTAGGTAAACCCCTGTAGATGCTGCTGCTGTCACCCCAATCATAAAATTGCTTGTAGTTGTAGAAACTTTAAACGGGACACGCATGATTTGATCCATTGCTAGTACCTTAAAAGCGCCCGAACCAATGCCCAATAAACCAGAAATCACACCAGCAACAAGCATCACGCTAAATCCCACAGGAACGGAGTGAACTTGATAAGACACCACTCCTTCAGGTGCGGGATAACTGCCGTTAAGCTGTAAATAATTTCCCAAAGGATCGGGTGAGGTGCTCTCCGGATTGTCAAGTTTAGGTTGTTGAGAAAGGTAAGCGGAATAAAGTAAAACAACAGCCAGCACAATAGTCAAAGCTTTCACAGAAATAAACGTAGCAATCAATGCTCCAATTAAAGCCCCAATAGTTGTTGCGACTTCTAAAAACATTCCCAACCGCAAATTTGTGTAGCCTTTCTTAATATATGTAGACGCAGCACCTAAGGAGGTGGCAATGACAGAGACTAAAGAAGCTCCAACTGCATATCTAATGTCAACTCCAAAAACCGAAGCCAATAATGGAACAATAACAACGCCTCCTCCCAAACCAGTTAATGCCCCTAGAAACCCTGCTGTAAACGATCCTATCCAAACTAATAATGAAAATTCTAAAATAGTCAATTTTATTCCTCAAATTTAAACTGGTTAGTGGTTAGTGGTTAGTGGTTAGTGGTTAGTGGTTGGTGGTTAGTGGTTAGTGGTTTGTGGTTAGTGGTTAGTGGTTT
>NZ_WJFC01000087.1 GCF_009725235.1 Scytonema sp. UIC 10036
GAATATTTCTACTGTTTTTACTGTTATCTTTTCTCATAGGAAAATATACTCCTTTTTTTATAAGATTGCTGATCGGACAATTCTTTCCAAAACAACTGACAAGAGTTTATGAAAAATTAATTCACCCTGTTAAAAACCTAGTCAAACTTGCCAGTACATTAATTTTAATTTCTTTATCTTTCAATTGGATTGAAGAGTACCAAGCTGTCTATAACTTTATTAACCCTTTTATTGATTTAGCCGTCATTATTAGCGTTGCTTGGCTAGTCTCCCGTTTATTTCGTCAATTTCTCCTTGTTTATGGAATAGACTTACTCCGGAAGTTTGGTCGGGAAGTTGATGAGCTACTATTGGTATTTGAGACTTTAGCAAATGTGATTATTGGCTTTTTTGCCGTTCTCGCTTTTGCCAAGAACCGATTTGACTTAATTGGCTTGGTTACAGGCTTGGGAATTGCGGGAGTAGCGGTTGCCTTTGCCGCTCAAAAGACTTTAGAGCAACTGCTCGGAACTATTGTATTGTATTTAGATCGCCCCTTTGTTCCTGGTGAATACATTCGCTTACAGCGTTCTCAACAAATTCCTGAAGGTCTCTTTGGTCGAGTTGAATCCATTGGTTTACGCTCTACCAAGATTCGTACAGCAGCAAAAAGCACGCTTTTTATTGTACCAAATTCTATATTAGCAAATTTAGAAATTGAAAATATTACTAGAGGGAAGAAGGTAATGGTCTTACTTTATATTGATTTTTTAAAGTTTTTAGAAGAACGAGAGCAAGCACTAGTGCAACAAGTCATTTCCAAGAGCACTAACTCTTTATTTGGAATTGACCCAGGCAGTACCAATATTACTTTAACAGACGATTCTGAAAATCTGACAACCCATGCTAGAGTCACATTTTTTATATTAGGTTCCAGTGACAATTCAATCCAATTAAGAAAGAGGTTGTTGGAGTTAGCAAATGAGAAAATTTCCAAGCAACTTCACAATTATGGAATTGCATTTAAAATGCAAGAACCGACTATCTACGTAGAATCTCCTGTCACAATATAAGTATATGTTCCTTGCCCTTGCCCATACAGCAGAATTGATGTTTGCTTCTTCAGAGCAAACGGTATCCAACTCTAATATCCTCTTGCTATCTGCAACCTGTGCGATCGCTTTAGCAATTGTACATTTGTTCTCCGGCAAACTACACTTGCTTAGAAAGACCCCACGCAATCAGTGGCTTTCTATTGGCAGTGGTGTATCTGTTGCGTATGTGTTCATCCATATTTTACCAGAATTAAATCTGGCACAGCAAACCATTGAAAGCAGTCTGGAGACTGCTCTTTCCTTCTTGGAACATCATGTTTATCTAGTTGCACTTTTGGGTCTAGCTGTATTTTATGGGCTAGAGAGATATGCTATAGAATCACGCCAGCGCAATCAAAAAGTAGGTAAAGGAGATGTGACCTCTTCAGGTGTTTTTTGGATACATATCACTTCTTTTGCTGTTTATAACGCCCTAATTGGTTACTTGTTGCTTCACCGAGAAGAACAGGGTATTCAAAGTTTGTTTCTCTTTTTCTTCGCAATGGCGTTACATTTCGTGGTCAACGATTACGGTCTGCGCGAGCATCATAAAGCAATTTATGACCGGATAGGACGCTGGATATTAGCTGCAGCAATTATTGTCGGTTGGGTTATTGGTAGTGCAACGGTAATCGATAAGGCAGCAGTTGCAGTTTTGTTTGCCTTTTTAGCCGGAGGTGTTGTTCTTAACGTTCTTAAGGAGGAACTACCAGAAGAACGAGAAAGCCGCTTTTTGTCTTTTGTTCTAGGTGCTGGAGCCTATACAATCTTACTTCTGGCTCTTTAACCGAGTCCGCGCAATTGCCTCCACTTTTCACAGCCACTTGAGCTTGTAAGCGTTCATCAGCGATCGATGCTTCGACCAACAATATAGTTAGAAGCTGGTCTAGTACTTTGAAGAGGTTCTAATCTTCCCTGATTGACCAATGCTTGATGAACAAAAGCAGCAATATCTCCACGAGTGGCATTCTTGTTTGGATTGAGAATTCTAGTATTGGGATAATTGACCACAAGAGCAGCTTGAGTGGCTGCCGCAACATTGTCTACAGCATATTGAGGAATTTTATCCGCATCTGTATAGTAATTACTAACTACAACTGATGCAGGAGGTTGAGGTGCTGTTTTAGCAGCTTTTGCAGCTACCATTGGCTGCATTAAAGAAGTCATTGCTAGGGGAAAGAAAAACAGTTTTGTAGCTCTTTGACTCTTAGCAGGTTGAGTGGTTGCTTGAGGAGTTGATTTCTTCAAATTTAAGTTTTGCGTCAAAGACACTAACACCTCAACTCTAGAAACTGGTTGCTGAGGTTTAAAATATCCTCCCGGATAACCATGCATAAATCCTGCTTCGTAGGCTTCTTCAATTGCTGATGCTGCCCAATAGCCAGCCTGAACATCTTTATAAACACTACCACTGGCTATCCGTCGCTCTTGGTTTTGGTGAAAAGCTTGACGAAGGACAGCGGCAAATTCATCTCGATTCACAGGACGGTTTGGTCTATAAGTGCCATCCAGATATCCAGTCACAATATTCCGTTCTGCCAGTGCTTCAATGAATGGCTGTGCCCAGTGGTCTGCAGTATCGGGAAAGTTGGCTGTTGGTTCTGGTGCGGCGTTCGCGTAGCCGCTGCTTTGCAGCATCGCTACCTTAGACACTGAAGTAACAAAGGGAACTACAGCAGTTGTTACTAGTCCTGTCAATAACAAACCTGCACTTGCTAATGACCAATAAGAAAGGTTAAACACAGTAATTCTCCAATAGTTTTCAGCTTTTTCTTATAAAGAAGTTTAACAATTGTATTTTCTAAAAAGATTCTATCTCGTGGTATAAAATTTGTTTTTGCATATTTACATTGGATTGAAAAAGTCATGCGATCGCATTAAAAAAAATCTCATCAATTTCTCCACGAGTTTTCCACTATTTAAGATTAATGTATAAATATGGCATCCTAAATAAGTTACAAACAGTTAGAACACCGACTTCTTAAAGAAGTTGGGGTTCTGGACAACAGAATATTCACAAATCAAATAGGAATGCTATATACTAAAGGAGCAACAAGATAGCTTAAAAAGCTTATAAGCTCGTGCAAATGTCAATTTGGTAAAAAAAGATAGGTTTAATTTTGTTAAAGTCTTCATTTCAGGGAAGAAATGAAGTTTTGTAAGAAAATTCTACAATCACAACTTAGGTGATCGTAACCGCTAACCAAGCACAATCAAACCATCACCTTCAATTCGGAGTTTTCTTCCACGCCAATACACGTTTCTTCCAAAGCCACCTACAGCCCAGATAATAAAACTGAGTGCATCTCGTAACGGTACAATCCAAAGCCAAAGCAGGAGTTTGGGGCATTTCATACTAGAAATAGAGACAAGCACTTGTAGATAGCGGATGAGTAGTGTTGTCAGGCAAAGAGCGATCGCCCAACTCGAAAAGTGACAAAGCAGCAGTAGAGGAAGACAATACACAGTACCGTAACAGAACGCCATAGAGTAATACACAAAACCGCGATTAAAACGAATCGTTCTCGCCCAACGCAATTCTCGGTCATATAACTGCTTGATGCTTTCGTTTCCAGTGTCCCAATCAAGAATATAGTGGGATAACTCAACTTGATAGCCTGCTAATGCTGCTCTCTTGCCTAGGTTATAATCCGAACCTATGCGGTTTAATTGTAATCCTCCAAAGCTAGCGAGAGTTGCTTTATGTGTCGCAATGGTAACTCCTATAGCTAACTGAAGACTGCCATCAAGAATACGGGCAATTAAGAGACTGGGAATAAAGTCTGCACAGCGTCCAAGAGAAGCTAAAGCAGCTCCTAAAAATTGAGGTTTGTAGCCTACGTAGGCACAGGTAATAACACTAGCTTTCTCAGTCATTAAAGGAGAAATGACACTTCGGATATAGTTTCGATTGACTCGAATATCACCATCAGCAAAGATAATGAGTTCGTGCTGAGCTTGTTCTAGTAAATAACTTAAATTGCTATCCTTAAGATTGACGCCACGAGGTTCTAAACCCACAAAGAGCTTCACGCGGTTGGGAAAAGTAATAGCGAGCTTTTCCAACAGGGGGACAGCAGGATCGTTGGAATCGGTAACACCAAAAAGAACTTCATAGTTTGGATGATTTTGAGTGCATAAAGAAGTCCAGTTTTCCCACGCTCCCTCATCAAGACCTCGGATAGAGACTAAGATAGAAACTGGGGTACTTGTAGCGATCGCAATTTCTTCTTGACTAGATGTATGAGATGAAAAAAACTGATAGGTGCTTAAAGCACACGCTAGGTAGAAAATAATTGAGCCACCTATCAGTATGAGGAACGCAATTTCAAACATTCTGTTGAAGGGTTAGTTGTTAGTGGTTAGTTGTTAGTGGTTGGTGGT
Source organism: Scytonema sp. UIC 10036 (assembly GCF_009725235.1). The sequence continues at coordinate 4,458 of NZ_WJFC01000087.1, forward strand.
TAGTAGCTGCACTTCTTCAACTGTATGGGCGCGGCGGCCTTGCGCCCCTACTAACAACTAACCACTAACTAACGCCCAAAGAGTGCTTTAACAGAACGTCCTATATTATTGGGTTGCATGGCATCCATTGCAGCAGTTGGTTCGTAACCACAATGAACCATACAATCCGCACATTTAGGATTTCCACTCTTACGACCGTATTGATTCCAATCAGTTTTGTCTATGAGTTCTTGAAAAGTCTTGTAGTGACCTTCATTAAGAAGATAGCAAGGCTTTTGCCAACCAAGAACGCTGTAGCTAGGACTACCCCAAGGGGTACATTCATAATCTTTTTCACCAATTAAAAAGTCTAAAAATAGAGGATTGTGATTAAAGTTCCAGTTTTTTTGACCTGTTTTGTAAGGGGTTAAAATTTCTCGGAAAAGAGCTTGAGTTTGTTCGCGCTTGAGAAAATGGTCTTGGTCGGGTGCCCACTCGTAGCTATAGCCAGGGGAAATCATCATACCATCAATTCCAAGGTCGTTAAGGAAGCTAAAAAATTCTTGGATTTCTTTTGGGTCTGTTCCCTCAAAAATGGTGGTATTTGTTGTGACGCGGAACCCCTTAGCTTTCGCAGCACGAATTGCTTGAACGGCTGTATCAAACACTCCTTTACGGTCAACACATTTGTCGTGTAGTTCCCTCATACCATCCAAATGTACGCTAAATGTCAAGTATGGAGAAGGTTCAAACTTATCAAGACTTTTCTCTAACAATAAACCATTTGTACAAAGGTAAATAAACTTTTTGCGTTCTACCAATCCTCTGACAATCTCATCGATTTGAGGATGAAGTAGGGGTTCTCCTCCAGGAATTGAAACAACAGGCGCACCGCACTCTTCTACTGCAGCAAAGCATTCTTCAGGAGATAAATGTTGCTTGAGAATCTCTTTAGGATGCTGTATTTTGCCACAACCAGAACAAGCTAAATTACATCGGAATAGCGGTTCCAACATGAGCACTAAAGGAAAGTGCTTGCGTCCCAACAGGCGTTGAGTCACTAAGTACTTACCGACTTCCATTGCTTGTTGTAAATGAATTCCCATAATTCTCCTCTACACCTTGACATGGACTCAAGCTAAAAACAGTTTACATTTAACAGATTGACTGATTTCATCTGTAACAGGACTTACCCAAAGCCCCTTTTTAAGGGGGGTTGGGGGGATCTCCAAAGCGTGAGATCCCTAAAATACCGTTGAGGTTGCGTCAGTCCTGTGTAACTTTGGCAATTGTTTGGCATTACTAAAAAAATAGTAAAAAATTACTAATTTTATGCTATGTCAACGTATTTCTGAGCTATAAACCAATTTACGGCATCTTGTAAAGCATTTATAATAGGGGACTGGGGCAAACCCAGTTCTCTGACTGCCTTTGAAGCATCGTAGTACATCGTTTGACGTGCCATGCGAACCCCATCTAAAGGAACGGAGGGAGTTTTGCCCAAAGGAGCCAGCATTTTTTCATCTACCCAAGCAACGCTTAACGGTATCCAATAAGGAACGGAGATTTGAGGGGTGGGTATACCTGTAATTTCAGCAAGCTGTTCCAAGAGGGCTTTGAAAGAAAGGTTTTGGTGACCTAAAATATAGCGATCGCCTGTTTTTCCTTTTTCCAAAGCTAATATATGCCCCTTTGCGACATCGCGCACATCAATAAAATTCAAACCTGTATTCAAGTAGGCAGACATTTGCCGTCGGAGAAAGCGTAAAATTATATCACCAGTGGGAGTCGGTTTGATATCCATCGGACCAATAGGACTGCTAGGATTCACTATGACAATATCTTGACCGGAACGCACGGCAAGATGAGCTTCTTGCTCGGCAAGATACTTAGACTTTTTGTAGTAACCAATAAGTTCCTCAAGAGGACTTTGATGAGTTTCATCCACAATTTTTCCCGATTTATCGACACCAATAGCTGCAACAGAACTCGTATAAACTGTTCGTGCAATCCCTGCAGTACGAGCAGCAGCTAAGATATTGCGAGTTCCCAGGACATTATTTTGGTATAGTGTATCTTTGTCAGATTGCCACAAGGAATAATGAGCTGCAACGTGGAAAAGAACTTGGCAACCTCGAATTTTGCCGTGCAATTCCGAATCATTCAAATCGCCTCGAACAATTTCAACATCTAAGTTTTTTAAATTGTCTAAATTGCTGCTCGATCGCACAAGCGCTCTGACATTATAGCCCTCTTCAAGTAACAACCTAACTAAATTGGCTCCAACAAAGCCTGTTCCACCAGTTACAAATGCTCGTGTCATCAGATAAAAATCCTTATCAACTTATTGTTCGTTCTTTATCTTTGCCTTTTTTGGTCAAATCATCTGTCGATTGGAAAGCTAAATGTAGTAAGGTAGATACAAGGATACCACTTTCCTAACTCCGTACTATGACTGCAACGCTCATTCAAAGTCCTGACAGGGTATTACTGAAGAATATTAGCTGGCAAACGTATCAATCTTTAGTTAAGGACTTTGAACAGCAGCCAGCTATCCGTCTTACCTACGATCGCGGTTTGCTAGAGATTAGAATGCCATTAGACCCGCATGAAACTTATAAAAAACTACTCGGACGTTTAGTTGAAGTGCTGACAGAAGAACTAGGAATTGAAATCCGAAGTTTGGGATCTAGAACCTGCAGTCGCGAAGATTTAGAAAAAGGGCTTGAACCCGACCAATGTTACTATATCCAAAACGAACCAGCAGTTTGGAATAAAGAGCAAATCGATCTGACAAAAGATCCACCCCCAGACCTTGCTATTGAAGTCGATATTACCAGTAGTTCTATTGACAGACTAGATATCTACTTAAATCTAAGCGTACCCGAAGTTTGGCGCTATGATGGTCAATCAATAATAATTTACTGTTTGGAAAATAATCAATACCAACTACGAGATCGTAGTATTGCTTTCCCATCATTAGCAATCCAAGACCTTGAAAGGTTTTTGACTCTGAAGAAAACAACTAAAGAAAATGCTCTCATTCGCTTGTTTCGCGAATGGGTGAGGGAAAAGATGACGACGAACAGGTTATAGTTTAATATTTAAGAGAAAGAGTATTCAGTAATTTTATGACAGGATCGCCAACTGTAGCAAAGCAGTACGTTGAACAACGAAACAAAGGCTATTGGATTGAAGGGACTCGTATTTCTCTAGATTCGGTAGTTTACGAGTTTTTAAACGGTGAGCCTCCTGAAAGTATTGCTAAAAACTTTCCGTTGCTCACTCTAGAACAGATTTATGGTGCTATTACCTTTTATCTTGCTAATCAAGAGTTAATTGACACTTATTTAAAAGAGGCGGAAGAAGAATTTGAGAAATTGCAACAATCGCTTAGAGAGAAAAATTCATCCTTATATCAGAAATTGAAAGCTGCTCAAATGCAAAAATAAAGCAAAGCATGACAAAAGTTCGATTTCAAGCAGATGCGGATCTTAAACAAGCAATTGTAACTGGTACTACACGCAGGGAACCAAGTATTGATTTCCAATCAGCAAATGGAGCAGAGCTTGAGGGTAAGACAGACAAAGAGGTACTAGCCATAGCAGCGCTTCAGGGAAGAATTATTGTCACTCACGACCGTAAAACTATGCCTATTGAGTTTGGTGAGTTCATAATGTCACAAACCAGTTCAGGTGTGTTAATTATTCCTCAAAATATGTCAATCAGTGACGCAATTGAAGGATTGCTTCTCATTTGGGGAGCTTCTAACACTGAGGAATGGATTAATCAGATAATGTCTCTTCCTTTATAAGAAATGGAATAATAAACAAGTGCAAAATTTGAAAATTCCTATTGATACGATTCTCGTTCCTCAAGGGGCTGAATATAAATCTGTTTGCAAAGGATTAAATCGTGTTGCAGAACCGAAACCAAACGTTTTGCCAATACCCATGGGTACATTACCATTAAAGAATTATTTGGAAATCTTGCAGCAATCTGTAAACCTTCAACCACATTCGCGAGTTTTGCTGATGGGTTTATGTGGAAGTTTATCAATCCAATATAATGTTGGAAACATTGTGGTGTACAAAAGTTGTATTTATTCGGGTTTCAAACAAGATCGAGGTAATTCTCGATCTGTCTCTCAACTCTTCTGCGAGCCTGAATTGACAGCAACACTGCAAAATAAATTATCCACTAAAAAAGCTTTTACAGGTATTGGCTTAACAAGCGATCGCTTCATCTATTCTGCCAACGAGAAACTGCATCTAGGTCAAACGTACAATACCAATGTTGTAGATATGGAAGGATTTGTTGCATTAGAACATCTAAGTCAATTGGGTATTGCTGTAGGTATGGTGCGAGTTGTTAGCGATGATGCACGCTATGATATACCGAATCTCACCAATGCGTTAAATTCTGATGGTTCCTTGCAACCACTTCCATTATTCATGGGACTACTTCGAGAACCAATTGCGGCGGCGCGACTCATTTTTGGTTCACTACGAGGACTACAGGTATTGCAAAAAGTGACAAATACTTTATTTGCAGGAAATTCTCCAACGCAGTAGGCTTGCTTTTCTCATACCAAACTTGAATTAATGGCTTTTGACCAGTTAATGCAACTGCGTCCTCAAGAAAAAGCAGATAAGCGGATTTTAATAGTAAAAGCAGAAGAGCAAGATATTCATAAATATGGCTTTCCATTACCGGATGGTATTCTTGCTCAAGCAATCGGTAAGTTAGACCAGTATCAACCACAGGTAATTGGTTTAGATATATTTCGCAATGTCCCTAGAGAACCTGGTTCTGCTCAATTAGCCAAACATTTTCAAAACAACCAGCGCTTAATAGCAGTTTGTCGAGTCCCTGAAGCGAGAGATCCTAATAACCCTGGTATCGCCCCACCTAAAGCAATAGCAGCAGAGGGTGTTGGCTTTGCAGATGTGCTCCTCGATTCTGATGGAGTTTTGCGCCGCCATCTTTTATTTCTCAATCCAGAGGAAAATTCTGTTTGTACCTCCAAAAATTCTTTTAGTATTTTGCTAGCACTTAATTACTTGGCAAAAAAAGGTATACAGCCTTTACAAAGTGCAGAAGAAAGAAATTTAAATTTGGATTCTGTGGTTTTTACACCTTTACCCTATGAAGGTCGTGCTGGTGGGTATAGCAATATTAATGGAGAAGGAACGCAAATATTGCTAAATTATCGGGCTATTAAAGATGTAACTCAAATAGCAAAAACAGTCACTTTATCACAGGTTATCAACAGTCAAATAAAGAGGGAAGATGTAGAAAATCGAATTGTCATTGTAGGGATAACAGATAGAACTGCTGGTGGTGATTTTATAAATACGCCATACGGAGAAATTCCAGGGGTATTGATGCAAGCGTATGCAGTCAGTCAGATACTCAGTACAGTACTGGATCGACCAAGGAGACCTTTGTTGAGGGTTTGGTCGTTGGAAGCTGAAATATTCTGGATTTGGGGTTGGTCTTTGGTGGGAGGAGTTTTGCTGTGGCGTTGGCGATCGCTCTTCTTTGTTCTGGGAGCGGTGACAATCACGACTGCAGTGATGGCGGAGCTGTGTCTATTTCTGTTAATTCAAGGGAGTTGGGTACCTCTTGTACCATCAGCTTTGGCATTAATTATCTCTAGCGGGTGTGTTGCCATTTATCAACACAATGAAAGTAAGTCGGCGTGAATAAATAGAACTTTCAGTTAGGGCTATATGCTAGAAGCTTGTTGCAAGCGATTTGGTCTTTATCTGCTTCTGCAAAAGCCCGTAACTTGATTATTAGTGAAAGAAGATTGATGCTATAAATAAAATAACTGCGTAAGCAATTACGTTATATAGTATCGACAGCAGCATTTTTTGGAAAATCCGACCAGAGAAAACACCAGATTTCCCCCCTACAAACTGAAGAATATAATTATCTGTTTGAATAGCAGGGTTTACGAAAAAAAGGTGAGTAAGAAAGCTCCTTAATTCCCTTGTCTTCATTGAGCCTACAGTAATTGCGCCAATGTAATCGTAGTTTTTGTCCAGAAATACAATGGCATTTGCTGTCGTTACAGAATAAGCAATAACGAGGAAGAGAAAATTTGCTTTTGCATAATGAGTAACAAAAGAGACATCATCAATATAAAAATCGAACGACGTAGGAGTTCCTTGGGAATTTACGATATTTTTTACCATAACTCTAGGACCTTCTACGTATATTCCATCTCCTGTTTTTTGAGAGGTGGGGAAGTAGAGAGAGCAATCGATGTTCTGAATATTTAAGCGTGAAAGCCTTTCTCTAATTTGACTAAGTTCATCAGAGAATTGATGCTGAGGAATTCTGGATAAATACTCTTCAATTGTTGCAGTTTTCTGTTCTTTGGCTGCTTGTACTGATTCATTAACATGAAATCTTTCTTGTCCTTTCATCAGTTTACTCCTTTTGTAGTAGTAATAAAATTTGCAAAACTATTGTTTTTGTTATTGCTCTCTAAGCACTCTGAAACCAAGATGATCGTATTTACTTGCTAACCAGAAAAAATCTCTAGTAAAAATCTTTGATTTATTATCAATATGCTTCCAACTGCCTCCTCGAACAACCTTATTTTCTCCAGCCTTCGGTCCTTTAGGATTAGTTTCAGGTTCTGGAGAATATTCACCATACCAATCAAAACACCACTCGGACACATTACCACTCATATCAAATATTCCTAATTCATTAGGTTGTTTTTCTCCTACAGGATGACTGCTAGAACCTGAGTTTTTATCAAACCAAGCTACAAAATTTGGATTATTACTACCTGCCCATTTAAATTGATTGCTTTTCAAGCCTCCTCGTGCAGCAAATTCCCATTCCGCCTCTGTCGGAAGTCGAAATTTTAAACCAGTAATTTGCGAGAGCCAAGCACAATAAGTTACGGCTTCATACCAGCAAACCAGGATTATGGGGAAACTTTCACCTTGATTCCAACTTGGTAAAGAAGGCATTTGATTTCCTGTTGCATTGCAATAAGCTTTATATTCCTTCACAGTAACAGGATATTTACCCATCCAAAAATTACTTAGAGTTATAGTTGTTCTGTTATCAAATAATCCTCTCTCACCTCTTTTGAATGTGCCTCCCTTGACAAAAATAACCTCTGGCACAACTTCCTGATTAATCTGCTTGCGTTCCCCTTTTACCTCAACCTTAAAGTGGTTTTCCTCTATTTTTACTATTATCCCCAGAGCCAATGCCCAAGATTCTACAGCCCATTTAACTGCATCTTCAGCGAGGTATAATCTATCATGTATTTGCTTGGTGAGCCGAGCTAGCAACATTTCAGTTGGTATATTTTTTTTGGATGATAGCAATTCCTTTGCAACTCCATTTTTTAGCGCACTCATCAAAACGAAAATTTCTCCAGAGTATTGACCACATAGGTCTCGCAAGAGAGCCTCACATTGCTTTGGCTCGTCACATAAAGACTGACCGTATTTAGAAATTACTTCGCAGAGCTTTTGTCGGGGGAGGTTATTCATTATTAGTTCTCTTCTACAACTGAATCAAAATGGCTCTTGGTTTAGCTGAAGTTTTATGGATTGACATAAAAGTTACTAATTGTACAAAGATTAACTTTATATTTCTCGTTACTTTGTCTGTTAGCAAAAACCACTTTGATATCAAATAAACACGCATTAGATGAACCTGAAAAACGGATATTTATATCTTTGCCCGGTTTGAGAACATCACGACCGAGAACATCCTCTTCCCAAATACCAATGTCTGAATCCGAGACATAGACTTGCACAATTGTTAAATTGGTATGATTGTGAAGTTTAAAATCGAGTTGGTCAGCCCAAGCGACTTGCATATTCAAGGCAGTCGTAGCGAGACAAGTAAGAAAAATACTAAGTTTTTGTTGGTAGTTGAGTGACATAATGTACCTACCTTGAGAAATTTTATTTCTTTTCAATTCTGAAAATTGAGTTCTAATTACAAATGCTCTTTAGCTGTTTGCACGCAATAGAGAGTGGATTTTAGAAGCAAGTCAGAACATATGCAAATTTAGTGTTTGGAGATCGCCTCTATTGTTTTCACTTTCTTATCAGGAAGAAAACAGGGATTTATGCACGCAAAGGACAAGACAAATATAAAGTTTGAGTATTACATCAATATTCAACGCCGAATTTCCCCCTCTACTTGACCAAAGTTTATCTTTGTCCCTGTAGCAAGAGAGACACTACGCCCTGGTTCTACATCTTTGACCGTACCATCAGCCGTCGTAGTCACCCATTTTTGCTGAGAAAGGTTTTTCAGTCCCCAAAGATTGGGGTTGTTTGGGTGCTGAGTGACTGATGCGATCGCTTGAGAAAAATCCCATCGCCGATGGTCATCCACATGGTGGGGGAAAAGCTCTGTATTGTAGTTCAACATGACAATGTTTTTATCAATCCGAATTCGAGGTGGTACTGGAATTTCTTTGCGACATTGTTTATTCCAGCAAGGATTGAGTTGGCCTCCTGATGCTTTGAGAGAGTCAGCATCATAGAAATTTTCATGACCGCAGTGAGGGCAATAGATAATTGAGTCGCGCAAACGAATCATGGCGAGCCGCCACTCTGTTTCTTGGATTCGTCCACCACTGGGATTGCGAATGCCATCAGTAAAAGCTTTGGTAAATAGTTCCCGCAGAAATTGGGGGTATATTGACCAAAAGACAATGGCATTATCTTGGTAGCCAGGGACAGGACGATTGGAATCGTCTTTTGGATCGAATATAAAAACAGGCTCTTCGCCGTAGAGCTTTGTCATGGCAGGCAAGTCAAAGCACTTAATCTCCGCTTCCTTTCTGCCTTCCAAGGGATGATGCACCATGAACGTATAGAACAGTAGCACCGCTAGTGAAAATAAATCTGTTTGGGTACTAGGTCGCTCCTTACCGCAGACAATTTCTGGAGCCATAAAGCGTGGAGTACCACTAACAGCACTTTTCCCAACTTTATTAACATCAACGTTATCGTTATCGCATATAAGAATATGTCCAGTCTCTGGTTCAAAGAAAACATTGCCAAAGGAAATATCGCAGTAACACAATCCCTGAGCATGTAGTTGAAAAAAACTATCTGCCAATTCAAATCCTGCTGTAGCTAAAGAACGAAATGTTGGCTCAATCCGTCGTTTCATTAAATCAATGAGACTCTTGTAGCCAGGTTCTCGTAGCGGCATGATATAGCCAAAACTCTCAACTTCTGGAGATGAAGTTAGCTCCATTGGCCAAAGAAATCTCTCGCTTGGTGGTCCAGTCTCAATCGCTGTCTCTAATCGTTCCCGCAGATGACGATCTATTTGCAGATAATGGGGGAAATACCATTTCAGGGCCATTTCCTTCCCACCCAAGTTAACGCGGTAGACTTCTCCCTGACCACCACCCCCAAGAAATTGCTCCACCATACAGGGAATTTTGGAGGACTCCGTATAAACGGTTTGCCCTGTTTTCAGGATTTCATTCATTTTATTGCCCCTAATATCATCATTTCTGCTATTTTTGTGAAACAAATTAATTGTCAAAAGGTAATAGTCTTTTATTGAGTAAATGGAACCTTTAGTGAATATTTCGTGCTTGTACAAAGACTTGAACAGCACGAGATGAACCTTAGCAGTTTGCCAGAATAAATTAGGCAACCATAATTGCATCAGCAATATGCCACATCCCACTACTCCCAAAGACACCAGAGTGGTGATTAATAAGAACTTGCTTTGAGGGAAAAATTGTTTTATTGACCTCATGGCTTTTCACTCACTCATCTATTTAGGCTTAACGGGTGTGCGGTCAGAAATTTTCCACCGCCCATCTACAAGTTGGAGATTATATCTGACTGTGGAGATTTTCACGCCGCTTTTGCTGAGATTCTTTTCCCCATTTGCATAAAGTGCCAAATCTTCAGATACTGTTACTTGAATTACAGCTTGATCACCATTAACAGAAAAATTATCTATGCTGTCAATTGACTGGGAGTAGTACTTCCAATAACCATTTTTTGACTCTAGCTGATTGATTTCATCTATGGTGTCGAGATATTGCTGACCTGTTGCGATCACAGCAGGAATTTGGCGATTATAAGGAGGAAAATACATGATACGCTTGGCTAAAAGCCAAGTTTTAACTAAATTGATGGCTTGTTCACGGGTTATTTGTACAGTTTGGGTGGTTGGTGGGTTTGATATTACTGGTGATGGTGGCGTAGTTGACCTAGGTAGCGCAGTTGATTGAGGTACGGAAGTAGAGGTTGCTGTTGTCGTTGGTGTGACGTTCGGTGATGAGGTAACAGATGGACTACCGAATCTAGTAATGATGAAACCAATAATAATAGATGCACCGACTAAACCACCTGTAATTACAGCCCTCAGCCAATTATCTTGTTTGGCAGGAAGAGTCGTTGGCGGAATTGGTGACGAAGGAACTGGCTGGTTCAAAGCAGATATTACTGTGGGTGGTACAACAGGTATATCTCTAACTGTGTTTTCCACAGCTACTCCTGCTTTAGTTCTACTTGAAGTTGAATATTGCTGAGATTTATTAGAGTCGCATTCAATAGCAGTAATTACGCCTAGTGCTAATGCCCAACTTTCAACTGCCCACTTTGCAGCTTCTTCGGTGAGAGCCAGGTTATCTTGCAAGCGCCGCGTTAGCCGTGAAAGCAAAACCTCTCGTGGCATGGTGTTCTGCGATGACATAATATCCGCAGGTACTCGCTGTTTGACAGCATCAACTAAAACAGCAATTTCTCTTTGATATTCACCGCAGTAATCTCGCAATAACCCTTCACAGTATCGCGGGTCTTCAGCCACAGAAATACCGTGTTTTGTAATGATTTGACCAAGTATTTGGCGGGGTAGGTCATGCATGGTTAAATCCCCCACGGCTGATTAAGTCAATTTTGAAACTGTTATTTGATTGAGGCAATTTACAGCATCAATCTGGCTTTACTCCTCACACACAAGAAATCTGATTTTATCGCTAAAGTTATGAATGCCTTTCTAGAGAAATTTTCTATAGGAAGGAAATTCATCAGAGACTGCAAAGCTGTTAGCCCATGAGCAATTGTGTTAGTTAATCAACGGATTTGGCTCTATTTTCAGATTAGGGAAAAAATGTGAGGGATTTGTGAGGAAGTAAAATTTTTTTGGACATGTTGAGAGTTGCTATTGGCTAATGCTAAAACCAGATTTACCCTGGTGAGACACTTTCCACTTTCCTGAAAGATTATTATTAGTTAGAGGTGAAGTGGTTGGCTGTGTGGTAAGAGGAGGTGAAGTTGAAGTAATTGGGGGTGAAGTTGAAGTAATTGGGGGTGTAGTATTAGGAGGCTGAGTACCCTTTTTTGCTGAATCTGAATCTGACTTTATGTCTTGGTTAATACCGATAATTAGAAAGATGACACCCAAAATACCAACTAACCAACGTTGCCATCTGTAATTTAATTCAACCCAACTGCTGAGTTTACCAACAACAGCAGTAATAATGAAAGCCAAACCAGCAACAACAAGTATAGTTTTTATCGGTGCTTCTAGCAGAGACTTAATCCAATCCATATTACCTTTTTTTTACGACTAAAGTTCCAGCCATAATGTCATGAAGGGCTTGTTTTTTCTCAGTAAATACTGCTATAAGGAAACCAATACCTAAACTGAATGCGGAAATAATCTTGCCAAAAAATCTTCCTGTAGCTCTTGCAAAAGAAATTCTATTACTATTCAGGTCTGTGATCATAATTCCTACTATCATTTTGCCAGGTGTGGCTTGTTTTGCAGAACTTTCCCACAAGGCATACCAAAGCCAATACACAATAGTACCAATAACAGACACAATTACTACTGACATCTCACTATCGTCTGCCATAATGTCAAAATTAACGATTAAGCCGACTAAGTAAATAGTACTTACATTTAAGATGCCTGCGTAGAACCAATCGAAAAATAATCCTACAAACCTTGTAAAAAAACCTGCATATTCAACTTTCTTTGTTCCGTATTGAGCAGCATTGGCTTGAGGGGGAGGATTGACAATAAATGGTGTAAGTACTGGTGTATTAGGTTGATAAATATTTTCCCGACGATGGGGTTCTAGTACTGTTGGTGGTGGGGAATATCCTCCTGAATTAACTTGAGAATTTGTAGGCTGTTGGGGTATTGATTGTGAATTGGAATGCACATTTTCTCCTCTAGGGTGAGAAATAATTCCCAAAGCTAAAGCCCAAGAATCTACTGCCCAATGTGCTGCATCCTCTGCTAAACCAAGATTATCTTGCAGTCGATTTGTTAATCGAGCTAATAATATATCTGGTGGGACACTGTTTTGTGAACGGAGTAAATCGGCAGGAATTTGCTCTCTTAATGCACCGATAATTACAGAAATTTCTCTGCGTTGCTGTCCACAAAAATCGCGTAACAGTCCTTCCAAGCGTGTGGGATTGTCGCACACTGAGCGACCATATTGAATAATAATTTCATGGAGTTTTTCTCTAGCTATATCGTTCATTTTCACCTTCTATTTATAGATAAAATTGAATGTTTATAATCCACAAATATCAAGCCTCTTAAATAGCCCTTTCATATTGTTAAGGTGGGTTTTCTTAATGGTTTGACCACTCGATGCAAAACTTCCATCAGCAGAGTCTACCTGGACTAACCAGCCAAGAGGAAGGTGTGCTTTGGGAGCATTTGACTCAATATTTTTTCTGTTCCAGGTTAACCAAAGTACATTATCCTCTTTTGAAAGCCAACCAACCCGACGAAAGAAAATATCAAGAGCCGTATCATTTTGGGACTGACTTTTAATAGTCTTCCAGACTTGATTCTGAATACGGAATCCAAAACGTCCATCACTATTTTCTTCCCAAAGTCTGTTTATTTTATTCAAATCTTCACAAGATATATTTTGTATAGACTCTGGAGTAAGGTAGCTAAATTTTGTCCGGTTGGCAGCTTGCAGCATAATGTCCGTCGTTTGCATATCAGCATCTGCCCAATTTTTCGTTTTCAAGAGCCATTGAAGGCGCGGATAACCTGCCTGCCAATACCCATAAATTTGAGTTACTCCTAATCCCAATAACAAAACTCCACCCGCAGTAAGTAAGGCTTTTTTCCATCTATTTTTTGGAATTGTAGGCAGTTTTGGAAGGGTAGTTTGTAATAATTTGGGTGAAGGTTTTTTCTCTTCTGTTTCCAATCCTTGCTCATCAAATTTAAGGTTAGGAAAAGATGGGGGGTATAGTTCGGGTGGCTTCTGTTGGTGAGAAGTTGTACTGGACAAAACTCCAAGGGCTAAAGCCCAAGACTCCACAGCCCAACGCGCAGTGTCCTCAGCAAAACCAAGATTCTCCTGAATGCGCTTGCTCAGTCTTGCTAACAAAACCTCTTGCGGTACGCTGTTTTTTGATGATAAAAGCTCCGCAGGCACTTTTTCTTTGAGGGTGCTGACCAAAATGAAGATTTCCCGTCGATGCTGTCCACAAAAATCGCGTAACAGTCCCTCTAAACGTAGGGGATCGTCGCACACTGAGCGACCATATTGAATAATAATTTCACAGAGTTTTTGTCTGGGTATATCATTCATGATCTGATTTCTCCTACAACTGAACCGAAGTTGATTTTTGTACCCGCAGCTAGTTTGATGCTGCGCCCGGATTCAATTTGCTTTTGCTCGCCACTGGTGAGTGTTGCTGTCCAAACTCGGTGTGAGCAGTTTTTTAATCCCAAAATAGTTGGGTCTTGGGGGTTATTATTCACCTGTGCTACTACACCACCAGCTACTTGCGGTTCTAAACCGGGAATTTCTTTTCCCGTTAACTGCGCCCCATCGGTGAGGGGAATGTCCTGATATTTGACGTGCAAAGAAAAATGATGCGGGGGTTGAGGTACAGTTTTGGGGGAGTTTTGAGCAGATATGTTTGGTTGTGGTAAGGAATTGGCAGTGCAGAGAACAATTGTCACTGTTCCCAAGGTTTGTTTATCCCCTGGCTGAAGTGGATGGGTAGTGCCTGTTGGTATATCTTCACACAGGATTTGTCCTTGATCAAGTTGGTAACGCAGCGCCATTGGTGGTGCATTATGGACGTAAATTGTGCAGAGATTGGGGTCGCCGCCAATACTGACAGGTTGAGAACCAAGGCTAACTGTCCGTACTTCTCTGGGGTTGTAGTGAATTTGTAACCAAGCTTCTCGAAATGTGGCTTCGACGATCGCAATCATTAAACCAATGCAAAATCCAATCGCAGAAAAGCCAGTTAAACGACCTGTTATTAATGACGTATGATTGACAACGGCGAAGAAAACAAATAAACACCCACCTAATAAACCACCAGCTAAACCGCCTCCTAAACCACGCGATCGCCCTAAGTTGGGAATCCGAAAACTCAAGCCTAATCCCAGCAAGCCGCCAGCAATTCCCCAACAAATCACTCGTAAAAATTCTGTCGGTCCCACACTGAGGTATGTGTATTCGGCAATAGCACCAGCGATCGCACCGGCGACAAAACCCAGTAATACCCCATCTTGCAGGGCTTGCTGAATCTGCAACCCCCGTTTCAAATACTGAGCCGAGGCGATTAACAATGATACGGCAATGCCTGCACCAATGATGCCAAACCATAAACTAGAATGAATCATTTCCTCAATGAGCGAGTTTGAGCCACGGTAAACTCCCAGAAAAGGCTCACTCACTATGTCACCAATCGCACCACCAATTCCTCCCCAAATGGCAAACCGCAGTGCTTTATCAAATCGGGCAGTAATATTTTTGGCTAGTGTCATAGTTAAACCTCCAACATGGAAGAACTACAGCATGATTTAGGGATAGTTCTGGGTATGAAAACGAGTGGCTTGGTTTTGCGATCGCGTGGGTGAAAGTTGACGGGCTTTGAGGATAGCTGCCATGAGGAATGCGTAAGCCAAAACTCCTGCTACGGCTGTGACTAATTTACCTATTGCATCTGATGCATTCCAAAGTGCGTGCAACCCTGATGCGGTTAGATAGCCAATTCCTAAGAGTTTCCAGCGTTTAGCAGGTTTCAGTACACTTAAACCGATGAAATAACCGAAGTAACCACTGTATGCCATGTGTCCGGCGACTGAAGCGATAATTCTCGGAATTAATAACTGTATGCCGAACAGTTCTCCTGCTCCTTCTCCTGCTTGAGCAGCTACATTGTGAACTATCCCAGGTACATACTGTCCCAGAGTTTCCAAGAGGGTAAAACCAGCTGCAGAAGCTGTCCCCAATAAAATACCATCTAAGGGTTCCCACACGCCTATTCGCTCTCGCCAAGGTGATTTAAGTTGCGTTCCTAGCCACAGCAGGGCAAATACTGGCAAGGCTTTGAGTAATTCTTCCATTAAGCCTGCACCAAAAAACATCCTAAGTAGTACGGTAAAAAAATCTACGTTTTCACCTCTGGATATTTCACCTGGAAGGATTTCACGAAAAACAAAGATAAATAAAGATAAAATTGGGCTAAGTAAAATCAAGATGGTGGACAAAGCTGAACCTGCTAGCAACCACCAAGGCTTAGGTTTGCCACTGAGTTTATATATAAAGTAGTAACCTGCAACAGTTAGATAGATTGCTAACAGAGCGTTGAAAGTTTGAGGTTGACCAATAGAACTAAACAATCCCACCACTAAGAGAATTGTAATTACACCCGGTATCAGGTAAGCTTTCTTGAGTAAATCCTGCTTTGTGGAAACTATCGGAAAAATTTGGCTCAGGTGCAACGCCGAATCACTTTGTTGGATTGCCAAAGGACGCGCATGGGGGACTGGTGCATTGACATGACATTCAAAGATAAATTCGGGGCCATGCAAACCAAGTTTTATGCGATCGCCTATTTGCAAAGTTTGACATCCTTGCAAGCGTTGACCGTTAACATAAGTGCCGTTAGCACTCCCCAAATCACAGACTTGCCAAAGAGGCATACCACTTGTAGACTGAGACACCAAAGGGCGAATTTCTATATGTCGCCGAGAAACCCCTTTGTAATGTTTAGAGTCTAGCAAAATCTGACAACCAGCTTCGCGTCCAATGATAATTGATTGGTTGCTTGAAAGTGGATAATGAGTTTGTCCCTGTCCAGTGGCATTGGGGTATATTTGTTGTAAAAATGCTCTGTAATTTTGTGAGCCTGTCATGGTTAGTAATTCAAAATTGGAATAACCTACAAACATTTATTCGTGCAGTAGTTAAGTTAACGTTCAAAGGACATCACTTTAACCTGTGATCTGACATTTCGAGGCGGTAATTCAAACCAAACTGTACTTTTTGTGCCTGCTGTCCACTGTTGGGGGTCTGGTTTATAATGAAGACCCTTAGGGTTAGCGACTTGATTACCTTGTGCATCATAAAAATGCACTACAAATTTGACTTCTGAAGTAGAAAAATTACCCTTTGCTTCTACATCAGAAACTAAAATATCTGCTTGATGTTCCTCTCCTGAGGATTTGTTTGTAATTGTCACATCTTCGTGACGTTTGGGATCGCCAACGTTAAAGTACCGATCAAATACTTCTGCTCCTTTTACAATCACACCTGAATTTTCTTGAGTAGAAGTTGTTGCTGGTGCTGGTTCCTGTGTTTGTCCCGAAGATGCAGTAGTTGGGCGTGAAGTTATCTGTGGTGTAGGCCGATAATTATTAATTAAATAGATCACAGCAATGCCAGCAGCAATTCCTGCTAAGGTTTTCCAAAGAATAGAATTGGGTTGTGACGGTGGCGGGACTGCTGTTGGATAAGTTGGAGGAGGCGAAGAGCCATACTCATATACTGTGGGTGGCGCAAGCTGAGGATCTGGTAATGGCATCACCCCATAAGCAGACTGACATTCAAAGATAAATTCGGGACCATGTTGACCAAGTTTGATGCGATCGCCTACTTGCAAACTGTGACATCCTTGTAATAGCTGACCATTAACATAAGTACCGTTTGCACTGCCCAAATCACAAATCTGAAAAAGCGGTAAACCGTTGGCACAGTTAGATCCTAATGGACGAATTTCTGCATGGCGACGAGAAACCCCTTGATAATGTGCGGAATTTAGCACAATTTGACAGTTTGGCTCTCGTCCAATTACTGTTACTTGATTGGGTAAAATTTGATATTGAGCTTGTCCAGTAATAGGAGGGGAAATTTGTTTTAAGCAAGCCTTGAATTGATTTTGTACTGCCATAATATTTGCCTCTTAACGTCAAGTTGGGTTCCCTTCATCAGAAGGGCATGTAAGGTTTAATGTATAATCACCATCATTGTCGGGAAAAGAAATATTGGCCTTCATTGGTAAGGAAGGTTTTACATACTGGACAATGATTTTGTGGAGTTCTTCTCGTGGTATATCGTTCAAAGGTCTTTTCCCACACTCAAGTTTTTGATTGAACCGCTAATTTCTGTTTTGCATCCACACCAGGGGCAAGTATGAGTTGTGCGCTTTCCATCCCAGCAAGCGACTTTGCCACAGGAGCCGCACTTCACAAAACTTGATTCTTCGCAGTGAGGACAGCCAGGGTAGGCTGCATCAATCTCAAAGCTGCCAGCAATTTCACTGCGGTCATAACCTTCTCGCTTGGCTGCTGCTTCTTTGATGGCAAATGCCCAATCTGCAACCCAATGTTGGGAGGATTTTTCTTCAACACGAATACCGAAGCCTTGTTTGGAGTGGCTGCATCTTGCCATGACAATGACGACTTTTGGATGAGCCATTGGTTTGCTACTGGTGATAATTTTTATCGTTACCTTTGTCTATTTTGCTGGGAGGTTGTTTGTGGTTTTGCTACTGGCTGCTTGTTTTGATTTTGAGTTAGTTTTTGTAATTGCTCTTGGGTATTTTGCAAACTCTGTTGTACGTCAGTTAAATGCTGTTCAAAGGCTTTTTGCTGTTTTTCTAGATGATTTATGCGAAAAAAAAGCAAGGAGCTAAAGGCGATGTTAGCGATCGCTAAAAAAAAAGCCACAATTAATAACTGCCCGTGTCGAGAAACCACCTTGCTCAGTGAATTATGTTTACTACCTAAATGACTGATTTTAGTGTCAAAATCTGAGACATTTTTTTCTAAGCTATTCATACGCTTTAATTCCTCATCTTTATAACCCTGCTCAACTCGGCTGATGATGCCGAGTGTAATGTCGTCTCCACTACCACCAGAGGAAGTCTCTTTCAGGAATTCTTCTAGTTTTCGCGCTACCCGCTCAGTTCCTTCCCCTCGGATCATCCGCAGATAATCTTGACCAATTTTAAGAAATTCTTCCTCTGTGGAATAGGAATTGGCATAGCCATCTGTAGATACCAGGATCAAAGCTGGCATCTTGTCTGCTTCCCCTTGGGGATATTGCTGCAAAACAATTTGAAACTCTTTCCAAGCATCAGGCATACAAAGTGAGGTGGTTTCGTTGGCTATTAGCCTGGGATCTCGCTGTATAGGTCGAGTGACTTTGCTTTTGGAGTCCACACAAAGAATGTCACCATCACCCAGTTGCAAGTAAAGAATGAAGGAGTCTGTCACCAAAACAACTAAGAGAGTGGCTCCATAGGCAATTTCGGGATGTTTCTGAATGGCAGCAACAGCTGGCTGACCATCTTTTTCTACAACTCGCTGCCATGCTTGGTCGGTATCGGACGCTGGGTTTTCTTGCCAGTGCTTCTTAATTGCTTCCTTCCAATCACGCACTAGTTTTTGAGGCAACCAGAAATTTTGAGCTATGTCTTTGATGGCGATCGCTTTATCCCGTTCTTTCCCTAAATCACCCTCGACAAACAACTCCCTGAAGACTCTTGTCGCTGTGTCAACTGCAACTTTTGCACCTATATCACTGCGAAAATTTCTCGGACTGCCATGCCCATCGGAGACTGCCAGAATTAATGGTGGCCCTTTGCCTAAATTTGGATACCACTGGATAGCATCCTGGTTAGGTAGGTTAGTCCGCTCATGGGAGGCTCCTAGAACTGATGCACCGATGCATCGCCATTCTGGTGTGTCTATTCTGTTTTCCATAGAGTTCCTCCTCTACCACACATCCGCGCCTATATCAACCACCGTTTCCGGAACTAGAGGGATTGGGACATTCATCGACGATGCCATAGCACCCTGTTGTTGACTAGCTGGAGAAGAGGCAGACTTCACAACTGCGGTAGAAACCCATCGAATCCGCTTGACTAGATCGTCAGGATTGTTGGCAGGAAGGGGTTTGAGTTCGGGGTTACCAATAAATTTCTGCAACACTTCATAATCTGCATCTTGTCCCACTGCGATCGCAATTCGCACTGCTTTCTTTCCCCAGGGTTGTTCCATGAGTTTTTTGAGTCCACTGCCAAAATCGTCAGTGGGTTGGCCATCAGAAATCAGCACTAAAACTGGGGGTAAAGCGCGATCAGTCATGGGCGGTATCTTTAGCTGTTCTGCCACCAAAGACAGTGCTTTACCCATATCCGTCACTCCATCAGCAGTCAAATCTGTCCATTCAAAATTCTCTACAGGTGTGGGTTGAGAAACATGCCACTGCGCTCCATCAGAGAACTTGATAGCGCGAACTAATACCTGTGCATTGGCGTTATCGTCCGCAGCCTCTCGCATTAATGGTATTGTTTGTCTGATGGCATTATTTAAACTCTGGATTTTCCCGCCAACAGACATTGAGCCAGAACAGTCGCAAATCCAAACAAAGTGCAATGGGCGAGTTGATAATTCGCCTCCAGGTCTCGTACCTGCCATACTCTATGCCTCCTTTATCAAAATTTCTATTTTTTATTTCTGACAAATCTCCTAGGTAATCGTTTTAGGTATATCCTCTCAGAAGCCATATTTTATAACAATAACTGAGCAACATTTTTTAACTTGTAACTTGACTGTTTAATTGTCAAAATTAATGACAAGAATTCATGTTGAATATTTCCCCAAAAGATAAATTTGGAGATTGACAATCAATGATAAAGACAAATTTGTGAGGAACTTGTGAGGATGAAACCAATTCAGAGTTATATTGCAATCATTTCCTTCTCCTCTGCTCCCAGAGCATTTATTTTTTCACTTGTCCATCAGGATGGAAACAGGGATTTATGCAAGATAAGGACAAGAAAAATGTAAAGTTTGGTTGCTGCTTAATGAGGAAACAGGGAAAAAGAGATGGAAACAAGCGTGCAACTTGATTCACTTGACAAGAAAAAGTTACTCCTAATACCAGCGCCCACGATTCCACAGCCCAACGGGCAGCATCAGCAGCAAGCCCTACATCAGACTCTAATTTTTTCGTCAGCTTGGTCAATATAACTTCCTGTGGTAAGTTTGATGACCTCAGCAATTCATTGACAATTCCTTGTTTCAGGGCTGTCACTAACACAGATATTTCCTTTCGATACTGACCGCAAAAATCTCGCAACAATGCTTCACAGAGTTTTAGATCATCATAAATAGAGCGACCATACTGAATAATAATTTCATGCAGTTTTTCTCTTGGTAGATCGTTCATAAAAAAATAAATACTCTATTGTTAGTTCAAATAAATATTAAGAAATTATGGACTTTCATATTGAGTTTTGTGGTTGGTTCTTCAATTGCAACTTGACCTTTTCCATGTTTTGGAAAACCTCGGGAAAATTAGGATTAATGTTGAGTGCTTGTTGGTAATCTTCCATTGCACCCTGCAAATTACCTAAAGCAGAACGAGCGTTACCCCTATTAGCATAAGCACTTGCAGAGTTAGAATTCATCTGAATTGCCCGCTCGCAATCTTCTATTGCTCCTTGTAAATCGCCTATCATACAACGGGCATTGCCTCGGTTGATGTAGGTTGTCGCATGGTTGGGACTTAAAGCTATTGCTTCAGTGTAATCTGCGATCGCTCCTTGAAAATCACCTAACATATAATGGGAACTGCCACGTTTAGCATAAGCCTCAGCACTACGGGAATTTAACTGAATGACCTGGGTGTAAAGAGCGATCGCTTTTTGAAAGTCTTTTTGCTGATAGCAAGTATTAGCCTGAGTGTAATAGGCTTTCACTTCCTCTTGGCGCTGTTTTTCTTGTTTTAGTTCGAGTTCAGCTTGTCTATTTTTCCGGTCAAATTTCTCGGATTTTGTTTCCCGTTCAAATTGTCTGTTATTCTGATTTAATTCTTCAGATTTTACTTGCAGTTCAACTGGTTGGTTGTTTTGCTGAATTTCCTTAGGTTTTGTTGATGTTTCTGCACCATAAATTGCTGCCCCAAAGCAGATAGCTAATTCTGGTTCATCAACACGAATGACCTTGCAATTAAACTCTTGTTCTAATCGGCGTTGAACATAGGGAATGCGACAACTACCACCCACTAATAAAATGCGATCTACTTTATCCCAAGAAAGATTTGCTTGTCTCACCAACTGCTGACACAACTCACAACTGCGGTCAATATATGGTGTAATCATGTCTTCAAATGCCAGTCGATTGAGGTGATAAACTTGGGATGAGCCTCCAATAGGCAGGATATCTTCATACTCAGAAACTGCACTCAATTGATGCTTGAACTCTCGACACCAATCAGCGACGATTAATCGAGTGCGTAAAGCTTCTAAATCGCGCCGTTGGGAATTGATTAACTCTCCTACAGGGTCACTTGCAAAATGATGCTTGAGGTCGGCATAAATTTGGCGATCGAAGTCGATACCCCCACAGTTTTCATCACCGACAGGGGGAGAAAGAATTTTATAACCATTCTGTCGCTTTTGAATTAATGCTGCATCAAAAGTCCCTCCACCCAAGTCATAAACTAAGAGATTTTCTCCCTCCTCTAAACGATGTCCACCGCTACCTTTTTGAGCATAGTAAATAGCTGCCGCTAAAGGTTCATCTAGCAAACTGATTTCTGTAAATCCTGCCTGTTTTGCAGCTTTGAGCATCATTTGTCTTTTATAAGCTTGATATCTCGCCGGGACAGTAATAATTGCTGCTGTTAGGGGAGAATTAACCATTGTTTCCGCTTCGCTTTTCAACCTGCGAATCACTTGACTAATCAAGTCTTCTGGTAAGAATTGCCAATTGCCTAATTGATAGGGAACTGTTTGACCCAAATCCCGTTTGAACTCACGACAATAGCGAGTCGGGTCAAGGCGGTGTTGGTTTTCGGCGGCTTGACCAATAACAATTTCTCCCTGTTTAGTGACAAAGATACTAGAAGGGAAAGAGAAACCTAATTTGAGTGGTTCTTTGATGGGTCTGAGAACACCATCTAATAGTAGTGCAGCACTGGAATAGCAAGTGCCAAAATCAATCCCCAGTCTCATAGTTTTGATATTATACACAATAAATATTTAACACATGAGAGCTTCTTTTATCTTGTCTCTCTGTTTGGTGAATTTGATCGGCTCAAACCAAGTACCTGCTTCAGCAAGTACAACCTGTTGGGATTTTATCTCATAAATTCCAGGGAGTGTATATATAGCTTTTTGATAAGGCGAAGACTCCTGCTGTTTGATAAACTGTCTGTAAAGGGGTTTTTCCTTAACAATTTTCAATGCAAGAGGCGAATTAAGCTCTTCGACAACAGCAATGGGTGCATAAAAAGCAATCCTGTCAAATATTGCATTATCTCTGAAGTTAATTAGCCTATCTACAAAATTATTAGTATTACAACTATCAACGAATTGTTTCCAAGTTTCAAAGGTTGGAGCATTTAGATAAGTTATTGCAATAACTATCCTATGTCTTTGTGTAAACATACCTCCTAATTGAGGAAAATTTTCAATTTTATTAGCTACACACCTAAGAAGGTAATTACTGTAACTAACATTGACAGAATATTCAAATTCCTTATTTCTCAAATGCTGAAATAATTTTGAAAAATATAACTTTACCGATTCTGGTTCAGTTATTATATCTGTTTCAGCTTTTACTATTACTTCCGTTTTTATTTTATCTGCTTCAGTCCGGATTATTTTTTCTGCCTTGTAGAACTGAGAAGCAAAGTCAAATTGATGTGAAATGATTATTTTCCCAGTACTGTCAATGTACCCATATTTGCTATCCATCTTAACTCTACCTAGTCCCTCTGAAAATGAAGACTCAAGACCCCTACTCAAAGTTACACCGTTACAACGATTAGGATAAACATCAATACGATCAAAAACAGGTTGAATAACAAACTTACCAGTGGAATCAATATAACCATATTTGCCATTTATCCCAACCGCAGCTAGCTCTTCTGAAAATGAATAAACATTATCAAATATCAGTTGAGTAACAAACTTACCAGTGGAATCAATATAACCATATTTGCCATTCATCCTAACAGCAGCTAGCCCTTCTGAAAATGAATCAGCATCATCAAATTGAGGTGGGATGACAAACTTACCTGTGCGATCAATGTGACCCCATTTGTCATTCACCTTAACTGTAGCTCGACCTTCTGAAAAGTCGAGAAACGACCACGGGTCTGTATAATCAAATAGAGGTAAGATAGCAAAGTTACCAGTGGAATCAATATAACCATATTTGCCATTCACCTCAACCCTCGCTAGCCCATCGAAAAACGGTCTGGCATAATCAAATTGAGGTGGGATGACAAATTTACCTGTGCGATCAATGTAACCCCATTTGTCATTCACCTTAACTGTAGCTAGTACCTCAAAGGTTATATTAGCAGGGGTAGATTGATCTGGGATAATAATTGGCTTTTCAGGTTGCTCAATGTAGGGCGATCGCTCTTTAATCTCAACTATTGTAGGTACATTAGCAACAACTTGGGAATCAGCAGATGTTGAAGTAGGATCTTGCAGTCTAGAAGGTTGCCGCATTTCATAAATCGCTGCGCCCAAACACACTGCCAACTCTGGCTTATCCACCAGTAAAGCATCTCGCCCCAGTTTCCTCTCTACAACCTCTCTCACATAAGGAATACGACAACTACCCCCCACCAGTAACACTTCGTCAACCTGCTGCCATTTAATCTCCGCACTTCTCAACAATTGGTCGCAGCAATCAATAGTTTCGTCTATTAACGGTGCAATCATGCTGTTAAATGCTTGTCGAGTCAGGGAGTAAGGCTCAACCGCACCCAAACCCATTGGGATATAAATCGTTGCCTCTTGTGCTTCACTCAATTGATGCTTGAGGTCACGACACAGATCAGATACAATTGCTCTCGCTAACCATGCTTCTTTGGCATCGAGTTGTTGACGCAGAGATGCACTACACTGAGTCTTCAAATGCTGATAAATTGCGCGGTCAAAGTCAGTACCTCCACAATTGGTCAATCCTCTCGGCATAGCGAGGGCTTTGTAACCGGAATTTTGTTTTTGAATCAGTGTGGCATCAAAAGTGCCGCCTCCTAAGTCGTAAACTAGGATGATTTCTCCTTCCCTGACGTGGGAGTGATGGGAGTAATAAATGGCGGCGGCGATTGGTTCTTCTAATAACTCAACTTGAGTAAATCCGGCTTTTATCCCAGCTTCCTGCATAATTTGCCGCTTATATGCTTGATATGTAGCAGGTACGGTAATAATCACATCGTTGAGGAATTTCTCTCCCCATGCTTTGACCACCTTTTCGGCTTCGGTTTTCAGCTTGCGGATTACCTCAGTCACCAATTCTTCTGGTAACATCGGACGATTACCCAAAGTGTAGGGGTCGGAACTGCCTAAATCCCGCTTGAATTCACGCCGATATCTTTGCGGGTCTTGTTGTCGGGAGTTTTCCGCCGCTTGCCCTACTAGAATTTCTCCCTGTGCGGTTAAAAATACACTAGAGGCAAAGCAGTAACCCGGTTGCAGGGGGTTCTCGATCGCAGTGAGGCTACCATCTAGTAGTAAGGCAGCACTAGAGTAACAAGTTCCGAAATCTATTCCTAAACGCATAGTTGCTTACTTACAGCAGAAATAATTGAATTGAATGTTGTAAACTTTATTGCAAGAAATTCTTAAACTCTTGCTGAAACTGAGTTTTAGTTAATAATCGACCGTTAACATAACAAGAGTCTCCTGAACGCCAGTACCACTCGCACTTGAATTTAGTGGCAGTTAGTTTTATCTGCTCAATGCGGTGATTGAGAGATGCAATTGCTGAATTATGAGAACTATTTAGATATGGATAAACAAAAAACACTATTACCAGTAGCAATAGCAAAACCAAAGCAAAACGAATCACAAATTTTAATAATGGATGTCTATTTTGTTTGAGAATTTGTAACTCGTATTCTAAGGAATGAGCGGGAGGGTCAGTTTTACGAGTATTGTACAAAATACCCCGCTCATCGACATTTCCATGAATCTCTTGCCGATGGAACTCGCCAAAATATAGCAATTCCTGACAGTCTGACTGGGAAATTTCTAATTGACTGACAATTTCTGCTTCTGAAACACCTTTTGGATGTTCGTATAGCAAAGCATGAATAGCATCTCGATAAACAGCATATTTTTTCGAGATATTTTTGATTTGCACCGAATTATATTTCTTTTTTTGTTCTAACATCATAATTGCTCTTTCAGGTTTTTCTTAACTGGTTAAAGATTTCCTGTTCTAATCTGCCAAGCTCCATTCCATCTGTAAGTGGAATTTGCATATCAATAATTAATTTGGTGTTAGCAATCAAACTGTAGATTTCATCTCGCTCTTCTGGTGAAACTGGTGTATCGGTTTTAAGAAAATGGGATAGCCGCCATTCTTTTTGTTGCAAATAACCAAAAGTTTTAGAGATATTCTCTAATCTAGCCTCAATCCAAGCTAGATCGTGTCTGAGAATTGCCGTTCGTTCTAATAAATCACAAGTTCCAATATATTCTTGACATTTTCTCACTAATTTTTCATGGGATTCAACTCGGATATCAGACAATTGCTGACTTAAGTCTTGATAATAATTACTTGCTTCTGTAGAAAGATCTTGTTTCAATTTTTCAATTTGCTGCTGATATTTGTCAAGCGAACGAATTGTAGTTTTGACTTGTTTCAGTAGTTGTTGCTTTGTTCCATTTGATTGGATTTGGAAACTAACATTTTCTGCTAAAATTGTGTTGGATGAGAGCGCGAAACAATCCTTCGTGCCTGCAAAACCAGCAATGCTAATTAGCATCAACATAACAACCATAAGCCTCAGGAATTTATTAACCCATCTCATTGCTTCTCTTCGCCTCCTTGCAGCACTGGAATAGCAAGTGCCAAAATCGATACCTAAGTGCATAATTTTTCCCTCTTCATTTTGGGCTTAATTAACTGAATTTTCTACTGAAGAGTCGGAGGCATCAAATGTGTAGATAATTACTTCCTGTGGGCGGATCAGTTTGCCATTAAACAAGTAGCCAGGGCGTACAGTGTCACAGATACAGTCTTGTTTCTCTGAATCATCTGTGGCTTGCGTAGATATGACCTGCTGTCGTTCGTAATTAAAAATACCCACCTCTTCTATAGGTGTAACGCCTTCCTTTGCCAGAATTTGCCCTAATTTTTGATACAAAACCTCCAACATTTCTGCTTTGGGCGCTGCGCCGCCTGTTTTTGCTAACAATACCCAATCCCGCAGTTTAATTAGTTCTTCACCTGTGGCTGATAGTTTTGGTTCTGGGGCAATTTCTAGGGTTGGTACTTCAGGTATAATTTCTGGAGCTACAAGAGCTTCGACTGTAGGCAGAGGAATTTCCTTTGCTGTTATTTGCTCAGTGACGACGGGGGTATGCTTTTGATCAGTTTGCAGAAGTTGGGGATTTTCCACCAAGCGATCGAGTAATAAGCAGGTGGAATTTAACACAGAGATAATGTCACGTTCATCTGAGGAAGTTAGTGATAAACCGCTGAGTCTACGTACACTCGCTTCTGCTGTTAACGCCAATTCCTGTGCTTGGTGATATTGGGTAAACCAAGGAAATATTTTTGATAAATTGGTTACAACTTCTGACCAGGATTTACTATACATAAAACTGTTCCTGTGGTCGATAAAAGTAGAAAAAATTTAGATTTCTAGGTACTCTTTGGCTTTCTGGACGCGGTAGAGAATGCGGTCATAGGAACGAGCTAGGACTTTTGCGGCTGTGAGAGTTTGGCGATCGCCTCCAAAGAAATCGTCAGCCCTCTGATGCCAATAACTGGTGCGTTCTGCGGCTGTAGTCAACATTTCGGCAATGGTGGCGCGATCGTCTAATCCGAGACGTTCTCCGCACGATGTACCGTATTCACCCGTTACTTGCAAAAGTTGTTTGACTTCTTCGGTATCAAATTCCAGTTTCCCCTCGTAATAACTCCGCAAAACTTCCAGTTCTTTAAAAGCGTGTTCCTGTGAGTTTATGGCTTCAAACTTGCCCGCAATCTCGTCCACAATCTGCCGTAGCGTCCCTCCCAATCGCTGACGTTCTTGAAAAGCTACGGTATCAATTTGTCGCAATCCCGTACTGAGTTTAATCAAAAAAGCCCGGTGTCCAAAGTGGGAGAGAATCAAGTCGCGCAGTTCGGGGACACCACTACGTTTGAGGAGTTCGTTGCTTAAATCTGCTTGATTGTTGATTCCTTGACGGATGAGTTTGTCAGCTAAACCTACGCCATATTGCCCTAATCGTTGGAGCAAAATTCGCCGTTTTTCTGGTGGGACGGGGATATCAGGATACTCGCGTTGCTCAAAGCGTTCTACATTTTGCAACAGAGACTCAAATCGCGATCGCGAAATTTGGGTTAGCTCCAGCAAAATGGCAAATTCATCTGGTGTCAGGGTTTGCGCTCCCCAAGCCAGAAGTCCACATACGGGATAAATAGTATAAAAAAGATTAGTCACCTGCCCATGTGCTGACAACCGCCGAGCAACTCTATGTCCGTCTATCATTGGTTCTGGCACATCATAAACATCAACTTTGGTCAATACACCTATGGCGTTAATCGGTGTAGCTTGACCCACAGCAGGCCCCTGAAACTGCTCGACAATTAATTTATCTTCAGCACCAAAACTGTGACTAAACAGATAGAGTACGGCATCAGCATTGCTGGCTTCTTGTTGTGTGACTGCTGTTAATTCATCACCATGTAATTGCAAAAATTTTAGTGTATTTACAGAGTCATCTTGATAGAAAGACTTCAAACCAGGTGTGTCAATGAGGTTAAAAGTTTGCAAAATCGGATTTGGGTAATCAACCTCGATATATTTGATACTCAACAAATAATCCCGGTTTTCCTCAGCCCGCAAAGTCAGCGCCGCCAGTTCTTCTACAGGCTTAGGTTCTGGTGGGCGGCGACTATCTTTAAAATGCACCAGCAAAGAGGGTTTTTCTCCATAGCGTAGCCAGTTAACATTAAAAGTGGCTTCCACTGCACCAGTTGCTACTACTGTTTCACCCAGCAAAGCATTCATCATGGTAGACTTCCCAGCTTTGATCAAACCCACAATTGCTACCCGCATTGGTTGATTTAATCGCTGATGACATTGTTGCAATAGGTTATGAAAGTTGGTGAGTGCTGGTAAATTAGCTGTGCGCTTCAGGGCTGATGCAAACAGTTCATCCACCTGTTGGCGTAAGGTTATTTCATCCATTTGCCCAATCTCCACTATCAGCACCAGCAGTCACAGTTTGTTTAGGTGTGTCATTAACTGTTGCTTGAGGTGCGGGAGTTGGTGCTTCTGAAGAAAGCTCGGCTGTCGATGACGAAATGATAATTTTGGCTAATTGTTCTACAGCTGCTTGTACCTGGTTGAGTTGTCCCAGTTGGACTTGTAATTCCTTCGCCCTTTGTACACCTTGCTCTTGGGAGAGTTTACGGGCATCCTGGAGAGAGCGTAAAGTGCGATCGCTATTATCTTTTTCCCGCTTAATCTGTGCCAAGAAGTCATCTCGCAAATAAGTTTCTAACTCTTTGATGGCTTTGTTCAATGCCCGACTACATTGGATCTGACTGTCATCAATAAATTGTTTAATTACAATAGAAACTGTATGCTTAGTTTTTTCTTTAACCTGATCTAATCCTTCTTTTGCACCAGAAACTAGACCAACTATTCCCGCGATTGTACCTCCAACTGCTGCACCGAGAATTTGCCCAGGTATCGCTCCTACTCCTCCAAAAAGTGAACCAATTGCTGCTCCTGCAACGCCTCCAATTGTGCCAGCTGCCGACATATTGAAAGTGGCATTGCGCGTCATTTGCATGAGCTTACCTGCCATTCCTGGTTTTTTTCCTTGGATATCTTCAAAGGTAAACTGAGTCTTCTGCCGTTCTAAAGAACTAGCCTCGAAGGAATTGAGGGATAAGTTAGTTACAGCCTCCATTTGCGCTTGCAAGTTGGCAGATAAATAACCCAATTGTTGTCCTAAGTTAGACATGAGAGAATCAATATCTGCTTCTAAAAGACTGGCAATTTGTTCTGGACTTTCTAACAGAACGCGATCATCTAAATATTTACTAGACTGCCGACGAATTGCTGTAAAACCATCCTGGAGTTGTTCTAAAATTTGGGTGCGAATATCCTGAAGTCCATCACTGAGTTGACTTCGCCAAGTAGCATTATTTTCTAATAGGTTCTGCAAGCGCAGTTTAGCATCCTGAAACTGGTTTTCCCAAGCATCTAAATTTTCCTGATTATTTTCCTGGTATGCTTCCCACTCTACCTGAATTGGCTGTTTAATTTCCGCAATTACTCGCCCAAGTTCGCTCAAAGCACGTAACAGTAATAACTGACCCCTCTGTTGGCTGATCAATTGCCAAAGTTGGGTTTCTAATGAGGCAAATTGACTATCTTCCAGGTCTTCGGTATTTTGAGAAAGCAGATATTCCAGTTTGAGTTTACTGGAAACGGGAATAATGGGAATTTCACTGCTGGGACGACCTAAAACAGTAGCTAATTTTTCTAGGTTGTTCTCCACCACTGTTTTATAACCACTCACCTTATCAATTTTGGTGACAACAAAAATCAAGTTTTGGCAGTGGGGGACAATTGTATCCTGAATGAATTCTAGTTCCTTGGCAGACAGGGGCGCGAAAGCATCGCTAACAAACAGAATGGCATCAGCATTAGGGATAAATGCATAGGTAGCAGCTGTATGTTCAGCGCTGAGACTGCCAACCCCTGGTGTATCTACTAGCACCAAACCTTCTCGAAGTTGCGGGTTTGGGGATTCAATGATTAATAACTTTGCTTTGCGGGCGTTTTTTTGGTTGCGCTGTTCTGTAACGTAATCAGGTATTTCACTTCTTTGGATTTCTTTTGCTGCTTGTTTTCCAGCTTCACCCACAACAACAGTGATTTTTTCTCGCTGACCATAAGTGATAGTAGTTACTAAGTTAGTAGTAATATCTACATCTACAGGGAAAAGGTCGGGTTCATTCAGGAGTGCATTGAGCAGACTAGATTTACCTTGCTTAAACTCCCCACAAACGACGACAAAGAGTTTCCCCTCGGCTAGATGTGTCTCTGCTTCTTTGAGGCGTTTTTCTGTATCTGCATTTTTCGAGACTTGCGGTAAGGATAGGGCAGACTGGAATAATTGCAATACTTTCTGTTTTTGTTGTTGGTAAGCCATAGTATCCTTTTCTTTAATGTTGTAATGGTTGAGAAGTTCTATAGTTCGCTAGTCAACGGTTTTATTGACTGATGCCAAGAAAGCGATCGCAGAATTTAGGCGCAAGAGCGCGATAATATGCTTCTAAAGTCGGTTCCAGCAACAAGTGAAACAACTCACTAAAGCGCCTACACCACTCATCAGGAAAAGCACTACCTTCAGCCAGCATCTCAAACATCTTGTCATACATTGTCAGTAATTCTTGGCGTTGTTCTTTGTACTGAGCAATTGTCATTTGAGATACCGCCGGATGCGGGAAAATACCAGCCTCTGCTTCCCAATTCAGTTCAGGTGCGGGGTTGCGAAAGCGCAAATTCACATATTCCACAACTTGGAGATTCGACCAATCTAAAGTAATCGTGCTAAAAGGTGGATAGATATATGTCACCTTTTCTTGCCTGTTAACTATCGAGCCAAATAAAGGTAAGATGACATAAACCTTGCCCTCTTTACGCAGAGGAATCGGCAAACCAATACCAGCCTCTTGGGGGATGAGTTGACGAAATAAGGGAGTTTTACGAATATTTACAATTAACTGACCCGTTTTACTAGTCGGTTGACTTTCTTGGTAAGTCGAATTTTCTTGAGGTTGTGCTACTGTTTGCATAAAAACCTTACCTATTGTGGATTTGTTACGTAGTAAGGACTTTAGTCCTCTCTTCGAGACGCTGCGTGAATACTACGAACTTTTTAGTCATTAGTTTTTGTATGTATGCGAAAATTAAACGGTCGAATCAGTGGCGCTAGCGGCACTCTCTGTATAAGAAGCTGCTTGAGCGTACTCATTAATGGCACTCTCTGCATAAGAAGCTGCTTGGTCATATTGATTAGCTGCACTGTTGGCATAAAAAGCAGCTGAATCAGGATCGCCTAGTCCTGCTGTATAGTCACTCATCCAAGCATCCCAATCGCCTCGATTCTCTGCTTGTTGAGCATTCCAACTATCCCAATCGCCTCGATTTTCCGCTTGTTGAGCATTCCAACTATCCCAACTTGCTTGAGAATCATCTGAACTATCGCCAATACTGTGACTACCAAAACCTATATTTGCAGCAGAAGCTATAGTACCATCAGTAACATTACCAGTCGTTGCAACCATAAAGTTACCGCTATCTTCCCAAGCATTAAGGAAATTATCAGCAGGAATCATCGTTCCTTGACCGCCAGCAGACCCAGGATCATTGAGGATTACCATTGGGTTATTGGGGTCACTGCTATCAATACCAACCACTTGCACAGCGTGGTTAGCATCTTGTCCCGGCATTCCGACAAAACTAGAGAGTAAGTCATCATCATCAATACCATTGGGATTCCAGATTTCATCACTATCAATAGCAACCATTACCTTGTCTCCCTGTGCCAGTTTTTGACTGATATCATCCAACGTGCCACCGTAATTTTTTTCTACTTCCACGCCATGTACTTGCAGAATATTGCCCATACATTCCATTGGTGTACCGCCACCTGGGGTGTACCAACCGTTTTCGTAAGCTTCTTGACGCAGTTGGTCTTCGCTGAAATCATGTCCAGTTAAATCATCAAGGATAAATTCTTGACAGGAAACAGCGCAAGTATCTTGATAAGTTTGTTGATGCCAGTGTTCTAAATCATCGGCGGGATTGCCAATAATTTGCGAGTCATCGCTAATAAACTCGTTATCTGTAATATTTAATTCAGCAGTATTTTCAACTAGATAAATATCATCTGGAATGCCATTATTATCAATGTCAGATTGAATTTGCCAAACATCGATTTGACCGTCGTTGTTATTATCAAGACCTTGAATTAAGAAAGTTTCATCAGCAATGCCATCATTGTTGGTATCTGATTGCACTAGCCAAGTATCGGGTATATTATCGCCGTCTGTGTCAATGCCTTGGACAATACTTTCAAATGTGCCATTATTATCCAGGTCGGCAACAAATGGCTCAAATTGTTGGTGAAAATCGTTTCCTGTATCGGCGTAGAAACCGATGTTATCTGGTTTCATAGATTATTTCTCCGATAAAAATAGATAATGTGTTTACGACCTGCGCCAAAAAAGATAGTTGACATTTGATAGGAATTGGGCTGCTAGTCGGCACTGTTTCTCATGCCGCAGAAGACGGCATCGATATGGAAAAGAGGAAAAAAGTTAGAATTACCACCAAACTTCTCAACCAAAAGGGAATTGGATAGAGAGGAATGAAAGCCTGTCCATCAACATAAACAGTATGCCAGGTATAGGATAAGAAAACGCCCCTAGCAAACCAAGTAAACTGATACCTATGCCGATCACCCAACCCACTATGTTCAACAAAATTCTTATTAGTCCAGGTTTGGCAACCAGCTTACTTAAGAAATCACGCACCGACTGCGGTCGCTGCTCATATTTCATCTCCATTGCCTGCATCACCACATGTGCTACTGTGTCACTTACCTCTGGATTCAGCTTCCGTACAGATGGCAACTCCACTCCGCAATTACGGTTGGGAGAACTAACTGGTTCTTTTCCTGTTAACAAGTAATACAGCGTTGCCCCCAATGCGTAAATGTCTGTGTAAGGACCAGTTCGTGCCTTGCTTGCGTACTGCTCCAAAGGAGCATAGCCATCAGTGTAAATTGCTGTCATCTGTTGTGTCTTATCCGCGACGAAGGCTCTTGCAGCTCCAAAGTCAATCAACACGACCCGTCCATTATCAGTGACTATGATATTGTCCGGTTTGATATCTCTGTGCAATAAGTTTGCCTGATGCACAATCGTCAACGCTTCACCTATTTTCTCAATGTATGCTATTGCTTGCTTTTCTGGTAGTTTTCCCTGTTCTTTAACCAACTTCTGCAATGTTTTGCCATTGAGAAACTCCATAGTTATGTAAGCGGTATTGTTCTCCTCAAAAACTGCGTAGACGTTAACAATGCCAGGATGATTGAAGCGGCTTAGGGCATGGGCTTCTTCAATAAACCGTTTTTTTAAATATTCATAATCTGAAGGTTGTGTGGAACTTCTGAGAGAAACTTGCTTTCCCTGACGAGTGACAAACATCCTGGGAAATAACTCTTTGATAGCTACAGAACGCTGTAGTTTGGAATCATTTGCTAAATAGGTAATTCCGAATCCCCCTTGTCCAAGTACCTTATTAATGATGTATGTTCCTCCTACTAGCCTAGTACCAGGAGAAAGTAGCTCTTCAGGTGAATTTAAAAGAAAGTTTAGCATCTCTCATCACTCCTCAAGTGTCAGTTTTGTATAGGCTCAAAAACACAAATATGGCGTTATCTGGAACTCATTGTTACAGTCTCATTTTCATTAATTTTTGGGCAGCAGTTTGTAGATTTTGATGTCCGATTATTGAAAACCTGGAGCATTTCTTCTTCCATCATGTGTTCCCATAAACCATCACTAAATAGGAGCAAAACATCCCCAGATTCTAAATCAATTACTAACTGTACAATTGCTTTGGTCAAGCACCGATCAACTTTAAATTTGCTATTCTACTTAAAACTGGAGATTTTGCATCTAGTTTTTACTGCTATGTTTATGGTACTTGTCATTCAACTCTGTTATAAAAAGAGCAAAATCTCCCGTATTGGTTAAAATTGAGTTGATTCAATCAACTCAATTTATTCTTAAAAACCTCCTTTTTGATGAGCTTCAGTCCAAAAGTTATTAGCAGACACAAAGACTGTGTTTGTAAAATCATTGAGTAGTTCTTGGTGAATTCCAGTCTCTAAATCTATCTCTTCTTCAACAAGAATCTGAGCAGTCGTATCAGTATCAGGATTATTAATATGCAAAAAAGCTTTGCCCCATCGTTTGTGAGCATTCCACTCATTACAGAGCTTCATTGCACGTCCCCAATCTTTTTTGGAAATTCGCTTATCAGAATAAACTCGAACTGCGTAAATTGACTTGTTTTCACCCTCAACAGTCATCCACAAAGATAATTCACATCCTGTATCTTCATCACGTGCAAACTCAACCACAAAGTTACCGTTTTGGTCTTGCAAATATTTCCAACTTTGTTTGGAATCTAGGTAATTTTTAATCATGTTGCGATCAAATGTTTGAACCGTAGACATAACTGCCTCCTAATTTACATAAAAAATGTGAGAATTTTTGCTAAGAAATTGGTTAACTGAACAACTGATTTATTTGCTGTAGAACATCATCCTCTTGCGAAATCGAGGGTTGATGGCAATCTTCCACTGTAGCTTCTTGATTTTGTGCTTCATGGGACAATCCAAAAGCTTCATCAATTTGGTTGATAATCTCAGCTTCCGCAGAAGAAAGAGGATGAGATATTTGCAATTGCCTTGGTGGTGGTTGTGGAAGCTGCAAAGGTGTAACTTTGCCTATTGCTGCACCCAAACAAACCGCCAACTCTGGCTCATCTACTAATAAATGCGGTCTGCCAAATTTACCTTCCACAGTTTCCTGCACATAGGGAATGCGACAACTACCCCCCACCAATAACACTTGATTAACTTGCCCCCACTCTAACCCCGCACTCCTCACCAATTGGTCACAACAATCAATCGTTTCACCAATCAAAGGCTCAATCATGCCATTGAAAACTTGCCGAGTCAGAGTATAAGACTCCCCATCCCCAATGGGAATATAAACTTGTGCTTCTTCCGCCTCACTCAGTTGATGCTTGAGTTGCCGACAAAAATCGCCCACAATGGCTTTATTGCGCCAATCTTTTTTATCCTCCAGTCGTCGCCCCAAAGCTTCACTACATTGCTGCTTGAGATGCTGATAAATTTCCCAGTCAAAATCTTTACCGCCGCAGTTTGGCAACCCTTTCGGCATTGCCAGAATCTTGTATCCTGACTCCCTTTTCTCAATCAGCGTCGCATCAAAAGTCCCACCACCCAAGTCATAAACTAAGATGATTTCACCTTCTTCAACGGGTGCATGACGAGAATAATAAATTGCGGCGGCTACTGGTTCTTCCAGTAACTCGACTTGACTAAAACCTGCTGTGATGCCCGCTTCTTGCATCATCTTGCGCTTGTAAGCTTTGTATGTAGCTGGCACAGTAATAATGGCATCGCTGAGGGGTTGCATCCCCCGCCCCTTGACTACCTGATCCGCTTCCACTTTCAACTTGCGGATCACCTCAGTCACCAGTTCTTCTGGTAGCAGTTGGCAGTTACCCAAAGTATAGGGAGTGTCGCTACCCAAATCTCGCTTAAACTCGTGGCAATATCGCTGGGGGTCTTGTTGACGGGCGTGTTCCGCCGCGTGTCCCACTAATATTTGCCCCTGTGCTGTGACAAAAATGCTGGATGGGAAACAATAGTCATGCTTCAAAGGTTCCGCAATCCGTTTAAGTGTGCCATCCAGTAGCAGGGCTGCACTGGAATTACAAGTGCCAAAATCAATGCCTAACCACAT
This sequence comes from Scytonema sp. UIC 10036, assembly GCF_009725235.1. The sequence continues at coordinate 40,341 of NZ_WJFC01000087.1, forward strand.
ACCCACTTCCCCAGAACTGAGTAGAGCGTTTTGTATTTGTCCTGAACGAGAAGCTTTGTCTGTTTTTAGTGAATTTTACTAGGTTTTACCTTCGTAGCTTTTCGCGGCGCGCCTTAAGGCTATGATTGCTCTCGTCTACCTTAAAAATAGAAAAAAACTTTGAGGAACTTGTGAGGATGACCAAGTATAATTGCCAGCCAGTACTAGTGTGCTATTTATAACTGCATATTTACAGCCAAGTCAACTATGCCTCTACAGTGTATCGTGATGTATTGCATCCAAATGAGAAGCGCTGTAGTCATGGAGTTGGAAGTTGGAGATGTGCGGCTCTTATGTAGCGATGGTTTATGGGAACAGGTAAGTAACTCGGCAGAATTAATTACACAAATAACTGGTAATATATAATTCAAATTCACTTTGTATAAAAAAATCCAGATAAGATGTTCTTTATCTAAAATTTACTCACAATTTCCTCAAATTTAATTTTTAGTATCAAAGTTAAAGACAAAGAAGATTATGCTTGGAGGGCTAGCTTATGTCGGATGTTGTCAATAAGTGTTCAAAATGTGGTTCTACCAATACCGAATGTCAATTCGTGATACGAAATCTCGTTGAAGTTACTAAAGACACCATAAAAGATGCGTATCAAGCAGGAGGGGAGTTAATACCGAGTGTAAAGCATTTGTTTGGAGCAATGATTGGTGCTGCTACAAGTCCTGTGACTGTTGTCCTTGAAGAAAGTCATTATCAAATTGAAGTGGCGATCGCTGAAGTATTTAAAGCTAAATTTCAAGTTCTATTTCAGAAAAAAACGTGGCGATAATGACTTTACAAAAACTGATTTTAAGTTGGGCAATATTAACGTTTGGACTCATGAATTTTACGCTTCCTCTGGTAAATGTGAGTGCTCAAAGTGCTAATAAAAATCAAACAGTTGCTCAAAAACGCCAACGTGTAACTTTTAAACCACCAAATCGAGGCGCACCAAAAAAGCGTGTAGTTGCTTCGAGTCGTAAAGGTTGTCCGGTTATCAAACAATCTTTGACAGCTTTAGTACCAGCGCGAGATGTCAATTTAACATACTCTGAACATCCAACATTTTGGTTTTATATTCCGGCTTTACCATCCCAGACAACAATTGGGGAGTTTATCATACAAGATAAGCAAAAAAATGATGTGTATCGTAATTTACTAACATTACCAGAAAAAGAGGGTATTATTCGTGTAAATATACCCACAAATACACAGCAATCTTTAACATTAAATCAAACCTATCACTGGTATTTTAAAATATACTGCGATCCCCAAGAATCTTCAGTTTATTTCTTTATTGATGGTCATGTAGAACGAGTTTCACCCAATAATTATACTCCAGAGAATATTTGGTTTGATAACTTAAATGATTTAGCAGAAAAGCTTCGTGCTTCACCACAAGATCCAACAATTAGAGAAGACTGGACAGCATTTTTAAAAGATGGAGAATTAACAGAATTTGCGAAAGAGCCACTGTTACCTTGTTGCTCAGCACAGTAGCTTAGCAATTAAAATCGCAGCTAGATAAATTTCTTGCGTGACTTTATCACGGGAAGCTCTCAAACCACGAAATAGCCTTACTTTTCCACCACCTAATTCTCAATAAATCTAAGTTAATGAAAATGGCTAAGGAAAAAATCAGGGCTTGGGAAACTCTCAACTAGGAGCTTTTCCATATGCCATGAAAAGTCAAATTTCTTACGAAATGAATTAATTCACAGGTTCTTGAAGAAATCGACTAAAAATACGAAAACATGTAGGTTGGGTTGAGACACGAAACCCAACATTTATCAGCATTTGTTGGGTTTCGCTGACGCTCAACCCAACCTACAATTTCCTTATCCGAGCAGTATTGGTAGTTGACTAGTTAATTCAGGATCTTTAATATAAAGTGTATCTACAGAATCTAAGGGTGAGACAGTATCAATAGGAGCCGAAATTTGTCCTAGCGCAATTTTCCGCTCGACGAAATCCTGAGAAGATTTTTCTGCTGGGTTTTCGACAACATTCCACAGATCGTATAAGTAGGCTTCACCTATTTCATTAGCATTAAAACTCTGATAAGAATTAGATGAATTATTGCCGAGATTTACAAATGTGTAATAATAGTTAGTTATTGAATCTAAAGAACCATCAATATCCTTGTCAGACGATACTTTAGTCAAATTACCAAAAACATCGTAGCTATAACTGGTAAGAAAATCCCAATTGCCATTGCCATCAAAATCAGATAAAATACTCGTCACTTTGCCCTGAGTATCATAGAAATAGTAATTAACTAACTCAGCAATCCCATCAGCTTTTTCGTCAAACCACTCACTCGTCAATTTACCCTGAGCATCATAGAAATAGTAATTAACCAACTCAGCAATCCCATCAGCTTTCTCATCAAACCATACCTTAGTCAAATTACCAACAACATCGTAGTTATAATTAGTCAGAAAATCCCAAGTACCATTGTTATCGATATCAGACCATATGCCCGTGAGATTTCCTATAGTATTGTAGGTAAAAGAAAAAACCCGATCGATAATTCCATTCCCATTCAAGTCCGAATTTATTTGATAAAGTAAAAATGTAGACATTGTTCTTACTCCTTTGAAACACTGTTTTAACCCTTTTTAAAATGGGTTATTTGGAAGTTGAAATTTTAAGCACTCAGTTCTCACTCTCTTCTCAGGATAGAAATGCAGAATTATGCACTGGAGTTTAGATGATATTTTAAAAGTGGGGTGTATTGTAAGAAAACTCACATCCAGTCAAGGAATCAAAAAGCCTAAATGCTCACCGGGCAATTGTTGTAACTCTTGTGGGCTTCCAAACAACTTCAACCTCCCTTGCTCAATCATCACAACCCAATCAGCTCGATGAATAACTCTCGGGCGATGGCTAATCAAAATAGTTGTTTTACCCTGTCGGTAATGTAAAAGTTGGTCTAACACCGTGGCTTCTAAAACTGGGTCAAGTGAACCTGTAGCTTCATCTAAAATGAGTATGGGTGGATCGGTAACAATGGCTCTGGCGATCGCTAACCTCTGCTTTTGACCACCACTGAGATTAGCGCCAAATTCTCCCAAGATCGTTTGATACTTATCAGGCAACTCACTAATAAATTCATCAGCACTGACTATCTGGCAAGCCTTGACGATGTGCTCAAATGTAATATTGGGATAGGAAAAGCGGAAATTATCCAAAATTGAGCGACTCCAGAAATGGGGTTCTTGAGGAACGAGTACTACTTGTTGTCGCAAGAATTCTAGAGACAGGTCTTGCTGATTATAGATACCATAGCGAATGTTACCCGATTGTAGTTCATATAAACCAGCAATTAATTTAGCGAGGCTACTTTTACCACAGCCAGATTGACCAATTAACGCTGTAACTTTTCCTCCTGGAATTGTTAAGTTAAAATCATTCAACAAGTCAACTTTCCCAGCATAGTGGAAAGTAAGATGGGTGCAGATAATTTCTGCATTGTCAAGAATAGATGCTTGCGGCTTGAGTGCTTGAGTATTGTCTTCTGGAGTCGAGTCTAGGACTTCAGAAAGGCGTTGAATAACAACCTGAGCAGTCATAAATTCATCCACTAGCCCAAGTGCCGAACCTAAAAAGTCAAGAACGTAGTTATTTAAAGCATAAAAAGCCAGCAACTGACCAATAGTTAAAGTACGCTGGATGACGAAGTAACCACCTAACCAAAGTAAGCCGACAGTCGTAACACCGCTTAGGAGCCCTGTCAGAGTAGTGCTATATAGTTGCACTTTCATGGTTCCCCAGCTTAAATTGGCAAGGCGACCAAAATTTCGCTGATACTCTTCCCAAGCTTGAGGAGTCGCTTGAGTTGTTTTCAGAACGAGAGATCCACGAAAAGTTTCTACTAGAAAGCCTTGATTCTCTGTTCCTTCAACAATCAAGCAACGAGTTTTTTGCTGCAAACTAGGAACGAATAACAAGTTGACAACCGCGATCGCAACAAAGGCGGTAAGGAAAGCGAGGGTCAACTGCCAACTGTAAAACAGCATCAATCCTAGGGAGACAAAGGCAACAAAAAACTGGCTGGGCAAACCAAGAACGATTTGGGAAACAAGAGTATTGACTTTTCTAATGTCGGCAATGCGACTAACGACTTCTCCACTACGATGGGCATCAAAGTAGGATAAGGGCAAGCGCAGAAGTTTATAGCCATAATCAAGAATGAGTCCTAGCTGTAGGCGCTCGCTAAAATGACCGATCAAAAAAGATTGAATTAAGCTGATAGTGCTTCTGAACAAATTTACAGCGATAACTGCGATCGCCACAGTTGTCAAAAGTTGTAAATCTCCCCGTACTAAAACCTCATCAGTGAGGAGTTGCATCATCATTGGCAGAGCCAGGGCGAGCAGACCGATCGCAAGGTTAATAGCAATAGCTTCTGCTAAGAGGTAACGATAAGGCCAGACTCGTCTGAGGAAGCGCCCAAAGCCTCCCACTTTATCTTCCGGTTGCTCGAAAAAGCGAGTGTCATCAGGCAGCAAAATTAACATAGTACCATCCAGCCAACCTGTCATCAACTCTTGATAAGTGAGGTAGCGAATGCCAACAGCTGGGTCAGAAATGACATATTTTTTACCCTGCTTACCATACAATACCACCCAGTGAAAACCTTTCCAGTGGATAATAGCGGGAAGCGGGGCTTCATTGAGTTTATCAATGAATTCAGTCGTAGCTCTGACTTGACGGGCATTGAATCCAAGAGCTTCTGCGCCCCGTCGCAACCCTAATAGAGTGGTGCCACTTGACCCGGTACCAACGGCTGACCGGATATGATTAAGGGCAAAGCTACGCCCATAGTATTTAGCAACAGTAGCAAGGCAAGCAGCACCACAGTCTTCCTCGCTGTGTTGACGCACGCTCTCGAATTTCATGTGTTAACTACCCCTTTGGGTTTACTCGCTAACAGATAAAACTATGTCATTCTAGATTTTGACTAGGAGATCCAAACTTATGATTATTATTCGCCCAGAAAATAATACTGTTCATTGAGAATATAGGTTCCCAGGGACAATACCTTCGCCATTTTTGAAGGGTAAAGTGGTGGTGCTTTAACCATGAAAGCCCGTTCTTCTGTGACAAGGCAAAAATCATTAGCCTTGAAAAACAGCCTCAGTTTTCCGGAAAGAATTTTGATTCAATAGCCTGCACAGTAAGAATTGAGATTTTGGCATTTGAGCGCAAAAACACACATGGATAAGAAATTTTCGTTGAAAATGGCAAAAGTTTGTGTACTAGGCAAAAATGGCAAAATTGGTCTAGGCTTCTATTTTAGCGGAGGTATTGCAGGGAACATTCTTATTGCCGTATCTGTAAAAGTCATCCATGAGCTAACCCGACCAAAAACAGGTCCAAGCTCATTAGGTGGGTAAGAGCCAAAGTATACCGTGTTTACGGAACTGGGGTTAGGTAAGACCTGAAAATCTCTCATTCCAAACAAACCCTTGGGGGCAGAGGTGTATCTAAAGGTAGGCGGCAACTGACCCCCAAGCATAGTAGCAGCAGCTTCATTGGAAAGCTCTGATACTCCTGCAACGCGATCTAGGTCTTGATAAGAATTGCTTTTGAGGCTGTTGTGCTTCAACATATCTTTAGTCTCCTTATTTCCTTTGAAATCTTTACTTCACTCTTGTATCAGGAAGGAAAAGCAAAATTATGCAATGGGAGATCGATGTAAATTTTAATTTGACTTAAAAATTGCAACTCGTGGGCAAGTGCGATCGCATATTTCAGAAAAGCTAGGTTTGTCTACGACAAATCAAGGTTTCTAAATTGTACGATTTCCAAGAAACTTAGTCTTTGAAGCTAGTGCTTGAGAAAAATTGCTTTTGAGGCTATGTTTTAACATCTCTTATACCTCCTTATTTCCTTTGAAATCTTTAGTTGGATTCTTTTTCTTTCCGTAAGAATCTTCCTTTAGACTAACTCCAAATTAGTTGCATTTCTATCTATTTACAACAGTCTTGGTTTAACTTAGTGTATTTACTTATTACTTTAAAAACTTTAATAAAAGCTTTATTTGCCAAATTATGGTAGTATTAAGTCATCATAGCCTATTGTGTTATGGATAGCGTAAATTTTCCTTCAAAACAACAAGTTTCCTCGTCCTACCTCAAGCAGGATCTTAACCCCTCTTCTCTTCATCCCTCGACTCCTGAAGAATTTTTGCCTTCGATTGGTCGATGGGTAACCCTAGGAGGGCTAGTTTTCCTCATTGGCTTTGGTGCAGCGATCGCTCTTGTTAGTGTCTTGAAATACAAAGTTACTGTGAAAGCCCCTGCCACGATTCGCCCTGTAGGTGAATTGCGTCTCGTACAAGCAGCTACAGAAGGAACTATCAAAAGCCTCAACGTGGCAGAGAATCAAACAGTTCAAAAAGGGGATGTGATTGCTTATATTGATAATTTCCGTTTTCAGACGAAAAAGAGTCAACTACAAGGTAATATTCACCAAGCTCGACAACAGTTGACTCAAGTTGACGCTCAAATTCAGGCAATCAACGAGCAGATGACTGCGGAAGTTGAGCAGACGAAACGCACTCTTGCTTCTGCCCAAGCTCAACTCACTCTTAAACAACGTAACTATGAAGATAAGCTAATTACTACAGCCGCCGAAGTGGAAGAGACAGAAGCTGCCTTAGAATTAGCTAGAGATGAATTGAGTCGATACTATCAACTAGCTAATACAGGGGCAATCGCTCAGTTACAACTGAAAGAAAAAGAATCCGCTCTCAAAGCTGCCATCGCTAGACATAAACGTGTCCGCTCTACTCTCAATCCTAGTAATGCAGAGGTAGTCATGGCACAAGAAGAAATTGCCCGCGAAACAGCCAGAGCTAAAGCAACCCAAGCAACATTAAAACAACAACGAGAGCAGCTTATTCAAAGGCGGGTTGAAATCCAGAATCAACTCAACAGCGATCGCAACGAACTCCAACAAATCGAAACCGAACTAAAAAACACTATTATTCGCGCTTCTACATCTGGCATCATTCAAAAACTGAATTTACGCAATCCAGAACAAGTTGTACGTCCTGGAGATGTCATTGCCCAAATTGTCAAGAGTCAAGCTCCTTTAGAAATCAAAGCATTAGTCAGTTCTCAAGATATTAATAAAGTAAAGATAGATCAACCAGTACAAATGCGAGTATCAGCTTGTTCCTACACAGACTACGGCACCCTTAAAGGTACTGTTAGCGCTATTTCTCCAGATAGTATTACTTATGAAAGCAAGGATGCAGATAACTTACCTATGAAAAGTGGGGGGGAAATAGCTAGTGCTACTTACGAAGTGACTATAAACCCAGAAACACTGACCTTAAGTGCTGGAAAAAATAAATGTGCTATTCAGTCAGGGATGCAAGGTCAAGCTGAGATTCTTGCTCAAGAAGAGACAGTTTTAACCTTCATTCTTAGAAAAGCCAAACTGTTAATAGATTTGTAAACACAATCTTCTTTTAGAATACCTTCGCCACAAATCTCAACAACTTGGTGGAGAAAGAGCACTGGAATAGCAAGTGCCAAAGTCAATTCCGAGTTTCATTCTTCTGCTTGTTGTTTGAGGAACTGAATTAAATCAACAGATAGCCATAAACCAGCATCTTATATAGCTTGAATTTGTTCTGAAATTTCAGTAATTAAACCTTGTTTCTTTGCCAAGACAAGCATTCCTAAAGTTCCCATAAATGGAATGTTTAAGGTTTTAGCTACCCGTCTAGCAGCAGCATCATCAATAATTGCCCGATAACCAGTATTTTCTAGAGCAAAGCTCAAAACTTCAGATTCTCCACGATCTAATCCCCAAGCTAGGTAAATAAACTAAACGCTAAATTTTTCTTGGAGACGTTGTGTAATTAATTTAATTTGTTCTTCACTGGTAAGGGTTTCTAGTTCATTGACACTTAAGATCGTTTGCTTGGGATGTTGATGTTTTCGATTTAGGTAAGCATAAAATGCGTCTCGATCATCCTTGTGATTGAGAAAATATTGCTTCAGTTCTTGCTCGCTCATTTTGGTATAGTCAACATTATTCATTAGAATATTTCTCCATCGGGTGCAATTTCAATTTCGATGTTTTCCTGATGTCCCGCTAAAATAAACAGGTTATTAGTGCGTTCATCTATTCGGACAATGTGAATAGGTTTGAACATAATATTTGTTAATGTATAACACATTATATATAAACTTTTAAGCTGTTTAATCGTCGGTGCATTCATATTAAGCAAGTAGGCAAAATTAAAGTTACACGTGTTGACAATGAACATGGAACAGGGATAGGTAACCAATTTTACACAGGTACTTAATCTGATGAGTCTTACCTATATTCTACCCTAAAAGTCCTGAAACCATACATCATCCCGAATAGTATCAAAATCTGTGTTGGTTTTTGCCATTTCTTGATGTTTAACCTGTAGGGGCTTAACACTGTTAAATCCTCAATATTTAGATTTCTTGTTGCAACAGAGACTTAAATCCCGATCGCGGGATTGTGGTTAGCTCTATCAAAATGGCAAATTCATTTGGTGTTATGGTTTGTGCTCCCCAAGCCAGAAGTCCACACACGTAATTACTTGTATAAAGTATTACATAAAATCCATACCCTGACAAACGCCGAACAACCCTGTGTCCGTCTTTTTTTAGAAAAATCTAAAATTTACTCACAATTTCCTCAAATTTTAAAATATACTGCGATCCCCAAGAATCTTCAGTTTATTTCTTTATTGATGGTCATGTAGAACGAGTTTCACCC
>NZ_WJFC01000088.1 GCF_009725235.1 Scytonema sp. UIC 10036
CGAGGGGTCGGCGGATGCGGTGAAGGTCTGGAACATGGCGCCTTGTTTAAGCGCTGGTCGTGACGGGTGCAACAAAAGCGCTTCAGCGCTTCGTCAACGTCAGGGTGGACCATCCGGTCACGCGGTCGTGCCGTTCGAGCGCAAAGCCCTGAGCTACAAAGGCGGCAATGACGGCCGGCGCCTGTGGGATGAGAATGCCCGAGAGCACCAGTTTGCCCCGCGGCGGAACAATCCGCCGAATGTCCCGGGCGAGCCGCATCAGCTGACCGGATAGAATATTGGCGACCACGAGATCGAAGCTCTCTGTTCGCCGTAACCGGGGATGTGACAAGCCGGTCGCGACATATGCTGCGATCCGGTGAGGAGCGGTGTTGGCCGCCATGTTCGACCGCGCCACCGCGACGGAGGTCGGGTCCATGTCGGTGGCGATGATCGTGGCGCGCGGCAACACCCGCGCCGCCGCTATGGCGAGCACGCCCGAGCCGCAGCCGAGATCCAGAACGCGGTGACCATTAAAAGTTTCAATCCCGTTACCGGGTATCGCTACGTTTCAAGTTCGAGATGCCGATGATTTGCCAGTAGCGATCGCTAGTTTCAATCCCGTTACCGGGTATCGCTACGTTTCAAGCACTTATCCTCCTTAATATGTAGAGCTAGTTCCTATGTTTCAATCCCGTTACCGGGTATCGCTACGTTTCAAGGCCGCCATCTGAAACCCTTACAGAGCAAGGACTCTACAAGCCGTTTTGGCAGATCGAAAAAATGACCTCATTTCCGGCTCGCTTATTGACACAAAATATCAATAGTGTCAAATATCAAAACGCTGTAACTATTAACTTGTCTAGGTTCTGGCGATTTTGGCAGAACCCCCCAAGTTTTAGCTCCCGCTTCGTTCTGCCAAACATCAATCTAGTAACATTGTAGACGCACTACGTCCCAACGTCCAGAATCGGTTAGATATCTTCATATTAATTGTACCGCTCGCTGGTCGCACAACCGCAAAGCACGTACAACTAAAGAATCAAGCTGCAAAAACTCCATCTCATCGCGATCGAATTTATTTAAATCGAACTCTTTGAGGTTGTAAACACTTTTCCTCAAACTGGCTATCTGTAGTTCAACCAATCACCCCCCTGAACGGTTACGCAATTCATCCATTGTTTGAAATTGTTGTTCAATTATTTCTATTGTTTTCACTTATTTAGACCACACTCTTAATTCTTTTGCGCCTTTGCGCCTTTGCATGAGATAAAAAAGATGTGGTTCATTTACCTGAAAATAGCTGTAATCAACCGATATCTTGCACCTTCTTTGTGGGAGTGGGTGGTGGGCAATTTCCGCCCTACGAAACCATAGGCTTTTTAGCTTATGATTTTCTCAATAAGCCGATAGTGTAAAATATCATTTAAGTGATTTTACCGTTCTACATAGGGTCTATCAAAATCTTAAAAAAAACTGGCTTTTCTGCTTCTACTCATACCGATCGCATCTCAATACTACTTGGATAAGAATTTTTGTGGTTTGAGATCGCCGTGAAGAAACTCAACAAATACCTGTAAATGTTGGGTTTCGTTCCTCAACCCAACCTACGTGTTTTCGTATTTTTCAGCTTAACCGACAAGTATTGGATCGCATCTGAGGTTAATTATCGTGAAACGCAATAAAATATTTAGATTAAATTCACTTAGAACTTCTCTTCACCTAGAAGGCTGTTCTGTTACACATTACAGGCAACTTCATGAATTTTCCTCTGAAGCAGAAGCAGAAGCTTTTTTTGAAAAAAGTATTCAAGAATTACTAACAGAGGGTTGGTATGATACCGAGTCTATCCCAACCGACGAAAATAACAAGGATTTTACTCCAGATGAGTTGCATAAGATGTTCTTAGAATTAACAGAACGTCTGGATGAGTTTGCGATTGCAATTACAAAACCATATTTAGAAATTCTTCCATATCCAACATCAGAAACTACCCCTTGGCAAAGTAAGTTTGGCGGTTTTCCTTATTTTCCCAAGCAGACTCCTTACCCCACAGCCCCAGATGGTACTCCCCTTAGCCTTTTAGCACAAATAAATTTTTCCGACACTCCTACTTTAGAAGATTTACCAGAAAATGGTATTCTTCAGTTTTATATTGAAGCTACAAATCGGACAGCCTTTGGTTTGGAAAAGAATCCACAATTAGAACAAAGCACTTTCCGTGTTCTTTATTTTCCCGAACCCGACATGAATATAGACAATCTGCTAGATAACTTTGACTTTTTACCCACACCTGTAGGTTTACCATTATCAGGTTGTTTGGCTTTAAATTTAGCAGTCAAATCCAGTCCTATGAGTGGTTCAGATTATCGCTTTAAATCCTTACTGAAAAGCTATTTCCCCATCTTTCAACAGAGTGAACTCAGCGAACAAATGGAGAATTCTCTCGAAGAACTAGCAGATGATTTCCTAGAGGAGTATGAAGAAAAATATTGGCAATTGGTAACAGGACACCGTATAGATGGATATCCAAAATTTGTACAGAATGACGATCGCGAGTATTTTCTAGACGGGGAAGGCTACGATTTTCTGCTATTGCAAATGGACACTGACGATCGTAACTCTATTAAGTGGGGAGATGGAGGAGTAGGTAACTTTTTTATTCAGCATACAGCACTCAAACGCTTAGACTTTTCCAAAGTTCTTTACACCTATGCCTCTTGTTAAAGACATCACTGCACTCAACCCCGTAGTACTTTGCCCGATCGCATCGTAGGCGATCGCTTCTAACTGACTTGTAAAATATAAACAGCAAAAAACCCTTTCACCCTTATGAGTGTAAAAATCCAGACCGAAAAATCCAAATTACAGACAAGCACCAGTGTCAAGATAAATCAAGAAACAGAAACCGAAAAAATTTTATGTTCTCATTGTCAGCGCACGGCTACGAACGGTATTAAGTGTAAAGGAATTTGTGTGGCTGACAACGACTATTAAAGTATAATTTCTTACAATATGCGTGAGATAAGCAAAAAAACTCAAGTACTGAGACCTGAGTGAGTCTATTTTCCAAATTTCTTAGATACATCACCAGCTGGTTGATGCACTTCTACCTCAGCTATAGTAACAAAGGACTGGTAAAACTCAGCAACCCTGATGATTGGGTTTGAGCTTAGCTTTCTCCTTCAGCACAATACATTACGTTAGTCCATGAGTTTTGTTCCACGCTTCACTTACGATCATCTTTTGGTAAGGCATTTGGGAGTTATCGAGGGAGCACGTGCTGTTATTGAGGTGTTACCCCTTCCACCCGATACAACTCTGCGCCTGCGTCACGATGCTTTGCAAAGAAGTACACGTAGCTCGACCCAAATTGAAGGTAACCCCTTAGATGAAGTGGCTGTAAGACGAGCGATTGCTCGCAGCGATCGTACTGGAAGTGATGCTGAACAGGAAGTCCGTAATTACTGGCGAGCGCTCGATAGAGTTGAAGAATTTGCTGAAGCGCAAATCCCTATTACAGAAGCATTTATCAAAGAATTGCACCGAATAGTAATAGTACGGGGTCGTGGACGTAGTAATTAGGATGCCGTAGTTAGTCAGGTTTGACCGCTTTGACTTCACAAGACTTCTAGCGCGGGTTCTTGATGGAGTAGATAATCCCTTCGCGATCAACCCTTCAGATATTGAATCTTGGTTTGGGGTTTCAGACCGTACTGCTCGTGAATGGCTTAAAGAGTGGGCTGAAGATGGTTTTGTAGATACGCTTAGATCTGCTTCTGGAACAAGAATCCGTAGCTATGTACTGGAGCACCAATCCAGTAGAAGTGCTTGACGTAAAACGCAAAATATAGATGCTATTAAAATCAGGGATTTTGGCGTTACGTTTTAATGCAATCGCGTAGCGTCTCCGTAAGACATAGGAGAATCGCTAAGAACCCGACCCATATATTTAGCCTAAAACAAGTAATTTATTTTACACTACAGACTATTATTTGTGTCAACATATATTAGTAGACTGGCGCTCTAGCACAGGAATAGATCGACATTTGCTTCAAAATAAGGACATTAGTTTCAGAAAATAGCGGAAGTAAATCAAGCAATTTTACCCTTCAAAATAGGGGCAAGCTACGAAAGATTAGTACTTTCAGCCTCTGACGCTAAAAAAATAACGGAAGTGGATGGCAAAAAATAACGCTTATTAATTGCTTTCTTAGTGGACACTGACACTCATAACCAACATCTAGGAAAATACGTAAGATAAAGTATGTTTTAATCATAAAAGCATTCAAACGCTTAGACTTGCGTGGCTGACAATGACTATTAAGGTATAAATTTTAAATTAAGAAATACGCGTGCTTTATCCTCTAAAAACGTCTAAGTACTTATGGATAAATATTTATATATTTTGTAAAGCAGCTAAAATCGCTGTAATCTAGCACTGTTGCCTGTTTCCCGTTCATAGTTCCTTCTTCCGATTAAATAATTTATTTTGCACGACTACTTATGACTAAATTACAACTGCATTTTAACGGCAATTTTTCCCTAAAAAAAGAAGAAGTTGCCAGAATACTCCAAGCAGCTACAGAAGAACCAGGCTTAAACGATCGCCTTGAAAACCTGATGAACAGAACAAGCTTGGGGAATGCTAAAGTTGGAAGAATCAAAAGTTGGGCAAGTCGTGCGGGTTTAATTCACGAGAATCGTCCCAGCCCTGAAGGGGAAATTGTTTGGCGTCTAGACCGCTACTTTGAATCATATATCACCAACTGGTTGATGCACTTTTATCTCAGCTTTGGTGACAAAGGACTGCAAAAACCACCAAATAATCCTGCTGAACGCGGTGGGTGGTCTTATTTTGTCTTTAGCTTTCTCCCTCAGTACAATACATTTACTGTTGATGAATTACTGCATCATTTTACATCTGTTTTTGAAGAAGAAAGCAAGGTGATTTCTACAAGAATAAAATATATTTTGCGAGCATATACCGATAACCAAGCTTTAGCATCCTGCAAGTTTATTACTGTTAAAGAAGACAAATATTCTAATACAAATACCACTTTACCCAATCCTTACTTAACTGGATATTTTCTAGCCAAATTGTGGGAACGGGATTTCGGTGACGCCACCTCTGTCTTAACTGACGATCTCCTACAGCAAAAAATGGGATTAGCTCCTATTCTTGGTATAGAAACCGAAGCACTGCAGGAGTGTCTCAATCAGTTAGAAACCTTGGCGATCGTCGAACAGAGGCGTACTGTCTCCCCAGCCCAGATAGTTCGCCGTTGGACTGACCCCTTAGCTTTGTTGGAAAAAGCATATGCTGATGAATGATTTAAACTAGCCTCTATATAAGAGTTACTTAACACCCCATACTTTAATGCTGCCAATTCCAAACCTTGATGCGCTTGTCTCCCCAACTACCACCTATAATTGTTTGCCTATCTGAACTAAAATCAAAAAAATTAATTTCATCTGAATGACCTTGCAAAATCAGTCTTTGCATCCTATCTTCCTCCCATTCCCAAATTTGTATTGCTTTAATCCCGCCAAACATAATTTTTTTGCCATCTGAAGTTATGGGAAGATAACTAACATAAGCGGGATAATTAAGAGTAGTAAGGCACTCCATCCATGACCAATAATTTAATCCTTGTAAAGCTTGAATAATCTTCGGTTCTTTCTTCTTTCGTAATAGGAGATAAGCAGCTTTCTGTATGGATTGTACTTTATCTTCTAAAGCCTGAATCATCAAATTTAAACCCTGTTCTCCATATTTTAAAGCATCGGAAAGTGCTGCTATTCGGAGTTCTTCGACTGGACTTACCTAACGCTTTTTTACACCTTCAATTCCACCTAAAACAGCACCATCAATCACAGGTGGGACTCCTCCGCCCAACACTGCGTCATTATTTTCAGGCTGATTTGCTGACATTGCATTTTTACCACTACACTGTTGCTAGTATTCCCAACTTCAGAGGATATTTTAAAAGTCTGGGCTAGTCAAAAATTCTAATGTGTAAAACGATGTTTAGACTCATCCTCTTTTCCTCTCTCGATCCGGTTCTGGGTGGGAATGCAGACTGGTGATCTGCTGCAGAGGGATACAGGAGGCTCCGCCTCCCTTAAGGCATTCCCAGCCTGAGGCTGGGAACGAGGTGATACAAAACAACCAATTTTCTTCACACTTCTTGTGTTTCTTGAGAGTGAAGCAAAAACGGTTCACCTTCAAGATATTTACGAAGGTGTCTCTTGGCAATATGTTGAATATCATCTGAAATCCATTTGTGTTCTTCTGGATTCTTCAAAAGAAAGGAGTAATTATATATTATTGCCATAATAAAGAATCCCTCTACTATTTGTAAGTAACGGTCGGGTAACTGACAAATAGTTTGATACCCTTTAAAAAAGGAGAATCTCACTTGAGGCAGTAAATATTGAATTGACTCAGCAATATCGTAAAGGTAGTATCCAAAGCCACAACGAGCGAAATCAATTGGTAGAATGTGTCCGTTGTAGAATAGATAATTGCTTTCATGTAAGTCTGCATGAATTAATCCCCACACGTCTTGTGCTTGACCCAGTGTTTTCATCATGCTTTCAATCTTCTGGATTGCTACTGTCAGCATCTTATAATGCTCTGGTGAAATCAAGCCATGGGATACTGCTGGGTAAAGTGCTAATAGTGCTGTGCGGAGACGATTTTCATCAAATATTGGGCGGACAAAATTTTGTGGTAATTTCCACTGACGGCTATGACGGTGCAGTTGACCCATTAATGAGCCTAGCTGGTGAGCTTGTTGTGGTGTTCGATGCGTATCAGAAATGCAGCCGTCTATCCAACGCAGCAACGAACAATTAAAAACATCTTGGGTAGCATCTGCTAACACTTGTGTCACCCATGTACCCTCTAAATTTTGCACTGGCTCTTGCACTGTTATATTTGTCTCACGATGTAAGGCAACAAGCCACAAAAGTTCTGATTGGATAACGTCTGGTTTTTGCCATATATCATCCTGTAACCCTGAAAGTGGTTGGTGGATGCGGAGAAGGAAGTTTTCCTCTGGTGCTTCCACATAAAAGGTTACGTTTCCACTATGACCCAGAAACCGAAGTTCTTTCTGAACTACAGCATATCGATCGAGCGCTGCCTGGGCAATACGTTCGTAAGCGTCAGTGTGAGCCATGATTTACAATGTCTTCTGGGAATGAGATTGCGGTGACGCAATCTTTGTCTGAACTGACGACATTCTACAGCAAAAAATGGGGGCTTTATCACTAGAGAACAGTTGGAATTGATGACCCTGAACCGTTCCACTGATATGAGTTATGAAGTCATGCTGAGCGAACTCATGGTAGCGAGCGAACATATTCGCAGTACCAGTTCTCAACCTAATTGTTGAACACCAAAAGTCGCATATTTAGAGAAGCGATCGCTTCGGCGCAAGCCGTACCCGGCTTATCGCATCCATACACCCGTGTCAGACATTGCTTGTTTGAGTTCATTTATCCCAGCATAACCCATTGGCTCTTGCTCGTACTTAAGTTTAATACCTTGCGCCGTTAATTGCTCAAAGACCCGACGCTCGATGAATGATTTATTACAGCAAATTTCAACCTGGTGAGGTACAAAAATTACCCCCCTCTGTCCCCCCTTAGTAAGGGGGGATGAAAGGGGGGTGTACCTCATGAGACTGAGAAAAGCTATATCCCAACATACACTGTTTACTTGTACTCTGTAGATAATTTAGTCCGTGTTGGCGGACTTCGTTTGTGTAATTGCGAATCGCCTCTATCACCTGCGCCCAAAGACATAATTTGTAACCCATAATGTGAATAGAGGAAGAAAAACCATATGCACAAGCAGAACTGCTATTGCGACTCCAATGGTTTTCCATTGAATTCCCAGCATGAGTGCAGCCGCGAATAGGAATGTAAATAAGACATTCCAACGGAAGTTAAGGTGTGGTTTGCCAATCGCCACTAGAAGTTGAGAGGCGACATCAGCAAATGGTCTGGGAATGGCTGATAGACAAATGAGGACAACAATGGGAATTGCCGATATCCATTTCTTGCCAAAAATAACTGGTACGTATATAGATGCTAAACTCGATTGGAGTAACACAAAGGGAATAATAATAAATGCAACCACTTGTAAACTTTTGAAATAACTTTTTCTCAATTCACTTGCTTCTTCCCGATATGTGCATAAATGTGGTAGAATTGTAGATTCTACTGAGCTAATCAAACTGAGACTAATTCCTAACCCGGCGTTAAAACCAAAGAAATAAGTGCCTAATTCTTCAACACCTAGAAATGTCAAAATGAGCCAATAATCTAAGTTATTTCTTAAAGTTTTCAGTAAACCTACTGCCAAAATATTCTTACCAAAACTCCATATTTCTTTCCAATACTTAGTTGTAAAATTCGTACTGGGACGCCATAGATTTTGTTGGCGATATATGATAATTTCCAAAGGAGATACCAGAACATTGGGTAGGGCAAATGCCCAGACTCCCATACCCATAATTGCAAATAAAGCTGAGAGTATAGTGGAAAGTGAAAATTGAAGACTATCAACAATAGCTATGACATTAAAACGGTTTTCTCTTTGAATCAAAGTTCTTTGAATATTGGATATAGGCCAAATTAAATAAGAAATTCCCGCTACGCAAATAGGTAAAATAACTTCATGAGTATTTTGAACCCATGAAATAGGAAAAGCCGCAATACACTGCAAAACAAATAAACTTGCAAAGATTACCCAATTTAACCAATAGGCAGAGTTAGATAAATCCTCAAGCTCGCTTTCGTCTGACTGGATAAGCTTAGCGCCAATGCCAATATCAGAAAAGGTGATAGCAAACTCACGAACTGTCAAAACAATCGCACCTAAACCATAGTCGTATGGTTTTAAAAAACGCGCTATGATAGCCACAAGCCCTAAGCGTAAGACTCTGTAAGCCATTTGGCTCATTCCCAACCAGCTAAGATTGCGAACGAAACGGTTTGACAGTTGTGTCTTAATATTCTCGATCAACTGGTTAATAAAATGCACTTTACTTCCAAGAGAATAACAAAACTTGCCAGATAGTCCTGCGGCTGCTAATTGTTCGCCGTGTTGGCGATCGCCCCTAACACTGGAACGTGTGCTACTTTTAATTCATCCAATGCTTGCTGTACACAACTCTGGGTTGTTTTGCCAAGCCCGACAACAAACAAAACTCCATGGGTGCGGCGAGCCAGTAGATTTGTATCCAACACTCCTATAACAGGTGGTGCATCGTAAATGACTAAATCGAATTTTGTTTGCGATCGCTCCATAAAAAGCTCAAACTTTTTAGAAGAGAATAGTTTTGCTGTATTGTGCGTTTTTTCTCCAGCCACTACGATAAAAAGGTTGTCTTCTCGCGGGGCTTGTCCGAGCACATCATCTAATTCTAAACCTTGAGTGATAACTTCACTGAGCCCTTTGCTATTAACTAAACCCAACATAGTATGTATTGTGGGATGACCCAAATTTGCATCGACGAGTAGTACTCGCAAACCCGATTGAGCAGCTGTTCTGGCCACATTAATTGCTATAGTGGATTTGCCCTCGCCAGACATAGCCGATGTCACAACCAGAGAACGTACAGGAGTGTCAGCCCTGAGAGAAGACAAATGATTGTATATGGAGTAAAAAACTTGAATAAAGGGAGAAGCGCTACTGTTCTCATTTGCGATGACTTTAGGTAAGAATTGAGAGTTTTGCTGTTGTCGATGAACTCGTTGTGCATCTGTCTTTGTCGAGAGCTTGCATCTTTTATCAAAAGGAACAACTCCTAGTAAAGAGAGTTTAGTTGTACGTTTGATTTCCTTGGGATCGTAGAAGACATTTTGTATATTTTCACGAACAAACGCAGCAAATACACCCAGCAATACACCGACAAATCCTCCCAAACCTATATTAAGAATGGGTTTAGGAGAGACTGGTATCAATTTTCCATTTTTGTTGCGTGGCAGGGTGGGAGGCAAAATCGTCTCCCAAGGAATTTCCTGTTGTGCTGCATCAACTCGTAGTGCTTCTTGCTTGGCTAAAAGCTGGTTGAGGGTGTCTGTTGCTGCTTGGAGTTCTCTTTGTAAATTGTTATGCTGACGTGCAATGGCTGGATACTGTTTAATTCTTCTCTCCAATTCCAGTGTTGCTTGGTTGTTTGCTGTCAAGCTAGCTTCAAAATATTGGATTTGATTGGTAACATCCGCTAGTTGTTTGGTGAGATCTCGCCGAACAGTATTTTGATAAGTTCTAACTTCAGAAGTAAACTTTGTGCTAGATGAGTTATGTCCTAGAGCGATTTCCGCTTCTTGCTCTAATAAAGGTAAAAGTTTTTGCCTTTGTTCCTGCAAACTCAACATCACGGGATTGGAACCCGTGAAGCGAGTTGACTCTGCGGCAATTCTTGCTTCAATCTCTCTGACGCGAGTCAGTATTTGTTGATACTGAGGTGACTCACTTAAAGCTGAGGCAGCGATTGCCTCATTTGCTAACAGCCCTAATTGCTTTTGTAAGGATGTTAACAAGGACCTCGCCGTAGCTAATTTTTCCGCAGTATCTATCCGCAGCGCTCGTAGTTCATCAACTTGTTTCAACAGCTGTTCGCCCTGCAGTTGGGGCTCAAAAACACCATATTGCTGTTGAAAAGTTTGCAACTGTTCTTGCAGGAAATTGACTCGCTGCCGTAGTATGGGAATTTGCCTTTCAACAAACCTAATGCCTTGGCGTAGATTGGTTTGCTGTTGCTCTCGGCTATAGTTTTGATAAGCTTTTGAGACCTTATTTAAGACTGCCTGAATTTTTTCCGGATCTGTTTCTCGGTAACGAACCTCTATAACTCTCGACCGATCTTCTTTTTCTTTACCTATAACAATACGTTCAATATAAAGAGTACCTTTTTTTGCTTTTGGTAATTTACCAACGACATCATTACCAACAAGCTTGTCATAACTTATATCTGGATATCGGCTTTTGAGCTCGTTGACAACTGGATTGAGAAGTTTCGGGCTCTTCAATACCTCCATCAAAGCTCGATAATCTAAGGAGGTATTGTTTTGTCTGGTAATTTCGTTGATATTTTGTTTTAAAGTTTCAGATAGTAATACCAGTAGCTGGCTATCAGAAGTTTGTAAAGGCTCAACCAGGAGTTGAATTTTCCCTTCATACTTTGGAGTGCGAGTGACTGTCCATAGAATAGATACAGCGATTGTGATGGCACTTATACTGGCAATCAACGCCCATTGACGACGCAAAACTGCCAAGATTGGACCTAAACCCGCATTGTCTTCATCACTTTCTGACCTTTTCCAAAACCCATACAATTCTCTAGATAATACATTGGGCTGAGTCAATTCCTGCAGCCTGTGTTTTTTGGTAGGCATTTGTGGTTCCATTTAGAGAATCTGCAATAAAGTTTCTTAATCTTTTAAGAAAGATCTATTCAGAAACATTAAGTAATGACAGTTAAATTGAGCACCCAGTATTTGATGATATTTTTACTTAAGCTCAAGATATCAAGATACTACAGAAGCCGTTTGATAAGCAAGTCTTTATTTGGGTTTTTAAGTACACAAAATCAGTATAAACTTGTAATTATCCACCACAAATGAGGTATTATGGCATAACATAGAGTACAAAAATATACTTTTATTACATTTACCACTTATCTCCACACTTTATAGCCTTAAATAGTAGGTTGCTATGCGAGGACTGTCACGGCTAGCTGAAATTGTATTTGTTATCTTGACTCTTTTTCTTTCTACGAGTGCGTTGATTCCTCTTTTATTGGAAGACAGAACAACTGGAGCTATAGAAGATACATATACTCCCCTCTTGTTTGCAGGTGTGTATCTAGTAACCCTACTCTTAATTCTTGCTCAACGCAGGGGTTTTATGTATGTGATGAAAAAGGATATTTGGATTTGGTTGACGATCGCCATTGCAACAGCCTCAGTGTTGTGGACGATTGCACCAGAGATTACAATCCGTAGAGCCATACTTCTCATTGGTACAACTCTATTTGGTGTTTACTTGTCCTTACGTTACACCCTCAGAGAACAGTTAGAGTTACTATCCTGGGCACTGGGTATTGTCGTTCTCTCAAGCATCGTATTCGCTATCGCTTTACCTACATATGGTCTAATGACCTTTCAAGACTTTGGCTCCCATGAAGGATCTTGGCGAGGCGTTTTGACCCATAAAAATCTCTTAGGTCGGATCGCAGTTCTCAGTAGTATAGTATTTCTGTGTGTTGCACTAGCTCAACCTATACTGAGTCGTGGATACAAATGGTTTCCTTGGATTGGTTATGTTTTGTCAATTGCTTTGATTATTCTTTCCACATCAAAAACAGCCGCTATTGTTTTTGTCGTTATGACTGCTGTTATGCCCCTCTATAGAACGTGGCGGAATCACTATACTCAACTCGTACCCGTGTCAATCTTTGCACTACTTGTTGTTGGCAGCGCCGCCATATTGCTGTTCGACAATTTGGACTTTGTTGCAAGTCTTGTGGGAAGAGAATTGACGCTTACAGGTCGCACGGACATATGGAATGCAATGCTAGATCTCATTTGGGAGCGTCCTTGGTTTGGTTATGGTCTGAATGCTGTTTGGAGAGATTGGGATAATGAAGCCACTGCATATCTTTGGCGAACTTTAGGTTGGGAATGTACTTACGGTCATAATGGTTTTATGGATTTATGGATAGAATTAGGTCTATTTGGAGTATTCTGTTTTTTAGTCAGTTACATCACAATTTACTTAAGGGCTGTCAAATGGTTACAGATAACGAAAACTATTGAAGGTCTTTGGCCTTTGATGTATCTAACTTTTCTCTTGATATACAATATCAGTGAGAGTACTCTTTTAGCGACTAATAGCATTTTTTGGATATTGTACGTTTCTACAACCTTTTCAGTAGTTGTAGAATACCAAGAAACATTGCTCTATCGTTCTCTAAGCCCCTTGACTTTAAATGAGTTTAGGCAAGTAGAAACATTGGATGACATAGAATAAAAGTTGAGGTGAGAGGATGTTAGTCTCAGTGTGTGTCGCAACGTGTCAGCGCCCGGAAGGGCTCAGACGCTTGCTCAATGGTCTCAATTTATTAAGTTTTCGTAAAATCGTAGCTCCAAATCTAGAGGTAGTTGTTGTTGATAATGATGCCACTGGTTCAGCAAAAGCTGTTTGCACAAGTCAAGCAGAACATTTTCAGTGGTCGTTGAAATACTGTATTGAAGAAACTCGCGGTATTTCCTATGCTCGCAATAAAGCGATCGCATCTGTCAACCCGAAGACAGACTTTGTGGTCACCATCGATGATGACGAAGTGTCCACCGAATTTTGGTTAGACGAACTTCTTTTTCTACAGCAAATGCATAATGCAGATATTGTCACGGGACCAGTTTTACCCCATTTTGTGATGCCAAATGTTCCTCAATGGGTTGTGAAAGGGAAATTTTTTGAGCCTCAACGTTACCCGACAGGTCATACCATACACATGGCATCTACTAACAATGTGTTAATCCGGTTTGAAATTTTGCAAAAACTAGACCCAATTTTTGATGAGCGCTTTGCTTTTAGTGGTGGAGAAGATGTATACCTTTTTATGCGTCTCCATCGTGAAGGATACAAACTCATCTGGGCAGATGAGGCTTTGGTGTACGAATGGATACCAGAAAGCCGTACTCGTATGGGGTGGGTGCTCGAACGAGGTTTTCTCGGTTGGGGCAGACATAGTTTTTGTGAAAAGGAACTTTATCCCTCGCTCGTCTTACAAACTATACGCATACTTAAAGGACTTGGGCTGATTGTTCGGGGACTTTGTTTTATGCTGCCATCTCTATTCCTTGGAAAACATACATTTATTAGAGCTTTGTTAAATATTTATCAGGGTTTAGGAACGCTGGCGGGTCTCCTTGGAATTCGTTACGAAGTCTATAGAGCCATACAGAGTATATAGTCCCATGAAGGAATTTGGGTTATTAAGCTTTTACACTTACCATGAGAATTTTATACTTAACAACAGTTCTTCCTAGCGAACGAAAAACTGGCGGGGAAATAGCTTCTGAGTCTTTTATTGATGCGCTCAAACAGTGCGGATATCAAGTCTTAGTAGTTGGATACCAACGACAAGATAGTGCTTCATTTCATCCCAAGGAAAATGAGATAGTCGTTGGGCAACGATATATAGAAACAGGTCATTCTAAATTCTACCCCCTTTTGTGGATGGGGTTAGCTTTCCTCAAACGTCTACCTTATTCGTCAGCTAAATATTATTCTTCTAGCTACATCAAAAAAGCGATCGCACTATTAAACAAACATCAATATGACATTGCGATCGTAGACCACGCACAGCTTGGTTGGTTGTTGCCCTTTATCAACACTCAATTGCCATTAATTTTTATTGCTCACAATATCGAACGTGAGGTCTATCACGAACAATTCACTAAGACAACAAAAAAATTTTGGAAAAATATATATAAGCGAGAGACTTACCTGATTGAAAAAATGGAAGAAAATTTGGCTAGAACAGCACGAGAAGTTTGGACTTTTACTTCCCACGATGCAGAATATTTTAGCACTCTTAATGCAGCAACTCGCGTTTTTTGCCTTCCTGCTAGCTTTCATAAATTCCAGACTTCTACTGTTGTTAAAAAATGCGATATTGGGATTATAGGTAGCTGGACGTGGAAAGCTAATTTACTAGGCTTAAAGTGGTTTTTAGAATCTGTCTACCCCCTTTTACCTGGTGAATTATCTATTGAAATTGCTGGTAAAGGTGCTGAATGGGTAGAAGAACAATACCCTAATGTTAAATATCGTGGTTTTGTATCTGATGCACAAAAATTTATGGAGCAAGCGAGAGTGATTGCTATCCCTTCTATTAGTGGTGGAGGTGTACAAATTAAAACTTTAGATGCAATTGCTTCTGGGACTCCTATTGTAGCTACTCCTAAGGCTATGCGAGGAATATCAAATTATCCATCCTCTACTAGAGTTGCTGAAAAACCCGAGAATTTTGCCAATCATTTAATGCAAATACTAACATTTAAAGAAATAGAAAAAAATCAGGGATCGAGTATAGTTTGGTCGCAACAGCGACAGCAAAAGTTTTTAGCAGAAATTGCTGATTGCATTGGTAATCTCTAAACTCTCAAGAAACACAAGGCAGATGGCAGAGGGCAGCAAATGTGAGTTCATCAAGTTTCGTGGAAATAAAATTTTATTGATTCCCGAAATAACATTACCATAAAAAATAGGAAATGCTCCCCAAATTAAGAAAGCTTGCTCAGAAAAGTTCCCAGAAATCCAATATTTAGTTATTACACTATTGCGTCTATGTCAAAACTGTCTTCAAAAAGCTTGTATTTTTGCTCGCCTCAACAACCGCGTATTTTAGTTATATCTATGCGGGGTTATCATGCTGAGGCTTTTCGGTCTGCCAATTATGAATTTGAAGATAACATTTGTGCTTTTGATAATGCTGATTTGCTAGCTCCCACACCCGCTTCTAATTTATTCCCTGAAGTCAATAAAAAGGTTGCAAACTTCGTAGGCAGAACTATAGGTATGGGTAAGCTGTTTCAATCTGGCTCTAGACCTATAATTCTCGACAGAGAATATGATTTATTATTTTTTATTTGCCAGCACTTTTGGGACATCACTCTTATCAATTCCATTAAAGGGTGGCGAGAAAAGTGTCGTAAAGCTGTCTTATGGATAGATGAAATTTGGGTAAAAGAACTTAGAGAATCGAAAACTAGGCTTTGCTTTGAACTTACTCAGGAGTTTGATTGTATTTTTACAACTCACAGTGCTAGTGTTGATGCCCTTGCTTGCTTGACTCGGCGTCCTTGTTACTTCTTATCGTTTGCAGTCGATACCATCAAATTCTGCCCCTACCCATATCTCCCTCAACGCTTCATCAATGTTTACTCTATCGGTCGCTGTTCGGCAGTAGTACACAAAGCTCTGCTAGAAAAAGCCGAAAGAGAAAATTTTTTATATTTATATGACTCCTTAAAAGGTCTTGAAATGAAGGAATATCAGGAACATCGCACTCTCTACAGTAACTTGATCAAAAGGAGCCGCTACTTTATTGCTAACAAAGCTAAATTTGATGCCATTCATCAAACAGGTGGTCAACAAGAATTGGGAGCTCGTTTTTTTGAGGGAGTCGCAGGGGGAGCAGTCATAATTGGAAGCGTTCCAGCTTGTGATGCTTATAAAAGCTATTTTGACTGGTCTGACGCCGTGCTAGAAATTCCTGAAGATACTGCTCGTATCACTGAAATTATAACTGAGCTTGATGCTCAACCCGCTCGCCTACAGGCAATACACAGAAATAATGTTGTTCATTCACTCCTACGTCATGACTGGGTATATCGTTGGGAAAAAATTTTAGAAAAAGTCGAACTTGATAGTACTTCAGAAATGTTATTGCGAAAAGAACGTTTGAGAAGCTTAGCAGAAAGAGTGAATGCTTCTTGAACAGATGAGAGATGATTGACTTCCGTTTCTTGTTTATGATTTATACAAGTTCAACTTTTGTTTGAGGATTAAAAACAAGAAAGGCAGATCGTCTATTAAGTATCTTTTCCACAGTCTTTTAGGTTCGCAAATCATTCTATATAACCATTCCAAGCACAGTTTCCTCATCCATTTTGGAGATCTATTGAGATGACCTGCTTCAAAATCAATGGTTGCACCCAATGCCATAAATATTTTGATACGATGCAGTTGTTCTTTATACTTATAAATCCACTTTTCTTGCTTTGGAGCCCCGACTCCTACTATCAAAACAGTAGCACCCGAGTAGTTGATTTTATCAACGATCGCATGGCATTCTTCTTCATTTTTTTCAAAACCAAATGATGGAGAATAGGAAGCAACCACAATATTTCTTTGTAGTTTTTCATTTATCTTTTGTTGAGCCCGCTTAGCTACCCCTTTGGCAGCACCTAAGAGGAAAATTTTGATGTTTTCATTATATTTATGATAATTGTAAAAAGATGGCAGAAGATCGGCACCAGAGATTTTTTCTTTGATGGGAGTTCCTAAAAAATAGGAGGCAACCATAAGTATTTGACTATCACAGACTTTATAGTCACACATATTATATGCTTGCCAAAATTCTGGATCTTTTTGAAGATGGATCAGATGATCGACATTTGGTGTAAATACTACACCCGATTGTAAATTATCTAAAAATTCTGCCTTTGATACATTGTCAATTTCTAAATTCAAAATTTTAACTTTCTTCATAGCATCTTGGTTTCGCTGATAACTGACTGTTGTAGTAATTGATGGAAGTCAAGAAGAAGAACTATCCTAGTATGAGGATAAACAGACATTGACATCCCAATGAATGCAAAAGATTGTATTCAAGGCTGAACCTTCAACAGTATTCTCATGAACTGCTGATACGCCACCTCGAAGAATTGGGAAGACTAAATTTTTCTAAGACTAATAGACCTCTGATTCTAGGACGAGGAGCAATTTACTCTTACTCTCGCTGTTGAAGCCGACATTGACCCCAAGGCTAAGTCTAGCCTCCATAATATTCATAAATTTAGAACTTGAGAAGGAATCATCAGTCCAAAAGATATCACGAACTCACGTAGACTTAATAGAAGCTTCACAGACTTTTAATAAGAATATGTGTATTTTTGGCGGAAAAAGATTTTTTTTGCTTTAAAACGCTGCTTTTATAGCTTTTTAAAAAAATGTATTCATAGAATCAATGTAAAAATACTGTGAATAAAATTTAAAAAAAGAAAAATTAAGCACTATGATATAACGATTTTTACATACTATAAATCATCCCGCAATGATGCAACACCCCCTTTAGAGGATGTTTGAAAAGTTGTGAAGAAGTAATTTAAATCACGCAAGTTGCTTGAGCATTAAACGAATCATGGCAACATCAATAAACACTTCGGTAGTTTCAGGCAGTACCTCATAATCTTTGCTTAGTCGCCGACACCAACGGTGTTGATACGGACGGAACCAGTGAAAACTTGGGCTTCAACAAATGTTTTTGAGAAACCCAAGGCGTTTGTCAACACCTGGATTAAAAATGGCAAAAGTTTTTTAATCCGCCTTCAGCCTATTTCTTACCCAGAAGTCCCCAATTCCCTGAATTAGGAACAAGCACAGCAATTCATTCAAGATATTGACAACTACCTCACTCTGGGTGAAGTTCTCAAACATCTTCCCCCACACCAAGCAGGTATCATCAAGAAATTATCGTAGATGGGTGGCAATTAATGGCAATCTTTGCCATAATTAGGAAGAGTCAGTAAATAAAGTAACGAATCGTGAAAAGCATGAATATTTCCCTACCAGACTCTATGAGAGTTTATGTAGAGGAACAAGTAGCCAGTGGTAGTTATAGTAGTGCCAGTGAGTACTTCCGTGAGTTAGTGCGCCTTGACCAAAAGCGTAAAGCTCAAGAACGTCTCGAAGGAATGTTGTTGGAGAGTTTGAGATCCGGACCTGCAACTGCTATGACTCCTCAAGATTGGGAAGATATTCGTCAAGCAGTGCGAGCAAAGGTTGCTAAGTATCAAGGGTCTATAGAGCAGTAATGGGCGAAGTTAACAAGAGAGGTGCAATCAGCGCGATCGCTTCGGCGCAAGCTGAAAGAGCGCTTATCGCACCTACTTTCTGCGATCGTTATGTAGCAATTATTCCCAATAATTCGATGAAATGTTGGGTTTCGTTCCTCAACCCAACCTACTTTATAAATCATCTCTTATAGATATTATGGGATTCTTTGAGTTTCTTGAGCAGGATGCCAATTTCTTTTTTTAAGATATAATTTATACATTACTAGCTGTATTGTATATTCATGCCTCGATTTCCACTCTCTCTGCGTACTCTGCGCCTCTGCGGTTTTTCATCTTGCAGTTGGTCTAACCTTCTACGGTTGCTGGAAAAAGCTTATGCCAATTGACGATTTAAAATTGCGAGAAGCACAACCAAGCGATCGCCCTCACTTACTTCTATGGGACACTCCCTCTGACCAAGAACTCAAAGCATTAGCTTACCGTGAAAATGCTAGTCTTATTAGTTACCGCACTCATCTTATTACCCGTATTAATACTGGAAATTCTTTCCTCACCCTGCATCTTTGGCTGGAGAGAGAACTCGATGCTATCAAAGCGATGTGCGCCAATACTTCCAATCCTGTCGTGCTTCTGAAAGACTTGGATTGTCTGATTACTTATTTGCGCGTGCGATCGGATAGCCCAATCACTCTATTCTGGCAAAACCTTTTTTATACAAGACATTTACAAAGCATTCTTTGGATTTTACTACCTAGTAAATTAACTCCTCCTAATTGGGATGATAGTCGCATCTTGCGTATTTGAGATATATCTCACGCAAAGGCGCAAAGTCGCAGAGAAGAAAGTTAGCACCCATTCCCTATTCCCTATTCCCTATTCTATGCTCCTCAACCAACTTGTAAAAATTAATGAAACCGCCCTTGTCGCTAATGCTGTCTCTTTTGAGCTTATGGAGGATAGGGATAAAAATTTGCGTTTGTGTCAGGGTTTTGTTTTTAACTATGAATTCGATCCTAAAAAGATAAATTCCTCCACAGTGGGTGTGTTGAGGGCTTTAAGGAATAGTTTTCACAGTCCGAGTGAGCCAAATGTGCATTTAATGGTGCAGGATTATGGTAAGGGGAAATCTCACTTTGCTCTAGCAGTTGCTAACTTTTTTCAGAAACCCTATGACAGTGATGAGGTGCGGGGTGTTTTGCAGCAGATTGAATACGTCACTTCTCCTAACAGCCCTATTTTAGAGGATTTAAAACAATACAAACAACGTGGCAGAAATCTGGTCATTTGTCTTAGTGGTGACAAACCTATAGACTTACACAAGCACTTCCTAAAAGCTGTGAAAAGAACTTTAGAAGCAGAAGGAATTGTGAGTTCTTTAGGTCAACAAATTTGTCGGCTTCCTCTTGAATATCTGGAAAGTTTAACTCCAGAACAACGTCAGGAGGCTGAGGAATATCTCTCAGAATTGGGTAACCCTGAGGGTGACCTTAATACCATTATACAGCTTCTTAGGGATGATAACTATGAGGTGATTTCTCTTGTTAAAGAAATTAGCCGCAAGCTGACTCGAACGGGTATACCACTTGATTTTGAAACAAATGTTGATATAGAAGCAATCCTTTCCAATTTAATTACTAATTTTTGTACGGGTACAAAGCCGCGCTTTCAAGGGATTTTAATTCTATTTGATGAACTTTATAATTATCTGCAAATCTGGGCGAGCGATCCGGTTCGGGCTGGTAGTACTGCACTTCAAAATATCACTAATGTTTGTGAAAGGTTTAAAGGAAAGATTGCTCTTCTCAGTCTAACTCAAAGAAGACCGGGAAGAGTCAGACCATTAAAAAATGATGAGGATTACAATAGATTGGTTTCCCGACTGGAACTGCTTCACAGCACTTATGAGCCTGCGGCGAGTTTGGAATTGGTTTTAAATGGTTTACTCAGTCACCAAGAGAAAACAGCAGCATGGCAAGAATTTTTTAGCAAGTGGCGCAGTACATTACTTGCGACTAATACAACGATCTTCCAAAGGCGTACTGCTAGCTATTATCAAAACCGGAACTGGACAGAGGAACAGTTTTTCCGAAATGTCACTGTCGGTTGCTACCCACTTCATCCCCTCACTTCTTATTTGCTGTGTAACTTAGATTTTACTCAGGGACGTACTGCTATCCAGTTTGTTCAAGAAGATGTGAAAAGGTTTATTCAAGAACAAGTTGTAGAAAGTAATGGTAGTCTCAATCTTATTTATCCTGTTGCTTTGGTTGATGCTTTTGAAAGTAACTTCGCCAATCCTAAGGATAATTCAGAATATTCCTCACTGTATTCAAATTACAATAACTCTGTTACTAAGGTGAAAGCGTCTGCTGATGCCGATCGCAATGAAATCTCGGTCTTAAAAGCTTTGCTGCTATTTTACGCTAGTCGTGGTAAGTTGACCAAACCCGATCGCGAAAGACATGAAGAAATTTTAAGTTTGCTAACGGGATTGTCTGCTCCAGCAGTTAGGACAGCCTTAGATAAGCTTTGTAAAATACGAGAAGTCATTTTTCTCAACGAAGCAGACAACACCTATAGTTTTTTTTCTAGTGGATTTGGTATTGATGAGTTAAAAAGACGCATTAAAGAAGAAATAGGTAATAAGCCTGCTGCGATCGCACCAGTAGAAATTCACTGTCAGTCATATATTGGTAACGATACTACACCCACTCAGTTTATTGAGTTGAATCGTCTGTGGAGTGAAGACTGGCGTTTCCAAAATAAGGTTTTTAGTGTCGCCAAATTCAAACAAGCTCTCTCAAACGTACAAACTATTCAATCACTAGATGCATCTGGTATCGTCGCTTATGTCATTGGTGAAACCGCTGAGGAGTTGCTAACCCTCAAGAATGAAATTTCCCAACTGTTAGAACATTCCCCAATTAAAAGTCAAGTTGTGGTTGCTATAACCTCTCAACCTGTAGAGAAACTAGCGCAACTGCTGCAGGAAAACTTAGTGCTTGAGAAAAAATCGTTTCCAGAGTTTGACAAAGCAGTGTCTCAACTCAAGCAGCAATATCAAAAGCAAATTCAAGACATCACCTCAGACATATTCAAATCCTGTACCTATCACTGTTATATTGAGGACAAAATTCCTCCACGCGATCGCAATCGCCTCTCTTCCATTGTCAGCCAAGTCCTTCAGGAACTCTATCCCTATGTTCCTCCAGTCGAGAGGAGCGATAAAATGGCGCTGAAGAGTACAGCCGGTTCTGAAATTATCGGCTACGCGTCCAAGCGCTTGCTAGAAAACGACCTGCGTTCAATTTTTCCTAACAAGAGTTATAGTACTGTTGTTGACATTTTTATGAATTCTTGGAGGTTGCTCAAAGTAACGTCTCAGAACTATTCTGTCATTGTTCCAACCCATCGCAATATCAAAGCCGCTTGGGACAAAATCTCCGAGATAACAGACTTAGGTGACAAACCAGAGCAAACTGTTGAGATTATCAAAATTTGGGAAGCCCTCTCAAGTCCTCCCTACGGACACAACGAGTACACATTTACCATTTTATTTGCTGCTTGGTTGGCTTACCATCGTGCGGAAGTTATCCTCAAAGGGCGCTTTGGTATTCCTCAGAAAAAAACGGATACGGTGTTGATACGGACGGAACCCATTAAAACTTGGGCTTCAACAAATGTTTTCGATAAACCCAAGGTATTTGTCAACACCTGGATTAAAAATGGCAAAACTTTTTTAATCCGCCGTCAGCCTATTGCTTACCCAGAAGTCCCTAGTTCCCTTGATTGGGAACAAGCACAGCAATTCATTCAAGATATTGATAGCTACCTCGTCAACCCACCAGATCCTGCAAAAGTTCCCGAACTCAGGAGCAAGCAAGCAAAATTGAAGAAAGGAGTAGAACAACTCAATGAACAGATGAAACCTGTCATGCAAGCAGAAAATTTACTTCAAACAAAGAATATTCTGACACAAACAGATGTTGAAGGTTTGTTACCGATTTGTGCTGCATTGCATGAACCGTTACCGACGATCGCAGAGGATGGCTTATCTATCCGTTTTACCGCACAACAAACAACAAAGCGCGGAGAAGTTCAGCAAGCGGTTATCGAGACAATAGGACGATTTCTAGAAACGGAAAAAGTCCGTGCTGAGTCCTTAAGTATGCAAGTTGAGTGTGGAGCGTATAAGGAGAATATCGAGAAATTGATAGAGCGAATTAAATTGGTTCCCAGCTTACCTTCTCGGTTTTTAGAAACTTTACAAAGTGCTATTCAAACCTCTAACATGAGGTTAGCAGAAATCGAAGAGCAAACAAAAGTCAATAATTGCTTGGAAAGCATAAACAGTCGTTACAACAGCCTCAGTGCTTTAGCAACTCAAAACGAGTATAATGATATACTATCTCAAATTGAAGCTTTAGTGCTTGGTGTTCCGGCTGTTAGGGAAACAAGTACGTATAGAAAGATTATCCAATCTTTAAAAGAGAAACAAAATTCGCTGCTCGCACAAATTACTGCTTGGGAAACTCAATTTTCTCCCAGTATGTCACTTCTTCAAGCCGTGCAATTAAGTCAGAGTATTCACAGTCAATTAAACCGTTTTAATGATGAAAGCAGACAAAGATTAAATACTCTTGTAGAGCATCTCGATAATATTATCCTGCAACGGGAGACCGAAGAAAAAGCAGCATCTCAAAATATAGAAAACCAGCAAGATAGCCAAACAATGGATTCTATTCGCCAGTATACCTTACAAAAGGCGAATACAATTCATCTTTGTGAGGAAGCCATTCACGCTGTTACTAGCTTGCAAAATCACTTGAATTCTCCAGAGCAATTTCTTGAGGAAATCAATACAACGATTCAGCAATTTAGAAACAAAATAACAGAGTATAAAAATCATCTTCAAAAATTGCGCGATCGCCTGTCTCAAGTCGAAACAGTACAACAAATAAATAAGCTGCGAGAGGAGTACGCCAAACTGGATTTTCTCTTCAAAGACTCTACAGAATATTTTACTTATCAACAACTGCAAACTGAAATCAATTTAGTTGCAGAAGATATAGAACAGCTTCGCTATTGGCAAAATATGTACGAGCAAAGCCAATCTATTGTAGCTTGCGATCGCACTTTGGAAACTCTTGCTAAAGAACAGCTTAAATTACATCATAGAGAACGTTTTCGACATAACACCCAACAATTGCAAGAGCATCTTGTGCAAAGAAAGCAGAGCTATATTGAACGGGAGAGAGAGTCTGCAAAAAGGTGGTTGGATAACTTGCAAATTCAGTCTAAGCGATTGGAAAAGTGTTCTGATGCATCGGAAAAACTAACAGCAGTTAATAATTTGCACAAGCGCATTCTTCAGGAGAAGTATCAATACGAATGCATTTTAGAACTGGAACAAAGGCAAACTTTAGAACGGATTGTTAATCTTTGTATGGCAATTGAGAATCGGGATAAGGAAAGCCAAATTATTATTTTGTTTGAAGGTCTTCCGCGTAAGGAACAAGAAGGTTTGCTGAAGAAGTTAGAAGGATATTTAAAATGAACCGCGAAGACGCGAAGAGCACGAAGGAAAAGAGAAAGAAGATAACTTTTTTGGCACCTTTGTATCTCTCTCTGCGCTCTCTGCGTCTCTGCGGTTTATTTATATAGAGTAAAAAACCGCAGAGGCGCAGAGGAAACGGAGAGAAGAGTTAGAGTGAGATTACCAATTTATCAAATATAATGGAGAAATTTTCATGCCAGCTGAATACTTTCCCTTTGGTGAACCTGAAAATGAATCGGAACGCATGGCGATTAGCTATCTGCGCGGTCATTTGCCTAATTGTTACAAGATTTTTGCTAACTTGGAAATTAAACAAGGTGTGGAAATTTTTGAGATAGATTTGATTATAATAGCACCTCACTGTGTTTATGTCGTTGATATTAAGAACTGGCACGGGCGTATTGAAATTTATGACCGTCATTGGTATCCGGAGAACCACCAGCCTTACCTATCACCTCTTAAGAAATTGAGAAAACACGCTAAAGTTCTCAGCACCACAATCTGTGACACCAACCGCGCATTGCAGCAAAAGTTAAGTAGAGTTCACATCCAAGCAGCTGTGCTGATGACTTCTGACGATGTGCTAGTCATTGATAATGGTGATAAAGATGGTGACCATGTTACCTATCTCGATAAACGCTGTCTTGACTATTTTCAAAGCACTGCTTGTGTTCCACCCCAACGGCTGACGATTATCAAGCCCTATGTCAAATTTGTGGAACAAGCGATTCGTGGAAAATCTCAACCAAAAACCTCTCCTCGTCTTTATTTACATTGGCAAGTAGAGGAGAAATTGGGAGGCAATGACCGCTATACTGAATACCGTGCAACACATAAAACGATGGGTACTGCTGAGTGTACAGTACGCTTGCGGGTTTACAAAGTTGACCCTCTGCTAGAATCTTTTGAAAGGGAAGCACAGCAAAAGCTGATTCGCACTGCTTTTGTAGCTGTTTCCAAGATTCCGCGCCATCCTAATATCTTACCAGTACGAGATTATTTTATCAGTCAGACTGATGATTGTATCGTGTTGGTGATTGACGATCTTCCGGGACAAGTACTCAGCCAACACGTTAAAAAGCACAATTTGAATCTAGAACAGAAATTTTCTATTATGCGGGATGTTCTCCTTGGTTTGGAACACGTCCACAAACACGGAGCGATTCACCGCAACATAACTCCTGACAATATTTTAATTTCTTCTGACGGACAAGCTTGTTTAACAGGATTTGATTATGCTCGCGTTCCCAATAGCACGAGTACCATTGCTGATGATATTGCGGAAGACTTGGCTGAGTATGCTGTCTACCAAGCTGTGGAATGTCAAAATGACCCTACACACGCTAGCATTCAATCGGATCTCTTTTCTGCTGGGCTGGTTTTCTATACTTTGCTAACGGGGGTTCCAGCTTTTGAAGATGCGAATCAAATGGGTGAAGAGAATGCTCGGTTTCCTGTCAAACCCTCGGAACGCAATTCCGAACTCTCCCCTGCTTGGGATGTATGGTTGCAGAAGCTTTGTGCTTTTGCGCCTCAAGATCGCTTCCCCAATGCTGGTGTAGCACTGGGGGAACTCTCTTGTTTGATGTCGAACCCGATTCCTATGGAAGAATTTTCTTTGGAGGGGTTGGATATAACTAACCTTCCTCCAGATACGATTATCGATCGCCGTTACCGAATTATCAAACGCTTGGGACGTCCGGGTAGCTTTGGTGTTGCTTACCATGTCTTTGAGGCTTTGGGGGAAGTTGAACGAGTTTTGAAGTTGGTAACGAAAGATAGACGTTCGGTTTATGA
Source organism: Scytonema sp. UIC 10036 (assembly GCF_009725235.1). The sequence goes on from NZ_WJFC01000088.1 coordinate 25,946, forward strand.
GAGGTTACAACAGGAGTATAAGACTTTGCAGAAGGTTCCCAAACATCCTTATATAGTAGAGGTGATTTGGGCTGGTCAATTGAAGGATGAGACTCCTTTTATTGTTTTTGAGTACGTTGAAGGTCAAGATGTTCAACATCTGATTGAAACCAGAGCTATCTCTTTAGAAAAAGCTGTTGAGATTGTCTCGCAAACTGCTGTTGGTTTATCTCACTTGCACAAGTATAAGGTTTGCCATCAAGATATTAAACCTTCTAACCTATTGGTGACGGACACGGGTGTGCGAATTATTGATTTTAATGTGGCGGTGTCTGATGGTGATGAGATGACTGTTTCTGCTGGAACTCTCCGCTACTTACCTCCGGATTGCAAGTTGACATCGAATTTAACTTTGGAGGAGAAGGTAGATCGGGATTTGTATGCTTTGGGTATAGTTTTTTATGAATGTGTGACGGGTTGTTATCCTTTTGATGAATTTCAGCCTCCTAGGGGGAAATTACCTCGCGACCCTCGTGATGTGGAAGGTTGTGAGGATTTGGATGAGGAAGTGGTAAAATTACTGATGCGTGCGATCGCTCCTCAACGGTCTCAGCGTTTTTCTTCGGCAGAGGAATTTTTGGCTGGGATTGGAGGAATGAACCGCAGAGGCGCTGAGGGCGCAGAGGTAAGAGGAAGGGGTGTTTCTTTGTTTGAGGTTTCTGTTGGGAATGGGGTGAATGGGGAGAAGCCGATAGTTCTAGACCCTACGGGGTTGTATGAGGTTCCTGCTGGTTATACTGCGATCGCAACTGAGGTGGACTGGATGCGGTCTTTTGGTGTGAGTGGTTCGCCGTGGTGGGTGAAGGGTAAGCGTTTGTGTGATTGGGCTGTGGAATGGTTGCAGGTTTGGAATAGAATGGATGAGGTGGCGGAGATTAAGTCGAATCCCAGGTTGCGTTTGCAAAGTTTGTTTGGCTCTTTACCTTTACCTCAGGAGTGGTCTGACAAACAGATACTGGCTCTTGTTACCAAGCTTGATTCTTATCCTCAAGAAAATCCCATTGCTTACCTACTTGTGGATGTGGCGGGTTATGAGGAAGTCTGGCTGGGGGAACCTTCTATGACTCATCTTGCCACATGGCTGACAGTTCGAGTCCCACAAGAGTGCAGACCTTTAGAGAAAGTATGGCAGCAAAAGTTCCAAGAGTGTAACTTGGCGACTTATTACTTAACAGAAGATAAGTTTCAACTTCTGCGTTGTTGGCTTGGTATTGCCAAACCGGAGATCGCTGAACTTGGGAAGTATCCTCTGGCGATTCCCGATTTTCTCACACAAGAATTTGACCGCTACTGGGAACAGCAACTTTACCTCACCCAGGGCGAAGTTCTCAAGCATCTTCCCCCACACCAAGCAGGTATGGAACGCATCACTAATATTGCTGTTAAAGTCGCCAAGCAGCGTCCCAATTGGAGCGAACGCGTCAAGGAAACAGGGGTTGCTGTTTATCTTAGCTACCAGCAGAAGCAAGAACTCCAAGACCTCCAATCTCCACCCCAACCGGAACTTTTACCTCTCAATGCTACCCCCAACCAAGCACTCACCTGGGTGACGCAAAGTTATCTCCCTTACCGTCGCTGGGAACTCATCCACCAATCTCTGGAAAGCAGAACGAGCGATAAGCCAGGGGAGGCTTGCGCTTCGCAACGCATAGCAGATAGCTTTGTAGAATGGATGCTAGAACATTATCCCCAGATGAAGGTAGACTCGGTAGAACATTCTTATCTCAACTACAGCGTTGCATCCCTAGTCCGAAATCTTTGCGAGTCGAGTCCGGTACTGTGGGTTGTGGTGGATGGTTTGGGATGGTTGGACCACAAAGAACTCTTATCTATCCTCACCCAAAATCGCCAACTGGCTGTGGAAAAGGACATAGAACCTCGGTTCAGTATCTTGCCAACGAAGACAGAATATGCTAAAGGAAGTTTGTACTCTCAACTTTTACCCAACAGTTCTGCTTGGGAAAAAGACAGTATCAAAAAAGCTTTTGCAAAAATGGGCTTGGGGGAACACTACACAGACAGCCGTATCGATCGCTTACGCAAAGATTTAAGGAAAAGAAAACACCAACTCTATTGTTGGGACACAACCCAGTTTGATGAACTGCATCACAATAGCACGGATTGGCAGCATCTTTATAATATAAAGCGTCCCCACACCTTAGAACTTATAGCCAGGGAAATCGTATCTTTTGTGGAAGAATACCCCAACCCAGAAGAACTGCGAGTGGCGATCGCAAGCGACCACGGTCAGATTTTAGGAACCTCAGAAAAAATTACCTGTCCCCCAGAATTGGAACCCCAGGGAAGAATCGCCAAAGGGAAAACTACAGACCCTCGGTTCGTCGTGTTGGAGAGCGATCGCTATGGTTTACCATACGACATCAGTATAGTGCGAAGTTCTGCCAGCATCAGTTCCTTTAGTTATAACCCCGACAAAAAAATCCTTGGTTCTCACGGAGGGCTTTTCCCCGAAGAAGTCGTCATTGGATTCTCCGTCTTGAAAAAAACTATACAACGCAGTCCCGTCATCATCACCTGTCATGGTGAAGGGGAAACCGGAAAACCAGGAACAATAAATATTACCATTGATAATCCCAACTCGGTACCGCTCACAGACTTGTATCTATATATTAAAGAATTGCCCACATTCGACACGAAAAAACCCATAGAAAAAACAATTCCAGCCAATCAGCGAGTCACCTTCCAACTCACAATCCCCAAAACTCCAGAATTGTCCCTGACTCATGAAAGCGATCGTCTCTCCCTATCAGGAGAACTCACCTTTAAATTTGCAGGTCATGAAATCAGCAGTGCAAACCTTACACCAGATTCTCAAATCGCGATCGCGCAAATGTTTATTAGCCAAGGATTTGACATCAATGAATTCTTATGAAACCATTTTTTATAACAACGAATTAGTCCGTGAGGTCTGCGCTCATCCCAGCCCCGCGATCGCTCTTCTTATCTGCGGAACTTCCGCAGATAGCCAAATCGTCCGCAGTGCTAATGGCGATCGCAAATTAGGCATCATTAAAAATAGACAGGTATGGACTATAAACAAAAGATCGATTGCGCTTATTGCCAGTAATTTCTTTTAAGAGTCCCATATCACAAAGCTCTTTGATCAATTTGTTTGCATTAGGATAGGATAGCTGAGTAATCTCTGCAGCACTATCTACATTAAAAATCGGTTTAAAATACAGCTTTTCAAGTAAAGTTAGAGCACTTCCTGATTTACGATTGCCCATGTGTTCTCTTACTATTTGGCTGTGAGTCTCTTTTAAATTAATTATTTGGCGGGCAACAGTAGATGCTTCTTGAGCTACCTCATATACGCCTTTAAAAAAAAATTTAAGCCAGCCCTCCCAATCCCCGTTATCTCTAATAGATTGCAGTCTATCATAATATTCAAGACGAAATTTTTTGAAATAATAAGATATATATAGTAATGGACGTTTCAAGATCCTTTTTTCACATAACAAAAAAGTAATTAACAAACGTCCTGCTCGCCCATTGCCGTCTTGGAAGGGATGAATTGTCTCAAACTGAGCATGGGCTAACCCAATTTTAATTAAGTCTGCCATTGGGCTAGAATCGTGCAAAAACTTCTCTAAATTATTTAAGGAATCTGCCATCTCATGGGGTGGAGGTGGAACATAGGTAGCTTCTTTTAAAGAGCATCCCCCAGGTCCAATCCAATTTTGACTGCGTCGAAATTCACCTGGCTCTTTTTCAGAACCGCGTCCACTTTTCATGAGTTCTTTATGAATTTCACGTATTAATCGTAGTGAAACAGGTAGGCTTTCCAATCGCTTAAGTCCATAATTGATTGCCGAAATATAATTTGCTACTTCAGTTACGTCTTGAGGATTGTCTGGTTCTACCGTATGGGATTCAAATTCCAAAATATCTATCAAGGAAGCCTGTGTTCCTTCTATTTGGCTGGATAGAACCGCTTCTTTGCGGACATACATAAATACAAATAAGTCGGGATTAGGTAAAGCATCCGTCGAGCCATCTAGTCGTCCTAAAGCTCTGTCTGCCATCGATAGAAGTTGCAACATCTCATCGTCAACATCTATTTTAGGAACAGGTGGCAGTGGATTGGGGATAAAAGCTTTATACCCGCTAAGTTGTTCTATGTACCTACCTGCTCGATTGGTATAACCCATATTATCGATTTCGTTAACAAGGAATAATCTGTAAGGCTATATTATCAAATTTACCAATTTTCGTTAATAAGATTTTTGTTTAAAAAAAGAGTGGTATAATTTCTAGGTTTAATATTTGATTAGAATTTCCTAAGTTGGGTTAAGAACTTGATAATTCCCTGAAGGATTAAAAGGCGAGATTTGGATTCAGCGCAATACGACTGAGCTAGATATTGCCCAAGCATTAGTAGAGATGGGAGTATAAAAGGAAGATATTGTCTTGGGATTGCATCCGCCCTACAAACGTCCATATACAGGGTATAGTGTGGCATAGGACCATCGGTCATCCGCAACCTGATTGAATTAGCAACATACATTGCTGTAGACAACTTAGATGCTTCGATATCAATGAATTCTTCTGAAACCATCCCTTACAAAAACGAATTAGTCCGCGAAGTCTTCGGAAACCTTTGTATCGACAAAACCCGACTTCCATCGAGTAGACTCACCGATATAGGCGTACCCAGCTTTGTTGCTGAATGGTTGCTAGACAAAATTGTACCCGGAACAGGAACCCTAACAACGGCAGAATCCGAACAAGTCAATAGCTTTGTCAAAAAAGCCTTTCCCCGCAAAGATGACCGTAATGAAATTATATTTGATTTGACACAGGGAGAAGTCAAAAAACTAATCGCCCTCCTACAAGTCCGAATCAAACTAGAACCTAACGGACGCATTATTCCCGAACCATCCGCCCAAATTCCCGCCCTCAATTTAACCGAATGCAGAATTTCCACAGAAATTATAGAAAGATATAAAATGCTTCTCCGACAGGGAGTGTGGGGAAAAATCACCCTTGGTATGCTTCCAGAAGGCAAAGTAGACGTGATGGGCTTTGAACCCTTCCAATGTTCTCAAGTCAACCTACAAGCCTACGCCAATTGTCGCGACAAATTTACTTCCCAAGAGTGGAAAGACTTGCTCTTTTGCTCAATGGGGTTCAATCCCCAACACCCAGACTACAACCAAGAAGCAAAAACCTGGATACTCTCAAGATTACTTCCATTAGTAGAGCCGAATTACCATATCATGGAACTAGCACCCAAAGGAACAGGAAAAAGCTTTTTCTATGAAAATGTCAGCAGTAAAGTGTCCTTAATCAGTGGAGGTAAAATCACCCCAGCCCAGCTATTTATTAATGGTAAAACCAAAGAAGTCGGCTTGCTAGGACGTCACGACCTTGTAGTACTAGATGAAGTTCAAAGTTTAACATTTGATAATCCTGATGAAGTCATTGGAACCCTAAAAACCTACCTTGCTAGCGGTCGCTATAATCGTTCTGGCTTTGCAGATATTGCCAGCGATTGCGGATTGGTGATGTTAGGAAATATTGAATTAAACGAGAAAATGCAACCCCGGACCGAAGAAAATTTAATTGCCAATCTCCCCAATTTTTTCGCAGAAACAGCCTTTTTAGACAGGATTGCAGGCATCATTCCTGGGTGGGAAATTCCGAAATTCAAAAAAGAAATGACAGCGTGTCAGTTTGGACTTAAAATGGATTTCTTTGGTGAAGTTTTACTTTCCTTGCGTTATGAAAATCGGTTCTTTCTATACGCTCAAGAACACACTCACTTTGATAAAAATATCACAGTTCGAGACCAAAATGCCATCCTCAAATCAGCCTCTGGTTTTCTCAAACTTCTCTACCCTCATTTAGAATTAACATTGATGGATTACGATCGCGATTGCTTAAAACCAGCCCAGCAACTGCGTCAAGCTATTCGTGATTCACAATATCATCTTGATGATGAATATCGACAACTGGGTAGAGAAATTTCCGTTGAGGTTAAGTGAAATATTACTAATATTTCCCTGATTTCTAGCAATTTGTACTTGTAAAAATTTATATAAAAATACGTATTTCTTCGGTAGGAGTCATCGAAAAAGTCTCATAAATTGAACACAGCCTTTCAAGATAAAAAAATGGACGTTATTGCGAAGCTTAATAAAACAGGTTGTGTCTTTCAGGAGATGGCACGATGAGCATTGGATCGCGCATAGCTATCGGAGTAGTAGCTCTGCTCTGCGCTGCTATTTTCTTGATGATGGCTCTCAGTGCAAGCAGTTCGCCGCCTGCTGGAGCTTTTTTTATTTACGGAATAGTAGCGTTCTGTGTTGTTATTGCCATCGCTTGCTTCTTTCCTCAGAGCCATCCGATTACTTTACGACTCATCGGTATAATAATTTTTTGTGCCTATGTTGCCTATGTATTTGACAGTTTCCGGACTGCAAATCTAGGTCAGGCTATTGTGGGGTTTCTTGTTTGGGGAATTCCTTCTGGCTATTTAGCAATTATGGGTAAGTATCCAAATTGGGGGACAGGATCGGAAGCATTCAACCCAAAACGGAATAGAACTCGCTTGAAGTGAGCTCGGTTTACGATAAGCTGGGTACACCTTGCGCCGAAGCGATCGCACCACTTAGCATACTAGATTACAGTTGGCATACTACTTAGGGACTTCCAAATAAAAAAATATCCAACTTTCTCTTGTGAAACCCAGAGCAGCGCGGTGCGGGGTTTACCACCAGTTGAAGCGACTGCGGGGCGAGGACGCCCGCACCACATTCCAGGATAATTTATTTCTTGGGCATCCCTGAATGTGAAAACAATGTAGAGCCAAAGCATGGCTCGTCTTTACGGAATTTATATATATCGAGGGAGTTTTGCGAGTTCCTCTAGCCCCAAATCACGACTCACAATCGGAGTATAACCCAATTCTGAGCGGGCTTTGCGATCGCTAAACGTAAGTTCCTCACCGATAAGTCTGACCATCGTTCGAGTTATGGGAGGGGCTGTTTTGCGTTGAGAAATTTGCCAAATCATTTCTGTCAACAGAGCAACATTCCAAGCAAGTTGCCGGGGAATGCTGAACTTCTCTGGCTTGACTCCTGCAATCCCAAGCAAAGCTGTCACCCAATCGCGGAACTTCACCACATCTCCATCGCTGAGGAAGTAAGCTTGTCCGCCCGGACTTCGTTGTGCGGCTAAGATAGCACCGTGACAGACATTCGCTACATGAGTTGTCATGTAAGGATAATTACCTTCCTCAATCCAAAGAAATTGCTTGGTTTTTACTGCTGTCACAAGTTGTGGCAATACGTGTTCGCCTTTTCCCCAAATCCATGAAGGGCGAACAACAGAAGTTTTAAATCCAGGTCGATTGGCAGCAATGACTCGTTCCTCAGCTATGCTTTTGGTCGCAATGTAAGGAGAAAATCGAGGCTGCTTTAAAGGCTCTTTTTCATCAATGTTTGACAATGGTTTGCGATCTAAGACAGAAGCCGCAGCACCGATTTGAACAAAGCACGGAACTCCTACAGTTTGAGCTGCTGCTAACGTATATTCTGTACCCATTACATTGGTTTCATAGAATGCTTTATAGTCACCCCAAATACTCAAAAATCCAGCAATGTGAAAAACTACTTCACAATCTTGCATTCCTTGTATCATGGCTGACTCATTGAATAAATCGCCGCGAATTGCTTTAGCTCCAAGTTGAATGGCCTGTTGCGCCGCTTGCTCGGATCGCACTAAAGCATTGACCGTGAATCCTCGCTCGCGCAACATTTGAATCATGCAACCACCGACAAACCCGGAACCACCTGTTACAAAAGCTTTCATGAATCTTTCCCGATAGAGTTTTAGTGTTTACCCAACATCATCTTTTCAACGAGCGATCGCCACATCAAATCTGGGAGCAGCGCGTGTAATAACAGAAAAGCTTCACCGTAAGGTGAATAGCGCAGTCTTGGAGAGCGGTCAACTGCGGCTCGGTAAATGACTTTGGCAACACCTTCTGGTTCTGGTAAAGAGTCATTGACTTTCTCGCTAAACTGTTTCATTCGGCTCGCCATCTCCGTGTATTCGGGATGCATTGCCCAAATACTCCCACGATTGATGAAATTGGTTTTAATTCCACCAGGTTCAATAATTTTGACCCGAATCCCAAAAGGTCTTAACTCATAGCGAATTGCTTCCGAAATCCCCTCAACTGCCCATTTTGTGCCGTGGTAAGAAGCGGTGAGCGGAAAAGCAAGACGACCCCCAATTGAAGTCACATTCACAATAGTGCCACCCCCCTGTTGGCGCAACACGGGCAGTACTCTTTGTATTGTATACACCAGACCAAACACATTAGTTTGAAACTGCTGTTCGAGTTGCTTTTGTGTTACCCCTTCAAGGGGTCCCATCAGGGCATATCCAGCATTGTTGACCAACACATCAATGCGACCAAAGTGCTCCAATGTCGTTGCGATCGCATTCGTAATAGTTTCAGGAACCGTCAGATCCAAATGTGGATAGATAATCCTTGAATCCGTTGTCTCGACAAACTTACGAGGTGAACGCATGGTCGCTGCAACATTCCAACCCTTTTGAAAAAAATACTTAGCAGTAGCTTCGCCAATCCCACTTGAAGCACCTGTAATGAGCACAGTTTTAGCCATCGCCGTCAACTTCCAGAAATTTCATGTGTTTTCACTTGCTAGGTTAAACTGTGGAGTATAGTCCACAGTCAAGTCTATTTTTAAAATTTTAGGTAGCTGCAATGCTCATTGGTGAACTGGCTAAAACAACAGGCTTATCCAAAGATACGATTCGCTTCTACGAAAAAATGGGGCTAATTGATGCAGATGAGCGACAAGCAGGTACAAGAACCTACAAGGAATTTAGCCCCTTGATGGTGGAACGGTTGATGATGATTACCCAAGGAAAGTCTCTAGGATTTACCCTCAATGAAATTAAATACCTGATTCAAGCGTGGGGAAATGATATCATGTCAGATGATGAAAAAATTCGAGTGATTGACCGCAAACTTGAAGAAATTTCTGAAAAAATACAGCAACTCGAACAAATTAAAATCTATCTGACTGTCAAGCGGAATGGTATCATCGGTAAGGCAGATACTGTGTCTGGTTGAAAAGTTTTGCGATCGCCAATGCCATTCGAGGAATCCTTTTAGGGATATTGTTAAGACAGGGGCGATCGCAGTCACGATTTCTTAATCGACAGTGCAATTAATTTTCTGCATCTGAATCTATGCCTAATTCTAAATAGCTACGTTTTAATTGCTGCCAAAGATCGCTAATTTGGTTGTAGGCATCTTCTGCTGAGATTTTACCAAGAGTTTGTAAATTACAAACGTAAGCTACTCGTGTCGCAAATTCTTGTAAATTTGCATTAAATACAAGTCTTTGGGGTGTGAATTTACCTCTATAACTCGACTTTTGATAGATAAAGTTTTGTAGCTCTGGTTCTTGTTCCTGTGCCATAACTATCGGTTCATATTCTTAATAACGCTTCGTAGTTTACTGCTTGGCTAGGGACAGCCAAGCATTCCTTCTATTTTATTTATTCCATAAAAATTATAGTAACTTATATGTCTCAGGCAAGAGACGAAACCTTTAAAAATAAAAACACTCCATCGGAAGGTGTTTTGAGGTTTAAAATTGATGCTCTTTATCAATTTAGTCAATTATCGCGCAAAGATTACAAATTCTCGCGGAAAGCGATCGTGTTGGGTTGTCATGAGTACTTTGAACTGGGATGGTTGTGGCGGTAGGTAAGGTTTTATCTGGCTGTAATTAGAAATGCCAAAACACCTTCCCCCGACGCCTTAGGGGACTACAGGTGCATCTTCATACAAAATTGGCTTTAGAAAATTTTAATGATTTGAGAGTACAATATTAGCACCAACGCTCTATTAATTCTGTATCAGAGATGACATATAATGTCATGTCAATCCTGTTCTCAGTATCACTTTCATGCGACATCTATCTGAGGACAGAAATATTTTTCTGTCTCTGGGTAGCTGCAATTACACTTGAAATTTACACATCCTAGTATTAATAACTGATTATATTAAATGGCTTAGCTAATGCATAAAAGATTTTATACGACGCTGGAACAAGAGGAGACAATCTACCACTCAGAACTCTTTAGGTATGGTGTAGATTATGAAAAAGCGGCAATAGCTGCTAAAGTATTAGCTTCTAAAAAGCCCGATGAGCTTTTAACCGAAGAAGAAAAACAACTTGTTACTGAAGCTTGTAAAATGTGGTTAGAAAAACACAAGCGTCTTACACATTTAAATCCACTTTTAAAGAAGTATCAACAAGTTAAATGAATCACTTCATTATCTATCAGTTTCCTAATCTTGCCAAGGAATAGGAACTTAAAAACCTCGGTTATTAAACAACCGAGGTCATCCAAAAAATGAATTTATATTATAAGCTAGCTAGCGGCTTTTATTAATTAAAATAGTAACAATATTGTTAATGCCTGTTCAAATATCTTTAGAAACATTGCATTTACAGATAACTTCTTTCTAATGAGCCATTGACAGTTGCTACAACTATCAAAAAACTTACACTTATGACAACATCAATCTTTTATTAGCTTTTTAGCACCAATTATCGGTCTTTGCTAAACAAAACTTTGCTTCCTCAATCTGTCCTGGCTCCATACAATCCCTTGCAGTTGGGAGCACAGTACTTATAGGACATCAACGAGATGTGTACGGGTTTTCCTTATTGAAGAGATTATACAGACAGATTTTTTTTCTTCTGTGTAATTTAAATGGGGCAATATATAAAATTATACATCTGTTGTTAACCTAGCCTTTCTCAAGAAAAATTGCATGACTGTTTCTTCACGGGAAATGATATCAACTCTACCTTCCATTCCCAATTGAATGTGACACAGATTTGTGTCTTTACCTAAAACCTGACTTTCCGGCTCAATAGTGACTTCATAAAAAGCTCCTGGGATAGCCGCTTTGGGACTGGTATTGTAAGAAGCAGTAGCTCCATTTGTGCTATTTGTTGGGGGAGCGAATGCCTGCGGCAAGGCTCCGCCGAACGCATCTGGAGAAATTGCTTCTACTTTACCATTAAGAGTACCATAATCCGGGTAGGGGCAAGCATCAACACGCATTTGGACTTTTTGACCAATTTTAAGCTTACTTTTATCTTCAGATGCAACTGCTGCTTTGATAATCTGCTTGACATCACTGGGGACAATTTGCACAACTTCTTCACCAGCACGCACAGTTTGACCGGGGTTACGCAAGTTTATCTGAGAAATGATACCATCAGCAGTAGCAGTAATTGTAGTGTGGCTAAGTTCGATTTCTACTTGTTTTAGTTCGCTAGTATCGCGCTCTAGCTGTTTTTCTACCTCAATCCGTTGCTTGATTGTTGCTTGCAGTTCTTTGTCTAAAGCTGCTTTGTTACTTTCACCTGTGGCTTTTTCTTGAGCTATGCGCTCGTTAGCAATTTCTACTTCTGCATGACTGGGATTTAAGGCTGCTTTCGCACGTTGCTTTCGAGCGATCGCGGCATACACAGCTTGTTGCAATCGTTCAATTGTTTGCTTTTATACCTCCACAGCTGCTTTTTGCGCTACGACTGCTTGTTGTTGCTGTTGGGCAGCTAACTGTGCTTCTTCTAATTGATTCTTAGACAATGCTCCTACTTGCACTACACTCTCATATCGGTTTTGCTTTGACTTCGCTGCATTCCAAGCCGCCTCAGTGGAATGCAAATTTGCTTGTGCTGTTTTTAACTGTGCTATGCCAACCTGCAATTCTTCTTGAGCCATTTGCACATTAGCTTGAGCTTCTTGAAATTCAGCCACAGTGGTAATTTTTTTATCCTGATATTGCCTACTGCGATCGCTTCGTTCAGCTTTGGCAGCAGCAATAATACGAATAATTTTATCAGCTTCGGCATTAATTTGAATATTTAGGTTTTGAATTTGAGCGTTAATTTGCACGAGTTGCAAATTAGCTTGCTGAATATTAGATCGCAGTTGACTTTTTTTAGTTTGTAAGCGGGAATCATCAATGATGGCGATCGCATCTCCAGTTTTGACAACTTGATTTTCTTTGACATAAATTTGCGTAACTTGACCTTCAGTTACCGCCTGCACAATTCGCAATTCCCCAGATGGTCGCACAACTGCCTGTCCTTTAACTGTCACCTTATATTTGCTGACTGCTGCGACGGGAATTGCTAGTCCCAGAACACAGAGAATAAAAAGTCCGCCATAGGTAGTCCAACGACTAATCGGTGCAAGAAATTCATCTATTTTAACTGGGCGTAAAAAATCTGTGTTCTTAGGCATAGTTAGTTCACAATACACAATGTATGAAGAGCAGCAGATGCAGATATCGGTACTAACCTATTCTTAAAAGACCGCGATCTAAGAAATCTAAATGTTCTCCAGAAACTTTACACAAATCTTCTAGTGTGCCTTGGATTTTTAAACTTCCTTTTTCTAAAAAAACAATCCAATCTGCACGCTGGATAACCTGCGCTCGGTGACTAATCAAAATAGTAGTTTTCCCTTGGCGATGATCTAAAAGCTTATCTAGTAATTGTGCTTCACTCACTGGATCGAGTGCGCTGGTAGATTCATCCAAAATCAAGATAGGAGGGTCAGTGACTATGGCTCTAGCTATAGCTAATCGTTGCTTTTGTCCACCAGAAAGATTAGCTCCAAATTCTCCTAAGACAGTTTGATATTTATCAGGTAGTTCGCTAATAAAGTCATCTGCACCAGTAATTTGACAGGCTCTAATAATTTCTTCCAAACTAATGTAAGGATAACTAAATTGAAAATTATCTAGAATAGAACGACTCCAAAAATGAGCTTCTTGTGGTATTAAAACCACCTGTTGCCGCAAACAGTCTAAAGATATATCTTGCTGATTGTAACAGCCATAGCGAATATTTCCCGATTGAATTTTATATAAACCAGTAATCAATTTTGCTAGGGTACTTTTACCACATCCAGATTTACCAATCAGAGCAACGACTTGACCACCAGGAATAGTTACAGAAAAATCTTGCAATAAATCAACCCTACCTGTGTGGTGAAAATTAATTTCTGTGCAGGTAATATATGTATGAGCGGGAATTTCTACCCACTGCTTTTTTAAAGCATTTTCATCTTCTGGGGTAGCATCAATAACTTCTGTCAGACGTTGAATAACTATTTGGGAAGTAATAAACTCATCTACTAAGCCGATAGCAGAACTTAAAAAGCCGAGAAGATTGCCACTCATACCGTTATAGGCAATCAATTGTCCGATTGTTAAGGTACGATTAATGACTAAATAGCTACCAATCCACAAAATACCAATATTAATAAATGTCGAAAGAATATTTGTAAGTGTACTGCTGTAAAGTCCCAGTTGCATGGTACGCCAGCTCAAGTTAGCAAGATAACCAAAATTTCCTTGATATTCTTCCCAAGCTTGGGATGTAGCTTGGGTAGTTTTTAAGACTTGTACTCCCCGAAATGTTTCGACTAAAAAACCTTGATTTTCTGTACCAGAAACAATCATATTGCGGGTTTTTTGGCGCAGTGCTGGTAAGAAAAGCCAATTAACACCTGTCACAATGATAAATGCAGCTATGGAAGCTAAAGTTAATTCCCAAGAGTAAAAGAGCATAAAGCCTAAGGAGACTACAGCAATAAAAAATTCGCTGGGTAATCCCAAGACAATTTGGGAAACTAACTCATTAACGGCGTTGACATCAGCAATGCGGCTGACAACTTCCCCACTCCGTCTTCCTTCAAAATAAGATAGGGGTAAATGTAAAAGTTTGCGTCCGTATTCCAGGATTAATCCTAATTGCAATCTTTGACCAAAATAGCCGATGAGGTGCGATTGTACTAAACCAATGGCACTTCTAACTAAGTTGAGGGTGATTACGCCAATAGCGACGGTGGTTAATAGTTGGGTATCTCCCCGCACTAGGACATCATCGGTAAGTAGTTGCATCATAAAGGGTGATGCGAGGGAAAGCAGACCAATAGCGATATTCATGGCGATCGCTTGGGCGATAATAAACCGATAGGGGCAGAAGGCAGATCGTTCCCAGGCTCTGCCTGGGAACGAGAGAAGATAGAAGAAGTCGGGTATTTTGTTTGCTGACATTTAACCAAAGAAAGACGCCACAGCCGAAGCGCACATTCAACATAGATTCATTGGAAAAATCAGCAGAATCAGCCTTTTTCACTTAACAGTGTAGTTATTCATACTAACTTTGGGAAAGGACGTGTCATGCGTTACGAAGGCGATAAGATGGTAATTTTGTTTGACAAGGCGGGATATAAAACCTTTGCTGTGGAATTGGTGCAGGGAATGCTAAAGCAGTTGGATGAATAGGTACCCTCAATCCCAAGAAATTCCAGCAGTCGTTGTTAAAAATGTAGCAAAAATTACACGATAGACTCTGAAGAAATACAGAGATTCTGATTGGCGAGTTATTAGATCCCTATTTTGTCCCAACAGCTTAATTGATTTCAGAACGCACCATCAAACAATCATATTCAACAACACAACCTTCAGGATTACGAGAGGCTGCAAATAAATCAACCAGCTCAAAACCTAGGGTTTCATAATACCTTAAGGCATCCAAATATGAAGGCATATTCATGTAATAAGACCGCACAGCTATTTCAGATTGCAAACACAGAACTTTATCCATGCATTTACTTGCACCCTTAACAACTTCAGTGTCATATCCTTGAGTATCCATCTTTAGAAAGATACGCGGCTCAGGTACTAAAGTGAGAATCTCATCCAAAAGAGAGTCTAGAGGCTTAATCTTGACTTCGCAGGAATTAACAGTTTTTGGCATACTAGCCTCAGGCACTAGAAATGAACTCAGTTCTGAATAGGTGTTAAAATGAAAGGCTGCCAAAGCATCCTCATTTCCAAGTCCTAAATTATATCCTCTCCAAAGAGGATCGTGTTTAAAGTTCTTTTGAAGAGTGGGAAATATTTCTGGATGTGGTTCAAAACAAAGAATATGTCCTTTATAGCCTAGTTTTCTGAGGTTTTGTGCATAGGTACCAATATTAGCTCCCACATCAAGGACACAGTTAATTCTTAATTTCTTCAAAAGCTCCGCTATGTAACTTTGGTAAAAAAATCGCTCTATTTTTGCTTTTACAGATTTGGGCATTTTATAGCCCGCCGAAATCAAAGAATAAGCTATGTCTCCCAACATTGTAATGACTTCCTTTAGCAACCTGGGTAAATTTGTCTACAGTCAGTAATGAACAATTTAATGAACCTTTGCTAAGTGCAAAAGCAGAAATATTAACCTTTTATTTGATGCGTGGAACGCAAATCAAAAGGTAATAGAGACAAACATTTTGACCAAATTTCTTGAACGTACCAGGGCAAAGACACTTTGTCAAGAAAAAGCTTCATTCTCAATCAACTCCTATTTTTCGCATTACAGCCGTTTTCACCTAAATGAACCACACCTAAAGTAAGGACGTTTCGGCTTTACGCCCCAAAGACTGTGGTCTATTTACCTGGTAGTTTAAATTTATTTCTCCAACTGCGGCGGATAACTCCAACATTTCTAAATCTGCTTGTTTGATTTGTTGTACTACCAGGTCTTGTTTTCCTTTGATAAATTTAGTCTGAAATTTGAATCATCAAGCTGTACCAGCTCCCTTACTAGCTTTAATAACTTTTGCAGGGACTCCAACTGCTATGGAAAAGGGAGGGATATCTTTGGTAACAACTGCGCCAGCACCGATTACACTTCCTTTACCAATAGTCACTCCGTCTAAAATCCTGACTCCAGAACCTATCCAAACATTGTCCTGAATTTCAATTCCTTCACGGCTTAATCCATGCTCTCTGTGATTGTTGGCGTAAATACCTGTCTGGGACGCAATTAGGCATTCCTTACCAATTTTTATATGACCAGGTCCAGCCATGCAGACATAAGGTCCTAAGTAAGAGCCATCACCAATTTCAATCAAGCAATCAGAAACAGTCGCTTTGATATCAACACCGCGATCGATACAAACTTTGTTACCAATACATAGTAAGCTGTTTGGTGCTATCATGTCAAAGCGTACATCTCGCATAATTTTAACATCATCGCCAATCTCAACTGAAGAGCCTCCAAGAAACTCAACTCCCATCTGAATATAAAGTCTCCGACCCACGCGAGCAAGTATGAAACGGTAAGCCAGTCGTCGCAGCAGAACACCAAGTGGACGAGGAATCCATCCGATCAAATTAGTTATAGCCAACTCTTTTATCCGTGACAAAGCTGTAGGTGAGGTAGACGGCAGCTGGTTAATGTTGAGTTCTTGTTGAAGTGTCATAGTTGTTTACTTTTTATTAAAGTAGATAGACAAAATCTGAATTATGTTCAGTTTCTTAATGAATCACTGAACCTAAATTTCTCACACCTGTTTGAAAAAAGAGAGGTCAAAAAGCTGATTATTTCCTAGGTAGGGCTATGCCACACACCCCCTTATTGAGAAGGTGCAAGATATCAGTAGTGCTATTGCCCAAGGTTGTTGTAATAAAGGCAGTCCCAAAGGTAGCTGTTTATCCTCTAATAAATCTATAGACAAGCAGCAGCAAGACCAAAAAGACTCTGACTAATTTATGAATACGCCCAGTTTTTGCCACTTAGTTACAAAGGCAACACAAGTTGAAGATATATGACACACCTCCAGAAATTAACTTGCATCGTCTAAAATCCTTAGAGAGACGAGCTATGGCGCATCTTTTGTCCAAGCACATACTAAGCGTATCCTAATCAAGGAGGAGTATCTCCAACTTCAGCCATCACATTGAAGTCAACCATCGGAGCGAATAAGTAAATACTTCCTCGACTACTATAACGGCTTCGTTGCAGCCTGTTTTTGTCTTTTCCGGCTGTTGTAATCATCATCTGCCAAGATAATTTACGTATTTACTAAAGCGCCTTTTTACTGACACAAGTATTTTACATTTACTATACCAAAATAAGTGACATATTTTTTGTGAAGAGACAGTAAAGATTTAATGGCGTTTGGAGAAGCATCGCATCTCATGCCCTATGCCTATCTTGCCTCCGCACGCTGCGCTTTGCCTTTCTGCTATTGTAATAAGCTGCTTTACGAGATCAAATAAGCTCCATGGAATTACATATATATGTATTATCGCTAAAACTTCATAAGTATGAATGAGCCATTACTTGTGTTGTTGCAACTGCTACTTTGTCCTCTAGCAACCAGATAATAAGTAGCTAATATAAGGTTATTAGATAACGTAATAGGTTTTTGCATCAAATTTCCCCGACAGAGGGAATTGTGTTATAGAGGGATTATTATCAATAAACAGTCAATTATGCAATAGTAACGACACATTGGCACTCAATATTGCTATGTCTACTCAACGTCAATCTTTAAGACCGTCTTGTCTTTTATTCTTAATTGTGCTATCCTTATGTACTAAATCCTGTACGAGTGATGTTAAAAACAGTACCAATGTATCCCTGACTGGTGCAGGTGCAACTTTTCCCGCGCCTCTGTACCAGGGATGGTTTGCTATGTACAACCAGCAACATCCCAATGTGAAAATTAACTATCAATCCATTGGAAGTGGTACTGGAATCTCACAATTTATCCAAGGTACTGTGGATTTTGCAGCCAGTGATGTGGCAATTACAGAGGAACAAGCCGCTCAAGTTAAACGGGGTGCGATCGCTCTACCCATGACTGCTGGTGCTATAGTCATAGCTTACAATTTACCTAAAGTCGCAACAGGTCTAAAACTATCACGTGCAGTTTATACAGATATCTTTCTAGGCAAAATCAAAACTTGGAATGACCCCAAAATTGCTACACTAAATCCGGGAGTTCAGTTACCCGATCTACCAATATTAGTCGTACATCGCTCTGATGGTAGCGGAACCACAAGTGTGTTTACACAGCATCTCAATGCTATCAGCCCGGAATGGAAAAACAAAGTCGGGGCTGGTAAAGCTATAGCTTGGCCGATCGGTATTGGTGCTAAAGGTAATGAAGGTGTCACTGCTCACATCCAACAACTTGTAGGAACAATTGGGTATATAGAATATTCCTATGCCATGCAAAATAATTTATCTGTGGCTGCTTTAGAAAATAAAGCAGGTCGTTATATAATGCCAACATTAGACTCAGCAGCTCAAACTTTAGAAAAAATAGAATTACCCTCCAAGAATTTAATTGCTTTCATCACCGATCCAGCAGATCCTCAGTCTTATCCAATCGTTACTTACACCTGGCTTCTTAGTTATCAAAAATATCAAGACCCTCAAAAAGCTCAAGTCCTCAAGAATTTTGTGGACTGGGCGTTAACTACAGGTCAGAAATATAGTACCGAACTAGGTTACATTCCTCTACCTCAAGAAGTAGTCACTCAAGTGAAATCTGCCGCCGGAAAGATTTCTGAATAAACCAAAGGGGCGGGGTCTTTATTTTTTAAGTATAGAGAATTTCTTATTAAGCGTTGACTTGCTATAAGTATAAACTCATCCTTTTTCCTTGATCCCGCATAGTTTTTCATCAATGTTAGAGTTTCCTCACAAGTTCCTCACATTTGGAATCTATGTTTAAAGCTTGAACAGTTTGTTTGCCATCTCTTACAAATGAGCAGACAAGCGATTCAAGATTGTAAACAAACACCTTTAACATTAGAACCTTAATAAACTATGAATTACTGTCCTTGCTGTTCTCACCAACTTTTACGACATATTCGTAGCAATGAAATTTACTGGTTTTGCCGTAGTTGCTGGCAAGAGATGCCAATGGTGAGCGGTCACAAATGTATCTTAACCTGTGAAGCTAGTGAGGGTGCTGTCAGGAAATTACCCATGAGAATGGCAAGTGAGCAAGGGTCAAGGGGTAACAGGCAATGGACAATGGTTCTCTCCTGAGCAATATTTTCAACATAGCGCTTGTACCCAGTCCCGGCAAAACAAAGGAATCAAAATCATTCTTTTCATATAGCCCAAGCTTTTATAGCAAATTTCAACCTAGTGAGGTACAAAAATTACCCTCCTCTGTCCCCCCTTAGTAAGGGGGGATGAAAGGGGGGTGTACCTCATTAGACTGAGAAAGGCTATATTTTCAAAATATTAAGTAAAATTTCCAATGTTTTTGAAATACCAATTATTGCTTGCGTAGAAATCAATAATTGGGGCTCTCATAAACAATACAGATTTTCAATTGTTCCTTGCAGAACCCTCGAATTGAGTCGAGGGTTTTTTTTAGAGGATTTTGTTTATGGTATTTTCTTCACACCAGCCAAAATAAGTTCGATGGCTGCTTCGGCATGCTTTTCTACCATCTCTGGACTGAGGCGATCCACTTCTGGTGTTAGATGCTTCCAATTTTCATGAGCTATGAAATAGAAAATACAAATAGAAATGATGTGAAGCCCAGTTAGCCTGGGATCTAATTCCCGAAAACTTCCATCTCTGATACCTCGCTCTAAAACTTGGAACAAATAAGAATGAACTTCAGCCATATTCTGTTGGCTCAGTTTAATATATTCACCACGATTTTGACTGGCTTCCTGAAACCACAACATTTGGCGATGGGGATGCTTTGCTTCATAAGCGATCGCAACTCTTATCATTTTCCCCAAAGCTTCCGTTGGTGAGACTTCGTCTAGATTCAGTAAAGCAAATTCTGTTGCCAGTTCAGCCGCAGGGCGCTGTAACACTGCTTTATACAAACCTTCTTTACTCTCAAAATAGTAGTGAATCATAGCATTAGTCACACCCGCAGCCTTAGCAATCGCGCTTAAACGTGCTCCATACAACCCGTGCCGTGCAAACTCCAGTTCGGCGGCATCAAGAATTTGCTGTTGAGTAACTTCTGCATCGCGCACGGGGCGATTCTTTATTTTCCGCAACTGAACCATGACTGCTCACACTCGGTTTCCTTTCACCATCATAAATTTCTCCTTGACGGTCTTGACTGTCACCTACTAAACTAACTAAAAAATTAGTTAACAATGTAATAAATTGTATGAAAATACTACAAGGCGCACCGTGGCTCTTGGGACATCGCTCGATGCTCAAGCCAAATCAGCCCGTGAAAGTTTCGCTTTACGGTAACGACTACGTTCTTTGGCAAGACAGTAGCAAAAAAATTAACTGCTTGCCGAATGCCTGTCCTCACATGAGTGCAATGCTATCAGAAGGTTGGTGTGTAGTTAAACCTGATGGTAGCAGTACAGTAGCTTGCCCATTTCATGCCCTAGAATTTGATGGCACTGGTTGCACGGTTTTACCCGGTTCCAACAAGCCCACCAAATCTTTAATAAAACCATTGGAGTTAATTGTTCAAGGTGACTTTATTTGGTCATACGGTGGATGCGAGCCAAAAATTCCCATCCCAAAAATTATGAATGAAATTGCCGCCGAGTATGAATTTATTGGTTTGACAGGCGATCGCAGTATCAAGACAAATTTTCTCAATCTGCTGTTAAATATGCATGACTATAATCACCAAAATGGTACTCATCGCCAATTATTTGAGATTGAAGAAGTGCAACTCAAACAGTTTATCGATAACGGATTTCACTCCCATGCTTATATCGCTCAACCAAGAACCAAACCCAAACTCCGCGACATCTTAAAGAACCCAGCACTTTTATTACTGCCAAAAGTACTTGAGGCTCATTTAGAAAACTACTTTCCGTGCTTGGGAATCATGCACGGTGAGAGTCCGCTCTTCAGCCTTAAAGAATGTCATTTTTACATTCCAGAATCAGCAGAGTTGTCCCGTGTTGGTGTTTTGATGTTCATGAAAGCACACTCTCCCCTAGCCCATCTGCTCAAAAGAAATCTCCTACAGCTAATCGATGTTGTTATCAAGCAAGATGCTGATATTTTGGGCAAACTCTATACCAACACAGTACAGCATATTAAACTTAACAATGAAGTTGGTATGGATTGGGTGCGACGAAATTTTGAGAATTTTCCAATACAGTAATCAGTGACCACCTGACCACCTGACCAGTGAGAGTCTCTGACTCATAATTCTGACTTTAGGCAGTTGAATTCCTTCCTGAGATGGAAATAGATTTAGAGATAGATAAACCAACTGGTTGATTGTTAGCTCAAAACTGCACATTGAAAAAAGAAGTATTTCTTTTGTTCTCATTGCAACCGTTATAATTGTAATTAGCAGAGTGAGTTAATGCAGGGATGGGTAATCCCTCTAGTTTCCCAAAATCTAAATAAACACGGAGTCTTGTTATGGGAGCACGATACTTTGCCCTAATTGCCGGCATAGTGTATGTATTGCTTGGTCTGTTTGGCTTTATACCAGGTATGGTTGCAACACCTGGTACTGGTGGCCCTGAAGTGGTAATTAAAACTGGATATGGTTACTTACTGGAATTATTTGCTATCAACATTATTCATAACATTGTACGCATAGCTGTTGGTGTTTGGGGGCTCATTTCCTACCGCAGCTATATTAGATCGCGAAGTTATGCACGCGGTATAGCAGTTTTTTATGGAGTGCTGGCAATCATGGGATTATTACCAGTTCTCAATACGGTATTCGGCATAATGCCGATATTTGGTCACAACGTTTGGCTTCATGCAATCACAGCATTAATCGCTGCCTACTTCGGATTCAAAACACCGGATGCTGTAACACTCAGAGAACACGAACGCTCCATGGCAAGTGGGCGATCGCGCAACCGCTTTTAATTACAGCAGTTTTCATCTAAATGAACCACACCGTTTGTAAGAGCGCGGCGGCTTTGCGCCCTTACATCTGTGGTCTATTTACTTGAAAATGGCTATAAACAGTATGCTAGGGAACCTCTAACCTGGCATACTGTTAAGCGAAACTTCCCCATTCATTGTTCATGTCACAATTTGAAACTGCCCTCGCTGCATATCAAGGCTTCACCGACGAATTTCTCAGTGTTGCGATCGCTACTGTCAGTGCAGATGGTACACCCAATGCTAGCTACGCTCCTTTTGTCTTCGATGAGAACAAGAATATATATATATATGTAAGCGGTCTTGCTACCCACACTCAAAATTTACATGCAATACCCAAAGTGAGCGTGTTATTTATAGACGATGAGTCAAAAACCAAACAAATCTTTGCTCGCCGCCGTCTTGTCTTTGACTGTACAGCAACCTTAATAGAACGAGATAGCGATTCTTGGCAGCAAATCGTCGATAGCTTTGAAGCACGTTTTGGCGACATTATTCAAATGTTGCGCGAGTTGCCAGATTTTCGGATCTTCAAGCTAGCGCCAAACATAGGGCGCTTTGTGATTGGTTTTGGTGCTGCTTATGAAGTCGATCCAAATGGCTTTAACACCCTAAAACAAATTACGGGATAAGGGCACTGGTCAAAAGGGCAAAAGGGCATTGAGCATTGGTTATTTTTCCTTATCTTCCTTATCTTCCTTGTCCCC
>NZ_WJFC01000089.1 GCF_009725235.1 Scytonema sp. UIC 10036
GTTTTGGTGTCAAGTGTGACAAGGTAGACAAGGTAGACAAGGGGGACAAGGGAGACAAGGGGGATAAGGAAGAATCACCAATGACAAAATGACAAATGACAAATGACAAATGACAAAATGACAAATGACCAATGACAAATGACCAATGACACAGCTATTAAACGCACTACTGATTGCAGGAACTGACACAAATGCTGGTAAAACTGTTTTGACAACGGCTTTAGCGGCTTATTGGCAAAAATATTGCTCTCACCGCAGTTTGGGAATTATGAAACTTATGCAGTCGGGAGAGGGCGATCGCGAGTGGTATCAAAAAGTGTTTTCTTTGGAGCAATCTCCTGAGGTGATTACACCTTTGTACTTTAAAGCACCTCTTGCTCCCCCCATTGCTGCAGCTAAAGAACATCGAACAGTGGATTTAGCAACTGTGTGGCAAGCTTTTACAGCTTTGCAACAGCGTCGAGAGTTCCTTTTGGTTGAAGGTGTTGGAGGATTGGGTACACCTGTTACTGATGAACTGACGGTAGCTGATTTAGCTGGTGATTGGCGAATACCTACAATATTGGTAGTGCCCGTGAGATTGGGTGCGATCGCGCAAGCAGTTGCAAACGTGGCATTGGCAAAACTTTCACACATCAATCTCAAAGGAATTGTTCTCAACTGCGTTCAACCCCAAACGGAAGCAGAAATTGCTGACTTGACACCTGTAGACTTGATTCAATCGCTGACAAACACACCTGTTTTAGGTTGTTTGCCATATGTAGATAATGTAGATAAGTTGGCGGATCTGGATAAGCTGGCACAGCTAGCATCAGATTTAGATTTAGAGATAATGATGAATTTTCAACTCAAAAAATCTGAACAATGATTTCTACACTCCCAAACTCCACCTCTGTTGATTTATCTCGCGTTCGCTTGTCGATTCGTTCCCTGCAACCCCAACTGGTTGAGTGGCGGCGACATTTACACCAAAAGCCAGAACTGGGTTTTCAAGAAAAACTGACGAATGAGTTCATCGTCCAAAAGTTGCAGGAATGGGGGATCGAGCATCAAACTGGTATTGCTCAAACTGGCATTGTTGCGATTATTGAGGGACAAGGGACTGGGGACAAGGGACTGGGGATCGGGGATAAATCTTCCCAATCGCCAATCCCCAAAGTTCTGGCAATTCGAGCGGATATGGATGCCTTACCCATTCAAGAACTCAATGAAGTGCCATACCGTTCCCAGCATGATGGAATTATGCATGCCTGCGGGCATGATGGGCATACAACCATTGCCTTGGGTACAGCTTATTATCTCCACAAGCATAGAGAATCTTTTGCTGGTACTGTTAAAATGATATTCCAGCCTGCTGAAGAATCACCAGGAGGTGCAAAACCGATGATAGACGCAGGGGTTCTGAAAAACCCTAATGTGGATGCGATTATCGGTTTACACTTGTGGAATAACTTGCCTTTGGGAACTGTGGGGGTTCGGGCTGGTGCATTGATGGCAGCAACAGAAATCTTTCAATGTACTATTTTGGGTAAGGGCGGACATGGTGCTATGCCCCATCAAACCGTAGATTCAGTTGTCGTTGCTGCCCAAATTGTCAATGCCTTACAAACTATAGTTGCTCGCAATGTCAATCCTATTGATTCCGCAGTGGTGACAGTGGGTGAGCTTCATGCTGGAACCAAGTGGAACGTGATAGCTGATACAGCGAAAATGAGTGGCACTGTTAGGTATTTTAATCCGGCATTTGAGGGTTTCTTTAAACAACGTATTGAGCAAATTATTGCGGGTATTTGTCAAAGTCATGGGGCAAGTTATGACTTTGAATACTACCCACATTATCCCCCAACTATTAATGATGCTGGGATGGCGGAATTTGTGCGATCGGTTGCGGAACAAGTTATAGAAACCCCTGCAGGTATTGTCCCAGAATGCCAAACTATGGGCGGCGAAGATATGTCTTTCTTCTTGAGAGAAGTTCCTGGGTGCTATTTCTTCTTGGGTTCTGCAAATCCTGAAAAGGGTTTGGCATATCCCCATCACCATCCCCGGTTTGATTTTGATGAAACTGCATTATTGATGGGAGTGGAAATTTTTGTCCGTTGTGTGGAAAAATTCTTGAGTCTTCCATAAGCAATGGCGAAGAATAGTTCATCGCATTAATCGTGAGGATCTGCAAGATCCCCGACAAGTTCTGCGGATGCTGTTAGCGAATGGTGGGTTTGACCCCCACCTCGCTCCGGTGGCTCCGCCTGAGAATGCTGTCTTTGGAGGCGGAGCCTCCACTATGCCACATTTTTGACTCATTATCGCTCTTTCATCACTATTTTACGCCGGAAGAATTATCAGAAATTAAGCGAGCCAAAATCACCGAGTATGAAATTTATCGATCTGAAACTTCAGCGCTTGTGGTGCAAGAGGACGGGGGAATTCCTGAACAAATAGCTTGAACTGATGTTTAATTGCTTTAACCGCAAACCACAAGCTTTTGTTAGTCCATCAAAAATGATTTTATTGATTTGGGAGTTATCTGTTTCCACAAGCTTAAATAAAAGGTACTTCAATCGCTCTAAAGTCTTTCCGTTTTCTTCATCTTTTTTGCCGTTTAGGAACCATGTACCACTCTCAGGGAAATCTTGCAAAAGGTAGAAGCAATTAGTAAACAAGTTTCTTGTTTGATCTTCTAATGCAAGAGATAGAGGATTGTCCACATATTCTTTGCCGCTATCTTTGTTGTCTTGTTCAATATCTTCTGAAATTTTTTGAATGCCGTTTCTAAAAAACTTTAGGCAACCAAAAAAATCTTTAAATCTGCCATTCTTGATAAGAATGTAAGCTTCTAAAGCTAGTACATTTGCTTCTACCTGTTTTGCATCAACAAGGAATTTCATAAAATGGTACCTCTGATGTCGTCACGATGAAAATATAGCACCCGGTCATCATTCTCTGAATGAGTTTCAGAAGACTTATTATCAAAACATTTTTGTAGTTTTTTCTAAATTTGTCATCAAGGGTATGCAAGATTAAGGAATTGTGTATTAAGCGTCACTAGCAAACTTAAGATTTTTAGATCGAAGCATTAAACTTGGAGAATCTGACAAAGAAAAATTCCCTGCAATGATATTTATAAGTTATAAAGCAGGGTTGGTCTAATAAATCATATGTTATTGTCCCATTTTTTTAGTTTCACTTAGTGACAGTAAATGTCATACGACAATTAGATAGATATTTTATTAAGTTTTTGTGTAAGCACCAATACAGCGCTAGCGTAAATCAAATAAAAAACCAGCAACAAGACTTACATAGGGAAGAGAGTAGTTGCAGGATAAACCTTTTTTCAGAGAATCGGCGATCTGATGCGAAAGTTTGTAATCATAATCACAAGCTAATTTAATTTTCCAGCCTTTCTTTAGACAGACGTTACAAATAATAGCAACTATAGCAGTCTTAAATGATTTACAAACACCTCTTCCTTGTCTTCCTTGTCCTCCTTGTCTTCCTTGTCTCCCTTGTTTGGATCTCAAATAGGATTGCTATATTACTGTTATGTGGGAGCAGTTTGGATGGCCGATTGAGGAGTGTTTGACACAAAAGCGGTAGGGACAGCTATTATTAATTAGGGCAATATGATATTAAACAATTTCTCTCCGCAACGAGACTATTGGCATTATGCCGATGGAACGGTGATGCAGCGAGAGCCAATTGGGAGACGATCTCACTCGCATGGTAGACCGTGAAACTGTTGGAACGCAATTGAGCAATCGGCAAGAAAGTTACAGTTGATTTAAACGAATCGAGGAAATAGACGACGTGCATTGTGATGCTCGATCGCCGCGAGCGCTTCAGCACTCAGATCGCAATTTGTCACTAAATCATTCACTTCGTTGGCAATTAAGTTTTCAGGTAGATAAGGATAATCTGTTCCAAACAGGATTTGGGATGGCTCAACCAGTGTTGTCAGCGATACCCACTTAAGAGGGCATCGCAACGCATAGGGAGCAGTTGAAATCGCCGTGTCGTAATACAATCGCTTCAGGTAAGTAATGGCTCCCTGCGGTGCTTTCTCTTGTAAATGGGGCATCAATTCTGCTGCGACTGCCAATCGTCCTGCAATGTAAGGAACAGTTCCCCCTGAGAATATTGCATGAATTTTTGTAGAGGCGTCTGCGATGATTCCTCAAAGCCTCATATAGTTTTCATTTTTCAGAATCGGCGATCGCTGGTATCATCTGTATCCACGTTTACAATTAAATGTAATACAAATTCATCCATTAGGGACATCTGTTTATAAGAAATCACGTCCCGTTGGCTAGAGGAGTGAGAGCTTTTACTTTTTTAAGATGAGTTGAGAAACATTGGCTTGAAATATTAAGAGTGCGGTCAAACAATAAAGGAATAAAGACTATGTACGACAATAGCGCAGGCGCTGAGGAGTCAGTTCGCGATTGGACAAACTTTTACTTCACTCACCCCTATTTGCAGAAAACAAAGGAGATTCAACTGACAGATCTTAAGCGCTTGTTGCAGAAGTTACTGAGTTGTATACTCATTCTGTTATTGAGCATTGGTATCGTATTGTTCAGTGGTTGGTTAAGCCCTGCTTATGCCTATGAGGGTTTGGCTAGTGTTGGCAGCACTCTTGTTGCCCAGGTTGACCCAGAATCTAATTTTGTGACAGAAGCTGTAGAAAAAGTAGAGTCTGCTGTCGTTCAGGTGAATGTCTCCCGAACTTTGGGAGGGGATGTGCCTGATGTCCTCAAACCGTTTCTAGGTGGTGCGAGGGCAGTTCCGCCTTCTGCACAAATTTTGCGGGGAATTGGCTCCGGTTTTGTGATTGACCCTACAGGTCTGATTTTGACGAATGCACATGTTGTGGATGAAGCAGATACGGTAACCGTTTCCTTTCAAGATGGTCGCATCTTGGCAGGTAAAGTTTTAGGAAAAGACCCAGTGACTGATGTGGCTGTCATTCAGGTACAAGCAGAGAATAATTTACCGACTGTTGTCATAGGTGATTCGGATCGAGTCCGACAGGGACAATGGACAATTGCTATTGGCAACCCCCTCGGTTTACAAGAAACCGTTACGGTTGGTGTGATTAGTGGAACTGAGCGCTCTAGCGTAGATATTGGTATACCAGATAAGCGTGTTGGCTTTATTCAAACTGATGCCGCAATCAATCCAGGCAATTCAGGTGGACCACTGTTAAATGCTTTAGGTGAAGTCATTGGCATCAATACCGCTATCCTGAGGGGAGCACAGGGGCTTGGCTTTGCTATTCCTATCAATACAGCAACAGCAATCGCCCAGCAGCTAATTACTACGGGGAAAGTTGAACATCCTTATATTGGCATCCAAATGGTCACTCTCAACCCGCAAGTCAAGCAGCAAATTAACAACGCTCCCAACAGCAAGATTCAGGTTGAAGACGACCGAGGAATTTTGGTTGTCGAAGTTGGAAGAGGCTCCCCTGCAGCAAAAGCAGGACTGAGACCGGGTGATGTGATTTCAGCAATCAATAACCAACCAGTGACAAAAGCAAACATCGTTCAGCGGCTCTTAGATAAAGTTGGTGTCGGTGGTAATTTGCAAATGGACATTCGGCGAAATGGGCAAATCGTGGCATTAACAGTCGAGCCCGAACAACTTCCCAACATTCAAACTCGGTGAAGATCTCAATTTTGCGTAATACGGGGAAGAACTGGCAAACCTGTCACTCATTGCAAACTCAACGCCTGTTTAATTAGCGACCAGGTATTCTTCATTTCTAAACCTCTAAAATCATTTTGCAAAAAGAGCTATACTTTCGCGGCTATTATACTGTAAACGGCTAACAACTGTTCTTTCTCGAAATGGTTTGGTGCATTTGTAGGGGAGCTCTTGCCTTGCGCCCCTAAGAGTTTTTGACAACTTTTGGAAAGTTAGATTCTAAACTGTTTTTGGTATAAGAGGATAGATCGGTAATAACTGAGCACTATTTACGTTCAAGCGTCTCGCCAACGTCTTTAAGAATCGTGTGCTTAATTGCTTGATTCAAATCCTCAGCAGGGGATGCAGTATCAGGCACAGTCTTCCTGAACTGAGGCTCGGCTTTGTTTGCAGCTTTGTCTGCAAAACGCTCGCTAATGAAAGAGTATGTTTTTAGTATAAGCACATACAAAATTATTAAAAAAAGTAAAAGGGAACAGGGAACGGGGAACGGGGAACACCGGATGAGTATGGTGGGGGCTTTAAACCCCCACCAACGCGCACCACTCATTGAAATGTATTATTTCAATATAGTGGGGGGACTTAGACCCCCGGATTTTACTTAGAAGGGAACCAGGGAACAGTTCGTTCCTCACTGTTAAGAGTTCCCTGTTCCCCGTTGCCTTCTTGTTAAGAATTTTCCTAATATCTGACTTATGGTAGAAGTATTTTATACCTAAGGTAGTAATCGGTTCAATATCTATTAGTTAGGGTGAAATCAGTCAGCCATTTACAAAATAAATGTAAATGTGAAATTGACCTAGAATGAGGGCAATACTATGTTTTCCATTGCAGACTTGGGTTGCAACTGGTGTTCCTTTCTATTTGGATTAGCACCTATGAATGTGGCTCAAGCAGTTGTCATTCCAGAAGAAGCATCTCTGGCTTTTTCGGGACCAAAGTTTTTGGTGGCATTCCTAGCAGGCGTGTTTATGGCATTTGCCTTCCAATTACTATTAACAAACTTTTCTGTAGCTGTAGGAATTTCATCTTTAGGAACTGATTTAGATTTTGGTGATGAATCAGAAAATTTGGGGAGTACTATTCGTAAAGTAGAAACCAAAGTTGGTCTCTGGGCGGTAGTAACTGCAACTATTGCATTGTTTAGTGCTTGTTTTCTAGCAGTGAAACTTAGCTTCATCGAAAGTGGGCTTCTTGGGGCAATTATTGGTGTAGTTATCTGGTCTACTTACTTCTCGATATTAATGTGGCTGGGTTCAAATGCAGTCGGTTCCTTGCTTGGTTCTGTTGTCGGCATTGCTACTTCTGGTTTCCAAGGATTGATGAGTGCAACAGGTACCGCTATTGGTCCTAACGCTGCAAAAAGACAGATGGTTTCTACTGCTGAAGACATTACAGCCGCAGTCCGTCGGGAATTAACATCAGGTTTTGACCCTGACAGTATCCGAAATACACTCCAAAGTTCTTTAAATTCTTTACAATTACCCAAGCTCGATCTCCAAGAAATTCGTTCTCAATTTGACAATCTTCTACGCGAAACTGATTTGCGATCTATCGCTGATAGCGACTTGCTGCAAAATATTAATCGTCAGACTTTTGTCGATTTAGTCAGCAGTCGTACAGATTTTTCTCAAGCAGATATCAATCAAATTGCCGACCAACTTGAAGCAGCTTGGAATCAAGTTGTGAATCGCAAAAATCCAACAGAGCAAGTCATTAATTTGCTTCAAAAAGCCACTCCCGAAGAACTTAAATCAGAAAATTTAGGTGAACGGCTTCAGGAATTGGTTGCAGTCGGAGGAGGTAATGGCACGCAAAGTAACGGTGTGATAAAGCAAGTCCTTCAATATGGTTTAACTGCTGCTATGCCAGCAGTCCTAAACAGGGTAGACCTCTCTGAAATTGATGTGGACAAAATCAGCCATCAACTGCAAGGGTTGAAAGATAAAGTTCAGGATGTAGATGTTGAGAAAATTACTTCACAATTGAAACATCTTCGAGATAAGGCTACTGAACAAATAGCTGAAAGATTGCCAGGATTACCCCATAACACAATTCAGTCAGATGTAGAACACTATATACTGAATTCTTTTCCTTGGCATTTCAACCGCATTACTATTAAAGATGAATTCAAAGAAGTCATCTACGATCCAAATGCAGATCCCAGAACAGTCAGACGTGAGTTAGAACAACTTAACCAAGAGTCTTTTGCTAACTTACTGACAAGGCGGAATGATATCAGTGAAGCGAGAGTCAAGGAAATTGCCGAACAACTCGAAAGTATTCGCCAGGAAGTTTTAGAAATTGTGCAGCAGGCGGAAACACGTGAAAAATCGCAAGACTTCCGCACGCGCATTGAAACTTATTTGCGTTCTACTGGTAAAGAAGAACTGAATCCTGAAGGTCTTGAACGGGAGTTGACAAAGTTATTAGAAGATCCAGAAGCGGGTTTTGATGAATTAAGTCAGCGCTTTTCTCAATTTGACCGCGATACCTTGGTGCAGTTGCTTCAGCAACGCCAAGATATCAGTGAAGAGGAGGCTAATAATATTGTTAGTCAACTCGAACATATCCGCGATAATATCTTGAATCGTGCCGGAGAATTGCAAGAACAAGCAAGAGCCAAAGCTGATGAACTGCGGCAAAGAGTCGAAGACTATCTACGGAATACTCGTAAGGACGAACTAAATCCTGAAGGTATTAAGCGCGATTTGAGAATGCTGTTAGATGACCCTCAAGCAGGAATCTATGCTTTACGAGCAAGGCTCTCTCAGTTCGATCGCGATACGTTAGTCAAATTATTGAGTCAGCGTCAAGATTTGAGTGAGGAGCAAATTAACCAAGTTCTTGACTCTATCACAGCAGTACGAGATAACATCCTGCAAACACCGCAAGAACTAGCTGATAGAGCAAAAGAACAATACGAGCAAACTTCCAAAGCTATTGCAGAGTATCTTCGCAGTACTCATCTTGAGGAACTCAACCCAGAAAGTATCCAGCAAGATTTAGAAAAATTACTGGAAAATCCGAAAGAGGGTACTTTGGCACTGAGAGATCGCCTCTCACAGGTAGATCGAGAAACTTTGGTGAAACTGCTGACTCAACGAGGAGACTTAAGCGAAGAAGAAGTCAATCGCATTATCGACCAGGTACAACAAGCGATTGGTAGTATTGTGAGAGCACCGCGACGCTTGGTAAGCCGTGCTATTACACAAGCTCGGGACTTTGAAGCCAATCTGGAAAACTACCTGCGGAACACTCACAAAGAAGAACTTAACCCAGAAGGTATCAAACGGGATTTGCAACTCTTGCTGCAAGATCCACGCGCCGGAATTGGCACTTTAGGCGATCGCCTCACCAAATTCGACCGTTCTACAATTGTGTCGTTGCTGTCTCAGCGTGAGGATATTTCAGAAGAAGAAGCCAATCAGATTGTAGATCAAATCGAATCTGTACGTCACTCAATTGCCGAACAATATCAGAGGCTTCAGCAAAGGGTACAAGCAGCGATCGACAGGAATTTTGCAAGAATTCGCACCTATCTTAACTCTCTCAATCGACCCGAACTCAACTATGAAGGTATCCAACAAGACTTTGCTAAATTGTTTGACGAACCGCAAGCAGGATTTGAAGCGTTGCGCGATCGCCTCAGTCAGTTCGATCGTGATACTCTAGTCGCCATCCTCAGTTCTCGTGAAGATATTTCCCAGGAGGATGCCGATCGGATTATCAACCGCATTGAAGCGGCAAGAGATAACGTGTTGCACCAAGCCGAACGCATCCAGCAGGAAGTTAACAAACGCCTTGCTGACATCAAAGAGCAAACTAAAAAGCAAGCAATAGAAACTAAAAAAGCTGTTGCAGGCGCTGCTTGGTGGCTATTTAACACGGCTAGTGTTTCTCTAGTTGCTTCAGCAATAGCTGGTGCTTTAGCAGTTAATGGTCTTAACTTATTTGTTGGTTAAAGATTTTGCCATTTCCGTTTGAAAATCTAGCCTCTCTATTGAGAGGCTTTTTTATCGTAGAATTATACAGTAGAACCTAAGCAACTTCCCAACATTCAAACTCGGTGGCCATAGTTCACTTATACCACCAAAGGAGTTTTGTTGTCATAGCTAGTATCAGTTTCTGGTATCATAACTAGAGTTTCTAAAGCAAAGGCAATCTTGTTCGGCGGGAGGACAAGATCTACGCACCCAGTGTCGATGGCGAAACCGGGCATACTGGAGCACTCGCAAGTAGACTCATTTTGAGCAAGTACTACGCCGCCCATTTTTCTAATTTCCTGCACCCCCCTAGCACCATCACAACCCCTGCCGGTGAGGACTACGGCAATTGCTCGCTCTTTAAAACTGACCGCAACTGAAGAGAACAGTAAATCGGCTGAGGGACGCACAAAGTTTACCTGTTCCGCTATGGAGAGTGAGAGGGTACCGTCTGGATTAACTAGCAAGTGCTGGTTAGGGGGAGCAATGTAGACTGTTCCCGAGCGCAACTGGTCTCCCGACGAAGCCTGCTTGACAGCTAGGGACGTGCGACGACCCAGGATTTCGGTCATTAGGCTGGGAGACCAGCGGTGCAGATGCTGCACTACGGTGATGGCTGCCGGAAAGTCCGATGGTAAGGCAGACAGGATCTGGCTTATGGTCTTCAGCCCACCTAAAGACGCTGCCAATGCCACTATATCGTAGGTTGTTTTGGGCAAATGAAATAGAGCGCTGTGTTCTTGTTTGTTAGTCATGTTTGCTTTCATATGCCACGGTTCGCCTTAGCTCGCTAAGGCGAACCGTGGCATACTAACGTGCCTCTGGAAATAAGGATTTATATTATTATGTAAGGTAGCTTACATATATATGTTATCTTATTATGTACGTTAGTTTACATAATTGCTAGGCGCTTTTTGTGTTTTTAAAGCGCTCGACTATAACCCTCCTTGCCCTGTCCGATCTTGCTTTGCCTTTGCCTCGATATTGCCGCCAATCAAGCGGTCGAAATCCTTTTTAAGGATTCCATAACACTCACAGGAACCAGCTTCCAGCCCTTTTCGATCGAGGATTGTCATCTTGCCACGATTGTAGGAAATCAGTTCCGCTTTCTGTAACATAGCAGCAATCACTGAGATCGAGGGGCGGCGCACGCCTAGCATTTTAGAGATAAACTCGTGAGTCATTGGAAACTTGTCTGACCGTACCCGATCGTGAGACATCAGAATCCAACGGCAGAAGCGCTCTTCCATTGAGTGGAAGCGGTTACAGGCAGCCGATTGCGAGATTTGCATCAGCAGTGCTTGCGTGTAGCGCTGGAGCAGACGGTGCAGCGGACCCTGGCGATTCGCCTCCGCTCTAAAGTCTTCCGTCTTCATTTTCATGGCCTCGCCTTCGATTTGCACTATTGCCAGACTGGATACGCTATCGGCATCCAAAAAGACGGGGAGACCGACGATTCCTTCATAGCCCACCATTCCCACTTCAGCTGTGTCACCGTTTTCCATAACGTTGAGCAAAGAAACTACGCCACTATAAGGAAAATAAACGTGCTTGATGCATTGATCTGGTTCAAAGAGGGGCTGGTTGTACTCCAGGACGACTTTTTCCATTTTGGGCAACAGACGTTCGTACTCCTGCTGAGGCAGAGCAGCCAGAATCCGGTTTTTAACTCCTTTGATGTAAGCATTTTCACTCATAACAGCAGCAACCTTCTGATTTACCTCATTTCTTGTGTAGAATAACGACCATCTGAAAACACTTTTCCTGCCCATTCAAGACTCGCAAACGTGAATTTTCTGGGCTGCAATAGCGCAGTCCGCCGATAGCTCTTTGAGAATTGCTTGATAACTTTAAAAAGCCTGCAATGACTGGCTGCTAAGGGGTTAGCACTACAATAAAGGTTTTTTCATTACGGAGGTTATGAAATCTATTGTTTAAAACCTCATCCTTATGTCATCGATCTTACATAATGATTTGCTCTGGTTCCTCTGCTTTTGGAACAAGCTTATGTTAAAGCTGCCTGTAATAACAAATACAAAAAACTTGGAGTGAGGTGGTTAGGAAATTTGTATTCTCGTTTTTCTAATTTTTTGTTTGTTGTTTTCACAAGCAGTTAGGCAATTAGCCATTTTCTACAGATATACCCCAAGAGTTGGAAAAAGTCTGGATACCGTTCGTATTTAATAACACATCCCAACTTTACAAAAAAAAGGGAACTCTTAACAGAAAGTTCTCGGTTAAGAATTCCCTCTGAAAATAATTCCTTCAACAGATAGGGTATTTGCAGCTTACAAGTTAGTATTTCAGAGGACAGGAGACACAAAGCATAGCTGCACTCCGCAGTATGCCTCGTGCCTTTCTTTGTAAGGGACTTCCATTAGTCAGTTAAAGAATATCGTTCCTCTACAAGAGCCTTCGCGACTATATTTACAAAACTCAGGCCCCCTGACCCAGGTTTTGCATGAGTCCCCCATCAACAAATAGAGTCGTACCATGAATATAGCGCCCATCCTTGGATGCTAGAAACACAGCAGTGTGAGCAATTTCTTGTGGTTCGGCAGCTCGTTTCATCGGGATGGACTGCACTTGCTTTTTCCAAACTTCCGGGTCGTCCTTTGCTGATTGATTAAAAGGTGTTAAAACCATTCCTGGAGCAATATTATTCACATTGATCTGTTTCTCTGCAAGTTCCAAGGCAAGAGTTCTCGTCAAATTGCGAAGCCCTCCTTTGGCAACATCGTAATCTGCTGCTCCTGCACGAGGAATCTCTTGATGAACGCTAGTGATGTTAATAATTACGCCGCGCTTATCAGAACCTTCTAATCCCCGGATGAACTGCTGGCAACAGAAAAAGGGTCCATAAACGTTAGTCTTGATTGCTCGATCCCAACGCTCGTAAGATATATCCTTAACAGGTACACCAGCCGAGTCAATACTTGCGTTATTTACGAGAATCGTAGGTGTTCCTAGCTTGTCTTGAACTTCTTTGAACAAATGCTCTACATTCTCCAGTTTGCTTTGGTCAAGTTGAACAACTAGCGCCTTCTGACCTGCTTCTTCAACGAGTTGCTGAGTATGTTCGGCACCTTGGCGATCTTCAAGATAAGTCACAGCAACGTCTGCACCCTCTCGTGCAAAGGCGATGGCAGTTGCTTGACCAATTCCTGAATCTGAGCCTGTAACGATAGCAATTTCATTCGCAAGTTTTTTGTTATTCATGATGAAAAACCTAGAGTCACAATGAAGTTTTGATGTAAATTTAATGAAAATCAATTGAGGGTTGGAGAAATAGCACGATCGCCCCCACAACCACGAACGATAATGTTACCCATAATAAAACGAGATTCAGTCTCATATTGTTTTCTCACCTGATTAACGTGTTTATTGAAAGGTGCCTAGGTTATTAAAAATGCATTAGCGAGTGCCAGAAACAGAGGGCGCTAGGCGCGAGAATAGCTCCAGCCAACAAGTGTGTCAATTAGAACATCGGCACAGTGGTTGCCATAATTCAGTTTTTCCTTGACTTTACAAGCTTATATTATGCCTTCACCATCGCCATTTGCCGACAAGACTCTGCACAACGACGGCACATTTCAACACAGGCTTGCATCTGAGCATCATCTGCAAAACGCTGGCAGTCCATTGCACATATATCGCATACTTCTGCACAGACACCACACGTCCGCATATGTAATGCCGAGCCTCGCAGCATAAAGTTGGCACTAGTCTGACAGATTTCGGCACAATCTAGCATCAGGGCAATGTGAGCTGCCGCTGCGTGTTGTCCTCCTTCCTGAAGGCAGTAGGTGATGGTATTTAAGCAGGTGCTATGACAATCCAGGCAAGCTTGGATACACAGTTGCATCTGTGGATTTACTTGGTGCAGTTGAGTTTGGGTCATAGTATTTATCTCCCAATGATGCTACCTTAGCTTAGGGAGATAGTCAGTTCATCATCTCTAGCGCAAGGGGGTTTTTGACAATCATCTACCTCTGTTGAAGGGATTGGAAAATGCTTAATTTACACTTGTATTTTATTTTACATCTCAACTTTACACAAATTCTTTCAATAGATAGACCAGCTTGATAATTTTCATGCTTCATAAGTTAGAGGAAAAGACAACTTAAGATTTCTAGGATGAAATCGCCGTTCTTCCAATAAAGCAGCAAGTAACAACGGCGTATCTTGGCGTAAATTCGTTACATTTTTTTAATTTTCTTAAGAAATCATTCTAATTAAATTAGATAGTTGTCTAATTTAAATGACCGAGAAAGCAACAGTATATGCAGAAGCAAGGTGTTTCACTGGCAGAGGCAGCAAGGCGTTTAGGCGTGAGTCAGAGTACTTTATATGTGGCTGTGCAAAAAGGACAAATTTCTTCTTTTAGAAGAAATAGGAGAACTGTAATTTCTACGGGAGCCTTAAGAGACTATCAAGTCAGGCAACGCTCTATGTCTGATTACAGACTCTAGCGCTAAAAGAGTTGAAAGTAGAGAGTTGGCTACGAAATGCCATGCAACGACTAAAAACGCGCAAACTTTTTCACAAATGGCGATTAAAGCAGAAGTACGAAGGCAGAGGGCAGCTATGCTATTAGGTGGGAAAAAATTGCGATCGTGCGTGCTTGAATTATAGACAAGATTGAGTAATCGTACATAAAAACTGTCTAAGGCTCGAATTGCCATAAAGTTGGTTCCCATTCCATTGAAATTGCACCATCCATTCTCAAAATGATGTGGCACGAGCGACATCACGCTAACCCAGCATTAGAGTGGTTGCGATCGTGCTTACTCAGTGTCTGCAAGTATCTTTAGATCTGTTTATGCGAACGTAATGTTTGAGTACTGAGGCTAAAAAGTTCCAAGCAGTGGTAACACTTTTTTCTTCAACAACTCCACTCCTGTTGGAGTCATATCATGTCCGTTAGCATAACCATAATAAAAATTTCTTCATTTCTTAGCGCCCTTGCGACGGCAGGCGCTTCAACTGGTGGTAACCAGAGCAACGCGCTGCCTCGTCTTTGCGTGAGTTTTATTTAGGGTATATAAGCGGACATGATATCACTGGCTTCACCTCATACTGGAGGCATAACCTAAAAGCTTGACTCAAAGCTTGTATGTGTTTTGTAATACATCTTTTCTAACCAACAACTCATAGCTAGATAAAGTTTTGTATCGGAGTAAATACTTGGAAACTTTGATGAGAACGATTGACTGCGATTGACTCCGAGATACTCCAAGTTTCCGCTATCTAGTAGAACGTCGCACTTCTTCCACTTGACCAACTTCAAAGATTAAGGTAAAGGGTTGTCCCATCTCACGCTCAATAAATTCTTCTAACAACTGTACTTGTCGAGGAGTGACTGGGTTTTTAGCTCGCACGCTCAGACGTACCTGGGGGGGATTGGTTAGCCAGTTAGTATTACTGCCAAGCAACTGCAATCGCTGAAATGTAACAGTTTTATTCAATAGCGCTCGTCGAACGCTACTTTCTAATTGTGCTTGTCGCACAAGACGGGCAAAGCTCACACCCAGGGGAACCACCAGAACTGCAGTCAAAGCTAAAGCCCACATCAGGGGTTTTCTTGCCTGTACGAACGAAGTGTAACCTGCTACTAGAAAGGTTACCATACAAGATAAAGCTATGCCCAAGAGGTTGGTAAGATAGAGCAACGTAGCTCCCAAACTGAGAGACCAGTTAGCCTGCGCTATTCCCAACCCAATTACGCAAACTGGTGGCATCAGGGCAACGGCAATGGCTGTTCCCGCCAAACTACCAGAAATTTTTGGTTGAACCTTCGCGTAGCCACTAATACTGCCAGCTGCCACAGCTATACCTAAATCTAACAGTGTTGGTTCAGAACGTGCTAGTATCTCGCTACCATAACTGGGCATCCGGACAATCCAACCCAAACAACAGGCAAGAACCATTGCTATCAGTGTTCCCACTACAACGGCGATCGCTCCTTTGCGGAATAGTATAACGTTACCTTGCAAAGCACCAAAGGCTAGCCCCCGGATTGGTAGCATCAGAGGAGCAATAATCATCGCCCCAATGATGACGGCAACACTGTTGGCTAGTAAACCAAAGGTGGCAATGGCACAGGAACTCACTATCAAAGTTAGGTAAGACAAATCTAAAGTTGATTCCTCTAACAATGACCGTTGTAGCTGTTCAAGTTGGACAGGCTCAACTTCTTTCTGTTTCCAATCTCTGAAACGGTCTCGAATGTTATTTGCCAAGATGTTTTTCTCCAAATGCAGAATTTGCTGTCAGGTCACTCTTATAGATAAATTTAGATGATTAACCTCTACAACATATAATTTGGATGATGACAGCCTCACCTGTAGTTAATATTATCTGAACTGAAAAAGAACGATAAGCGAAGCTTAACGGCTACAAGCCGTATCGCAAACAGTAGTTTTTCCTCAAATCTCCCTATGATAACTGACTCTACAATGGGCGAAGAAGTGTTAAGAACAAATTTAACGCAGTTTCTTTTAGTACTTGCGGTTTCTTTGAGCGTGGCAACGTTACCGCAAATCTTTAGCTGGTTTCGTCAAATACCTTACACCTTACTGCTAGTGATTGTAGGGTTGGGATTGGCTTTTGCCGATATCCGGCTGGTGAATCTTTCCCCTGAATTGATTTTGTTAATTTTTCTACCGCCTTTATTGTTTGAAGCAGCATGGAATTTAAAATGGTCAGACTTAAAGCGGGATTTGCTACCCATTTGTTTGTATGCAGTCCTTGGAGTAGTCATTTCAATTGTGGGGGTGGCAATAGGTTTAAATCAATTCGCTGGACTCTCATTAAGTACTGCTCTACTCATCGGTGCCAGTCTCTCTGCTACCGATCCAGTATCAGTGACTGCTTTATTTCGAGAATTGGGTGTTCCCAACCGACTGACAACACTCATGGAAGGGGAAAGCTTGTTCAATGATGGTATGGCGGTGGTTGCTTTTACTTTTTTGGTGGGACTCCCTTTAGGAAATGCAGAATTGGGACTTCAACCTATTTTGGTACAGCTGTTTGCAGTTGTCGGCATTGGTGTAGCAGTGGGAGGATTAATTGGTTTTGGTATTTCTTATGTGACTCAACGCTTTGATTTACCACTAGTGGAACAATCTCTAACCTTGGTTGCTGCTTACGGAACTTACCTGATTGTTGAAGATTTGGGTGGATCTGGGGTCATTGGAGTTGTCACCACAGGCTTAATTTTGGGCAACTTTGGCTCTCGCATTGGTATGAATCCGCGTACACGGTTAATTGTTTCCGAATTTTGGGAGTTTATAGCGTTTTTTGTCAACTCGATTGTCTTCCTCTTAATTGGGGATCAGGTGCGGTATGCGAGTCTGGAGGAGAACATAACTATTATTGGCGTGACATTGGGAGCAATGATGTTGATGCGGGCAATTGCAATCTTGTTGCTTAGCAAGTTGAGCAATATTTTACAAGCATCAAAAATTCCCTTACCAGAGCAGACTGTTCTATGGTGGGGTGGCTTGCGCGGTTCTGTCTCCATTGCTTTGGCATTGAGTGTACCCACGCTCGTGCAAGAGCGAGAAAAAATTATTGCTACAGTTTTTGGAGTCGTGTTGTTTACTCTGCTATTCCAAGGTCTAACGACTAAACCTTTGTTGCAAAAATTAAATCTTTTGGGAGATTTACCTTTGCGTCAGCACTATGTGGAGTTAATCTCCCGTCAGACTGCTCTTAATCGCGTACTCCAGTATCTAGCTCAAGTTAATGACCGACCGGGAATTGAACCGGAGTTTTACCGCTATCAAGAAACTTTGGTTAAAGAAGAAATTAAGCACTTGGAAGCAGAAATTGACTCTTTACACAATGAATACCCCAATTTACAAAGCTTCACTAACGAGCAACTAAAAATGGAACTGTTAGCGGTAGAAGCAAACACGTATGCTGAATTTGTGCGTTCGGGTTGGTTAAATCGCGAACTTTCACCGTTTCTCCATGAGGCTCATGATACTCAACAACCGCCAATTGAGAACTGATGTTCCTGCATCATGTTAAATCTCTCCCCAGAAAAAATTTAGGGGATTTATTTATATTAAAATTCTTCAAAACTGTCTTGATGGAAAAATCATGAGAAACGTTTCATGATTTTTCCATTATTGTTTCACGTCATAATATTATAATTCTCGTTTCTGATACAGAAAATGGTGATTTTATCTGCTGGCAAGTCAGGTTTTAAAAAAATTAAGAAAAAATAAATTACTCCAATACAATGAATTTCTGTCATAATCAGGTTAGAAAATAATGATGCTCTAACCCCACTAGCGAGTACTAGTGGGTTTACTTTTTGTCTGCGTCAAAAACATTTGAATCCATTTTTAGCTTGCTCAACAGGATTTTCTGGATTAAATCGAATTTCAGGAAGCGTCAACCAAGGATCTATATTGATAGCGATCGCGAAAACACCTTGATTATTAACCTCAGCTATAAGTTTCTCTGTAATATAACCCTTACCAGAGCCATCAATCCCACTAACTGCAACTAACAAACTGTTATCTTGTTGAACTTCTAAGCGTTTGTTTAAAATCTTAGTTGCCAAGTTATGGAGAAGGACAGTATTCTCATGTTCGTTATCCATGATTATTCCTTGATAATTAACTGTCATGGTCGTTTCCTCCCAGATTCATAGGTAAGCGATCCCTCAACAGCCATTGCATCTTACTGGCTTGGGAGTGACGATAGCGGCAGCTGGTTGTATTATGCAAACTTACTGAAACTCACTTTTAACTTAAGCTTTAACCTAATTATTGATTGAATAATTAGTTAAAAAATTATAAATATCTAAGAAATTGCATCTATAAACCTGATAGTCTGTTGACAAAATTATTAGACATTTATCAGCAAAAATTAACAATTAGTATTTCATCTTAAAAAAAATCTTGTTTATGATACAAGCCATTGATAATAAAACTTTACAAAATCAAATGTGGCAACGCGAGCGACGAGCGATCGCACTGTTATCTTCTTTGAACTATCGAACTGGGAAGCTAAACAGCTATCTACATAATGTTGCTTGTGGAGTCAGTGAGTTACTGAATGTAGATTGGTCAGTAGTAACATTGTGTCAAGAAGGATTTGAAAGGGTTCTAGCCAGTAGCATTGATATGGGCAAGGGCGAACACGTTTATTCACTGCATGGTTTATTAACAAATACTGTTGTAAAAACTGGTCGCTCTTTAGTAGTGGAAGATGCAAACGAACACCCAGAGTATGGCAAAGCTCCAGAAGGTTATTGCGCTTATTTAGGTATCCCATTGCGGACTGCCGAAGGCGAAGTAATTGGTACGATCTGCTCTTTTCACCAGCAACCACGAGAGTTTAGCCAGGAAGAAATTCAGTTAGGTGAACTATTTGCTGAACGTGCCGCTACAGCAATCGATAATTATCATTTGTACAAGCAACAATGTCAATTTAATTATATTCTAGAGGCTGAGGTACAAAAACGCACATTAGAATTACGGGCAGTACAAGCCAAGCTTGTAGAACAGGAACGACTAGCAGCCATTGGTGAATTTGCGGCAATGATTGTGCATGAAATTCGTAACCCATTGACTACAATAATTATGGGATTGAAGTATTTCCAAAAAACTGTTTTAACTGAAGCCGCACAAGAGCGATTATCATTAGCGAGCGGCGAAGCCAATCGATTAGAAAATCTGCTGAGTGAAATTTTGTTTTATGCCAAACCCCAGGTGTTGCAACTGTGTGAATTGGATGTAGATCAATTCATTTGTGAGTTGCTAAATTACATGAGCGAGATGCCAGAAGCCGTTTCACGAAAAATTGAATTTATGCCTGTGTCAGTTCCTGTCAAAATTTTGGGAGACAAAGATAAACTCAAACAAGTTTTTATTAATATTGTCCGTAATGCCTGTGAAGCAGTTTCCCCAGGAGATCCCATTAA
The DNA here is from genome assembly GCF_009725235.1 of Scytonema sp. UIC 10036. Next base: position 19,636 of record NZ_WJFC01000089.1, read on the forward strand.
ATGGGAAGTAGACATTTCAAATCCAGAGCAAGTTTGCATCAATGTTTGCAATGGTGGTCAACCAATTCCCCCAGAAGTTTTATCAAAACTAACTCAGCCATTCTTCTCTACAAAATCTAGTGGTACTGGGCTAGGGCTGGCTATCACTAAACGCATCGTTAATGCTCATGGTGGAGAATTATTTATTCACTCTGATACAACAGGTACTACAGTAAGTGTGCAATTACCTATAACTCATCTTCAAAGCTTTTAGAATTTTCATGAAAAAATTTCATATTTTACCTATAAAGCAAATTAGTATTCCGACAAAAGTTGCAATTTCCTCTGGGTATACTGTCGCATAAACCCAAGCGTTGCTTAAAACTATTGTTACTGATTCGCAAATGTTACTGCTTTCGGTTGAAGCTGGTTTCATATTGCTATGGCACTTTTGAAATAAATCACAATTTCAACTAGACCTTATACTTTGATTTGATTTTGTGGAATGACCACAGTAAACTGAGTTCCCACTCCCACCTCACTCTCAACAAAAATTTCTCCCTGGTGCAAATCCAGACACTTTTTCACCAAAGCTAATCCCAATCCCGTACCAAGAATTCCCTTCACATTATTGCCTCGCTTGAAAGGCTCGTACAATTCTTGTTGAATTTCTTTTGGAATACCAATACCAAAATCCCTTACTTGAAATGTCACAGCTTTTGGTTCGCATTTCAAAGTGAAATAAACATCTTTACTTTTGGGGGAATACTTAATAGCGTTGGAAAGTAGATTACTCAGAATAGAGTACAGCAACTTTTCATCAACTTTAGCGTGAGTGCAACTTCCTTGTTTGTCAAATTTAATAAAAGATTGAGAAGGACTCATAATTTGCATATCCTCAATTAAATTCAGACAAAAAGTTTGCATTTCCACGAGTTCGGGTTTGTACTCGACCTTTCCCGCTTCTGCTCTTGCTAAAGTTAGAATATCTGAGAGCAGTTGAGTCATTAATTTAGCTGAAGATTGAATGCGATAAAGATTTTTGAGTTTTTGCTTTTCAACGATTAACTGAAGGCTTTCTTCCAAAAGTTGCGCCGAACCTAAAATAACGCTTAACGGAGTACGAAATTCATGAGAAGCCATGGAGAAAAACTGAAGCTTCAGCTCGCCTAGTTCTTTTTCTTGAGCCAGCTTGTTTTTAAGATTTTCTGCTTGCTGGCGCTTCTTCATTTGGCGATAGAGTTGACTATAGACCCCAAATAGGATGGCAAAAGTGAAAAAAGTTCCTAAGATTTCAATCAGCATTCTGGATTGAATGGTGGACTGGAATTCTTGCACCCACACTTCTAGTGCTTGTTTTTCCTCAAACTGCATTTGGTCAATAATTTGCTGAATTTCAGTTAAATTGCGTTTGCTAAGAGCGGCAAGATTGGTCTGGTTTGGTGTAAAATAATTGCCTTCTTGGTATCGTTCAATAGACTTTCGAGCGAGAACGCTTCTTTGTTCCAAAAGGGCTTCTAGCTTTGCTAACTGTTCGTACTCCTTGGAGTTTTTTCCTAACAATGTCTGCAATTTATTAAGTTGTAGTTCGATTGTTTGAGTAGCCTGATAGTAACGCTTTAACTCTGATTTATCTCCCAACAAAATATAACCGCGTCGCCCTGAGTCAGCATCATTTAAGGTGGCAGTAATCCCAATGAGAGTTTCCAAAACTTCATGGCTTTGTTTAACTTTATCTGTGCTTTTCTCTAAACTTGTTGCATTTTGGTAAGAAACACCACTTATGACAGCCATAACTGCCATTGCGAGACCAAACCCACCTGCAATCCACTTTCCCTCAAAAGACCACTTCATAATGTTATATGCCTGCTAAAATTTAAAATCCGAAATCCAAAATCTTAAATTCTAAATAATGCGTATTTTGGTAGTTGAAGATGATGTCCAAATTGCCGATATGCTGGCGGAGGCTCTAACCAACCGCCAGTATGTGGTGGACGTGGTACAGGATGGCGAAACAGCATTGAACTATGTTCAAACCCTGAATTATGACTTAATTCTGCTAGATATAACTTTACCGAAACTAGATGGGATTGGGTTCTGTCAACAACTGCGTGATGGTGCTAAAGCAATTGTCGCAGATGGTGGGCTTAACTGTTCCATTCCCATTCTCATGCTTACCGCTCGCGATACCGTAGCAGATAAAATTGCAGGGCTAGATGCTGGGGCGGATGACTACATGGTTAAGCCCTTCGATCTGGGAGAACTAATGGCTCGCGTGCGAGCGCTTTTGCGGCGAGGAAGTTCTAGAGTCGGAGCAAAACTTTTTTGGGGGAACTTGTGTATCAGTCCCAGTACCTACGAAGTCACTTATGAAGACCAGTTTGTGAATTTGACTCCAAAGGAGTATGCGATTTTGGAGCTACTGGTTTCTAGCGGTCGTCGAGTGTTAAGTAGACCGGGAATCATTGAACGAGTCTGGTCGCTAGAAGATCCGCCAAGTGAGGAAACGGTCAAGTCCCACATCAAAAGCTTGCGGCAAAAACTCAGGGAAGTTGGTGCGCCCGACGACTTTATTGAGACAGTTCACGGGCTGGGTTACCGTCTCAAGCAGCTTTGACTCTACCCGATTTTTACCCGATTTCTCCCTAAATTTTCAACTTTTTTTGAATAACCTAACAACAGAGAATTAACTCCTCTAACATCACACTTGATTCTTGTGTTAATGCAAGAATCATTTTTTATTTTGGTCATTGGTCACTGTTAAAGAGGTGAGTATGGCAATATCTCTAGACAAATCAGTTACAAATACTTATAAATCTTCTCGCACTCAATGGCATCACGTTCATTTTAGAGAAGTTGCTTTTTTCCTTGATACAAACCTAGAAACGGGGTTGACATCTACTGAAGTTGAACGCCGACAAACTGAGGTTGGGCTGAATGAGCTAACCAACAGGCAAGGTAAAAGCATTTGGTTGGGGTTTGTACTGCAATTTCATCAGCCTGTTTTGTATATTTTACTAATAGTAGGAGCTATCGAAGCTATACTTGGTTCCCGAACATATGCGATCGCAATTTGGAGTATGGCAGTTCTCAATGCTGTCATTTTTTATCTACAGAAGTCGAGTGCAGAAAAGTCAATTGCTGCTGTTGTAGAAGCGGTAACAAAAAAAGCAAATGTAATACGCGATGGAAAAAGATTTCGCATCCCCGCTCGGCAATTGATACCGGGGGACTTAGTACTCTTGAAGGCTGGCGATCGCGTTCCGGCTGATTTGCGGCTTGTAAGTACGGGCAACTTACAAATAAATGAGTTTTCTCTAACTGGTGAATTAGATTTTGTCAAAAAAAGTAATATTTCTCTCAGCGAAAATACTCCTTTAGCTGGGTGTTGTAACATGGCTTATGCAGGAACCTTTGTCATTTCCGGACAAGGAAGGGGGATTGTTGTCGCCACAGGAAACAAAACAGAATTGGGGAAAGTACCTCATTCCATGAAGCAACAAACTAGCTTGAGTACACCTTTGATCTGGAAGTTTGAATGCTTTAGTCAAATTTTGCTTTATGTTGTGTTGCTACTAGCAAGCTTAACCTTTGTCTTGGGTTTAGGACAAGGACTCTCTGGGAGTGAGATGTTTGAAGTGGGAGTAGCACTGGTAGTGAGTGCCATTCCTCAAGGATTGCCTGCGGTACTAACCATCACTCTAGCGATTGGGGTGGCGCGAATGGCGCGTCGTAATGTCCTTATCCACAAACCACCTGCTGTGGAAACACTGAGTAGTACTACCGTCATCTGTTCTGACACGGGAACACTAACAGAAAACCAGATGACTGTGCAACTTATTTGGGCTGGTGAGCAAAGGTACGCAGTAGATGGTTTGGGCTACAGTCCAAATGGGACAATCTGGGAAGTTGGCAATCGTCAACCCGTTCATTTTGGCGGGCGATTTTTGAATTTTGGCTTGGGAAAAACAAGTGAGTCAGGGGATGCTAACTCCAAACGGCAAAATCCTAAAATAAACATTGCCTTGCGCGAATGCTTGATTGCGGGTTTGCTGTGCAATAACTCCCACCTAGAACCCCGACAAAATCAATGGGTTGTAGTCGGTGATAACACTGAAGGAGCATTAATTATTGTTGCCCGTAAAGCTGGTTTAAGTCAGTCTAGCCTCACAGAAGTCATGCCCAAGCTGGATGTGATTCCTTTTGAATCCGACTTCCAATATATGGCAACCTTACATGGAACAAAAATCAATGACAAGCGTAAAAACATATCATCCTTGATTTCCGATTCTTCGGAAAAAAGGATTTATGTAAAAGGTTCGGTGGAAGCCATTCTCAACGGCTGTCGGCATATGTTGGATTCTGACGGAAATCTCGTTCCTCTCAACCGCTCATTTGTAGAACTTGAAGTCGAGACGATCGCAAAACAGGGGTTGCAGGTGCTGGCATTTGCTAAGAAGTTGATGGGAGGTCACTATAACTCCTTGGCTCGCGAACATTTGGAATCAGATCTGATTTTTATAGGACTGCAAGGCATATTTAACCCACTCCGAAAAGAAGTGTTTGCAACCATTCAATCGTGCCATTCTGCGGGAATCCAGGTAAAGATGATTACCAAAGACCATATCGTTACGGCGGTAGCAATTGCCAAAAAGCTGGGGCTGCAAAACAAAAATCAATTGCTAGCCTTTGAGGGACAACAGCTAGCACGTATGAATGCAAGGCAACTCGCACAAGCAGCACAAGCAGGAGTAGTCTTTGCCAGGGTAACTCCCCTTCAAAAGCTACGTCTTGTAAAAGCGTTGCAGTCTGAGGGTGAGATTGTAGCAATAACTGGGAATAAGGTGAATGATGTTGCATCTTTAAAACAGGCGAACATTGGCATTGCAATGGGTGATGCGGGAACGGATATTGCCAAAGAAACTGCCGATATGCTCCTAATGGATGACAACTTTGCCTCTATGGAAGCCGCAGTTCAAGAAGGACGAAGAATTGACCGGAATCTACGTTATGCGATCGCTTTTATCCTACCTGTTCATGGTGGTGAGTGTATAGCGGTTTTACTCAGCATCCTCGTGTCGCGAGAATTGCCTCTCTTACCGCTACAAATCCTGTGGCTGAACCTGGTTAACTCAACCGCTATGGCTATCCCCTTGGCGTTTGAACCTAACCCCAATCAGATGATGTCTCTAGATGCACGCCATCGTAACGAACCCTTGCAATCCCAACAGATGTTCTGGCAGATTTTGATGGTGTCTGTGTTCAACGGGATATTGATTTTTGGAATGTACGAATGGATACGCCAGACGACAGGAGAAGTTGCGTTGGCGCGGACAATAGCAATTCAAACACTTATGGCTAGTAAAATTATACACTTATTGAGTATCAGCAACTTAGGGAGTACCATTGCTGCCAAACTCAAAGGGGGTCAGGCAATATCAATTCAAAATTCTCCTGCGATCGTTATCGGCATTTTCTGCACTGTTGTTTTGCAAATCCTCTTTAGCCAATGGAGTGTTATGAATGCTTTGTTCGATACCGTGCTACTCAATGTAAACCACTAGGGTGTGTTTTCAAACTCGCTATATGGTAAACTACCAACACTTCCCTTGCGGTTATGTGTAGGCTTTCAGAAGCCCTGGAATCACTAACTACGGGTATCTGGCAGCTGATAAATTCCGAGCCACAGGGGCGGTTTACATTCTCCCCTAGGAGTGCGATGACTCGCGCCCCATTCGCATCAGCATCACCTTTCCAGTCACAGTGTTTGCAATGAAAGTTTTTACCACTGCGGTAAGACTTTCCTTTTTCAGGATGGATGTGCAAACAGTTGTGACAAGTTTGTGACGTATATCTAGGGTCAACCAAAATTACTGAAACGCCATATATCTTCGCTTTGTAGCAGATGAATTGTTTCAACTGGTAAAAAGACCAAGAGTTGCTTAAAAAACGCTGTTCTCGCTTGTTGGGTTTTTCATTTAACCGCTCTCTGATTCCTTCCAAATCTTCAAGCACAACATGGCGATTAGTGCGTTTAGCATTTAGCAATACAGCGTTGGAGATATTATGATTTAACCACTTTTGGTATCTTCTTTCTTTGCCAGCTAACCGTCTCTGAAGTTCCCGACATCTACGTCTAGAACTCCGCGTGCCTTTACTGGCTTTCTGCTGCAACTCTGCTCGAATCTTGGAATACTTAGCTCGAACAGTTTCGATTTGCTTACCCGACCAAGATTCATCATCGCTGGTATAAGCAATATCTCGCCTTCCCAAATCAACGCCTAAATATTGGTCAGACTTAGCAGGCTGTAATACAGAGTGCTCAACCTGAATATGCAAACAATATGTCTTACCAGTTCTTACCAAAACAGCACTAGTAATCTCCTTATTCTCCCTATCAGACAACAAATAATTTGTATATTTGTTAATCGCGAGAGGAATACCTTTTACCCGTTTACCCAGCAAGGTAAGACTGACAGTATTGTCATGCCAGTTAAAGGACATTGTTCTAACATCAAACGGTACGCTTCCAGGCTTGTATTCCTTTACTCGGTTAACTTTACGATTTCCCGCAACACGAATACAAGCTTGGATGACATGATTTGCTTGCATTCCTGATTTTTCTTTAGCGTCCTTGTAAATAAGTTTCTGTATCCGCGTCGCACTTTTGTATTTTGGGTTAACACTTGCATTTACGTAATTACAGGTGGCCGCAAACATTAACATTAAGTTGTCAATGTCAGTGGCACTAACCGCGTCAACCTCTAATTTACAAATTGCTGTCAAAGTTTGTATTTCCAAAATTATTATCACATCCTATAATTAGCTTAACCGATGGAGCTAACTATGTCAAGTCAAAGGTCTGGAAAAAAAGCAATGAGAAACGAGCCTCTATTCTATGAGGAGCGTAAAAAGATACATGGAGTTTGGTTAACCCCTACTGCATGGGATTACATTAAAGCGGTAGGTGACAAAGAAGGTATAAGCGCAAGCGAGGTCGTAGAGCGCTGGGCTAGAGAACATATTGGCAAAGACTCGGACACCCCTCTCCCGCGTTAACCGGAACGGTTAACATGGGTCGGGGATGTACCTCGTCTTTGCCCCGTCATTCCTGAGGCAGCGCGCCCCTGCGGGTTCCCCGACTTGAAGCGCCTGCCGTCCCGCCACTGATTTGGAGTACCAAATGAGCGTGGGGGACTCCTGACGGGTTAGTTGACGATTCTTGCTGGTTGTTTATCTCATCATCATAATGAGACTTCAGAAGCCTCTTGTCAATAGAGTTTGAGATGAGCTTACCCTGGGACACAGAGAAGTTTTTATTATGGGCAATTATACGAACTTGATATGAGAGAATTCGCAGCTAAAATCTCCATATTTGTTTAGTTCCCTGCTTTGCAAATACCATTTTATTAAAAAAGAATATCAATAAAGCAATCAAAAAAAGAAAAAATTACTTGGCTAATTTCCATTTAAAATGTCTAAAACTCTTGCTGAAAAACCTGCGATCGGCAAACATTTTAGTGGCATTGAAATTGAAAACAAATCTATTGACAAGGTATCATAATGGACAAATCTACGAACAGAATCCTTATTCAAAATATTTCCGATCCTGAAATTTTGGAAATCTCTGACCAAGAGTCACAACAAGTCTGTGGTGGTTTACTGGGAACCCTTTTAGGATTAACTCCCCCTTCTCCTACCCAACCAATAGTGATAATTGACGGAGAAGTTCAACAACCTGAACCACTTGAGCCAGCCGAAGTCCCACCTCCCACAGGACTTTTAGGCTTGTTAAGCAGTCTAGGATTGGGATTAATCTAAGATGTTGCGTTTGAGTGTATCATCTGCACAACGCCAACAGAAAAAAGATTGCTAGGAACGTTTTCATGATTACAATAGTGTTGAGATCAACACTCAACACTACTATTTTTAATTATTTTGAACTTTAGATAAAGCAACGAGTTCGCTATACCTAGTTCCACATCATTTAGGAAGCAAAAAAAGAAGTAATTACTTCTCCTCCTTGAAAATAACTTTCATTTTGTCGATATTGTAATCAATTAGAAGAAAACCAATCATCTAGCTTTGCCAGTAATTTTAAAGAAATTCTGCTGACAAGATACATTCACAAAAATTGGGCTTGAGTTCAAGTCCCTGGCATAGCACGCAAATGTTCTGGCATATGGTAGCGATCGCCTAACACTTCTAGTAAAGGACCATGAGTATCAAACTTAACTACACTTACAGAAGCAGCAAGTGCATTGATGCGATCGCGATACCGTCCCAAATCGATGCCCAACAAACTACAGAGAATAATTCGGATTGTTGCTTTGTGCGACACAACCAAAACATTGCCCGTCGGATACTTTTCTTCAATTTCTGAAATCACCAAAGAAGCGCGACTGGCAATTTGGACAGATGTTTCCCCACCAGTTGGGGGATTCCAAGCAGGTTCTGTTAACCAACGGACGTAGTCATCTGCAAAATGTTCTTTGACATAGTCCGCAGTTTTACCTTCCCACTCGCCATAGTTAATTTCTCTCAACCCATCCCGCAGTTGCATTTCCATGCCAATAGCATCGCACAATGGCTTAGCTGTGGCGATGGTACGTTTCATGGGACTGACATACACGGCATTCCAAGGTATGTTGCAGTATACCTCGGCAAAGGACTTAGCCATTAAAGTCCCTTCTGGGGTTAACTCCGGATCTGTTACACCACAATAACCACCTGTTCGGCTATAAACTGTTTCTCCATGTCGCAGTAGATATAGTTTTAAACTCATAGATTTCTCCGTTAAAAATAAAGATGAAGGAATTATATTCGGCTAACAACTGACAAATTAATTGGTTTGTAGTTGCGCTATGGCTGACGCCACGCTTTGCGAACAGCCCATACATCGCAACTACAAACTTGGCAGGTGTCAATTCTCTTTTAGACTGGGTTTTGGTTGTACGTAATCTTGTATTTCCACATGAACTGGTTTGGCATTCCAGATGTCCTGACAGTACTCTCGAATAGCACGGTCAGAAGAAAACTTGCCCATCCGCGCTACATTCAAAATGGACATCCGCGTCCAGTTATCCCGATCGCGGTAAGCCTGACTGACTTGTTCTTGAGCATCCACATAGGACTGGTAATCTGCAAACAGCAGATACGGGTCATGATACAACAAGGAGTCTACAAAAGGTCGAAATAAATTTGTGTCTCCATGAGAGAAAAATCCGGAGCTAATGAGATCGATGACAGCTTTGAGTTGAGGATTGCCGTTGTAATAATCCCAAGGATTGTAACCTCTGGATTTTAATGCATATACTTCTTCCGTTGTCAAGCCAAATAAGAAGAAGTTTTCCGCTCCTACCTCCTCACGGATTTCGATATTTGCACCGTCCAAGGTCCCAATAGTCAGCGCCCCATTCATGGAGAATTTCATGTTACCAGTTCCAGAAGCTTCTTTGCCTGCAGTGGAAATTTGCTCCGACAAGTCCGCAGCTGGATAAACCCTCTGCCCAAATCTGACGTTGTAATCTGGAAGGAAAACTACCTTGAGACGATCTCTGACATCGGGATCGTGATTGACGACATCAGCAACAGAGTTGATTAGTTTTATAATCAACTTTGCCATAAAGTACCCAGGAGCCGCTTTACCGCCAAATATAAATGTACGGGGTGTAATGTCAATGTTGGGATCTTGCTTGAGTCGGTTGTAAAGTGTGATAATATGCAACACATTGAGATGCTGACGTTTGTACTCGTGAATTCGCTTCACCTGGATATCAAAAAGCGATTCGGGATGAATTTCAACCCCCTGGTTTTTCTGAATGTACTGTGCCAAATCGCCCTTGATGCCTTGCTTGATTTGCTGCCATTCTTGTCGGAATTCCCCATTGTCAACGAAAGCCTCTAGTTGCTTAAGTTCATCTAAATGTTTAATCCAATTTGTGCCGATTTTACGGGTAATAAGGTCAGCAAGTTTGGGATTGCTGACGACTATCCAACGACGGGGAGTGACACCATTGGTCTTGTTGCTAAATTTTTCTGGCCATAATTCATAAAAATCACGCAGCACATCCTGCTTCAATAACTCTGTATGCAAAGCAGCAACGCCATTAATTGCATGAGAACCAACACTGGCTATATGTGCCATACGAACATACTTTTCACCACGTTCATCAATCAGCGATAACCGGGCTAATCGGGCGTTATCACCGGGATATTTCAGGCGAACTTCATCAAGAAAGCGTTGATTAATTTCATAAATAATTTCGAGATGTCTGGGCAATAAGCTGCTAAATAAACCTAAAGACCACTTTTCCAAAGCTTCAGGCAACAAGGTATGGTTAGTGTAAGCAAAAGTGTTGTGAGTGATGTGCCAAGCTTGGTCCCAATCCATTTGATGCTCATCTACCAACAACCGCATTAATTCAGCAACACCGATGGACGGGTGAGTATCGTTCAATTGAGCAGCAAAGGATTCGTGGAAGTTATCTAAGCTCTCCTCTTTTTGCAAGTGCTGGCGGATCATGTCTTGCAGGGAACAAGAAACGAAAAAGTATTGTTGCTGCAAGCGCAGTTGCTTACCCTGAATGGCTTCATCGTTGGGATAAAGAACTTTGGTGATGTTTTCCGCCACCATTTTTTCATGAACTGCACCGTAATAGTCGCCGACATTAAACGCTTGAAATCCAAAGGATTCTGGTGCTTCAGCTTTCCACAGGCGTAATATATTAGTTGTGTTAACTTGATATCCTAGGATAGGAGTATCATAGGGAATACCTTTAATAATTAGATTGGGTATCCAACGCACTCGATAGCGATTTTGTTCATCATAGTAGGCTTGGGTGTAACCACCAAACTTCACCTCTACATTCTCCTCTGGACGAGGAATTTCCCAAGGATTACCGGGGCTTAACCATTTGTCAGTGATTTCAACTTGCCAACCATCCCGAATTTCCTGATCGAAGATCCCAAATTCGTAGCGAATTCCGTAGCCAATTGCTGGAATCTCTAAAGTCGAAAGAGAATCCATGTAGCAAGCAGCCAAACGACCCAATCCTCCATTTCCCAATCCTGGTTCTTCTTCTTGTTCGCGCAATGCTATAAAGTCTAAACCGTATTCTTCAACAGCTTGGCGGACTCGATCGTAAAGCCCTAAATTAACTAAGTTGTTACTGAGGTGTGGTCCTAAAAGAAATTCTGCTGACAGGTAACAAACAACTTTGACGTTTTTTTTCACATAGGTTTGGACGGTGTTCAGCCAACGATAGAGGAGGCGATCGCGCACTGTATAAGCTAAAGCCATGTAGTAATCATTGGTCGTAGCAATGCCAGGAAATTTACCTTGCAAGTAGAAAAGATTATCTGCAAGTGCTCGTTTGAGCGTTTCTATACTTAAGCCCGTGCGATCGTCTTCAACTTGCACGATGGTTTTTTCTACTGGCTTTTTTGTAGATGATTTCATCATTGCCTCACTATCGATTTACTATACTATGGTGTACGCACAAATCTGTAGTCGCTGATAAGTCGAAGCTTTAACGTCAAATTTACCCCAATACTACAAGGGCTGAGACATAAATTCCAAAACACGTAGGTTGGGTTGAGGAACGAAACCCAACATCCAGAGCTACAAGGGATGAGACATAAATTCCAAAACACGTAGGTTGGGTTGAGGAACGAAACCCAACATCTAGACGCACATAATTTTATTTTTGTCAACTGTTATTACTTGACCGACGCTCTAGAAGCATTTGTTGGGTTGAGCGCTTCGCTCAACCCAACAAAGCTAAAATTCTCAGCCCTTGCAGTATTGAAATTTACCCCACCCTAGCCCTCCCCTTAGAAAGGGGAGGGAACTAGAAATCCGATTTCCCCAAGGCTATCGGGGGGATTAAGGGGGGTAAACTTTCCAAGGAGGCTAATCAAGTTCGATTAGTATGGCCACTTCCAGTGGGTTATTTCGTCCTTATCGATACCATGCTCGTAAGCGTAGTTCCTGTTCTCAATGATCTCGTTCTTCATGCGCTCCCTAACATGACCACCTGCAGAACCAAGTTTGGGAACTCGGTCGATCGCATCAATCACTAAATTGAAGCGATCGATTTGGTTTTGGATTGCGAGTTCGAGTGGCGTGTTGATGTTGCCTTTTTCTTTGTAACCGCGCACGTGGAGATTGTGATGATTCGTGCGACGGTAAGCCAGTTTGTGAATCAACCATGGATAGCCGTGGAAGTTAAAAATGATTGGCTTGTCTTTGGTAAAAAGACTATCAAAATCCCAGTCTGAAAGACCATGAGGATGTTCGTGCTCTGGTTGCAACTTAAACAGATCGACAACGTTAATAAACCGAACTTTTAGCTCGGGGAAATGCTGTCGGAGAATTGCAGTTGCCGCTAGAGATTCCATTGTCGCCACATCTCCACAGCATGCCATGACAAGGTCTGGTTGGTCGGGTTCTGTACCGCAGTCATCATTGCTTGCCCAGTCCCATATACCAATACCTTTCGTACAGTGCTTAATGGCTTCATCTATGCTTAGATACTGGAGATGTTTTTGCTTGTCTGCAACAATCACGTTAACGTAGTTTGTGCTTCGCAAGCAATGGTCTGCGACAGATAGCAGACAGTTTACATCAGGTGGTAGATAAATACGAGTCACAGAGGCGTTCTTATTTGTGACCAGATCGATGAACCCTGGGTCTTGGTGAGAAAAACCGTTGTGGTCTTGTCGCCAAACAGTTGAGGAAAGCAAAATGTTCTCGGAAGCTACTGGCACCCGCCAAGGAACATGGTTCTTGCAGATATCCAACCATTTAGCGTGCTGGTTGAACATTGAGTCAATGACGTGAGAGAAAGCTTCGTAAGTATGGAAGAAACCGTGGCGACCTGTAAGAAGATAGCCTTCGAGCCAACCTAACAAGGTGTGCTCGCTCAGCATTTCCATCACCGTACCGTCAGTGGTCAGTTCCGTACCATCTTCATCTTCAGGAAGAATATCTGCCATCCACACCTTCTTGCTCGCTTCGTAAACAGCACTTAACCGATTAGAAGCCGTTTCATCCGGACCAAAGATGCGGAAATTATTTGGGTTCTGGCGGATGATGTCGCGCAGGAAGTAGCCCAGGGGCTTGGTGTTTTCGGCTTCAAGTTTCCCTGGTTCATTCACTTGAACAGCATAATCTCGGAAGTCAGGCAAACGTAAGTTCTTACGCAAGATACCACCGTTGGCAGAGGGATTAGCGCTCATGCGACGATTACCTGTAGGAGCCAACTCTTTGAGTTCGGGAATCAAGCGACCGTTTTCATCAAACAACTCTTCGGGTTGGTAGCTTTTCATCCACTGTTCTAGCAACTGTAGGTGCTGTGGGTTGGAGTGCATTTCACCCATAGGCACTTGGTGCGCCCGCCAAAAGCCTTCTACTTTATGACCATCGACTTCCGCAGGACCTGTCCAACCTTTTGGCGTGCGTAGGACAATCATTGGCCAACGGGGGCGTTTTGCTACGCCACTGCTACGAGCTTCTTGCTGGATGTTACGGATTTCCTGGATGCACTGTTCTAGGGTAGCAGCCATTTTTTGGTGCATCTGTTCTGGGTCATTTCCTTCTACAAAGTAAGGAGTATAACCATAACCTTTAAATAAGTCTTCTAGCTCTTCATGGCTAATACGAGCTAGAATTGTTGGATTGGCAATTTTGTAACCATTGAGATGCAAAATAGGTAGCACCGCGCCATCCCGGATAGGATTGACAAACTTATTGGAGTGCCAAGCAGTCGCTAGCGCTCCAGTTTCCGCTTCCCCGTCACCAACGACACAAGTTACAATTAAATCTGGATTATCGTAAGCGGCTCCGTAAGCGTGAGAAACGCTATAACCCAGTTCGCCACCTTCATGAATCGAGCCTGGTGTTTCGGGGGTACAATGACTACCAATTCCACCAGGGTAGGAGAACTGCTTGAAAAACTTGCACATCCCCTCCTCATCCTCGCTCTTATCTGGATAAATTTCCGAATAAGTTCCTTCTAAGTAAACAGGAGCGAGAATACCGGGAGCGCCGTGACCCGGACCTGTCACGTAAATCGCGTTCAGGTCATACTTTTTAATCAGCCGATTCATATGTATGTAGATGAAGCTCAGTCCAGGACTGGTACCCCAGTGTCCGAGAAGACGGTGCTTCACTTGCTCTGGCTTTAGGGGTTTTCTTAGCAGTGGATTGTCTCGCAGATAAATCATGCCAACTGCCAAATAGTTACACGCACGCCAGTAAGCGTCGATCTTTCTAAGTTCTTCTGGACTTAGCGGCTTGGTTTCGAGTGGGGTTGCTATTACCATAATTAAATATTCAACAAAAACTTATGGATTGATTTGTTTTCCCAGCAAATGTCTCTCTCAAATCTAAAGCTTGACGCAAAGTCTGTTTCTGATTAATTTCGGTCAGTTCTCATTGTAAGCTTTCATTCAATCCTTTTTGCAATGACAGATAAATCAGATAACAAGCAAAGATAAGCCAAATAAGTCATTCGGCACAACAAACACAAATTTGTGTTTGCTCATAAGCAAGGCTTATATTTAATTTCACTTACCTGCCTTTATTGGTTTTCCAATATGTTGTTGATATGTTTACAACGCACCTAAGTATAAAGCCTTTCTGATGTCCTGTAAACATGTTGACTAGACACTTAACCTTTATTAAAGAATTCACTCAACAAGATACTTTTGCGATCGCTGCCTTCATGACCTTATAACAATACGGTTCAGTTAAGGTTATGCAGTGTTGACGATTAGAAAAACAGGAGGATTAGTTCGTGTTCCAGTACCTCTATGTTTTACTTTTTTCGAGCGAAACTTTGATACAGGCTTTTTCACAACTCTTGGGTTGGTACGATGAACCCGTTCTGGTAACAATGTATCTAGTATCTCTACATTCAACCAACTAAAAAAAAGGGCTCATTGCTACGATCAAACAAACCACCAGTTGTGCTGGTAACGAGCGTAATCGCTTCTCTTCGACTTTGGTTTTAGCGATACGGCTTCAGCAGTTAGCGCTGACGCTATCGCTTGTTCGATTGCCTCTGCTGGGATGGCTATCTCTATTGCTTTGAACATCTCCGCACTTTGTATATTTGGAGACATCACGGAGAATTCTTTGAGATGCACCACACTTTATTTCCATAGTTGGGAATAATCTTAATTTACACGACTTTGAGCCTTAACTGAACCGTATTGCCTTATAAACAATCTTTATGGTTGGAATCAGGGACAAAAAATGGTTCTGACATAGGTAAAGACTAACCCACTGTACAAACAAAAAGTTCTTTTTTTATTAACCAAACCTTAATCTTTTCAAGGTTTGGTTCAAAAAAAGTTACAAAATTCTCACGAGTTTCTCACATTTTATATGTATGATTAGTCTGAAATTTCTAGTCATGAATTTTTTGAAAAAACGTAAGTTTTAACGTTTAATTTTGATAATAAATATCTGCAAAAACACGGTAAAAAATTAAATCATGCTAATTTGTAAATAACAGCTTAGCTCAAACAATTTATGTGTAAAACAGCAATAAAAACTAGCCCAAGTTACTATAAAATGAGTAGGGGGGTAAGACCGATCGCTGCTAAACACCGGGAGCGTACCAAGTCAATGATGTCATGACTTCAAACTTGATTGTGCTCCATGAATCTTTTGTTTGTATGTGACAGTTGGAGGTATAAAATGTGGATTAATCTGATATGTAATATTTTCAAATTTTTATAACAAACTTAAACTTTACTGGACAAATGACAAATAGTAATATGTCTACCAAACGAAAACGCGGAGTCGTTTTGACTGATGCAGGATTAAAGAAACTACAGAGAGCAATTTTAGAAGAAGAGAGAAGAGAAAGGGGAGGAAAGCGTTTTACCCAAGCAGAACTAGGAGAACGCATGGGGGTGTCTACCTCTACCCTAAGTCGTTTATGGTCTTTAAGTTCGAGGACAGATCCGCGCACCTTGCGAATATGCTTCAGTGCTTTTGATTTATCTCTTTGTGAAGAGGACTACACCCTCTTTGATTCAAATCATATCAATTGTTTGGATGAAAGTTGGGAAGAAGATGCAGATGTGCTCAATAGAGCATTCTCCAAGAATGTAGGTGATGTAGATTTCTTGCCAGAAAGTGAATTAATTGTAGAACCTCAGACATTGGCAGTGAATACGGCACGGTCTCAACTTATTTCTAGGTTTGCCACCATGGGGGAAGTTTCTAGTGAAATTGCTCTTATGGATCGCTCCCCCAACTATGACAATCGGTCAAAATTGACTAAGTGTCTAAAATATCCTAGCGGTCCTTTACCCTTAGATTCCAAATTGTATATCCCTCGTCTCCCACTTGAAGAACTAGCATATCAAGAAATCATACAACCGGGATGTGTTATTCGTATTCAGGGTGGTAGAGAAATGGGCAAAACTTCTCTGATGTTGCGGATTATAGATCGTGCTAGAGTATTAGGTTTTAAAACTGTAAAACTAAATATTAATCAAGTTGATATTAATATTCTGCAAAAACCTCAATTATTCATGCAATGGTTAGCTGCAAGTATTTCTCGTCAACTAGGTACAGAATTTGATGCCAAGCAACATTGGGATGAGGAAATTGGCAGTAACCTCAGCTGTACTCTTTACCTGAAAGAATATTTGCTTGCAAATTTAGAAACTCCTTTAGTGTTAGTTTTACAGGAAGTTCAGCGGATTTTTGAATATCCTAATTTAGCTAAGGAATTGCTACCTCTTTTACGTTCGTGGCACGAAGAAGCGCAACAAGACCAAGTATGGCAAAAACTACGTTTTTTGATTGTATATTCTACAGAAAGTTATTTCCATTTTGACGTTAATCAATCTCCTTTTAATATCGGATTACCGTTAAAATTGTCAGATTTTACTTATGAGCAAATCATTGAGTTAGCAAAGCGGTATGGAATTGATTGGAGAGACAAAGATCGAGTTCAGGAATTGATAAAGCTGATAGGGGGTCATCCAGCACTGATTAATCTTACTCTTTATTACATTTGTTGCCAACAATTCAAATTAGAGAATGTTTTACAAACAGCAAGCATACAAAAAAATATTTATCTTCAACATTTGCAACGTTTATTACATAAACTACAACAAAATTCCCAATTATTAGATGTTTTCAAAACGATGATAATGGCTAAGCATGATAGTCATATAGATTTATCAACTACTTACAAATTAGAAAGTATGGGTCTCATTCGATTGCAAAAACAAGAATGGGTAATTAGTTGTGAACTGTATCGAGAATTCTTTAGAGAATATCTAATGTTGTAAGTAGAATATGTTACAGTGTTATAATTGTCACCTGGCTTCATAGCTTTTCATCCTGCTACGGATACTCGTGGTCTACTACTGGCATCTGCTGGTCTTGATAATGTGGTGATTCTCTGGCAACTCGATCGGGTGTTGGATATTAACCAGATACTGCGCTCTGGTTGTATCTGGATACGAGATTATTTGCAGACATATCCAGACCAGAGCGATCGCTGTTTATGTGGTGGCAGTGTGAATGACATTCACTAGAAGTCCCTTAGACGAAACCCAATAGCGTAGTAGGCTTAAAACCCAGTAACTGATAGCGCATTATTACAACAATTCCACTGCTATAAGTTAATCAACAGCCATCGATCGCGCTCATGAGCTACTGCTACTGCTGGGTTGGGGCAGTTTGGGGATGAGCCAGGACAGAAATTGATCCTGCGATCGCGTTTGCACCAAAAACTTGCCTGGTCCTGTGAGATCTGCCACAAGTCCCTCACCACTGAACAGGAAGGTTTTGATCCCACCGATGGAACGAATTTTGAATGACATCGACTCTGGGAGCGCTACGAGATGTCCCGTATCTAGCGTGTAAGACTGTCCCGCTTCCAGGGTAATCTCGTGAATTGCGCCATAGGAGGATACTACCATCTGCCCCTGCCCCTGTGCCCGCAACATAAACAGCCCACCCCCAGCACCAAAGAATGACTTGGAACCACCCCACTTGGAATCCACTTCAACGCTCATATCCGAAGCAACGTAAGCACCCGATTGCACCAGCATAGGTTCAGTAACGTCTAACGTAGTTAAGTCACCGGGAAGGGAAGGCGCGACCAACACCTCGCCGCCTTGACTGGGCGCTGTATAGATATTTTGGAAAAAGCTTTCGCCTCCCAGAAATGCCCGTCCCAAGGATTTGAAAAAGCCCCCTGTCGCTGTCGTTTCCAAGGTCACTCCACTGGACATTCCGACCATCGAAGCCGCTTCTACACGGACTTTTTCGCCCCCTACCAGTCGCACTCGCCCCAGAGTATAAGCGTGCTGGTACATCAATTCAACTTGCATTTACGTTTCTCCTTTCTACTGAATGTGTATTTATGGTTGCTGACGATGCTGGATGCATCACGATTCGCTTAAACCGCTTCCTTAACCACTGCCAGATTGTCATCTGAAACAACATCAATCAATTTATTCAATGGATCGATGCCTGCTTCGATGGGACGTTCATCAACGGCGATTGTGAGTTCCGTCTCACCACTAGAGAAGCGATGTTTTTGCAGATAAATCAGTTTTTCTGCTGCATTAAACACCCCTACATCAATGTCATCGTTCATGGCTACGGGTGTTTCGTTACCGTTTCTATCCGATCGCACCTTCCTGGAACTTAGTTTGAGAGTTACGTCATACTTTCCATCAGGACGCGGTTTCAATGTAGCGGCTTCAGCTTTGTTGTCATACAGTGTCACCGTTTCAAAGAGATCGGCGATCAAGTACTGGTATTTTTCAGGCGTGACCTGCCGCAGATAGGCAACCAAATCCTGAGCGGAGGGATAGGGTGGGACATTCGTTTTTTCCTGCAAAAATTTTGCCAGGGCACGATTCACCACAGCCTCACCTA
Organism: Scytonema sp. UIC 10036; assembly: GCF_009725235.1. The sequence continues at coordinate 38,540 of NZ_WJFC01000089.1, forward strand.
GGTAGTCTTGCAGGGCATACATTGCCAAGGAACCTTTTTGATAAATCAGGTGCTGTACCCCAGCTTCTACCAGCGGCACGTCTGACTTGGTGCGATTTCCCAGATACGTTTTTAGGTTTTGCCGCAGGGCGAACCGCAGCGTTTCTGATCCATACTGTTTAGCAACAACCTGGAAAGCTGTATATTCTGCCAAGGATTCGGAGATGATATTTGCTCCGATCGCCTGTGCAGGAGTCACCTGATGCCCCCACCACTGGTGGGCAGTTTCGTGAGCAGATATCAAAAAGGCGTAGTCTACACTGGTCGAATCTTTGTCATTCACCCGCGCCAGGAAGCCAGCATTCTCACCAAAAGAGATGTTGCCGGGGTAGCTCTGCCCAAATGCTCCGTAGGGAATTTCGATCAGGCGCAGGCGGTTGTGGGGATAGGGTGTCTTAAAGTTTCGGGTGGCATAATCCAGCGATGCTTTCGCACCCCGCACAATTCGCGTTAGGTTGTGGTCATGCCCTTTCTGATAGTAAACTTCGATCGGGATGCCATTCCAATCGTCGCGCAGCACCTCATACCGTCCCGACAGCACGGCAAAGAAACACAGGATTGGCACTGGGCTTTGGTATTGGAAGTAGCGGCGGTCGCCCTCTCGCCATTCCCGCACTAAATTCCCCGTAGTGAGGGCAATCTGGTCGGGAGTTGTGCTGAGGGTGGCAGAAAACTGGATGCGATCGGCATCGGGATTGAATGCACCGTATTGCAAGCGACTGGGCGATTTCTTTTCTGCCTCCAGATCCAGTTTCGGTAAGCCTGCCTGTTCGCGCTTCTGATTGTCACTCAACCGGAACGATTGATTAAATCCTATCGTTGGCAGGAGGCTGTGTTGGTTCAGAAAGGTGCCATTTTCTACCAAACTGGTGTCGAGTAGCCCTGGGTTCTCTCCCGTAAAACCGAATGGCGCGATCGCCAGGTTAAAGATTGCCTCCAAGCTTTTTCCCGGTGCTAATGGCTCAGTCAGGGCAAACTCACGCACATGATACTTTTCCAGTGGCATCGTGGAGGTTGCATTCTTACCATCCACCGTTAACCGATTCACCTGCATCGGGAAACTGGTATTGATCAGAATCCTATCGATCGCCCGCTGGGTTCTGTTTTCCAGGGTGAGTTTTCCCCAGCTAATCGCACGCAGTTCTTTAGGATACAGATCGACCGCAATCTGCACCGCTGTAATCTTCGGTTGTCCCTCGGTAAGCGGCTGATAAGCTTTTTCGTAGGCGATTTGCTGGGCTTCGACCTGGGCAGCAGCATACCGGGGCGTGAGGATCTGGGTGTTGTAGAAAATCCAACCTCCCAGGAGGAGAGCCGTAATCGCGCTCAGCCCAATCACCATCTGCATCGGACGGGTGAACCGTTGACGGGCAATGCGCCAGCGGACTTGCGGTTGAGTGTCTAGCCCCCGCACCCAGAACAGGGTCGCCACACAGAGAAGGAGAATAGCGATCGTCAACCAGTACGCCTGGAACCAGCGAACCTGCTCCAGCATTCGCCCATAACCGTTGATCTGACTGTAGCTATAGGAAGGAATTTCTCCGTAGAGTAGTAACTGGGGGATCTTCAGCCAAGGAAAGTTCTCGATCGCTCCTAACCCAATGATGAAAGCCGCTGATAAGAAATAACCCAGAAACTTCTGATTCACCACAACCTGAATCGTCATGGCGATCGCGCAAACGAGGAACAAATCCACCAGCGTGATAGTGAACAGACCAATGCCATAAACTCCCAACTCATAGTTGGTGTAGCCATTCAGGGTCTGCGTAACGATACAGGCGAGCATCAATACAACCAGTGTGACTGCCAGAATCAACACCAGGGCCAGCAGTTTCCCCAGCATCAGCGCCCAACTGCGAACCGGAAGTGGATCGCTCAGAGGTTGCACCGCTACATCCCGTTCTCGCCAGACCAGATCCCCTGCCAGGAAAATAATCAGCAACTGGGACAGAAACAGGATTGAGCGGGTTGCTGTCTGCACCATCTGCCCCGTCACAGGCAACACCGGAGTGCCATAAAACTCACTCAGGGAAAGGGACTGTAAAATAACGGAGAGGAGAATACTAATCACCAAAACAGAGAGAACCAGGGGGTTCCAGATCAGCCGACGCAGTTCCAGCAGGGCGATCCGCCAGACATGACGTAACTGGGCACCATAGCCATGAGCAAGATGCAGCGTCGGTTGCTGGAGGGTCAGTTCACCCACCTGAGGATTACCTGATTCCGGCTCCGGATGTCGTCGGGATATCCAGAACGCTAGCCGCCGTTCCCCCCACTCCAGCCAATGCTCCAGAGGAGAATGGGGGCGGGTGGTCGCCCCAGAGAAGCTGAAACGCTGCCAGACCCACCCAAAAAAAGCGATACTCAGGGCCAGAAACAGTAAGCGTGAGAGCCAGATAATCGGTGCAAAGGGAATACTCAAAGTATTTTGTTGCACCTTTGTCCAGAACTGAACGGTGTAGTTGATAGACTGATTCCCGAAGGGCTCGGACAACGCCACCAGGAAATCATTTAGTTTCAACGCCCGAAACAACTGCTGGAGCAGGCTGGAGGCAAACATTAAGCCCACCACAGCTAGGTAGCCAGGTAGAGTGCGATGGGCGATCGATCCCAGGGCAAAACTGAATAACCCAAAAATCAGCAGATTGGGAAGGACGATATACAGGTAAGGCTGGATGTAGCTCAAAAGGTTGAAGGGCGCGATCTTGGTCGGTTCCATCCAGGGCAATGCCTGTCCGATCAGCAGTGCCAGTCCCAAACTGAGGGAAACGATCAGGCTAATCAAAAAACTGGCAATTAGCCGTCCCGTCACATACTGCCATTCTTTGATGGGGGTCGTAAAAATCAGACCATCGACGTTGTAGGCAAAATCCTTACTGGCGCGATCGGCAAAAATACCCGCCACAACAATCATCAGCAGTCCCATCAACCCCGCGATCGCCTGCATAATTGCCAGGGGAGAAGTGACGTAGGGAATTAGCTCCCCTGGTTCTGGTGTCCCTACTGAGGAAAAAGTCTTTTCGATCCAGTCTGTCCCGCTTAGATGAATTCCAATCAATTGTAGGGCAAAAAACACCCCAAAGGCACCGAGTAAAAAACGAGTGCGAAGACTTTCTTGAAGTTCAAATCGAATGATTTCCCCGATCGAACGCCAGGAGGATGTGGTAGATGGGTGGATGGGTGGATGGGTAGTCATTGGCGGATCTAGGGTTGATTGACAGTCAACGGAGGTTCAGTCAGGGCACGGGGTTGCAACGCGACCACGCTTTTCATGACACAGAAGTAAACGTCTTCCAGGTTGGGTTCCACCGATTCAAAGCCTGCACCAGGATCAGATTCGCTATAGATTCGCGCAATGATGTCACCCATAAAAAAGCGGGTGGACAGTATCTGAAACTTCTTCTCGTAAATCGGGAGTTCATCCCGATTTAATCGAATCCGCCAGACCTTACCGGAGAGTTGCTGCATTAACTCCATTGGCTGTCCGGTGACGCGAATGCTACCTTCTGTTAGCACTGCCATGTGGGGACACAATTCACTCACATCGTCCACAATATGAGTGGAAAGGATAATGGCAGCCCGTTGGGAAATCTCACTCAGTAGGTTGAGAAAGCGCACCCGTTCGGCAGGATCTAATCCAGCGGTGGGTTCATCCACAATCACCAGATGGGGATCGCCCAAGAGTGCCTGAGCGATGCCAAACCGTTGCCGCATTCCACCGGAAAAGCCACTGACAGCACGATCGCGGGCTTCATAGAGATTCACCTGTTGGAGCAGATAGTTGACTAACGCTTTCCGTTCCTTGCCATTGGTGATGCCTTTCAAAGCCGCAAAATGGTTCAGCAGGTTCTCGGCTGAAATGTCTGGATAGACCCCAAAGTTCTGCGGCAGATAGCCCAACACCTGGCGTACCCGAATCTTCTCTTCCAGTACATTAATGTTCCCCCATTGAATTGTACCTGAGTCCGCTTCCTGGAGGGTGCCGATCGTTCGCATCAGGCTGGACTTTCCAGCTCCATTGGGTCCCAACAAACCAAACATTCCCATCGGAATGTCCAGATTCACACCACTCAGAGCTTTGTGACCGTTGGAATAGGTTTTACTCAGGTCGCGAATTTGAATCGGTGTGGACGGAAGAGTGGTAATCATGGGTTGCGCTCCAACTGAAACGATCGCACCTTACAAAAACACGGTTAATTGTCCTGCCGCTGCCAGGAGCAGGGTGTAGACGATCGCCACCCCTGCGGTGAAGGAGTAGTAAAAGCGACGGGCTTTGCCCCAGTAGGTTTGCTTCCAGGACAGGATGGCAAAAACCAGCATCCCGATCGACAGCAGGGCAATACCAATGGGAAGGAAATAGATCCAGGCATATTTGCGCTCGATGCCTATTAAAAGCTGCTCAAAGCCATAGTCGCCATGTCCAGATAACAGCGTTGCGCCCATTGCCAACCCCTGAGCTAGAATCCAGCCCAGACTGAGGACTGACAGCAGCACACCCAGCCAGGATGCCCAGCGTGCGCCAACCGGAACCGGAGCCGAAGGTTTGCCACTCCTTCTCCGGTGCAGCCATGCCACCAGCATCATCCCCAGCCAGACAACAGGAAACAGGATCAACACCAACAGCAGCACCACCCGCCGAAGAATCGCCTGCCAGCTTAAATCGAAGAACGATTGTCCGAGCCAGCGGGTTCCCGGCGCAATCAGGGTATTTTTCTCAGTGATAAACTGCACCTTTTGCTCGTTGACACAGGCGGTGTTTGGAGCTTGGTTAGGATTTGCCAGAAACTCTGCCACGAGCGAGTGGGCGCAGGGAGTACCGATCGCGCCATGCCCATTCGCGGGAAACTCAACGAATAAATGATTCCGCAAGCCTTTCGCGACCGATTGACCAAAAATTGGCGGTGTAACCGGGTCAAAGTGACCATTCAGCAGTAATGCTGGAGTATCGCTAATTATGGGTTTGCGGGCAGATGGGTCAAGGGCGGGAACAGCCCACACTTTACATTTATCAACTTCTGATTTCAGTTGCTTGCTGCCCCAATCCTGCGCGAAGGTCGGCAGCCCTTTGACCTCCAGAGTACCCGCATAGGGAACATCTTCAGAACATTTCACAGAATAGTAAGTTCCCTGGGTAGTCCCCCCGCCTGTCAGCAGCGCCAGGTAGAGAACCGGTGCTAACAAGGTAAAGTTACCCTCCTTGGCCTGGTCAATCAGGGCCGGCAGCACAAAGGGCGCACCGCTACTGTATGCCATCTGAAACAGGACAGACGTAAAGTCATCGGCAGTGACCTTGAGGGTCTTGATTTGTCCCTTGGTGGTGACAAATTTGACAGACCCTGGCGTTTGCTTCAGGCGATCGTGGGCGGCGATAAAGGTACCTTTGACATCGGGATAGAGGGCTTTACAGTCGGGATCGGCAGCGCAGGCGGCATCCACTTGGGTAATCAGTCGATTTAGAATCACGCCATATTGCGATTCGAGACTGGGTTCGACCGGTACAATCCCATCCAGAATTACACTGCGGATAATGTTAGGATGTTGCCGCATCACATTCTGCACCAGTTCTGTGCCGTAGGACACGCCATAGAGGTTGACCCGCTTGTACCCCAATGCTTTCGCCAAAGCCGCCACATCATAGGCACTTTCCACGCTGTTAAAGGCGGCTAGATTCACTCCTTCACGGGTGAGGCGATCGCGGCAGGCTTTGAGACTCGCCAGTTCCTTGGCTTTGTCCTCGGGCGTGTCTTCAGAATCCAATTCCTGGTACTCTGGGCAGTTTAATGGCGGTTTGGAGTAACGATTTCCCCGCTTTTCAAAGGCAATCAAATCCCGCTGTGCCCGCAATTTTTGCACTGACGGATCAGTAGGGGATGACAACAAGGCGGGGAAGATGTCCAGACTGGAGCCACCCGGTCCGCCCTGAAAGAGAATCAACGGTTCACTCGGCTGGGGGTTGGTACTTTTGACGATCGCAATCGCCACTTGAATCTGCTTGCCCTGGGGCTGACTGTGAACTTCTGGCACGGTCAGGTAACCACACTCGTAGTCTTTGCCTTCTTGAGTTCCCGGAGCAAACAGACTGTTAGTCTGCGGAGCATCCTGCTTGTTCTCACCGGGAACTGTGCTCACTTGGTCGCAGGACACCTTTGTGTAGATACTATTGGTTGCGACGGCGACGGGTTTTGCAGAAGTTGTCGCAGGTTTTGAGGATTGACTCCAGAGCGGCAGAGCGGGCAGCACCGTGAGGGCGATCGCCATGCCAAAAAGTAAAAGCAGCCGATATAGGCGTTTCATGGTGATGGGTGAGGACTTGACGGAACAGTCGGTTGCTGATTTAAACTAGCGGGGCAAGGGATCGCTGCCAAATACTTCGCTTCCAGATAACCTTCCCTGGGAGCATCAATTTTGATCCAACCCCGTCCATTCCCGTTATCAGCCAGCCGCACCACTGTCCCGGCTCTCAGTGCAGCGACACGAGTGCCCATCGTATCTGCGGCTGCTTTAAACACACCTGTGTAATCAGTAGTAGTTCGACGACATTGCCCAATCAAACTAGTTTGTCCAACTTGAATCGGTGTTGTTTCCAGTGGATTGGCTGTTGCGATGGTAGAATGGCTGGCAATCAGAATTATTGTTGCAGCAACAACAAACTGTTGCGGTTGCCCCTTTTGGTAAGCCATGATGATTCACCTAAGCCTTACCAAACGCTCTCTTCACATTACTCTGATTCAGGTAGTAGAGAATGAGCCCGGAAATAACGATACCTACAATGGCCCCAGCTACATTCGCTCCTTGGAAAAGGGAAACCAGGTTGTTAAGGATGTTCAAAATGGAAAACACGCTCGCCAGCATCCAGCCCCAGCCCTTCAGCGTAAACAGACCAAACCCTGCAATCAAGCCGATAGTGCCGCTAATTAACGCGCCAATGCTAGCACCCAGTAAAATGGGACCCATCGTGGCAGCTTCGCCTGCTGGTTGACTGCCTCCTGCCGCAACAATCAGTCCTCCAAAGAAGAGTCCAGATACACCGAATAACAGGCTTAAAATGCCACCCAGAAATTGCAATACAGCAAGAATGGTGACGCCAGTCGGTCGTTGATTAGTCATGATTTTACACCTTATTAAAATAAATAGGATTACTTGTTCCAGAGCTTACTGATGCACTTTGCCGGAAGTAAATTTGCAGTTGAGATTTACCTTTCTACTTCCGCCCTATTGCACTAGTTTTGACAATCAAATGAACCACCCGCGTAGACGATCGACTGGTAACGCCCATCTATCGTGCGGATCGTGACACAGTAGTTGGTGCGACCTTCGAGCCATTGGCTGTAGACCGAATTACCACCAGTATTGCTTTTAACAAAGCGGTAACCTCGTTGCGTGACGACGTTCTCTGCTTGTCCTGCCCTGGCTCCGACTAGATCTCGTAAGCTAGAGACGGGAGTACCAGCGCTGGGTTGAGCGCCACCGCTGTTCTCTGGATTACCTGAATTACCTGCAGAAGTATCAAACGTGACATAAACAGACTCACGGGCAAGGCGATAAATCTGTCGATCTCCGTCCATTTCTCGATAAGCAGAACGACTATTTTGATCCCGATACTGATTGGGGCGATTTCTAACAGGGCGCAAATCGTAGCGTCTGCCATTTTGCAATTTAATCCCTATAAAACCTTGTCGTTGAGAGAAGGTACAAGACCCATACCAGGAAGCCCGATCCTCTCCTTTGGGATACACACTGCAACGGGCATTAACGGTATCCGCCTTAGCTTTTATGGAAACACTCAGCGAAGCTATCAGGAGGGCGATCGCTAAAACTGAATTTGTTAATAATTTCATGGCTAAAACATCTCCACTGGAGTTGAGGTTGAGCCATCAAATCTACAACCCCTACTTGATAAAAAGCAACAACTACAAATTTTATCCGAGAAGTTTTTATGATTACTCTAAATTAAAATAAGCTCCAAATTTTTAGATAGCTTTAAATGTCTCATATTTTCCTATTTACTTCAAGTGCAGATAAATCAGTTAACCTAACTTGTCATCAAATTATCCGAGAACACTCGTGTATATTCTGTAGCTTTGGCAATGGAAGCAAACGGAAGCATTTTGATAGCCAAGCAAACACCTTTAAATGCAGATAAATCAGTTAAGCGAATTACAGTGAATTAGCTTTAGCATATACCAACATTTATAAGTAGCTCGTGCGCGATTGTGTTGACAAAAACTGGAATCATCAAGTTTAAAACATTCAATATTCTTGCTGGTTAAGGAATTTTTTAAGAATTTTTTTAGGGAGTGTATGGTAATATCATTATACGGAAAAATTTCAAATATCAACCGTCACTTTGTTAACTGTCAGCATCCCGCTATTAAGAGAGGGGGCTTTGGTTTCCACGCTTCCAGAGGTTTTTCGATGAAAATGTATTACAAACGAATTCTTGCTATCCTACCAATATTTGCATCTTTCGGATATTTAGGAACACCTGAATTGCTTGTTTCAGCACAGAACGTGCAATCTATTGCAAATCCTTTACTAATCTCTCAAAGAGAACGACGCTCTATACGAGCAGTATCAGGACCGGACGAGCAAGGACGTTGGCGGTTTAATAAACCAAGTGGTATCTCTGATGATGCTATGCGAGAACAGGGATGTGTTGATGTCGGGAGAAATAATGCCCAACGTTGGCGTTGTCCCAGTCAAAGAATTAAAGTATATACGAATGATAGAGACAGATATAATACATACGATCGAGGATGGAGTAGAAACAGACGCTCTATACAAGCAGTGTCAGGACCCGATGACCGAGGACGTTGGCGGTTTAATAAGCCAAATGGTATTTCTGATGATGCTATGCGAGAACAGGGATGTGTTGATGTCGGGAGAAATAATGCTCAGCGTTGGCGTTGTCCCAGTCAGAGAATTCGCGTGAGAGAAGGTCGTTAGTCAAAGGCTAGTCATTGCGATCGCAGCCTGCGATTTAGCAGAACTTATAGGGAGTGCGATCGCGCATATATTAGTTTTGACAATCAAACGAATTGCCTGCGTAAACAATCGACTGATAGCGCCCTTGCTTCGTGCGAATAGTCACGCAGTAGTTGGTTTTGCGGAATCATCAGAAGGAGAGCTTTTGACAAACCGATAGCCTCGTCGTCTGATTGTGTTTTCTGCCTGTCCTGCTCTGACACCCACTAGATCGCGCAGCTGAGAGACAGAAGTACCCGCAGCAGGCTGGCGAACCGGAACCCTGTTAACAGTATTCCCTGAACCCTGTCCATTTGAAGCCCCATCAAAAGTAACAAAGATGGATTCATTGGCGAGGCGATAAGCTTGCTGAAGGTCATCAACTGTTTCCCGATGAGCCGGACGACCATTTTGATCGCGATACTTATTGGGTTGTCCTGTCGGTCTTAGCTCATAACGATGACCATTTTCCAGTTGAATACCCACAAACCCTTGCCGTTGAGAAAAGGTGCAGGAACCGTACCAGGAAGCTCGGTCGCTACCCTTGGGATAAATACTACAGCGGGCATTGACTAACAGGGGAATCATAATAGAAACATTGAGGAAGATCAATGTACCACCCTTGCATTCCAAGTTCTAATTCCTGTTAATTCAATTAAATAAGCAATGTATTTTTAAACAGCCGTTCTATTTAATTTAAAGAAATCAGATAGTAATTCGTAAGCAATCTATCAAACGTTACTTAAATAAGATAAGCTACTTATACCAATTTAATATGAAGCTGCACATTATTTTTACCCCTCCTAACCTCCCCTTATAAAGGGGAGGAAAATAAATTTCCTGTTTCCCCCCTTTATAAGGGGGGATTAAGGGGGGTAA
>NZ_WJFC01000090.1 GCF_009725235.1 Scytonema sp. UIC 10036
AGTGTACCGTCCTTGGGATTTGTAGAGTCCAGCCAAGTTATTGTAACTGGCGGCGACATCCGGATGCTCATCTCCCAGCAGGCGTTGTCTGAGTTCCAATGCTTTGATGTAGAGTGGTTCAGCTTCAGTGTACCGTCCTTGGTCAGAGTAGAGTCCAGCCAAGTTATTGTAACTGGCGGCGACATCCGGATGCTCTTCTCCCAGCAGGCGTTGTCTGAGTTCCAATGCTTTGATGTAGAGAGGTTCAGCATCAGTGTACCGTCCTTGGGATTTGTAGAGTCCAGCCAAGTTATTGTAACTGGCGGCGACATCCGGATGCTCATCTCCCAGCAGGCGTTGTCTGAGTTCCAATGCTTTGATGTAGAGTGGTTCAGCTTCAGTGTACCGTCCTTGGTCAGAGTAGAGTCCAGCCAAGTTATTGTAACTGGCGGCGACATCCGGATGCTCTTCTCCCAGCAGGCGTTGTCTGAGTTCCAATGCTTTGATGTAGAGAGGTTCAGCATCAGTGTACCGTCCTTGGGATTTGTAGAGTCCAGCCAAGTTATTGTAACTGGCGGCGACATCCGGATGCTCATCTCCCAAACGGGATTGGACGACTGATACACATTGCTCTAACCACGGTTTTGCTAGCGCATACAAACCCTGTCCTTCATAAAATCTACCTAAACCAGCAAAAACCGAAATTAAATTTTCATCACTGACTGATGCACTCAGATTTTGTGCAACTTCTGCTAAATGTGGAATAGCATCTTTGACTGACTTAATTATCTCCTGAGTTGGCGAATCGGGAATTTTTTTAGCAATTGCAATAAAAGTTTCTGCAAAAGCGCGTTTCAACTCATCAATTTGTTCAGATGCTGCTTGCTTGAGTTTCAAAAACTCCCGAATTAAGGGATGAATTTTGTAGCAATAATCTATATCTCCACTTTTATCTTCCACCGATTGAATCAAATGACGCTCGTAAAGTTGCTCAACTGCTGTTTCAACTTCCGTTGCATCCCAATTCAGCCGAGAAGTTGCAGACTCTACCCATTTCCAAGCAAAGATATCTGGTGCAAATAAACTTAATAACTCACCGACACGCTGTGTCATCGGATCGAGTTCCAGCCAACTTAATTCAAACGCATCCAAAACCCCAAGCTGTGCTGTACTCAAGGTTTTTTGCAATTGTTGCTTATGGCGGTTTATCGCTTCATCTTGAAGTCGCTGCTGTTGAAGCCGCTGCAACATCTTAGCTAAACTCCAATGGGGAGGTTTTTTAGCCAAATACCGCCCCACCAATTCCAAACCCAAAGGGAGATATCCCAGCCATTCACATAATTGTTTCGCTGTTTCCTCTTCCTTTTGCACCCGTCTTTCACCCACCAGCTTTGTCAACAATTCCAAAGCTTCTTCTGGTGACAGCACATCCAGAGATATCTCCTCAATGTTGGTGTCGAGGTATCGCAACCGTGTTGTCATCAACACGCGGAAGCGATGAGCCGTTGGCAGGAACTCTCGACAACTCCCCAAATCTGTAATATCATCCAATACTACCAACGCCAGTCCTTCTGGTGGTTGCCAGTGCTGCCAGCACCAGTGTACTTGTTCAGTGAGACTTAGCTGTCTTCCTCGGAAATCCTGCTGCGGTACTTCCAGATTCATGTAAGCTTGGGCAAACTGGATAATTTCTGCAGCCACATTTGATTCTCTGGCATTTAACCAGCAAATTCCACCAGGGTAATCCGCTTGATGTTGATGTGCGTATTGCGTTGCGAGTTCGGTTTTGCCAACACCACCCATACCAGAAACAGCAGAAATCGCCACTACGCCTGGTTGCTGCAACTTCTCTTGCAGTAGGGAAAGTTCATGCTGTCTGCCAACAAAATTGGCAGAACCTTGAAACACAACATTATTTGGGGGATTTAACTTTGCCCGTTCCCGTTCGGGCGACGGCAGTCAAAAAACTTGACCACCATAAAAATTATTTCCTTGAAAGACGTTTTTAATTGACTCAGCTAACTTAGTGTGATTTATAATAGTTGCTGGTTGAAAATTAATGTTAGTTTCTACTAGCTCTTGAACCTTTGAAGCAATTTTTGGATCAGCTTTAGTTTCAGCTACCAATTCCTGCACAGCTTGATGAACTTCAGGATTAGCTTTTGCTGCTGATTCCACATCTAATACAGCTTTACCGTAATCGAGTGGTTGAGAGGGCGCTTTTTCAATAGCAACTACAGTATGGGGAGAGTGTTTTTTGAGGGTGACGAGAAACTCACCAGTTTTATTCCATAGAGTTTCTCCTACCTTTTCGCCTGTTTTTTCCAAAGCCTTTGTCGCAATCACAGTTCCAATTGCGATTGCACCAGCAGTTAATGGCTCCATATGCTAACTCATAAGCACGGCATCCTATTTATTACCACATAATTTTTGTTGTTAATTCTGCAATTAAAGTAACAAACTTATAGTTTAAGTTTCGACTCACAAGTAATGCACCAGTTAACGAAAGGGCATTAAAGTTGACTACATGGCTCAAAGTATTGATTTCTCGTAGAGTGGCTTCACCAACTAGGAGTATTTTACCAACTTTGAGTCAAAAGTTGGCATTACACGAAATGGAAAAAGCAGGCACTCTAAGCTAATTGCTGCCCTCCCCGGTCTACTTCGATGGTTCTGGTGGCAAGCCTAGTTGCTTACTAAATTTCTCACTATACTTTGCTTTGTTCCAATTTCTTGCTTTCTTAACTTGCTCAGGAGTCAGATTTTTGGCACCAAAGAAGTTAGCATCAGTGAGGTTAGCGGCTGAGAGGTTGGCACCTCTAAGGTCAGCATAGGTGAGGTTAGCGCCTCTAAGGTCAGCATAGGTGAGGTCGGCACCTCTAAGGTCAGCATAGGTGAGGTCGGCACTGATCAGCTTGGCATACGTGAGGTAAGCTTCAGAGAGGTGGGCTTTGTGGAGTCTGGCACCATTGAGGTGAGCACATAGAATTTGGGCATGATTGAGAAAAGCTCTGTTGAGAAAAGCTTCTCGGAGATATGTGCCATTAAGATTAGCCCTAATAAGATTGATATCGTCAAAGTTTGCTTCTCTAAGGTTGCTATTACTTAAATCTAATCTGTATTTTTCTTTCTGCGTGTAAATTGAATTGCGCCTGGAGAGAACAGTTAGAACTGCTTGAATGTCTGTTCCAGTAGAAGGGATATCTTTTTGGTCATCAGTTGTGGTAGGGTGGTTGTCTTTTTGATGGATGCTGAGTACACTTTCCCAAAGTGGCTTGTTGTTTGCTTTATCTTTATCTGCTTTATCTCTAGGTGGGTAAGGGGATATCTCACGCACGTAAGCAGTCAGAATTTCCATAATCTGCCAATAATCTTTGTCAGAATCCTTAGAAATCCGCTCAAGTGCGTAGATTGCTCCCAGTCGGACGTGAATATTTTCATTACCTAACTGTTCAACTGCTTTGCTAAAACGTTCTGTCACTTGTTTTTCTTCTGTGGCAACAAGATTTCGCCATGCAATAAAGGCGGTGGTGAACAACATGACACCAGTTAAACCTTGAGTCAAAGTACCACGACTTGCATTTTCGAGCGTTACGCGCTCTTTGATATCAGGAATATCTAAGGAGTTAATGTACCTTTGCGGAAGTATCCATATTAATAAAATGATTCCAAAGACACCAATAAGCAAAAGTGCTATGAGAGACGATGGGTGTAGAAGTGCTTTGAAGCGATCGCGAAGTTTTTGAGTCATTGATTTACGCAAACAACCCCTACATCATTATTAGGAATAAGCGCAAAGAACTTATGCACTGAAAGTCAAGGTTTGCTGACATAAAAAAAAGTTGGTTGCGATCACCCAATTAACCAAGACCTTTATTTACCAAAATCTCACTGGGGAATTCCTCAGTGAGAAAACTTTAATTCAAAGGATGATTTGCGATAAAGTCGTCAAGCGCACGCTCGTATTTTTCTCGTGCTTGAATCTTCATCTCTGTTGCTTGCCGCTTCTTTTCATTTGCTTGCCGCCTTTTTTCAATTGCCTGCTGTTCAAGCGTTTCTTTAATTGAGTCTTTTAACTTAGTGCCAAGCCTCATGCCAACAAGGAACCCTATTACTGGAAGAAACAAAAATGTAATAGGAAGACCGCTAATAGCAGAAATGCCGAAACCCACAAACGCTCCTAAAGGCGCTATACCACAACCCATAGGCTCGTCTACTGTTGTTGAAACGTTTTCAATTTCTTTGAACAACCTTTCTGCTTCCTTGTCCGCGATCGCAATTTCCTCATAGCAAGAAATGACATCAGTCATGAAATTGTTCAAATACGCTCGGTGCTTTTTGACTGACAAATCCAGTACCGCACCTGTTAAGCTTTCTATTCTTTGAAGAACATTGTATAAATCTGCTGCTTTCCACGATGTGCCGCAATCGAGACAGGCGTTGACATTCCTGTCCTCTCCTGTGACCGCGCCTACAGCTGCTCCAACGACGCCAAACAAAGCCCAGCCAGCAGCAGCCCGTCCCCAAGAGACATTAGTTTCTTTCTTTAACTGGATGTGATTTGACCCGCAATTAGGACAATTAGCCATTGGTTTATCAAAAAATAAGGTGCGTTATTCTACTTACTCAATTGCAGCAATCAAAACAGGTGGTATGCTTGTACTGAAAATGGGGTGCGGGTAAGAGCAATAGCGATCGCACCTCTAAAAACTTGTTTTCTCTGAACATTTCTGTAAATGTATAAATACGCTTTTCTTCAATTATGTACGCAGACAATAAAGTTCTTTAGTGGTAAAGGCTGAAAACCTCATTCTGTCGCTCCCAATATTTTTGTACAAAGAAAATGATTAGCTGAACTGGAGAATAATTAGTTGAACTAGAGAATAATTAGCTGAACGAGAGCAGAGGTACGCGCTCGCGCTACAATATGACGGTTGTGTTTGCTACAGCCACAATCCACAAAGTTTTGCTGTAACACCAGTTCAAGTTTTTATTCTCCTAGCTCAAACTTATGTATGTAGAATAAAACTGCCGAGTCTAGGTAATTATTTTTGAGTGTGTCCTGAACTAGGGACGTAAAATTCGCGCTTTGGGAGCATCTTAAGTTCAGCTAACTATTCTCGTTGTACAATTTTTCTAAAATTCTTTACGGTCGAGCGATTTTTCTCTTAGCCTCGCCAAGTCACAAACAATAAAGTTCTTTACTCTCACGTAGAATTAATTTCGGAGTGGAGCCAACTACAAGATAATGCCTCTGCCTCCAACAACAATGACAGCAAATGAACTTGTCCACTTACAACTTATCGGGATCATCCAAAATGTACCAGTTAATAAAAGACTTTATTGTTTAGGAAAGGACTTTATTGTTCAGGAAAGAACTTTATTATGAGGGAACACAATTAAAGAAATGATTATTTCAGTCCAGAATCAGAAAGGGGGAGTGGGGAAGACAACGATCGCCGTCCATATCAGCCATGCCCTAGCCCTAAAAAAGAAGCGTGTTTTGCTGGTGGATGCAGATCCACAGGGGTCAGCACGGGATTGGGCAGCAGCACGGGGAGAGGAACCGCCATTTCCAGTCATAGGGCTTGACCGTCCTACCATCCACCGCGACTTACCAACAGTGGCAGCTGGTTATGACCATGTGGTGATAGATGGACCACCACGAGTTTCTGACCTGGCAAGAAGTGCGATTATTGCAGCTGATATCGTTGTTATCCCAATTCAACCAAGCCCGTATGACATATGGGCAGCTGATGAGGTTGTTAAACTGATTCAGGAAGCGAATGTATTTAAAGAAAACCTGAAAGCAGTATTTGTAATTAATCGTAAAATCGTAAATACTGCAATTGGTCGGGATGTGGTGGAAGCGCTTGAGCAGTACCCATTTCCGGTACTTCAGTCAGCTGTCAGTCAGCGCGTTGTGTTTGCTGAGTCAGCTGCTGAAGGTAAAACCGTTCTGGAGGTTGATAAAAACGGTTCCGCGTCCAAGGAAGTTAAAGCACTGGTTCAGGAGTTATTGAAGTTGGGGGTTAAGTGATGTCAGCTAAAAAAGTCAACTTTGGCAAGAAACCAAAACCTGTGGATATGGAACAATGGGTGAGCGATCGCACCCCAACTCCTCAACCCCAACAGGAGCAACCTGAAAAGATGAAGCGCTTGACCTTAGATATCCCTGAATCGCTGCACAGGGCAATCAAGCGCCAAGCCGTTGATGCAGGGGTAACAATGGCTGACCTGCTACGAGACTTGCTAGAGCAGCACTATGGTGGTCAAAGCTAAACGTATTTACAGAAATACAGAAATTTTTGTAGGGGTGATCGCCCAACAAACTGCAATAGAAGATTCGCCCGCACTACCTCAAAGTTTGAATTCACTCATCCATCAAATGAACTCAGGTTAAGTAAGAGTGATTACGCGTAGACACTCTTCAAGACTTCGGCATATTCCGAAAAAAAAATTATCATTGAAAAAAAACGTGTGGACAAGGTGCAACCAAAGCAAAACACCTCAGTAGCGAGTGCTGGGGGTTTTTGGCAAGCAATTCTTGTTTCACGGCGATCACTCTTGCAGGCACTCCTCTAAGCTAATCGCCACTCCCTGGTCAACTTAGATGGTTCCGGCGGTAAACCAAGTGCGGCGCGAAATTCCTCATAGGATACCAAGTTCTCGAAGTTCTTTTTCAGCTTTTTGACGGTACTCTTTATCATCGTTTAATTCTAATACTTTCTTAAAGTTTTCTTGTGCCTTATCTTTACTGCCCTTATTTTTGTAAGCAATTCCTCGTTTGTAGTAAGCATCCGCGTCTTTTGGATTCAGTTTAATCGCTTGGTTATAGTCATTAATAGCGCGGTCATATTCGCCTTTATTATAATAAAAATTTCCTCGAATATAGTAAGCATTAGCGTAATTACGATTCAGTTTAATCGCTTGGTTATAGTCATTAATAGCGCGGTCATATTCGCCTTTTTTGAAATAGGAAAGCCCTCGGCTGTTGTAAGCTAAAGCGTAATTAGGATTCAGTTTAATCGCTTGGTTAAAGTCATTAATAGCGCGGTCATAGTCGCCCTTATCAGAATAGGAAAGCCCTCGGTTGTTGTAAGCAACAGCGTCTTTTGGATTCAATTTAAGGGCTTGGTTAAAGTCATTAATAGCGCGGTCATATTCGCCATTCTTAGAATAGGAAGTCCCTCGATAAAAGTAGACTATAGTTTGGTCTAACGCCAAAATTGGTTCTTTAATATTTTTCAATGCGTCAGTGAAACTGGCAATAGCTCTATCCCAATCATTAGCTGTGTAGCGAGTTAGCCCTACAGTAAAAAGGCTGAGGTAGAGCATCTCTTTTGACAGATTAGCTTGCAGTTTGAAACTTTTTAGTTCAGATACAGCTGCTGTTCGCCCTAAAGGTTTTATCTCAGGTAATTCTTCTATAGTACGCAATACTTCAGTACGCAATACTTCAAAGTATGCGCTTAACTGTACTGCTTGCTCTGTTGCCCCATAGTTACCCCAGATAACAATAGTTGCCTTATGCTTTTTTCCTTCTAATAGAGCATTCTCTTGTTCAGTGATAGCTTTGTTTAACCGTTTTATCTTGACATCAGGATATTTCTTGGTTGAATTATAAAGTGCCTCAAAAATATTGTGAGTAACGCGGTAGTTTTTCTGTTCAGAGCCTGAGCTTTCAAAATCAGCGAGGAGAACAATAATGTCTTTAGTTGGAAGATTATGCCATACATAACCACCAATAGCTGTCAAGATAGGAATGGCAACCATGCCTACAAGGACTAAACGGCGTAATCTTCTATATTGTTTAGAGGGTTTGGCGGCGGGTGGTTTCCAATACCAGTAGAAGTAGGCGCAAAGCAACCATAAAAAGACAATACAAACAGAGAGAGTAACTTTGGTTACAAGTTCAGTATCACCTAGTGATATAAAAAATCCTACTAAACCAGTACTCAAAACTAACACGACAGCAGTACTAACACTTGGCTTAGTTAGGGATGATTGAGTCGTTCTTTGATTGTTGTTAAATGAATTCCTGAAGTTATGTCTGATTTTAAGAACTGGAATATTAGACGGAGAACTCTTATTTAAATTAATATTATTCTGACCAAATTTAAAAGCATCTACATAGCTTCTTTCTGCAAAAAGGGCATCATAAAATCCTTTAGAGAAATAAATAGCTGAATCATCTTGAATCGGCTGTGTCATCCCGATGACACAATCAATATATTGGAAAATTGCTTCTGCCTGAATTTCGGAATAGCAAGCGTTGAGCAATACACACTCAACTTGCTCTTTAAATAACTCAAATAAATGCTCAAGCGATTCAGTACTTACTATCTGAGGCTCTCCCGAAGTATTCTCCAAAACTAAACCATCAGTTCCAGTTCCATGACCAGAAAAATGCACAATTTGCGGTTTGTTATCCAACAATGTACGACGTAAGTCATCAATCCGGATTGCTTCTCTTGTGATTAATTCAAATGCTTCTCTATTTTGAGCGCGTTCTAAAGCAGCCCGAATTTCTCTAACCTCCTCATCCAAGCGTAATTTATTTGTATTTATAGGATTAGCTGATAAAATCAAAATCTTCTTCATAAGAATTGAATGCAAGGAATTATTATTGGGTCAAAGTCATTACGCACAGCGCTCGCATCAAAACCCAATAACAGAAACAGCTTTCTTCCGTTGTTCTGGTGTCACTTCGAGATACCGTTGCAATGTCCCTAAGTCGTTATGTCCCGATATTTCTTGGATATGACGTAATGGAACACCAGCGCTTGACATCTGAGTTAGGGCAGTACGCCTAAAACTGTGGGTACTGACACCAGTTAAACCAACACGGGTACAAGCATCTTTGAGAATCTTGTCAGCTGCAAACCGGGTCAGATGTTCGGTCACGCCACGCATACCGGGGAACAAAGCCCCCGGCTTTGGCTGGTACTCAGCTAACATTGCTGCCAATCCGGGCTGGATGTCCACAACGCGGGTTTTCAGTTTGCCTTTGGTGGTAGACTTTCTAAAAGTAATGGTTCCACCTTTTATATCAGTGGTTTGGAGTGCTAGCGCTTCAGACACGCGGCAACCAGTAAATAAACAGATGCCAAACAAAGCACGATCGCGGGGATTTGTAAATCCCTCTGTAAAAAGTAGTCGTAATTCTTCGGGGGTCAAAATTGCCCCTTGCCCGTTGCCGTTGACCTTCATTTTTTGTTTTTAGGGGAAACTACACGAAATACGCATTTAGTGGAATACATGACTCAAACTACCATGCTTTCGTTCCCCCGCTCGCGTTCGATAAACTGCCCTTATCACTCGTTCAAGTTCCCGACCACGCAAAAACGCCATTTCAGCCCGCTCTGATAAAATCTGCTTATGATAGCTTTGCTATCACCGATATCAGCTATGATTTAGTGCTTTTGATTTATAGGTGGTAGCGGAGTTATCAAAGATGGCAGAATCACCTTGGTTGTATCAGTTAGATTGCAAGCATTCTTAGGCATCCACCTATAGAAGACTGCTTAAATATAAGCAGTCTTTTTGAATGAGAACACTTTTAGCAGTACATTACAAGGAGGTAGGTGGATAGGTAGAGCCAATAACAATAAAGTTTTGTCTTATACTGCGCGGAAGTGAGCTAACTGGCACAGCGCTAACATTTTGTTACCAGTACCCCTTCGATATTCGGCGGAATTCAAAACAGCTTGTCTACAAACCCTTCCAAGGGAGAGCGAGCGATACCGATACGGAAACGTTTCCATAACGGGCTGGTTGACTTAATCGGAAAAGGCTGATATTATTATAAGTCAAAAAACGTGTGGTCAAACAAAAACCCTCAGTGGCGAGTACTGGGGGTTTTGATTGCAACTGGCACATTCTTCGGCTCACCAGTGGTATGTTTTCGTGCTACAGTTCCAACGAAAAAGAGCAGTGTCCTATCTTACACCTATCTCGGTGGACATCCATTTTGTTGAGACCCAAATAACTAGACTTTATAAGTTTCGCTTACAACTAAGTAAGTTTTCAGAAATTTTACTTTTTTCTGCCTCCTGCCTGATTTTTATAGGAGATAATATGAAATTAACAACGGAAGACCTCAAACCGTAATGATTCGGGTAGATAAAATCAAAAGGGTACTGTATGCAAGTAAGACAAGAAATTTTTGATACTTATTGGCGATTTGCGACCCTGCGCCAAGAAGTATTTTTCAACAAAATTAACAATGCACCACAGCCTTGGACGAACGACTCTATTATTAGAAGTTATAAATTTTGTAATGCTTATCGAGCAAGTGACCGCGTTTCTCAATACCTTATTAAAAATGTAATTATGATGAGAATAGAAGTCAGAATGAAGAAGAAGTTTGTTGAGAATTCTGCTATTTAAATTTTTAATAAAATAGAAATTGGGATATTTAGAACAAAATTGGAAATTATATTACATTACTAATTGTTTTAATATTAGCAAGCATATTGCAAGAGCTATGGATCTGGATAGCGATTTATACTAGTGCATATATGTCGTGTGCCAGCAAAGAGTTTGGCTATAACAAGAAACACCAGAATCATTTGGCATTAATCGATAAAATGATGGTTAAAGACAACGTAATTACTCGTATAGTTAAAGTAAAAAGCCTTGAAGAAGTTTTTAATATAATTCAACAATATCCACTGCTTGGTAAGTTTATGGCTTACCAATTAGCGATAGACATTAATTATAGTGAAATTATCAATTTTGACGAAAATAGCTTTACTATAGCAGGACCAGGAGCCGAACGTGGTATTAGCAAATGTTTTCTTGATACTGGTGGAAAAACCTATACTTATATTATTCATTGGATGACTGAGAACCAAGAGCAGGAGTTTCAACGTTTAGGTTTGAATTTTCAATCACTTTGGGGTCGTCCATTACAAGCGATAGACTGTCAAAATCTCTTTTGTGAAACTGATAAATACTGCCGAGAGGCATTTCCTGATTTAAAAAGTAATCGCAAAAAGATAAAATCAAAATTTACTTCAAATCCTCAAAGAATCGATTATTTTTATCCGCCCAAATGGCGGATAAACGATAAGGTTAAAGAAACTTTAGCGCCGAGATTACTACAATTAGAGATTCGCCATTTGCAACAAATCAATAATAGGAATTGTCAGCAATTATCTTTGGAATTAGATTTTCTAGTAAAAACAACACCTGAAATTCCAGATAATATATCAAAATGACATTCACATTCTGCGCTTGTTCAGTGGTAGAATCATCAGTGTTCAGCAATACCTTTTTTCCATTGAATCTAAGGAGAATCTAATGAAAAACACTATAATTTAGCTATTAGTCATCATATTAGAGAGGGATTACGGTAACTTTATACCTATCGATGCATTATAAAAATGCTATCATTTTAATGACCCATCTGAAGGTCTTGTATAGGTCACAGTCCGTCTAATAATAAATGTGAAGGGGTTAAATATAAAATTTTTAGTTTAACTGTCTATTTGCCTCAATCTAGGGAGAAAGACTGGCTAAATTTGAAGAATAAAATCGGTCTAAATATTATGATTATGTCAAACCAACTAATTTCAACCGAAGAATTAAATGCTTATCAACGCTTACAAATGAAACATGATGAAATTTATCATCATGAAATCATTGCACTTGGTATTTCCCGGCGAATGAATCATATTGCGTTGCACCTCGTTAAATACCTCGGAATTCTTTCGTCTCTACCTGTTTCAGCGCCAGAAAATAGTAGGGCATTTATTGATTCATTTATAATGATTGTTTCTGCCAGCAATCTCTTAGGAATTTCTTTAGCGAAAGAGTTGGTGATTGATGGAATCAATTCTATTGACGGTAATTTCATTGATGAATATATTCAGCTTCTTGCTGAACTAGCTAAGGCTTGTGAAGCAACAGATCACCAAGAAGATTACCCAATTCGATCTACCTGGAATAAGAATATACGAAAGTTTTTTTTCCTTCTTGTTCGTGAAGCGCACTCACGAAACATTTCTATTTTGGAAGAGTCTAGTCGGCGTTTAGCCTCTGTGGAAAGAAAACATTCACTTAACGATATCTTGCGGGGATAAAAATGAGTTTTTGGTCATCACAAACTTTGAAGTCTCATCTTCCTAGCTTAATTGAACCATTTAATGCCGAGCAAATTCAGTCTGCATCATACGAATTGTGTTTGGGGGAAGAAATTTATATTTCAGCCCTTCCTGATACACCTCTGAAAGAGCGGAAAAAAATTACTCTTAGAGAGAAGGAAACTGTTGCTATCCCTCCCGGACAGTTTGCATTTCTGATAACTTCTGAAATCATTAAAGTTCCTAACAATGCACTTGCGTTTATTTCAATTAAATTTAAATTTAAATCAAATGGGCTGATTAATGTTTCAGGTTTTCATGTCGATCCTGGCTACAGTGGAAAACTAATTTTTGCTGTTTATAATGCTGGTCCTCTTAACTTCCATGTAGCAAGAGGTGAGAGGGTTTTCTCTATATGGTATGCAGACTTAGATAAAGATGACGAAAATCCACGAAATAAGATAGGTTATGATTCAATTCCAACTGACTTAATGAATAGTCCTGATTTAGTTTCTTCTCTTCCTTATTTAGTAAAACGTTTGGATGATCTGGAGAAAAAAATAGAAAATTTTTCTTTTAAACAGGCTATTATCTTTTCAATTGTTATTGCGGTTCTAGTTACTTTTGTAAAGCCAATAATAGAGAACGTTTCACGAAATTTCCTGGGCAGCTTTTAATGACATCAGCCCGATTGGTCAATTTTCTCCTGGTGTACTAGATAATTAATACATTAGGCTGCCTGTTGCCCTAACAACTCCTTAACCTTCCTTGCCACAGTCCCTGGTAGCCATTGCAGATCCGAGTTATCGCCCGAATCGCTGCAATACTTAGCAATGATTGTGGGCAAATTCTCTATAAACTTGGTCTTGGTCTTAGTATCTGCTGACAGCGCCATTTCTCGTAAGATTTCAGATTTTGTGGCACCGGAAAATTGCTGGAGCACAGCCCTGATTCCCGACCAGTGTTTGAAACTGTAGAGTTCTTGTCCTTTTGCCTGGATTTCGGCACGACTTATATCACTGGCTGGCTTGATTGTGGGGGTTAGGTTTTCGCTGTTGAGCAAAGCTCGAACTGAATCCGCAAGGACTGTGGGGATGCTATAGAGGTCTTTCTCAGCTGCCTTGCCCACGATATTGATGTAAATAGCAATCTGACCGGGCAGTGTTCGCTCAAGTGCTGGTTCTCGTTTAAGTGCTTCCACCAATGCTTCTGGATGTGTCAGGGCGATCGCTCTCATCTCTTCCCAAGTGCGACACTGTAATATCTGCTGAGGCAAGTCGGGGGGGAGAATAGATTCCCGTGCCTCTGACTCGCTAATCTCTTCTGCTTGGGGTTCCTCATCCTCATCTACTCCCCATTCGGAGGTATCATCCTCTACCAGATTGACCCATTGACCAGCGCCCACAGCTGCTACAAGCGCCTGTGACACCTCATCCTCAACGTCTGCATCAAACTTGGTTGCAGATTCCTTGATACGTGCAATTGCCCCCAATGCTTGTTCTAATTCAGCTTCCAGTGAGCGGTATTGGTTGAGTTGCTCGGTTAATTGCTGGATCTGGGTGTCTGCCGAGATACCTGCAAACACGGACACGTTGTAAACTATTGTTGCGATACGTGCTTTTTGGATTTACTAACCTGCCTGAAAATGATATTGAGATAATCAATGTTTTACATGGTAATATCAACTCTTCACCCTCTTCAAGATCTCAAACTTGTGCATTAATAGCCAATTTTGGGAATATTTTCACCGATCGATCTCTTACAGTTCAGCCATGAAACAACGGTAAATCAAAGGTTTGGATAATCTGCTTAACAAAGCTTTACAACGTGTCTCAATTTACGTATATCTCGGCAGGCATCCAAGTAGGGGCGCAAAGCCTTGCGCCCCTACTGTGGTTCAAAGAAATGCCATTATTTTTCTAACAACTACTTGGAACAGTAGATTTTTCCAAAATTGGCACTAATTTTACCCCAAATTCCGCTTCAAAAATTCCTTTTTTATAATCTAAACTCCACAGTTCTAAAGCACAGTCATCATCAAAATGTGCGGGGAAAATCTTGAGATGAAATTCCTGTTTTTTCGACAAATATTCACATTGTACTCGTGTAATGGCTCCAATTTGTCGCCTATCTAAAGCTACTCCCAATCTTAAAAGAGCGCTCAACTGATTAACAATTTGCCTGTGAGTTTTACTGCTCAAACTCCCATAACTATCATGTTTTTTCTTGGGTGCGGATTTCCGATGATATCGTGCCAAATTAGCAACAATTTCTATCTCGGTCTCGTTATAACCTAGCAATTCACTATTACGAATGAGATAATATGAGTGCTTGTGGTGAGAGGAGTGACTGACATGATGACCGCAATTGTGTAATATTGCAGCTGCCCAAAGCAATTGTCGTTCTTCTGCGCCCCAATTATGAAGTATCCCTTTCGTTTGGTCAAATATACTAAGAGCAAATACGGCAACGCGATCGCTATGCTCTACATTAACGTGGAATTTCGTGGCTGTTTTCAAAACGCTCCGTTGGCGTACCGTACTCTGGTAGCGCAAACGGTCTTCAATTAAACCGTGAGCCAGCATCCAGTCTACAATTACCCCTTCTCTCAGAGAACGTTCGCACACAACAAATGACTCGACTCCCAAAAGAGTCATGGCTTCCTGCATAATAATCGCACCAGCCAGTATCACTTCCGCCCGTTTTTCTGGCATATCGGGAATAGTCGCTCTTTCTACATTGCTCATTCTCCGGAAGCGATTAACCCACTCACGCAAATCCCTGAGACTCATTTCATAACCGTTAAGAGTGGAGGGGAGATAACCTAATTTTTGACGGGCATCAATGGCTGCTAGAGTTTCAGCCGTCCCGGAAGTCCCAACCAAGCGAGGATGTTCGCCAAACTTGATGTTTGTTTGTACTTCTTCTACAGCTCGTTCCAACATTCCCCGTGCATGAGCTTGTAAGTACTCAAATTCAATATTGCTGATGGGATCGGTTTTAATGAATTCACCCGTCAGTCTCACTGCACCTACTTTGGTACTGGTGAGAGTACGCGCTTCATGGCTATCACCCAGAATCAATTCTGTGGAACCACCACCTATATCAATAATGATATGGGGTTGGTTGTTGAATTCCATCCCCGACAAGACACCCAAGTAAATTCGCCGTGCTTCTTCTTGACCGGATATTAGGTCAACGCACAAGCCCAATTCCTCTTTTACCTGTTTGAGAAAATCTTTTCCGTTAGGGGCTTCCCGGACTGCACTTGTAGCAACAGCAACGACTGTTTCGGCATTCAGGGTTTTTGCTATTTTTTGGAAACGCCCCAAAGCAGCTACTGCCCGTTCCATCACCTCTGGTTTCAAATGACCTGTTGTGAGATCGCGATCGCCCAACCTGACGGTTTCTTTTTCTCTAGCGATAATGCTAAAAGCTGGGAATGTGGGTTCGATTCGCACGATCACCATGTGCAATGAATTTGTCCCCAAATCAATAGCTGCTATAATCCGATGTTGGTCAACTGGTTGAGTAGGTATACTCGCCCAGCTTGCTGAAACTAAATTCACCATCTATGTTTTCTCTCTGTTTGGCATGGGAAAAGCTGGTACTGCCGATAAGATCGGCATAATTATCGTTTGATGTGGAACATAATTTGTTCTCAAGTTCTGCTGGTTATGGGCTTTACCTGAGAAGCTCAGATTGACTCTGTTAGCTACAACCTCAAGTGACTTCTTTGCCACATTCAAAGTTGCCCTTTGTAGTTGTGTTTTTACAAATATCAAATAAGGATATTCTATAGATGTAAAGCTTAATAAAGCTTTCTGTCTATATCTATTTTTTTGCAGATCTATGCTGACTACGCCAGAAGGCAACACCAAACCCACATGGCTTGCGATCGTCCGGCTTTTGCGGTGGCATAAACCAGAAGGACGATTAATTTTAATGATTCCTGCCCTTTGGGCTGTGTTTTTAGCGGCTTCTGGAAAACCGCCTTTACCACTGGTTGGTACGATCGTTCTGGGAACTCTCGCTACGAGCGCTGCGGGATGTGTTGTCAATGATTTATGGGATAGAGATATAGATCCACAGGTTGAAAGAACTCGCGATCGCCCTCTCGCTAGCCGTGCGCTTTCCGTAAAAGTCGGTATTGTTGTCGCCACTGTCGCGATGGGATGTGCCGGTGTTCTCGCTTTCTATCTTAACGCGCTCACATTTTGGTTGTGTGTGGCAGCCGTTCCTGTAATTTTGCTTTATCCTGGAGCAAAACGAGTTTTTCCCGTTCCACAACTGGTACTTTCCATTGCTTGGGGTTTTGCTGTTTTAATTAGCTGGAGTGCAGTTACACACACCCTTTCGCTTCCCACTTGGATACTTTGGGGTGCAACGGTACTGTGGACATTGGGATTTGATACTGTCTATGCTATGAGCGATCGCGAAGATGACCAAAGAATTGGTGTGAATTCTAGCGCCTTATTTTTTGGTGAATCCGCGCCTGTGGCAATTGGAGTTTTCTTTATCGGCACTGCTATTTTACTCGGTTGGCTGGGTTGGATTTTGCAACTTCACCTAATTTTTTGGATAAGTCTTGCTTTCGCTTTTGTGGGATGGGTTTGGCAGTGCATTCGCTTGGGACAGAAAGACTTGCCTAACTCAAGCTATGGTGAAATATTCCGGCAGAATGTTTGGATTGGTTTTATCTTACTTTCCGGGATGATTGCTGGCAGTTTTTAGTTGCGCTTGCCAACTCGATTTCTGCAAGAACACAGCATTTCTACTGACAATTCATAAAGATTTCATGAAATTTTCATGAAATTTTCCTATACTACTTACGAAATGTCACTGTTTTCGGTAGTAGTTGGGTGTACTACATTTTTCGTTAGGTACACCCAATTTCATGAAGCGCAGCTTAACAACAGCACATCACCTGTCCGCACAATTTGTTAATATCGTCACTGTCGTCATACTATTTCTAGGTAGTCTTGGTGTTGTCGGGAGTGGTTTTTTTCTCAGGAAAGCCATCAGCAGTGGAAGTCAGCCTGAGATAGTCAGTGATCGCTCCCAGTACCAAGATATTCGCCATAAATTGTGGTCTAATCGGGAACAAATCAAACATTTTCCTACCGATATCCCTGCTGACGCTTCAGGTGTGCGTGTTGCTTATTCTTCTAACTCTTCTGAAGGAAATCGGTTTTTTCAACTGCGCTTAAAGCAATCGCCGCAAAAGATTCAAAATTTACTTTCGCAGTATAGAGCGATCGCGAAACGTAAATATCAAGGTGGTAACACCAACGCTCATGCAAATCAGCCAAATGGAGTGCCAACAACTTTCTTCCATACAAGTGATTCTCAAGAAGAATCCTTTCCTTCCTCCTATGAAGTTCTTGTATTAGGAGCAGATGACAAGGGCAATTCAAATTTTCGATGGAATCATGGAGAAAGCTTTGGAGTTGCAATTGATACTTCGACTTCAGAGATTATTTATTGGGCTGAGGAATGGTAATCTTTGTTAGTGGTTAGTGGTTAGTTGTTAGTTGTTAGTGGTTAGTGGTTAGTGGTTAGTTGTTAGTTGTTAGTGGTTAGTTGTTAGTTGTTAGTTGTTAGTCAGGAGGACTTTGAGAGTTATTTCCCCCCTTTTTAAGGGGGCTAGGGGGGATATTGATACAACAGTAGACTTTATAAAAATCTTTAAAGCAAACCCTATGGTGCCGAGAAAAATTGTTATTGGCGTGATGGGACCTGGAGAACAAGCAAAAGATATTGATATCCGAAATGCCCATGAACTGGGTAAACGAATTGCTCGAGAAGGTTGGGTTTTGCTAACGGGTGGTAGAAATGTTGGGGTGATGGAAGCTGCAAGTCAGGGAGCAAAATTTGCCAACGGTTTAACTATTGGTATTCTTCCTGGTAAAACAGATGAGGGAATTTCTGAGGCAGTTGATATTGCTATTTTCACCGATCTGGGAAATGCTCGCAATAATATCAATGTCCTCTCGAGTGATGTAGTCATTGCTTGCGGTATGAGTGCGGGAACTGCATCAGAAATTGCTCTCGCTTTGAAAGCAAGTAAAAAGGTTATTTTGTTGACAGATGATGAAGAAAGCAAACTTTTCTTTCAAAAGATGTCACCGGAGAATGTTTGTGTGGTGTGTGACGTAGAGAATGCGATCGCGAAGTGCAAGCTGTACTTAGCTTATCGCCACAACTAAGGCGATTATTTGTAAGGTAAAGGGTAAATAAAATGAGTCAAAAAACAATTAACTATTATTCTTTCAGCATCAATAATATTTACTCCTATGTTATATCTGCAATCTTTTTATTAGCGATAATTCTAGGTTTGCTAGCTTTAAATAAAGGATTATGGGGAGATGAGATTGTCTGCTGCATTTTATTAAGCATAAACTATTCCGTAAACTGGATAACCAATCAAGCCTATAAACCTGTAGAAGAATATCGAACCGTGGTTCAATTAGTGGAATCAGAATGGCCGCCAAATGACTTAATTCTCTGTTATCCGTCTTACAGTCAAAAGAGTATCGATTATTACTTTCAAAATATACCATCTGATAAACAAATTCTAGTATGGAAGCCTGACAAAATATCAAATTTTTATCTAAATCAAAAAGAATTAGATGTGTTTTTGATTGTTAAGGCTGGAAACGTTGCCATTGTTAAAGATTACAATGCTGTACTGTCGAATATACTTTCTACTATCAAATCAAAAAAAATAAATACCCTAAAAATTAACTTATACTTCATCAAAGGTCACGACGCATATTTTTCAAAAGAATATGACTCTATTGAGAAATTTGTAGTCGCTTCTGAATCTAAATTGGGTAAACCATATTTCTATCAAGATTTTGGTATGTATTTGATTTCAAAATATATGGTAGCTATAAATAATGATTGAAAAAATGAAAGTTCTTTACCCTACTTTAATAACTCTTGCTATACTTTTACCTCTACCCGTCTACGCCCAGCCTGAGGAAGGTCGTCCTGCTCCTTCTAATGTACCCGGTCAGCAATATCCCTATATTTACTCAGACGGACGTGTGACATTTCAGTTTAAAGCACCAGAAGCGAAAAGAGTGCAGGTTGTAGGGCGTGATGGCAAAAATATACTTGGCAAAAAGCCAATAGATTTAATTCGTGGTGAAGATGGGGTGTGGAAGGTAACGACTCCACCAGTTCCACCTGGTTTTCATTACTACCAACTGATCGTTGATGGTACTCCCGTTAACGACCCATCAAGCCAAACGTACTTTGGTTGGGGACAAGCTAGCAGTGGGTTGGAAGTCCCTGACCCCCAACTTGATTTTTATGAGGCTAAATCGGTACCTCACGGAGAAGTGCGGCTTCGTTGGTATCACTCGCGAGTCACTAGGGAGCTAAGGAGGGTTTACGTTTATACTCCGCCCGGTTACGATGCCAATACCAAACGTCGATATCCAGTATTATATTTACAACACGGTGCAGGAGAAAGCGAGCGTGCGTGGACGGAACAGGGAAGAGCTAATTTTATCCTCGATAACCTCATCGCTGTAGGTAAAGCCAAACCAATGATTGTGGTGATGGACAACGGCTATGCTCGCAAACCAAACGTACCGCTTCCACCTGATTCGTGGGGTATTGAAGCTTTTGAAGAAGTTGTTACCAAGGATTTGGTTCCACTCATCGATAGCACTTACCGAACAATTGCTAACAGACAATATCGCGCTATAGCTGGACTATCAATGGGAGGTGGACAAGCGTTGCAAGTGGGACTAAATAATTTAGATAAGTTTGCTTGGGTGGGCGGTTTCAGTTCTTTCTTGAAAGATTTTGATGTCAAGACATCTTACAGTGGGGTTTTTATAAACACAGGAAATGTTAATCTCCAGCTTCGCTTACTCTGGTTGGGATGTGATACTAAAGATGATTTTTACATAGATAATAAAAACTTGCATGAAGCATTAGAAAAAGCTGGCATCAAACACGTTTGGGTGACTGGTTCTGGTGGACATGAATGGCAGGTTTGGCGCAGATACCTGTACACTTTTGTTCCTCAGCTATTTCATTTATAGCCTCAATATTTTGATAGACAAATTAGATGATTTTGAAAAGTCAGAAGACAGGGGTAACCCTCATATCTTGCAATTAGTCATGGTTTTGACATCCATATTTCCAGGTGCAAGATATAAGATGAAAAACTCAGAGATTTACTGATGTTTGCAAGCGACCTTTTATAATCTGACCGCATTTTAACAATTCGTTAGCGTTGCACCAAAAAAAGTCGCTTGGTAAAAGTGTCGAATTTTTTATACGTGCAACAAAATAACTATTGTTGTTAACATCCTTTGCAAAAACGCGAAAATACTCGTGGTCTGAAGTATCTTGAACTAGAATCATCAGAAATCCTTAAATAGCATTGATTTCTCTTACATTAGATAAGTAATGTGAGAAATTAGTGAGGATTTCGTAAACAATTAAAATCTACTTCAAATTTCCAGGTGCAAGATATAGCAGTCCTAAATGATTTACAAACACCTCTTCCTTGTCCTCCTTGTCTTCCTTGTCCTCCTTGTCCTCCTTGTCCTCCTTGTCCTCCTTGTCCTCCTTGTCCTCCTTGTCCTCCTTGTTTGCATCTCAAATAGGATTGCTATATAAGCTTATCTTTTCAGGTTCCTGCAAAATCTACCTTTTCCCCAATCAAATCCAAAAAAGCCGTTCCAAAGTGGCAAATCTCAAAAAAACTTGCTTGCTCTGGTTGAGTTTTGTAAATTCGGAATGTTTTCATAATTCCCAGGGTAGCAGCACTTTCTAAAGGACCAACAAAGCTGGTATCTCGGTCAAGAAAATAGGGTTGGCTTACCCAATAAGCCATTTGATTGGCATTAAGAAAGTAGCAACCAGAGTGGGGATTGAGAGCGCGGTGAAAGGCGATCGCCATTCCCATAATTGTGCCTTTAAGTTCTGGTTGCTCTTTCACATTTTGAAAGGGGGCAGTGACTTGCGGGGCTAGATCGCCATCAATGTAAGCTTTGCAGGTTAAAGCGTGGGTGGAGACTTCATAGCGATTGGGTTGAAGAAGGCTTTGCTCGCTTGCTTGTTGAGTAAACCAGTTTAACTTGATAAAAAACCAAGGATCGTAAATAATGAGATCGTCTTCTAAGAAGCAATAGTAATCATACTGACCCAAACAATCATGTAGTAGTGCTTGACACTCAAACCCCAATAGCATTGGCTCTACTTTGGTAGCATGGTGTTTGTAAAAATGAGATGGTAGTTCAAGCCGATCGAGGAGATGAGCGTTTTGAGTCGTACAAATAATAATATCTAAATCGCAGGCTTGTGGTTGATTAGCTCGAAAAGCCAGCCGTTGTCCAATATTAATAATGCTTTGAGATTTTCCAAATAACTGATGCAACGCAGTTAAGTTTTGACTCAATGCTTGTAGGCGAGGTTGGGGGTCTTTCCTTTGGGAAGCGTGTTTACCCTGACTCTTAGGATTAAAAAAGTGGGCAATAGTAAAAAGAATTCGCATTAATGCTACGTTATAACTATTCAATCTGTTGCTATCCTCAATTATAAGAGTAGCAACAGATGAAAGTAACTTTACTGAGGCTGTACCAGTAGTACCAGTAGGGTGGACATTGCCCACAAGCACCCTGTCAAGGTGGATCAAAACTTGAGGAAATTAATAGCTTTCTCACCTCTTACCTCTGTGTCCTCTGCGCCTCTGCGGTTAATTAAGAGTAGCAACAGATGATGCTAAGTTTACTGAGGCTGTACCCATTACAAAGTTATTTCTTAGGAAAACTGAAAGGTAGGGCGATTGGCGGAAGCGACATTGTTATTGACGTCAGCCAGAGTAAACTCAGTATTGGTAAGGGTAAGTAACAGGTTACCATCACCAAAGCCTGGATTGCCAGCAGTGCCGTCTCCTACTCGAAACTGAGAACTACCATTGACTATACGTACATCAATTGCAGCAATACCATTGAAGGAAAGGATGTCTCCTCCTACACCCTTAACAAATCCATTAATAGTATCTTGACCATTGCCATTGTTATAGACAAAAGTATCAATTCCATCACCACCATTCAGGGTGTCATTTCCACCACTACCTATCAAGGTGTCATTTCCGGGACCGCCTGTTATAGAGTCGTTACCCGGTCCACCATCAAGATAATCACTACCGCCACCACCATTAAGAGTGTCACTTCCGCCAGCACCAAATAGAGTATCATTCCCGCCAGCACCAACTAGCGAATCGCTTCCCAGACCTCCATCAAGATAATCACTCCCAGCAGCACCATTCAGGTTATCACTACCATCATTGCCAAACAAGTTATCGCCATCGTCGGTTCCATTGAGGGTGTTGTCATTAACATCTCCAAGGTACAAACCAATAGCATCAACAGCGATCGCACCAGTGAGATCTGCTCCCACAAAAGTAGCGTTTGTAAAGTTCCCCTTAGACAAATCGGCATTTCTCAAGTTGGCATTGGTAAAATTTGCACCAATAGCAGTTCCGTTGAAGAGGAGTCCTTCAGCATTAGCTTGAGTAAAGTTAGCTCCACTCAAGTCAGTGTCGTCAAATTTTGCTCCAGTGAGATTTGTAACTGTGACAGTGCCATTAGAAGCGACATAGGGACTAAAATCAGCACCTCTGAAAACGGCATCATCTGCAAGAAAGTTGCTTAAGTTAGCGCCACGAAATTTGACATTACCCGGTTGACCTGGATCGAGTGGAGCATCGCTTAGAGAGACATTACTGAAGTTAGCTAGGTCAAAAGTAGAGTTTTGCAGGGTAACATCTGTAAGTTTTGCCAGTCGGAAGTCAGCACCTGTTGCATCAACATTTACGAAGAGAGTTGCTTCCAAGTTAGTCTCTTCAAGCTTGGCATTCCTTAGGATGGCACCCGTTAAGTCAGCAGCTTTTAAATCCGCTTTGTATAAATCGGCTCCTGTAAAATTTGCGCCTCTAAGGTTTGGTCGTTGAGATTGTTCGCCACTGAGATTGGCTTCTCGGAGACTAGCATTCGTTAAATCGGCATTTGACAGGTTAATGAATTTGGTGTTAATTGACGACAAATTAGCTTGTCTCAGATTGGCTCCTCTAAGATTAACGTTCTCCAATGTTGCCTTAAAGAACGTTGCTGCTTCAAAGTTATTGTTAGGGGCAAAGACGGCGTTCGATGCATCCACGTTGAGCAGAACTGCTTCTTCAAAGTTAGTACCTCTAAGCTGTGTTCGAGTCAATAGAACGCCGTTCAAGGTAGCTTTGAAAAACGTGGAGCCATTGAGGTTGTCACCGCTAAAATCATTTCCTACTAGAGTTTGTAGGCTATAGTTGAAAGCTGGCATATGCAATCCCTTTAAAAAATGTAAAAGTTTCTTAACTTGTCAAAAAACTGTGCGTGCAATCTGAAGCAAAAATGAATTGGTTATGAGACGCGATCGCCTGCAATAAGATTTGTCACCTTCGTCTTATCAACCCAAGTTAGTATTTTGCTTTTGTTATCTTCTTGCTGCTGTATCCAGCGTAAATGCTGTGGTAACAATTGCGACAAGTCATAGTGCTCTAGAATTGTTTGCCTTGCTCGCTCGCGAATAGCTGCCATTTTTTCTGGATACTGGAGTGCTTCACAGATGCGATCGCAGATTTCACCTGCTGAAAAAAAGTTAACTAACAGCCCGTTGACACCATCTTGAATCACCTCTGTAACAGGTGCAGTGTCAGAAGCGACTAGCAAGCAACCTGCTGATAACACCTCCAACATTGACCAAGACAACACAAAAGGACGGGTCAGATAAACGTGTACCGAAGACGCTTGAAGAACTTGCAAGTATTCCGAATAAGGCAACCAACCTGTAAAATGAATTCTGCTTAGGTCAAGGGCATATTTTTCCAGCATCGCCTCTTTGTATGTTCTGCCCTCTGGCAGTGTTTTCCCGTAAGCTACGCGGTTTTCGCCTACAATCACAACATGGCACTGGGGTCGCCGTTCTTGCAACAAGGCAACTGCCTCCATAAACTGTGGAAAACCCCGGTAAGGTTCCATGCCCCTTGCTACATATGTCACAATTTCTTCTGCGTGAGATAGGTCTAAATTGATGCGTGGTAGTACCAACTTAGCTCCGGGTTTGGGACAAAAGAAATTGGTATCAATGCCATCGTGGCATACAGTAATTTTGTTGTGATATTCTGGCGGAAATTGCTGCCTTTGCCAATAGGTGGGAGAAAGACCGCGATCGCAACTGTATAAATCGAGTAAAATAGGAGCATTTTTCAGACGAATGCGTGCTTCATCGTCAGCATTTAGAGGTTCATTGGGGTCAAAATCTGCATCCGTACCGTGAGCGTGGTAAAACCATTCAAAATAGCAAAGTAATTTAGCTTTTGGAAAAATGTCTTTGATGAGTAGAGTCGGACCCCAACCGGAATGACCGTAGACAACATCCGGGACGAACCCCCGCGAACGGAGTTGTTCGGCCACGCGATAAACAGCCTGACCTTGAAGCACGGCATTTTCTAAAGGTCTGACGTAGTGATGGGTTTCTGGTCGTGCTTCCCGTTGTGAGGTATAAATAACCTTATGAACACCAGGGATATTACCATCGCGACGGGTGGTGCCGAAAACCACTTGATGTCGCTTGTCTTGAGCCAAAGCCGCCGCGACGTGACGAAACTGGGCTGGGAAATTGGGGTGCAGAAATAAAATTCGCATGATTGGTTGAGTGAAATGAACAAGGGAAGTATAAAGCTCAGAACTTTCAATTCCCGAACGCCTCAATTCCGAATTTTTGTCATTTTAATCCCACTGTCCCTTTAGTAAGAGACAGCAGGAGATACTAAGATGAAAACAGTGAAATTGTTCGGGGTAACTTCTCAGGTACGTGTAGCTCGGAGAGATCCCAGTTCACTTACCTGGTTACCCATTTCCTAAGCAAGAAAATCTAGTACATCAATCTGTCCGGGAGGTACACCAATTACGTTTGCTATGACTTCGCTAGTTGCAGTCACTGATATCCGAGTACTAACTTGACCATCAATATTGACACGGGTGAAAGAAAGCTCCTCAAAGGAGAGATCCACCTCGAAGAAATCTATACCATTTTGAAAGCCTTCGATTCTGTCACCTTGAGGAACGGGATCTCCAGGTTCAAAATCAAAAATAGATAGTACAAAGATGTCAGTACCTTCACCGCCAATGAGGGTGTCAGCAACTCCGTCTTCACCCCCAGTGAGAGTATCATTGCCACCTGCACCTAAAATCCTGTCCCGACCGGCACCGCCATCTAGGAAGTCATCGCCAGCACCGCCATTGATGAAGTCATCGCCAGCAAGACTTTCTACCCCATCACCATCACCGTAGATAGTGTCATTGCCGCCTGCACCTAAAAGGGAATCAGCTCCTTCTCCACCCTTTAAGTAATCACCTTCAGCTCCACCTTGGAGAGTGTCATTGCCGCCATCTCCATAGAGGGTGCTACTGCCAGCCTCACCGTTGAGGCTGTCGTTACCATCTCCACCGTAGAGAGTGTCAAAACCATCTCCGCCTAAGAGAATGTCGTTGCCACCCGTAACCAATCCTTCTGTGTCATCACCGTAAAGCAGGTCATTATAGTCACTACCAATCAGAGTGTCTGGGCCTGCACCTCCAAGTACCGTATCCTCAGGTCCACCAAAAAGATAATCACTGCCCGGTCCTCCATCTAGGAAGTCTTTGTCATCAACAAGACTTTGACCGCCGTCGAGAGTGTCATTGCCACCTTCACCATACAAAGAATCTTCTCCTGTTCCCCCAACTAGGCTATCAGCTCCTGCTCCACCATACAGGGTGTCTTTATCAGGTCCACCATTGAGGAAGTCATTACCGCCTAAGCCAAATAACAGGTCATCTTTCGCGTTACCGCGCAGGGTATCAGCTTGAGCAGTACCTTCAAGGGTATCTGATTCGGGTGTTCCGTTTCTAACTGCCATAAATTTGTCCTTTCAAAAAGAATCAAAAGTGTTGCTAGTGTGCTTGAAAGCTATGCAGGCGTCAAGTAAGTCCGCGTAGGCGGACTTGGTTTATATAACCCCAGAATTCTATTCTGAGGGCAATGTCCCAAATTGGGATACCCCCCTTACTGTTGCCTCTTTGCAAATCTTACCAATCATCATCATTATTCTTGAGAACGCAAGAGTATAATCTTCGTTTAGAATAGCAATTGCTACAACGAAGAAAAGCTCAACACACATCATCTCGTGATGGAGACAATGTACGTGAACACAAATGTTCGGTAACCAGCCTGGACATATGCCTACAAATATGCCAGAGATTACAGAATTATCTTTATTAAAGAAATAAAGGCGAACTCAAAATACATGAAACGTTAGTATTTACAACACAATCTCTCTATGATTGCTCTGTTAAGTTAAGCCAGATTAACATTTCTCGCTCTTCTACGAACAAACTTCGAAGGCACTGGGATACCAAGAATTTGTCGAGTTTAAGCAGATTCTCTGTAGGCACTAAATTCAACACAAATCCCTAAGGTAAGTCATGCTATATTCAAGCTCAAAAATTACTAGAGCTTATTAAAGCATTGATCTGCCAGACCTACGAAAAACTGTAAGTCTTTAGAGAGTGTTATTTAGAAAGAAGCTCATTTAACAGATATCACAACACTAATCACATTACTACTGTTTTATACCATGAGGAATAGAATCGCGTCAATCAGTTATGGCAATATCCGGAAAATAATAACATTACTTTATAAGTTTGATTTGATATTAAGAGGTCATAAAGATTAGCGTTTGTATCTTATCTTAGGTCTTGCACCTCTCCATAGAAGCCTAGACTTAGTTAAAAGCAGCGCAATAAAGTTACATGACTTCAATTGGCTTTTATAGGTTAAATAAGGGTTTCAGGTTTATTACTGAGTATAAAAATATATTATTTTTCTTGGTGCAAGATGTCGGTTATCCCATTATTGCCTTTATGCATTAAGGCTTAATTCATTTATACGGTGGAGAAACGTGAGTTAATTATGTAAATTTTTTGTGAAGTTCATGAATAGTTATAGTATTTTTATTCTATACCACAAAAAAATTAAGCTCGTCAATGAGTTATAATAAAGTTCGTAGAGCACGGTATGTTGTCAGAATTTGTTTGATATCAGTTGCGAAAACAAATACCTGCTTCACAGTATCTACTTTTATATAAGCAGTTAGGAACAGTATATTAATTCCCTCCACTGAAAGGAATTATGTATTCTTATCACAGATCGATCTATAAAGTAAGAAAAGTAAGTTACTTATGTAAATTTTTTGTATAGAAGAATCAAATAAAAACCATTAAATTTCATCGAAAATTAAAATATACTACACACTACAGAAGAGATTTAACTAACTCCAATGTTCTTTTAATGGTATTTTTAGCGATGACGCATTGTCAAAAAATAGATTATGAGAATTAAGTGTGGTAATTAGCATGAGAATCGTGATTTGTCGCCTTTGCCTTATCAGCCCAAGTTAGTATTGAGTTCGCGTGAACGGACTTAATGCACGGTACTAAGTCCTATGAGTTTGTTTTTGTAGCTTCCACCACTACCCTCTTTCAAATTAGAGAGAGCCATTCAGTATGGTAAAAAGTTACCTGCTCGACAAGCGCTTCACAATTGAGATTTTGCAGACTGTTGGCGATACTTATACCAAATTGCATTCAAACGTAGTCTTTCAGTACCAGCGATTGGGGAATCACC
This sequence comes from Scytonema sp. UIC 10036, assembly GCF_009725235.1. The sequence continues at coordinate 27,804 of NZ_WJFC01000090.1, forward strand.
GATTACTGACGATCAACTGCTCGTTGATATTATTTGATAACAATATCATTTCTAGCGATCGCCGGATTGTTAGACAGTCTGACTATCTCTACTTGTGAAGTGCTACCTGTACCATCGACATCAAAGTACAAAACACCTGTGCTTCTGTCGTAGATAAACCGATCTAAGCCATCACTTGCTAGTGAACCCAAATAAAATTGATTTGCCGTGAGTACGCCTGACTGTAGCCCGCCACCAAACCCATTAGCCGACACATAGATAGTGTCATTAACAACAGAAAAATCTGTAATGTTATCAATTCCTTCACCAGGGTTATTGAAGAGAAAAATGTCAGTACCAGCACCGCCAATTAGCGTATCGCTACCAACACCACCAACAACAGTATCATTGCCATCCTGACCATTGAGAATGTCATTCCCGCCATTGAGGGGGTCATCGCCACCCTCACCGTAGAGGATGTCGTTGCTTATCCCGCCATTGAGAGTATCACTGCCTATATCACCCTTGAGGATATCTGTACCATTTCCACCATTTAAAGTGTCATCTCCCACGCCACCATCAAGGGTATCGGCACTTTCTCCACCCTCAATCGAGTCACTAGCATCTCCACCTAAGAGGGAATCAAGACCAATTCCGCCTAAGATAGTGTCATTTCCATCCGAACCATCAATAATGTCATTACCGTCTCCGCCATCTAAGAAATCATTGCCAGACTCAAGATTAATGATGTTACCTGCACCATCAAATATAGCCCCTCCAAGAAAGTCATTTCCAGCAGAGCCTAAAAGAGTGTCATCACCGTCCTGACCAAAGAGGGTATCATTCTGACTACCGCCATTGAGAGAGTCATTGCCATTTTCACCATTGAGAAAATCGCTGCCATTTCCGCCATTAAGGATGTCATTAGCATCATCGCCATAGAGATAGTCCGTGCCATCCCCACCGTCAAGGGAGTCAGTTCCATCGTTACCCAGCAGGGTATCAGAACCTGCTCCTCCCAAGAGAGTATCATTGCCATCATCACCATCGGCAAAGTCATTCCCTTCTAAAGCACGAATCAAATCGTTTGCGTCAGTACCTAGGAGGGTGTCGTTTCCTCCGGTTCCAATGATAGTACTCATAGCCGTCTCCTTTTCTTGATTATTTAACTTGCCAAAACCCTGGTATCCTATAGGAAACAGGCTATAGGTTTCAAAAATGAAACCAAACTCTTGCATTCTTCTTTGTACCAGAACACCAATTCATTAATAGTCACTCGGTAGATAGCAGGTGGTAGATTATAGGCTTAGGAGTGCCGAAACGGTGATTTTGTTACCGTCACTCGGATGAATGAATCGATGTTCTAGTGGTTCACCACATAGGTAAACCACTATTTCCTCTCTCGTTCCCAGCTCAAGCTGGGAACGAGGTGGTACAAAGTTTTAACAAAGTACTGGGACTTGGAGAAGTTCTTGTGGATAGAGAAGCACAAAGGATATCGCAACAGAGATTTCTTTTACTTCTCACAAAAAATTAATAAAAACACCTTTTACCTACAAATCAATGATAATTTGTTGAATTTTAAAGAATCTGCACCCAATACAATCTATATAATTAGTAAGCATTAGATTATGTATGGTGTTTTTTATTTTTTTGTTTTTATTACGTTCATTATATATCACAACGAATTTAAGCTCGTCAATAAGTTATAACAAAATTAGTAGAGCTTTATGTCAGCAATTAAAAACAATCAAGTGAAAGGCATTATGCACCACATATCACAGCTAAATAAATTTATAAAGTGCGAAAAGTGAGTTACTTATGTAAATGTTTTGCAATAGAAGAATCAAGTAGGAAAAGTTAGATTTAATAGAATATTTCAAATATACTACAAGCTGGAGAAGATTTCCAAGTAAGCTCCAACGCTCTTTTTAAGACGACGTTCCACATCAAATGGAAGAACAGGTATAGGTTTTGCTCCCATCCAATTACAAGGATGGGCTAGCAGCATTGTAATAAATAAGAGTAGCGCTTGTGTTGTCAGCTTTTTCTACTGTTAGAGTAAGTATTGTCCTTATTTGCGTTCCTTCAACATCAATCGGACTCCTCCATTCGGCGCAAATGTCAACCCGCGACGAACAGGAAATAAAGGTCGCTTTTCAGCCAGTGTAAATGAGCTATGTGATAAAATTGTAGCCAGTACTAATTTCATCTCAAACATGGCAAACGCCATGCCAAGACAGCGCCGATTTCCTCCGCCAAAAGGCAAATATTCATAGGGAGAAAACTGCCGTTCTAAAAATCTTTCTGGTTTAAATTGCTTTGATTCTGGGTAGAGATCGGGGCGATGGTGAGTCAAATAAATACACGGTGCTAACATCATGCCCTTTGGTATCTCATAGCCCACGAGCTGCATAGGAGCTTGGAGAATTCTGGCTTGGGAGAAGAAAACAACCGGGTACATTCTTAAAGTTTCCGAACAAACAGCATTTAAATAGGGCAATTTGGCTATTTCTGTGGGTTCGGTATGAGGAATATCAATGGAGTTCAATTCCTGTAGCAGTTTTTCACGGACTTCTGGTAAACTATCAAAATATAGTGGGAGCGCGAGAACCCCTGAGTTTTAAACAGGGACGGGATGCGCGACGCAACAGGTTTTAACCTGTTGTCTTCATTTCCCACGCTGATTCTCAATGTACTTTTTTACTACCTCTGTGCTAACTTGACCTGTTGACGCTACAAAGTAGGTCGGTGTCCACAAAGCAGGTAGTTTTTTTAAGGAAGGAAATTCTTTTCTCAAGTGATGAGATGCACGACCTTTGACCCCGGAGCGCAATTTGTGAAGGGGCTTCATCTGTAGGCGCATTGATAAACATATGTACGTGGTCAGGTTGAATTTCTAATGCAATGAGTCTCCAGTTATGTTCTTGCACTAGTTCAAAGATTATTTCCTGTAATCTTCTGGCAATATCAGTGACAAGTACGGGTCTTCTTCGCTTTGGTACAAACACGATCGGGGTAATTGATTGAGGAGACAGAATTCTCCGTTCTTCGGTAGTCGTGGTCTTCTTTAGAGAGTTTTGCCATTTCCGGATTTATGTTGACAAGATATGTAGTAACTAAGATAATCAGCAACAGGAGGTGATGACAAGTGTACAAAACTTTGCCAGTAAAAGCACAGTTTACAGATATTGAAGAAGCGTTTTGGTTAGATCAGTGCCAACACGCTAACAGTTTGATTAATTGTGCTCTTTATCATGTTCGTCAAACTCATTATTCAAGACTAGAAGAGTCCGGTAATGCTTTTACGACCTATTGGAAAGGTGATGAACTCCGACATGGATGGAAAACTTACAAATGTTTTGTGACTTATCCCGAACTGGATAAAGTTCTTAAGGACAATCTACATTACAAGGTTCTAGCTGCACAAGCCGCACAGCAAACATTAAAATCTGTAGGTGAGTCAATTACTTCTTACAATGGGTTGGTTAATGCATATTACAGAGGAGAAGTTGATAGACCATCGTTGCCACAATACAGAAAAAGTGGTGGACTTGCAGCAGTCACGTTCCCAAGGCAAGCACTTACCTTTAGAGGATGTTTGAAAAGTCGGCAATTGAGTAAAAAAAGCTCTCAGGGCTAATCGCGGTTAATAAGTAAAGACAACAGCACCACTGAGAGACTAACTATGAGTAAATCATACTCCACCAACCTCACTCAAGAGCAATGGGAGCTGATCGAACCTTTGATTCCACCTTCCTTACCAGGCGGGCGTCCAAGAGAAGCGGATATATGTTCGGTGCTTAACGCCATTTTTTATGTTCTGTGCGAAGGGTGTCGATGGCGTGCGTTACCTGGTGACTTTCCCAACTGGCAAACAGTTTATACACAATTGGGAATTGGCGACTGGATGGAACCTGGGTAAGAATACACGACAGACTGCGAAACTGGACGAGGGTTGAAGCGCGATCGCGAACCAAGTCCATCTGAAGCTATCATAGACAGCCAAAGTGTTAAAAGTGCGGCAATGGTGAGTGAAGCAGTCGGTTATGATGCGGGTAAAAAAGTGAAGGGACGCAAACGATTTCTCACAGTAGATACTTTGGGCTTAGTATTACGGGTATTAATTACCGCAGAAGCGTGTAGGTGAGCGCGTTCGCGTTAGCGTGCCGAAGGCATAGGCGGTAAACAGGTGTTAAAGAAGGTCAAACAAATGGAACCTGACCTATCGCGACTGCATACAATCTGGGTTGACGCTGGTTTTAATGGCAATCCATTTATGCATTGGGTAATGGATTTCTGCCGTTGGATCGTGCAGGTAGTTATACGGCCAAAAGAACGTAGGGAGTTTGTATTGTTACCCAAACGTTGGGTCGTCGAGCGAACCTTGGGTTGGTTAACTTGGTGAGCTAGCGCGTTGCTCTGGTTCCCAGAGTTGTAGCGACTAGCGAACCCGAAGGGTGTCGAAGATTGAACAAGGACTATGAGCTACTTCCCGAAACCGCAGAGACATTTGTATACATTGCCATGATTCGTATTATGGTGAGGCGATTGGCATAAAATCTAACCCTCCATAACTTTTCAAACATCCTCTTAGAGGTTAGTAGTTAGTAGGGGGCGCAAGGCAATGCACCCGTACAGTAGTTAGTGGTTAGTAGCTAAATATTTAGGGTAGTAAACCCAATCGAATCTTTAATTCATTGATGGGTTCTGCCCAGTGTTCTTCAAAACGAAATCCCAAGAGAAATTCTGCTTTTTTGCCAAGCTCAATCCCTTTTTTGACATTATCAAAAATATCTTTGTACTGCTGAGGAGCTAAGAGAGGATAAAGCAATTTTGCCAACCACAAGCTAATTTTTAAAGATTTGCTGTAGTTTTGAGAAGAGGCAAAAGCATATACCCCTATTTCTCCTGCATAACTGGTATCAAAGCCCAGCAAGAGATGAAAAATATCGTGAGTAACCACATATCTTAGGGCAAAGACATTGCGTTTAGCAACCTCTTCTAGTTCAGCACTAACATTAAACGGCTTCAAATTATTTGCTTGCATATAATCTGCATATTCTCGTCCAAAAGTTCCTTTGGGATATTTGCTCAATTCTTCCAAGTTAATATAGGGATGATACCCCACAACTTGTTGCAATTTAAATGCTACCATCGGTTCTGCTTTTGCACCGAATAAATCAGATTTTAGAATAGCGAAATCACCAAGATTGTCAGATTTTCTATAAGCTTCCAGAGCTTGAATTTTTTGAATTGTATCAAACATATTTTATCCGCGTTCATCTGCGTTCATCTGCGGTTAAATACTACTCTAAATCACGCTGAAAAACCATTAAGAGATGGAATACCATAGCGATCGCGCAAATCCTCCACAGGCACTTCCACAACTTCCCAAAAATTCCAATTCTTGGAAAGATCTACCTTACAAGCAGCACCACGCTGTAAAGCTTGCATCACCAAAGGAATGTCAAACAATCCAACACTAGCATCTGCAACAGGTGCCATTTGAATTCCTAAATGAAAATGTAGGAGCGCAAAAAGGAGAAACACAAAACCATCTTCACGAATGAAACCAGCTTGAAACGCTCCTTGCTGGATCTCTCCTTGAGGATCGGTATCGTAGCCAGATAATATGTGACCAAAATCGTGAAAAACCATTTGTTCTGGAATACCACCACTTTCACCAGGAAAACTAAAATGTCTTTGAGTGCAGTGTTCCCAATATGTACGTCCCAAAGTTCCTGTAGGTAGCAAGCCAAGCCGCCGATATTTCCAAGCCACTTCGGAGTCTTCACCTCCATTAAACAATAAAGGAAATATCATTTTTTTAATACCAGTCACTCCTTGTTTTTGGTAGGCTTCACCCACAAATTTACCCATCAACCGACGCATCATATCAATTTGCACTAACAGTTTATGTCCGTTGGCAGCTTTGTGCAGGACTCGCAAACCCTGTTCGTTAACACAAAGGGCTTCTGCAAGCGATCGCAATACTTTCTGCTGATGGGGTTTAATATTTCCATCCACCATTGCCATAACCATTGCCATTTGAAGCAAGCGTGTGCGTCGGTGGGGATCGGTAATAATTTCACCGATTTGCCTTGCTGCGATCGGACATAAGTCATCAACAGCAACAAAAGATTCATGCATTTGGTCGATAACTTGTAAAAACTGATACTCTTGTGGTGTGAGTGCTTCAGGTTGAGCTGCCACAGACATCAGTGCCCCCAGCACCAATGGTAGTTCTTGGGAAGAAAAGACAGCAATATCCATAAGGGGAGTAGGGAGTAGGGAGTAGGGATTAGGGAGTAGGGATTAGGAAATCAATCCCTAATGCCCAATGCCCTTTTGCCCAATGCCCAATTACAAATCGCGAGAATTTTCAGCAGCTTGAAGGGCTAAAGGTAATTCTAACCCTGTGGCTGCAGCAATTTCTTGTGGTGGTGCAACTCGTGTTGAGCTTTTCAAGTATTGCCCATCGTTAATCGGGTTGACAACTTTCATTTTATGGGTAGTGCTGTAGTAGCGGTGAGTTTGCTGAATTTGGTGCCTATCTTGCATGCTCTCGTTGGCAATCTTTTTCCGCAATTTGATGATGGCATCAATAACAGCTTCTGGTCTGGGAGGACATCCCGGTATGTAGACATCAACTGGAATTAACTTATCTACGCCTCGAACAGCAGATGGGGAATCGGTACAGAACATACCACCAGTGATTGTGCATGCTCCCATGGCAATGACATATTTTGGTTCTGGCATTTGTTCGTAAAGCCGCACCAAGTTTGGCGCATACTTCATAGTAATTGTACCTGCTGTAATCAACAAATCTGCTTGTCGGGGAGTTGCACGGGGAATCATGCCATATCTTTCCATATCAAATCGGGAAGCATAGGCAGCCATAAATTCCATAAAGCAGCAGGCTGTCCCAAACATCAAGGGATACAAACTAGACATCTTTGCCCAGTTGTACAGGTCGTCTACAGTTGTGAGAATAATATTTTCAGAAAGTTGTTGTGTTACTTGTGGACGTTCAATAGGATTAATGACAGAGTTAGTCATGGGTAAGTGCTGTAAAAAATTGAATAAGTTCTTGAAAAGGCGTTTAATGCATAATTCTGCATAAAAGTCAACTATGGCACCAAACGCTACTCACGAAAACAACCTTTCTCCAAAGAAGCAAGTCATGCAACTTATGCTTGCTTGTAGATAACTACATCAGCAATAACTACAGTTTCCGATAACGTCCCAACTTGCGCTAGTAAAGATCGAGGTTTTAAGACGCTAACTTAACAAATAGTTATTAGGCTGATAACGCAGAATCATACAGTCGATAGATCGTGTTATCCTTTGCATTAATTAGTTGCGTCCAAAGTTTTGTTCTCTGCGGTACAAAAAAAATGGTAGGGCGCAAGAAAGCCCAACCCCAAAGGTTAGTCCAACATAGAGAAATATCCATAACCGAGAAACACCTAATCGCTTCAATTCAATCCAGGCAAAATAAAAGAAAGCGATCGCCGAAATTAGCAAATCGCTCGTCAGCCCGGTGGCAATATTGTTTGCAAACGCTTTTTGCAGAAATAAGGTTGGAGATAACAGCGCAGATGGATCTTGAAGCAGCCAGTACCAAGGCGCGATCGATCCTGCAATGGTAAGTAGCAAATACAGTGGTTTCATTGAGTTGAATGATTGTGTTGTCGAGATATTCATTGGCTTCACCATAATTGTTTACCTTTGGGTTGGTGTGCTTCGATCGTGCCAAAGGGAGATAATAGAAGCAATTACCTGTCAGGTAATCAAAATCGTCCTCCTCACAATTATTGCCATGCAGCGACGTTCACCTGCTTCTCATGACCATAAGTCCGGCTCGTTCGGGATGCTTCTCAAACACTGGCGCGAGCAACGCGGGTACAGTCAGCTCGATCTAGCGCTCACAAGTCAAGTCTCTCAACGGCATATTAGTTTCCTAGAGTCAGGACGAGCAAAACCCAGTCAGGACATGGTTATTCAATTAGCGACTGTTCTGGAAATTCCGATGAGACAGCAAAACCTGATGCTGACGGCGGCGGGATTTGCCCCCATTCATGCTGAGACTGACTTGTCGGCTCCTGAAATGACATCAATTCGCAAAGCTATCGATTTTATGCTAAAGCAACAGGAACCATTACCAGCAATCGTGGTCGATCGCTATTGGAATTTGCTGCTGGCAAACAATGGAGCCACTCGACTTCTCACCAGTTTCATCGATTCAGATAAATTGCAAACCCTCTTCTATATAGACGGAAAAATTAATTTGATGCGGGTTATGTTCCATTCCCAGGGGCTGCGTCCGTTCATTGTCAACTGGGAAGACTTTGCAAACCATTTGCTCCAACGACTGCATCAAGAAGTGAATGCCTATGGCGGGACATTACCCAACGTAGAAGGGGAAAGCGAGCAATCTACCGTTTTACTTAACGAACTGATGAGCTATCCAGGAGTTTCAGAGATTTGGCAAACTTCCAATAGAACAGCACAAAATGCGTTGCTGCTCACCGTTCATCTTAAACGAGAGCATCTGGAGTTACAGTTTTTTTCGACAATCGCCACCTTAGGCACTCCCTATGACATCACGCTTCAAGAACTGCGGATCGAATGTCTGTTTCCCGCAGATGAAACAACCGAAAAAAACTGGAAGAAAGTTATAAGCTAAGTAACGATGATTACAGATTACACCCATTCACGTAGGTCAACAACTTTAGGATACTGAGGCAAAATGGTAAGCTGTATAAAATCTGAAGAAATTTAAGATACTGCTTTAAAGCTTTTAAAATAGAAGGTCGATCGAGCCTCTTCCCTATGGAAAAGCACAAGCAAAAACGCAGGCGTGGTGTTATCCTCAGCCTTGCAGGATTGAATAAGCTACAAGAAGCCAAGTATCAGGCAGAATTCCAGGTTAATGACGGTGCAAGGTTCACCCTGGAGGAATTAAGCTATCGTACTCAGTTAGCTCCTTTTACAGTTTCTAAGGTGCTAGCACGGGAAGAAGGAGTTGATAAGCAAACTCTTGAGTATTTTTTTAGAGCTTTTGGCTTGGAGCTAACCACAAGTGACTATCAAAGAGTCGGGAATAGTGAGTCAGGAGTTGGAAATGGTGAAGAAACATCCCCTAATCCCTACCCCCTAATCCCTACTCCCTATTGTGATTGGGGAGAAGCTGTTGATGTGTCGATATTTTTTGGGCGCACCGAGGAACTGACTCAGTTAGAACATTGGATTTTGAACGATCGCTGTCGGCTCATTGTTTTACTGGGAATGGGAGGAATTGGCAAATCTTCCCTATCGGTAAAACTAGCAACTCAAATTCAAACACAATTTGAGTTTGTGGTTTGGCGCAGTCTTCGTAACAGTCCGTCTCTTTTAGATTTATTGACGAGTTTGCTGAAGTTTTTTGCAAACGGTCAAGCAATCAACTTATCTCTGAATGATAGCAATGTCTTGCAAGAAGATGCTACGCGTTTACGCATCGCAAAACTTATGGAACACTTGCGATCGCATCGCTGCTTAATTGTATTAGACAATGTAGAGTCCATATTAGCCCGTCACGAGCACTCCGGACATTACCAACCGGGGTATGAAGACTACAAAGAACTTCTCAAACAAGTAGGAGAAACATTCCACCAAAGCTGTGTTGTGCTGACCAGTCGCGAAAAGCCGCAAGAAATTACAATTTTAGAAGGGGAAACTTTACCCGTTCGATCTTTACATTTACCAGGCTTATGTACTGGTGCAGCGCTAGAGTTAGTTAGAACCAAAAGTTTTTTCTGTGGCTCGGATGCAGATTGGCAAAACTTAATAGAGCATTATTCAGGTAATCCTCTCGCGCTGAAAATTATTGCTACTACAATTCAGGAATTGTTTGACGGCGATATTAAAGAGTTTCAGACTCAACGAACTACAGTATTTGGTAGTATTTATGACTTGTTAGAACAGCAATTTTATCGTCTTTCTGCACTAGAGAAAGATTTAATGTACTGGTTAACCATTAATCGGGAACCAGTGACAATAGCAGAGTTGCGTGAAGATTTAGTCCTACCCATATCTTCCATGAAACTGCTGGAAGCATTGGATTCTCTAAGCAGGCGAAATTTAATTGAAAAAAAATCAGCCCCACAAACTTCCGTACAATTTACTCTCCAACCTGTGCTAATGGATATGTTACAAAAATTTGTTCAACGGTATGTAGTGAAATTCAGAGTGGGGGGGGATAAGGATAAGGAGACAAGGGACAAGGGGATAAGGAGACAAGGGACAAGGGACAAGGAGTAAGGAGAATTTTTCTCTGCTTCTCAGTGTCTATTTCTTGTTCCAAAGTCATGCATTGATGAAAGCCACTGCTAAAATAACATCAGGATTGCTCAAGCTAAGTTGATTCTTCAGCCTATTGTTGAGCAATTACTGTTAAACCTACGCACCAAGTCAGCAATTGAAAATTTGCTTTCTCAAGTTTTGTACAAACTGCAAAGGTTGGGACAAGGTAGACAAGAAGACAAAGTAGCCAATTCTCCCTTGTCCCCCTTGTCTTCCCCCTCTCCCTTGTCTTCACTAGAACCGGGGTATGCAGGTGGTAATATTCTTAACTTACTGTGTCACATACAAAGTGACTTGACTGGTTATAATTTCTCTCACCTCACAATTTGGCAAGCATATCTCCAAGAAACTTCTTTAAAACGAGTTAACTTTGCTTTTAGCGATTTATCTAAGTCTGTCTTTGCCAAAACTTTCTCTAGCACTGTATCTGCGGTGTTTAGCCCGGATGGCAAAACCCTTGCAACATCTCACACAGAAGGTCAAATTTGCTTGTGGGATGCTGTCACCGGTCAGCAGATCGTGCGCTTTCAAGGACATACTGGTTCTGCTTGGTGTGTTGCTTTTAGCCCAGATGGTAGCATACTTGCTAGTGGAGCGCAAAACGATAACATTAAATTATGGGATGCTACAACCGGGGAATGTTTAAGAACTCTGCAAGGTCATGCGGGCGGAGCTTTTGTCGTCGTTTTTTCTCCTTGTGGAAGTCTGCTCTTTAGCGGAGGTGCAGACTCTGATATTCGAGTTTGGAATCTCAGTGATGGAGAGTGTCGTCAAATTTTACGGGGACATAAGAGCGCAATCTTTTCTTTAGCATTGAGTCCGGATGGCAGCATTCTTGCTAGTGGTGGTGATGATAAAACCATCAAACTATGGGAATTCACTAGATATCAATGTATTAAAAATTTATCAGGGCATACTGAGTGCATTCGCTCCGTGACATTCAGCCCTTCGGGAATGCTTGCAAGTGGGGCTTTGGATCCAATTATTAGGCTTTGGGATGTGGATAAGGGTTTATGTACCGGAACTTTAGAAGGACACAGTAATGGAGTTCCTAAAGTGATTTTTTTGGATAACGGAAATATTCTTGCCAGCTCTAGTATAGACACCACAATCAGAGTTTGGGATGTTGCTACTAAACGATGCATCAAAACTTTGCCAGGACATAATAATTCTGTTTATGCGATCGCAATTAACCCCCAAGAAACTCTGCTTGCCAGTGGTGGTGATGACTTTTCTGTGAGACTATGGGATATTACTAATGGAGAATGTATTAGAGTATTCCAAGGAATGCACAATTGGGTAGCTGACTTGGCTTTTGCTCCTATAGGTGCCCTAGGGGAAACAGCACAAGAAAAAATCATTGCCAGTGGTGGTTTCGATCGCATTATCAGACTGTGGAATTTAGAGGGTGAATCCCGTAGTTTTACCGGACACAGTGATTTTTTATTTTCGGTAGTCTTTAGCCCTGATGGACGTACCATAGCAAGCAGTAGTGCTGACCAAACAATTCGATTGTGGGATGTTTCGACAGGACAGTGCTTAAAAGTTTTGAAAGGACATACAGGTACAGTCACAAGAGCCATCTTTAGTCCTGATGGTCATCTCCTAGCCAGTAGTAGCTATGACCGTACCATTAAACTGTGGGATATAGTAACAGGTCAACCCGTGCAAACACTACCAGCAGCTGTGACATTGTCGCTTTCTTTTAGCCCAGATGGCAAAAAACTTGCAGCAGGTGGTTTTGACGACGCTGCAAGAGTTTGGGATTTAGAAACACGGCAGTGCAATCAAATATTCAAAGGACACAGCAGTTGGGTTTGGTGGGTTGCTATCAGCCCTCAAGGAAATATCCTTGCCACTGGTAGCGCTGATGGTACTGTGGGATTGTGGGATATGACAACAGATCGATGTCTTCATATATTGCACGCCCACGATAATTGGGTATGGACAATAGCTTTCAATCCTGAGGGCAATATCCTTGCCACCGGTAGCAGCGACGGTACTATCAAACTCTGGGATGTAGCGACAGGTTGTTGCATGGCAATTTTAACCGAGCATGATGTCTGGGTTATATCTGTTGCTTTCAGCCCTGAAGGTCAGTTTTTCGCAAGTGGAGATGGCAATGCTCAGCTAAAAATCTGGAATGTGGAGACAAGACAGTGCATTAAGACTTTGAGAATCGAACGTCTTTATGAAGCAACAAACATTTACGGAGTTACAGGTTTAACAGAGGCACAAAAATCAAACCTGCTTGCTCTTGGAGCAGTTGAGGAAAGATAGAGTTTAGCAGAAAGTCGCATAAACTCTGTTATATCAAGTTCGGGTAATGAATTATTATAAAATTTATCAACGTAGGTTGGGTTGAGGAACGAAACCCAACATTTTGTAGAGTTTGTTGGGTTTCGCAAAGCCTCAACCCAACCTACAAATATTATAAGCGTTTAACCGAACATGATATTAATTATCGATACAGTCAAGTTCCACTAAAGTTTCGATAAAGTTTCATATATGATAGAGTTTGCGTAGAAACCTTTATAATAACTTATGAACTTTAAGGAAGTGTTAAAATTTACTGATGAAGCTGTCTTTATAAAAGTGGGAAGACGGTTGAGTACAGTAGAGATTTCCATCCTTAAAGGTTCTTGGGAGAATTTGACCTACGAGCAAATTGCTGCAGTCGCTAGCTACTCAGTGGTATACGTAAAACGACATATTGGTCCTCAACTTTGGCAGTTACTGACTGAAGTACTGGATGAGAAAGTTAGCAAAACTAACGTGCGCTCTGTTATCGAGCGCCAATGGCGCAAATCTTTGCAGTTAGAGAGAGTGGAAGAAACTGCGGATAATTCCATTCAGCAGGGATTAAAGGGGAGTGTGGATTGGGGAGAAGCAATTGATGTCTCTGTGTTTTATGGACGCACAGAGGAACTTAATACATTAGAGAAATGGTTGACAACAGAGCATTGTCGGTTGGTAGCACTGTTGGGAATGGGGGGAATTGGGAAAACCTCTCTAGCTGCAAAGCTAGCTCAACAAGTTCAGGATCGCTTTGACTACGTTGTTTGGAGATCGCTCCACAATGCCCCATTACTTTTTGAGCTGTTGGCGAATTTGATTCAATTTTTCTCCCAATCCCAAGTTTTAGAAGCTGATTTGCCAAACATTATGGATGGCAGAATCTCTAAACTTATTAATTATTTACGCCAATACCGCTGTCTGATTGTTCTCGATAATGCTGAGACCATTCTACAAAGTGGCGCGATTGCGGGAAGCTATCGAGAAGGTTATCAGGAATATGGTCAACTTCTTAAAAGAATAGGAGAAGTGTCTCACAAGAGTTGTTTTGTGCTGACTTCACGGGAAAAACCGAAAGAAGTGGCGTTTCTTGAAGGTAAATCGCTACCAGTTCGTTCATTACAACTGAGGGGTTTAGAGGTGGTAGATGGGAAAAAAATCTTTGAAATTAAGGGGTTATACGGTTCAGAATCGGATGTACTAGCAGTGGTCGATCGCTATGCAGGTAATGCTTTAGCCTTGAAAATAGTTGCCACAACAATTTTAGATATTTTTAATGGAAATATTTCTAAATTTTTAGAAGAAGATACAGCGATTTATGGTAATATACGCGAACTTATAGACCAACAATTTTCGCGGTTGTCAAATTTAGAAAATAATATAATGTACTGGTTGGCAATTAATCGCGAACCAGTTGGATTATCAGAATTACAGGATGATATCATATCTCTGATACTACCACGAAAATTACTGGAAGCACTAGAATCTTTGGTAAGGCGATCGCTCGTTGAAAAAAGAGCAGAACTCTTCACGTTACAACCTGTAGTTATGGAGTACATAATTGATGACTTAGTGCAACAAAGCTGGCAAGAAATTAGCAACTACAATCTCAATTTATTGAAAAGTCATGCTTTAATAAAAGCCACAGCTAAAGATTATATTAAAGAGATTCAAACTCGCCTGATTCTTAAACCAGTTATAGATGGATTACTCACTGTTTTTAGAAGTGAAGACATATTGAAAAATCAAATTAGGAAAATTTTATTAAAACTGCGAGAGACATTTCCGCAAGAACAAAATTATATAGCAGGAAACGTCCTGAATCTACTTTGTTATTTAAAAACAGATCTGAGTCACTACGACTTTTCGCATCTTACTATTCGGCAAGCAGATCTGCGAAACGTGAATTTGCACAATGTAAATTTTGTACATGCGAATTTAGCGAAAACGGTATTTGCTGAAAGCTTCAGTGGAATTTTATCATTAGCATTTAGCCCCAATCAAAAGTTGTTTGCCCTAGGGGATATGAATGGCGAGATTTGCTTGTACCAAGTTAGTGATTGGAGACAGTTAAATATCTTGAGAGGTCATACTGATTGGGTAACATCAATTGCCTTCAGTCCTGACAGTAGTATCCTTGCCAGTGGCAGTGAAGATCAAACAATCAATCTTTGGAATGTAACAACAGGTCAGCATCTTAATACCTTGCAAGGACACAAGAAGGGAATTTCCTCACTCGTTTTTGCTTCACAACCCAGCCCGAATAGTTCAGATAATAAAGTACTAGCGAGTGGCAGTGATGACAAGACTGTAAAAATATGGGATGTAAGGGATGGTAGGTGCTTAAAAACGTTGCAAGGACATAGCGATATGGTGCGAGCAGTTGTTTTTAGTCCTGACAACAAAATGTTAGCCAGTGGTAGCGTGGACAAAACACTGAAGTTGTGGGATGCAAGGAATGGTAAGTGCCTGAAAACTTTACAAGAAAACAATGGGGAGATTTGGTCAGTTGCTATTAGCCCAGATGGAAACAGACTTGCTAGTGCTAGTGGCGATCGCACGGTAAAGCTATGGGATATTCACACTGGTAAATGTCAGATGAGTTTGCAAGGTCACGCCGGTTGGGTCATTTCAGTTGCATTCAGCCAAGATGGGCAAACCATTGCAAGTGGCAGTTGGGATCGAACAGTAAAATTGTGGAATGTCAGTAACGGTCAGTGCTTGAAAACGTTGCAAGGACATAATAATATAGTTAGAGCAGTACACTTCAGCCCCAATGGTCAAATTCTAGCAAGTGGCAGTGACGATCAATCGTTAAGAGTATGGGATGTGAGCACGGGTCAGAGCTTAAAAACTCTACAGGGGTATAGCAGCAGGATCTGGTCAATTGCTTCCAGCCCAGATGGTCAAATACTGGCAAGTAGCAGTCATAAAACGGTGAAACTGTGGAACATCAACACTGGTCAAAACTTTAGAAGTTTGTTAGGGCATAGCAATGGAGTTTGGTCATTGGCTTTCAGTCCTAACGGTAAAATGCTAGCAAGTGCCAGTGAAGACAAAACGGTAAAGATATGGGATGTCAGTACTGGTGAATGCTTGAGAACTTTACAAGGACATACAAATTGGGTTTGGTCAGTGGCTTTCAGTCCTGACGGTCTAACTTTAGCTAGTGGCAGTCATGATTGCACAGTGAAGTTATGGGATATCTTTGATGGTAAGTGTTTAAAAACTATACATGAAGAAAAACACGGAGTTTTGTCAGTCGCGTTTAGTCCAGATGGTCTAACTTTAGCCAGTGGCGGTCACGATCATACAGTAAGGTTATGGAATGTTTTTGATGGTAAGTGCTTGAGAACTTTGCACGGACATATGGGTTGGGTTTGGTCAATCGCCTTCAGCCCTGACGGACGCATCCTAGGGAGTGGTAGTATGGATCAAACGATAAAGTTATGGGATGTCAAAATCGGTCAATTTATTAAAACATTGCGAGGACATACTCGGGGAGTTTTGTCAGTAACCTTTAGTCCCAGTGAATATAAACTGATGAGTAGCAGTGAAGATGAAACACTGAGAATTTGGCAGACCTCAACAGGTGAGTGCAGAAAAATTCTAAGAGATAAAAAACTTTACGAGGGTATGAAAATCGCTGGTGCAACTGGATTAACGGAGGCGACAATTAGTACTTTAAAAAGTTTAGGGGCTATAGAGTCTGCACTGGAGCGTTTTTCATCTATATAAACCTGAGTTCGACGTAAGCGCTGGATGGGCTTGAATTAAGAATCCCGGATCGGATCTGATATCGGTGATAGCAGCGCTATCATAAGCATGACTTATGTTAACGTGAGATTGATTAGTATTACTAATTTAAGCTTGAGCCGAGCGCTGAAATTCTTTCTCAACATACAAATGTACTTCTAAAGAGCGTAGGCGTAGCCCGCCGTTGGTACCGCCCTGTACCAGTTGCGCCATTCATACTGGAACAAAAATACTATTATTGCGCGATACGGCTTCAGCCGAAGTGCGAAGCTATCGCCTGTGCCAGTTGCGTAAGTCCAGTTCTGATAGCTTTGTTGTTGAGCAAAAAATGAACTTGGATTGAGCCTTGCACAACTGAATGACAGTTATTAAATTGAATTCTTGTTAGAAGAAAATGTTTTGATTTTTCAGGAGATGTAAGTTGAATTTAATTCAGGCTCTATTCATAACCTTCTGGCAGGATACTATAGATCGAATTTTCTTCGAGAAGCTCAAAAGTATTGACTGGCAAGCAATATTTCTCAGACTTCTCCAATGTGATGAAGGTCAAAATTTGAGTGTACTACAAGCTATATTTGCAATTCAACAGTATGGGTTATTCCTATTTTTAATACAGAAATACCCATACATAAGAATGGTTCCCAATCAAGAGATTGATGCAGTTTTACACGCACATATAGCTAATACTCATCAGTTTGAAAAAGACTGCCAAACCCTCTTTAATGTTTGTCTTAAACACATTCCAGAATTTGGAGTTCGAGGAGAAGCTGAACGTTTAGAATGGCAATCAGCTTTTGCTCAAACGCAAAAACTATTCGAGCTAAATTTTGGGCAAGGTACTATGAGCAATTCTCCAGCTGCTTGTTGTGAAATTCTCCTGAATTTTACATAATCTATCTTCTTAACTTTGACGTGCTATTTGCTTGCGTCAAAATCCCCAACCTTTGACATATGATGTTTCTACAGATGGCGAGTCATTGCGAATTAATTCCCGGTTTATTTCACAAAAAAATCGACAAAGCTCCAAAAAATAGTGTGGATTTGATGCATTGAATTTGATTCATTCACTTACTTATACGCAAATCTGTGTTCTAGAAATTACCTCTCCCTGACATGGGGAGAGGCTTAATAATATCGATGTGTTATATCTTTATACTTCTGTATTTAGTGTTTGCAGCAAGTTTTGTGTTTCCTCAACTTCTGGTAGCATTCCCAGTTTCTCAAAATTTTCTAATGCTTTAGTTGCCCAACAACGAGCAGCATCTAAGTTACCTTGTGCTTTTGCTAGAGAGGAGAAGGAGCGTTGACAAAATGCAATGCGACTTTTGTCAACGTTCGCTTCAGCGACGTGCAGCCCTTCCATTAAAAGTCGTTCAGCTTCATCCAGTCTTTCTTGTTTGATGGCAATATCAGCCAACCAATTTTGCGTACAGAAGATGGCGCGTACCCAGTTCGTTGCTTGTGCAAGTTCTAGAGTTTCTTGGAAAATAATTTTTGCTTGCTCATATTTTTTATTTTTGAACGAAATCTCCCCATCATAATATCGAATTTGCACTAACTGCCACAGTCGCTGCTGTTCGTCTAATTGTGTTTGCTCCAGTAGTTCTATTGCGTGAGTCAACCAACTCTGCGCCTCATCAAACTTTTGCTGTTGAATGTTTAAGACTGCTATATTTCTAGCTAAGTTCAACACAAATAACGCTTCTTGATGGTGACGCAATTCCCAAGCCTTGGCAAATAGTTCTTTTGCTTCTTCTAATTGGGTTTGCTTCCCCATTGAGGTCAGAGTCCAAGCACGGTCAACCATCACTTTTGCTGTAACTGACCAGTCCCCACGTTGTTCTGCGGCTTGAATTAGCCATGCTGTCCAGGTTAGACGGTCATCCCAGTATCGCAGACGACTTTCTTGCCTGCCCATAACATGGGTGTATGCCTCAAGATTTTGCCAGAACTTCAACATATTGTCGTATCGATTCTCAACCATACACCATTCAATAACAGCTTGTAAATTTTGCCACTCCTCCTCCAACCCATCAAACTGTCCTTGCCACCTTTTAGCATCCTGTCCAGTATACCTTTGGGCAAAGCTTAAGTACCAATCGATCCACTTTTCCCTTGCTTTTTGTTCAAAATCGGGATGAGCTTTAAGTTCTGCAAGGGCATACTCGCGGGTCAGTGGTAGCATACTGTAGCGATTGTTTTCTTGTCTAACTAAAGAAAGTCCTCGCAATCGAGCTAAATCTGTACTTGTTGTATTCAAGTTCGCTTCCGGAACAGCAACTTGTATGAGGGCATCTTGTAAAGCAGGCATTGGAAACAGCGCTAGTGCCATGAGTAACTTATGAGCTGATTGTCCTGCAAGTGGTTTAATTGAGGTTTCAAAGCAAAAACGGGCAACATCTTGTGTAGGCTCAGATATTCCTCCCAATACTTCATTTATAGGGTAGCCGTTAGCTAACTGTCCAATTGCGTAGCTAATGGCCACTGGAATACCTCCTGTGACCTTATAAACCGCTTGCCGATCTTTGTGGCTGAGGGATACTCCTTTTTCTTGAGCTTCGTGCTTAATTAGACAAAGACCGTCTTCCTCTGGCATTGATGTTAACCGCACAGGTACAAACACAATTTGTTCGCGAGTGGTAATGACCGCTTTAACAGTTGCGGGTAACTCATACAAAAATGCCAAAACATCCTGCTGATTTTCCACCGTCTCCAAATTATCGACAATTAGCAGTGTACGCTGACAGGAAAGGGCATCTTTAATTAAATCTAATTGCTCTTCAAAACTCACCCCTGTAATATCTAACTCATCCAATATTCGCGCAATTTGACGAAAAATATCGTGCAACGTCCGTCTTGGAGCTAGACTTGGCAACAAACCGAAAGGAGTAAGATAAGACTGTTTGGCTGAGGTAAAAATAATGGTATCAAACGTAGGCACACCTAAGAAAGCTTCATTGTTATAACTGGCTTGTAAACACCGATAGGCTGCTTCCAACACAAGGGTTGTTTTACCCACACCACCAATACCATCGACGCTAACTAAGTGTGCAGAATGTCTGGGTGAAAGTAACTCCAAAAGCCGAGCAATTTCCTCTTCTCGACCAACAAAAGTAGTGCAACTATGAGCAGGTAAGTTATGACGCAACTGTTTGGAGGGAATGGGGGAAGTTGAAAGCGATTCGATAGGGGTAGCATTTTCGCCTCCGTTACTTCTGCTATACTTTGGATCTTTTGATAATTGCTCTAAAACTAATTTCACTGTATTAATACGTACTTTGTGTCCCGTAGCGTCTGATAATACTTCCCAAAGGTTTGGGCAAAATACTCGCTGTACGGTGCTGTCAGCATATCCAGTCACCTGAATATCTTTAAGTTTCTTCCCTTCCAAAACTTGCTCCAGAATAGTCTTGTCCACATCTGTCAAAGGTCTTCTCGTTTGAGAGAGAACTAGAGAAGCCATTCTTATGAGTTCCGATATTTTTTCAGTGTCCATCTATATATCTGGAAATAACTTTTTGTACTGAGCTTAACTTAATTTTGGAAATAAGTTTATACCTGTACAGCAATCCTATTTAAGTTGTAGAAAAAATACTTAGTAATTTTGCTAAAGCCATGTAATATTTAATTGAATTCTAGTTATTAAAAATCACGCTTATACAAATAAAACTAATTCTGCAGTATTTTAAGAAAAGCATACATAAGTAAATATTATGTGGTTTTTAATTATACTGCTTAGCGATCGCGAATTTCTGAGAACGATTTAGGATTACCATAACACCTGAATGAAAAAAACTGAAATGTTAGGACTTGAAAATTTAAGAGTTGAATATATAAATGAAATTTTTGCTACAAAATGAACATAAATTTCTGATATTTATAACAAGCCTCAACCTAAAGGTAGTTTTTCGTAAAGACTAGCCATACTTAGTCTCTGCGTTAAAAAAAATATCGAGCTTTTCAGCAGGGTACACGTCTATAACAATGTAAGAGGATGTTTGAAAAGTCATGATTCATGTATCAAATATTTT
>NZ_WJFC01000091.1 GCF_009725235.1 Scytonema sp. UIC 10036
ACTGACCAATTTTTCTTCCAAGCTTCTTCTAAAAGCCCCTTGACAACTGCCTTGCAGCCTTAACTTGTGACAAATGAGAAATTGCTTCCTGGCTATACCCATCTGTTCAGCCATAGCCTTGTGTACTTCTTTTGTATAACCCAAGCCAATGACAACTTTTGGCGTGACTACATCGGCTTTGACAGAGAGGGGTGGTTTTTTAAGTAAATCTATTAGCCATTGATAGGAACCTTCTGGGTCTTCTTCAATATCTGATTTGTGGATAATATCAATAACTCCCTTTTGCCGCCGCAGTTTTGCTGTTTCCCGTCTAAATAACTGGTTATTACCTTCGCTACGAGATACAGGTGCAGCCGTAACCACAATAATCTGGATATCAGAGCGTTGAGCAACAATCTCTCGGATCACACCGCTACCTTGCCACCTCTGCAATTCCCGTTGTTCCTCGACTACGGGAATTGGTGTGACATAGAGGATTTCATCGATAAGTGCAAATTTGACTGATGGGTTTGTTTTAGCAATCTTAATAGCTTCTTTTGCATCTTGAGTTGCATGGCATAGAAGCATAGCTTGTCTTAGACGGCGTTCGTGCCGTGCAAGCCAAGTTTCTTCATCATCTAGCACTAGGACACTAAAGTCAGTCACACACTCTTCCTCCTAAAAAGACGGAAAATATTTTTCACCAGTAGATTGCAAGAGGTCTTTCAAATGATTGAAAGCTTCTTCCAATCGGTTAATTGCTTTTTGGCGTTGCTCATTATCATAAATATTAATTTCATCTAGTGCTACTTGAAAATGCTGTTGCAGTTGCCGACTCTCGCGATCGATAGTTACAACTGTATGACAGGCGACACGCGCATCTGCTCGCAACTTTTCCACAGTTTTTTCTATCTCTTGTATTCTTTCGCTATCTTCCTGGGGTGACTTTTTGAGATCCTTAATACCTTCAAGACATGATGTGATTTGTTGGTCGCAAAGCTTTTGAGATGCCCTTAGCTCCTTATGTAACAATTTCAAATTTTCTGGTTCTAAAGGCACGAGTTCTTTTATCTTCTCCAGCAATGTAGAAAGCATCCAAGGAGTTTCACAGCTATCATGGGCACCCTGTCCAAAGCGCAAAACTCGGTGCTGCTGTTTTAAAGTAGAGAAGGGGATGGAAGATAATACTAAAACGGCTCCATTAAAACCTTTCAGACGAAGTTTTGGTAAGAGTGCTATTTGGTTTTCGGGAATGACAAAGATAGCTTGCTTGAGGAATTTCAAATTGTGCCGATGCTCGTTTTCTTCAATAAAGAGTTGCGGTATGCCGAGGAATGTAGATAAAGCAGCTGTTACAGAAGTACTAATCAAACTACCTTTGATGGCTACAATCAAGGAAAATGGTGTTTGAATTGAATCTGCCACTAAATTGATTGGTTGTAACCCTAGTTTATCCACTATAATTTTATATGCAGATGTTACTGTCTGTGGTGTTATCGACCCCTCAGAAAGCAAAGATGAAGGACTGTTAAAAATATCTTTCATTAAAGTATCAACAGCAGATCTAGAACCATTTTTTATACCTGCTATCATCCACTCATTCTTCAAGAATTCTTCAAGATAGTGATACTGTTGTCGATCGCCTTTTGAGATTCCCAAGGCTTTGAGCCACCAAGAGGAATGCCAAACTTTTTTATCTTTAAAATAGATTGATATGTAAGCCTGACATAGTAGTGATAAAGCAGGCAAAAATTCAAGAGATTGATAGCAGACAGAGGGTAAACTTTCTCTCTCTCCAATTAAATAATTAACTATTTCCTCAACATCTTTGGATTCAATTGCAAAATTAGGTGAAGTTTGCCGTAATATTGGAAGTATACCTTTTTTAGCAGCAGGAGTTCCGGGGGTATTGAATTCAAAAACACAGTCAGAAGTTACATGACTATCGCGCCAAATATATTCATCACTAGAATGAAAAAAGATAGCATTAAAAGAAGAAGGTAATTTCCTTTCAGGAATAATCACTCCTTCTGTATCGCTGATAGTAAATTTCCTGTAATCACTACTTGATACAATGACATATACCTCAGCAAAATAATTGATTAAAACTTGTGTCCAGAGAGAACTTCTACCATCTCTGCAAATAACACATACAGTGAGATAAGGTTGATTTGATGATTGTGTCGTATTCATATTTTCCTTTTACTTTCTTGATGCAACTATTAATGTGTCTCCTTCCATGTAGATAACTCCCGGACCCATAAATCCACTTTCACTTATTGCCATTTGACGCCATAGACGTAAAATGGCACTTCTCGTGTTTTCAGCAGACTTGGGAATGGCGATCGTCTCTTGCTTAAATATTGTAGAAATAGTTTGAGCTAAAGATTCTTGACGATCTGAGGATGGATACCGAGTATCCCAACTAAGTTGAAATTTCAATGTTTTGCCTGACTCATAGAAATATACACTTTTGACTTGAGACTTTCCGGATTTATTCTGACGAGAATTTTCCTCATTTCGAGGAGTAAATAAACAAATAAAAAAATCATAAAGAGCTATAGCTGAAGCACGTGCCGTTGCTTTATCCTGTAGAGCAAAAATTGGACTTGTTGCTTGCTTTGCTTCCACCCAAGTTTCGGCATCGTTCGTAAATAGATTGACATTATTGTAAACTTTTTGATAAGCCATTAAGGCTATTAGATAAGCAGCGCCAACAGAAAGATGTCGCTTGGCATTACTATAATTTTGACCGCAGAAAAACTCACCACAAAGGCACTTTAGAGACTCATGGATATTGTTAGCTGACTCTTCATTGTCCCACCATGTATCAGGTAAGTTGACACCTAAAGCAGCCGAAATTTTTCTTTTGTATTCAGCAGCTAGGAAAGTATTATCACTATCTGTAGTGTCATAGAGAAATTGACTAACTTCTGAAAAGTTATGCTTAACTAAGACTGTATCGCTATCGCTTGAAAACCATCTGTCTGAGTAGCGCCACAACCTGCAAAGAGGATGTTCGTCAACATCCAACCAATTCAAAAATTCTTCAGGTAATAGCTTATAATCTTGTTTGCAATCATGAATGTGTGTTTTTTGAAAACACTCTAACTTATGAGGGTTACGTAAATCTGCACCACCTATACTTAGATGAGCGATTTTTTCAGTTGGTAAAGGTCGGTGTTCTTGCCAGTAATTGACAAATTCTAGACCGTGTGCTTTACTTTCCAGAGTTTGCAGACCGTGAAAATAATCTACTAATAAGTACAGCTTGATGTTTCGGTCTTTTAACTCATCTATCCAGGATTTTATAGCATCAACAATTAACTCGATATCTTGTTTTTGACATGATTGAGGCAAGTCAAAAAAACCGATACCTAGTGTGTCATTCAAAAGACTAACCTTATCGAAAATAACTTTCAGACCATAACCGTGTGCATTAGGAGGATTATCAGATACAGCTAGTTTAAAACAGTCATCAACAACAACAATAACTTTCTGACCGCTATCTTGCTTCCAAACGTATCCTAACCACTTATTTTCGTAATTGTATCTTTCCAGTTTTTTCATAAAGGCTCATTCCTGGTAATAATTGTGTGCCAGAAACCATCTTTCATCTCAGGTCCAGCAATCTCAAAAACCCCCTGCATACGCTTAGTTAAAGACTTAAAAAATATCGCATCTCTTGGTTGTTCTCCATAAGGCATTTTGTTGAATTCTTTTCTATTCTTAATTATCACTTGTTTTTGATTCACCTGAACGCGAAGATAAGGGCTGGGTTGAGCGGCATATTTAGCACGAAAGGCGTGATATGCGGCTTGCCAAAAACAATGATGAAAACAGATAGCAAAACCTCGGCATCTCAGCCAAGACGGACACTCTCTGTCTATCCATTCAATTGCTTCTTCTGTAGAAGCTCCAAACACTTCATCTCTAAATACAGCTGTTGGCTCTTCTGAATTCATCAATATTTCTATGGCTCTATCAACTGTATTCCTATCAGCTTCTTGTGTCTCAACGTCAGTTATCTCTTCTGAGGTTCGAGTATAAGTTGCACGTCTCAGTGCATGACATAAGCTAATATCAATCAGTTCCTGAAATACCCGTTTGTCTGTTAGGGTTTCCCATTCAGGAAAATCAGGTTCTGGGTCTTCAGAAATATTTTTATTTGGGTTGAGGTTAAAATTCCCCCAAACATCAACTAAAGATTTAAGCTGCCAAAGAGATGCTTTTTTTCTTTGCTCTAATTGTCTCCTCACGGGGTCATCCCAAACTTCAGCAACTAGCCCTGCTGCTTGATGCGCTATTTGACGTGATTGTTCTTCTCTACCCCGCATCTGAATTTTTTCTGTCTCATGTTTCTTGGCTTGTAGTTCTTCGTACAAACCAGGAATCCGAACGCCTACTATTTGCATCTCGCCATCTAATTCTTGACGAATTAATTCTTTATGTTTGTTTGACAGCCATTCTGGAGCATAAATATCAATACCGTATTTGCGATAAACCAATGTGTTACTTGTAGCTGACGTATTAGCTTTTTCTCCTGTTTTAGAAACATTGAAGCAAACAAAATAATCTTTTACAGTTTCTAAAAATAAATCCTCAAAACTCAATTGCTGTTTGAGTCTCTCTTCTACTCTTGATAAGGCATCAAACCTCAAGGAGAATTTTAAAGTTTCTGAAACTGTTTGAATAACATTGTAAATTTTGCAATACTTCTTCTTATCAAAAATTTCAGGCTTTTTCTGTAGCGGATTCGCTACCGTTCTGCTATCGTCTTTAGCATATAGGTAGGCAAAGCCTGCAAACCAATAAGTATCAATTACTAATGGGTAATGTATCAAGTATCTATCTGAAATATCTTGACGTTGATAGTTACTGTATTTAATTTTATGGACTAAAGACTGTTCTACACAAGCAAACCAGCGATGATGGGGATCGTCAGATAATTTTCTAGTCCAAGTTTTGCCATTTTTTAACTGACTGATTTCTAATTCTGCTAGATGGTCTAAACCTAAATTTTGAGATATTTCCAACAATAGGTTGTTGGTACGTATACTCTTTTCTTGAATAAATAATCCATTGATAACTCTGAAGAAACGTTCTCTATCTTCTTGCGGGTCTCCTAAAGGAAATAACTTTCCTAACTTCCAAGCTTCATAGATAATGGCACTAGCTCCAAAGTTGGTCGGAATATACTCTACTTCATATCTTTGGATTAATTTTCTAATAATTCTTTCAATCTCTTGCAAGTCTTTATCAGAAGGAAGTTCTCCAGGCTTTAAATGCTGTACTTTTGTGTCATAAATTTCTGAAAGAAGCTTCATCTCCGTTCCTAAGTCTGACAAACCCAGTTTATCTGATTCCCGACTTGCCCACCTGACTGATTGCCAGTCCAAACTAAGGTATTCTGCATTTTCGTATAATCTTTTTAAGTCTTCCAAAAATGACTCTGGTTGGTAAGCGTCCAGCAGTTTATCAGAAACCTGTGGGTCAAATCTTCTTCTTATAATAGTTTTCCCGTTTTCTTCACATCTACAATTAAATAAAGTTTCAAATATTAGAAATTTTGGTTTGTAAGTCTTACTGGGTTCGCTCAAGGTTACATAATTTGCGGCGTCTGTGTCACTCATGGAGAAAACCGCTAAGGATTCTTGAACCCTCTCAACATAGCTTACAAAGTATGGGTTGGAGGTCATCACACGTTTACCCGTCTAGCATATTTAGTTAAGATTGTAAATCTTTCAATTATGAAGCAATGATAAATTTATACTTTCTTTAGCTTTGAGTAGCTTTATTGAGGCAAAGTTGCCACTGTTGCTAGAGTCAGTGGCGAGCGCATATATGTTAAATTTATAAATTCTAGACTTAACTCTACACGCAGTAACTTTGCTGTTAATTCAACCTCTAGAAAGACTAGAGCCGTTTACATACATAGATGCGTTTTGAAATTTATACTCGTTCCAAACGCAGTTAGGATCTTTGCAGTTGTAATTGCCATAAACTGACTTAGCCAAGAGAGAATCACCACCCAGACAGTAAGCAAAACAAACTTTCTGGCGGCATTCTGAGTTACTGTAAGCAACCATGGAATGATAGAAAGGCGACTCTGGTAATAATGCTTTGCGGTAAATCTCCTGGATGGATTCTATCTGGATATTACCTACAGCTAGCTTAGTGTAATCTTTTTGGGTTAGAGGTTCACATCCTCCAACTACGTAACCGTCCGATGAAATTCGCAAGGTATGTCGCCAGTATTCAGGGATGAGCTCTGGACGGAGAGTGATGGTTATAGAATCATTGACACTAACGTTTTGATACAGATGACCGTATTTGTCCTGTCGAATTTGTTCTGGAATTAACCAACCACTATCTATCAGTGCAGGAATAAAAGCAGCACAGTAGGCACAAATCTCAACTAAAATGGTCACTGGCTGTGAAACTTTTACTGGGACAAGCGATTGAGATAAGCTATCTAAAAACTCTACTATATCCCTCTGTTGTAGCTGATATTGCTGCATTTTGACTGCCATCAAAAGACCAATATCAAACCATTGCACTCCTTCTTCAAGAATAAATTGATGAATCATACGAATAATTGAATCATCATTAAAGCGATGGAGTGTAGCCGCAACGATTACCCTTTCTGCTAGCTGTCGTTTTATGGCAATTCTTAAGTTTTTCAACACTAAATCAAAATTACCTTTTCCTCGAATTTTATCGTGTTCATTACGCAAACCCTCTATTGAAATATCCAAGTAATCTAATCTAATTCGTTCTAAATCATCAGCATATCCGTCGATCGCTAATCCGTTGGTGACACCTCCAAATTTTATTTCAGGATATTTTTCGCGGAGCTTTGCTGTATGTTCAAAGAATGGTATAGACCGCTTGGGTGTTAGAGCATCTCTATCTACGATCGCGATCGTCCGCGTACCAAGTTTTTCAACCATGTCTGTCACTGCATTCAGCAATACAGACATAGGAATCAACGGGCTAATCATGGCTCCACTATCGTATCCCAAAAAGCAATGCTGACATTCCAGCCCGCACGTATTGCCTATACCTAGTTCCACCTGCACGGGATGTGAGTTGAGAACTAAATCTTGATACAGCCGATCGCCAGTCATTTGTTTGCGACCTAAAGCCAACCACTGTCTGACAATACTAATATCATAACCAATAGGGTCACTATACTTGGCATATATTCCACCTTTACTAGCTGCTAATGACATGAAAACATAGACCTCCTTGATATAGGTTGTTTATTTTTCCTCCTTCATTGTTAAAATAAACTACATTTACTAACTGCCAATTTGGCTTACTAATAGCAAATTTATTAATTATTTAGTCAATTTAGTAAGAATTTAGTCAACAATGAAATGAGTTACTAAAACAGCCTAATCCCACAGGATTTCGGTCAAATGCTCACACTATCCTGCATTCAAAGCTATTACCAATAAGAATGCTTGTAACCCAGTTACAAGCACTTTATCTGTAGATAACGCCTCGTAGACTTGCCTTTACAGGAGTAAGACGTATTCCAAAATTGCTAAAATTCTAAGTTGATAATTGGTACTTGTAACCATCGATTTTGCGTTTTTGGAATATTATCCAGTGAAATAACAGCTACTGAGGGTTGCGCCACCCTTCATAAGCAGCGATCGCAATTTCTGCTGCAGGATGGTTGCAAAGTTGTTTTAAAGTTTCTGCGCCACCCGATTGTAATGCAGCAATAATCCTAGCTCGAAGCTCTGGTTTCTGGTCAACTTCTTTTTTGAACTCAGCAGCAATCACTTGCTTTTGAGCATCAGTTGTCACTGGGTACTTTTGAGAAAGGTTATCTAGAAGTTTCTGAATTTCTGAAGCAGCTTCTATCAAGTTTTGCTTTTGAGAGTAGTTATACTGGTTTCCAATTTGATCGCCGTTAACAATACTACGAACGTTCAATCCACCTAAATTATTTAAATTCCAACTGGTTCCAGACATAAATGTTTCTCCTAAAAAATCACTACAAACTTTTAGTCATCCAATAATTAATAAGAGTTACAATTAAAGTTCTTTGTTCGGGCTTCGCTTATCAAATCTTTATCTCATCCAACCTTCAGCTTTTTTACCCCTATCAAAAGCTTGTAAATGAGTTACAAGTTTTTTCTTTTATAGAAGCGCAGGCATACAGTGGTTATTTGTTTGCAGAGTATACTTATAAGGACATAAGATAAACCACCATGCAATAAGAGAGAAAATTTAAGACTTTGAAACCAATTTAGGTACTTAGGTACACCATTTTTTTCTTCTTAAAGTGGCTTATTTGTTGGTTTCCTCATCTCCTAACCGATTATGCTGACTTCCAATTTGATTTCCCTGGGTTTTACTGCTAACGTTTATCGCTCCTATATTCACATTCATAAATGCAAAACTTATATTAATGCGAATAAGAGCTAACAGCTTGCGAAGATTACTCATCCAAGATTCTCTCTGTACAAGCTGAACTGGGTCTTTAGTTCTCTTAACCCTCTTAATAATATCAATTAGGTGAGCATATGAATCTTCTGGATTGGATTCAATTTCTGACTTGTTAATAACGTTAACACCCAAAATCTTTCTCAAGGATGTAACTTCTTGCCAAAATACTTCTTGTAAAAATGCTGGCGTGTTCCAGCCACTACGTTTGGCAGGTGCAGCAGTGATGAATATAAAATGAGTATCGATTAAGCCAGCTCTCACAATCTCTCGAATCACGCCATTTCTTTGCCGACGTTTTAAGTTTTGAAAGTCTAAAACGCTCCAATTTCTCACAATCTCTCGAATCACGCCCTTTCCTTGCCAACGTTGAAGTTCTCCTTCTTGAGAATTAGAAATAGGGGGGATAAACAAAATTTCATCAATGAGAGCAATTTTAATTTTGTTTTTGAGCGCAAACTTAATCGCTTCAGATGAATCTTGAGTGGCGTAGCAATTAATGCCAGCATTTCTTAACCGTCGTTCATGTTGAGCTAGCCAGTATTCATCATCATCTAAAATTAGAACTGGAGGTTCTTTATAAAATTTATCTAAACCAACAAAAACCGAGGTTAATTCTTCATCGCTTAACCAATCTTGATAAGCTGTAGCAGCTTCGGTAAGGTGAGGAATGGCAAGGCTAGCTTTAGCAATCTGTATCTGATTGGGTGTCGGAGGAATATCTCGCGCTACTGCTACCATTGCTTGACAAAAGCCGCGCTTGAGTTTTGAGGCTTCCTCTAAATCTTCTAGTTTGAGGCGCAGTAATTCCCGAATGCGTTCGTGAATTTGGTAAGTGTCTGAAGCTAATTGTTGCAGCAAGTATCGCTGAACTAAGATAGTGCAGCTTGCTTTGATGTCCAATTCCAAATCGCTAGCGCTTGCTGCTAATTCTACCAAAGACCAAAGGATAGGAGCTAGGGCAAACAAACTCAATAGACAAGCCAACTTTTGCGCCTCTGGTTCTAAACATTCCCAGTTGAGTTCAAAGGCTGCTGTTACACCAGATTCGCCAACGGAAGCTTGCTTTTGCTGTAACTGTGCGAGGATGTCTGCTAGCATAGTACTCCCCTTGGCTTTCGGGCAATAGCTGCTATTTGGTATATTCCAAAAGGTATGTAGCCCACATGTTTACAAAGTATTTTTGCTGACTCTGGATCTTGTTTAACCCGCTCCTCTCCCAATAACTCTTTTAATAATTCTAACGCTGCATCTGGTGATAATTCACCTAACGCAAGTGAGGAACATGGTAAAGTTTGTTGGCGAGTGGTGATTAATACCTTAAACTGAGAACCGTGTGGTGGTAGATAGTCTTTAATTTCCTCCCAGTCTGTGACATTATCAAACACTAGTAATACCTTACCCGATCGCCAGTTTTTCCAACAATACTGAATTTGACCGTCAAGGCTGAGTCCTGAGGGATTGAAGTTAGGGAAATGGATTCTGCCAAACTCTGTCAACTGCGTTCCTATTTCAGTTGCTTTGACGACGTTCAACCAACAGCACCCACCGTCATAATTTTCTAAGTTCTCCAAAGAGTAGCGAATCGCTAATTCTGTTTTACCCACTCCTCCCTCGCCAGTGACATCGGTAATCGCCCCAATACCCTTCTCGTGCAATAGCTGATGTAATTGTTCTAGCTGTTTCTCTCTACCAACGAATATTTTGGCATTGCTTGGAGGAATATTGTGCGGTATGTCAAAGGGATTGAAATGTTGTTCTTCTTTGTCTCCATTCCAACTGCGATAATACCAATAGGTCGGAAGTTGTTTTTTCTCTAACCCTTCCAGACGCTGTTTGACTTGTTCTGCAACGTCTTTCATATTCGGTGGAAAAATCTCCGCAGGTGCTTGTTCTAAAGCTTCCCGCACTGCTTGGGAAAAGTATCCTGTTTTCTGAGGACTGACTTTGGCTTTTTCTCCATCTCTAGTAGCAAGCAAGATAAATTGTTGACTGTCTTGCCTAGGTTTACCGCTATTAAATATTTTACCACCTAGGTGAGTTGGTCTTTTAGGAAGGTCAAGGTAACAATTGGCACAAGCATCAAGAAGACAAATATGATTGCGAATTTCAAACCAATCTGAATTTAACAACTGTAGTAGTGTGTTTAAATCTATATTCTGCCAATTTTGATAGGTGGCATCAGCACAAAGTAATCTGCGATCGCGTTCTGATGTAATTAAACCATGTCCTGCCCAAAAAATAAAAAGTAAATCTCCTGACTGTCGCAAAAGAAAATTATTAATGATGTCGTCAAGATTTGGTAAGGTAGCTCCTGCTACTGGTAACTGGCATTGTCTCACCAGTTCCTGATTTTCTTCTACTGGCGACAAACACAGCCTAATATTTTCCTGAGGTACACCCCGCTTGTAACACAGCCACTCAGCGAACTTAAGAGCATCGTTGACTGGTCCCCCACCTTTGACGTTCCAAGTTGAATTTTGATACCTTTCAATACCTACAATTAGCCCGAATGTTCGCTCTGGTTTGGCGGTTATTTCCGTCATTATTGCTACCTCGGGAGAATCTCCATGATATATTCCCAAGTTTTGTCCTGCTCCCAGTATGCACTGTGGGAACGTGGAAATGGCTGTTTGCTATTGACCAATTCGTCCCTAACTTTGGGAAAGATTTGACTTCCTTTATAACTAAGGAAATCCCTTAAATCGTAGATGTTTAACCATTCTGGAAAGTGTTCTGGCAGTGGTTGACCAAATTCTAAACTACAAAGGGCGTTAATCTCATATAGAAATGGTACTTGGGAACCAACTGTCACCAAATGTGCGACTTTAGGTAAAGACTGTTCTACTAGTAAATCTACGCAAGCGATACCACCTAAGCTATGAGCAAGTAATACAACTGGTGGTTCTGCTTCTGCGATTGTTTCTCTGATAAAATCGCGGATTTTTCCACCTCGCGCTTGATACAGTAGAATGTCACAGGGCATGGGCGAAATTTTATTTGTTACAGCCCCACGTTTTCCTACCACATAATTTGTTCCTATAGGTAGCGCTAGTCTAGCAATTTGTTCCAATGCCCAATCACCTAATCCCAGCTCAGCTTCAGCCAAATCCAAACTGAGTAACTCCACAAGTTGATCTCGCAATTTTGCGTTGGTAAGTACGGGCGCATATTTTTCTTGCTGATAGCAAATTAGCATTGCTTGAGCTGCGATCGCTCTAGAGATGACATTGCTATATTCACCTAAAGATTCTGCCGATACATTGTCCCATGCTTCGTTATAAGCATTAGATCGTATCACTGCTTCTCGCGCTTCACCAAACACCTCTGTGATTCCCGCTTCGGCTAACTTGGCTTGCAGTTTGTCTGACGGGGTAAAGTTATCAACACGAGAACGGAGTTCATCTAGTGGACTTTCTGCAAAAGGGTTATCACTTCTTTCTTCGCCCGGTTTGAGTAACAGCAACCGCAATTCATACAACGGGTCGCAATATAATTGCTTCCATCGAAGAATTTCTTTGTCCTCTTCCTCTTCCTCATCAAGCGCTAGGGTTTCGTCATACCTGGGAATAGATGCGCCAGAAGCAAGTAAACTTGTCCCTAATTTGTCACCCCAAAGACAGCGTTCAATCTTAACATCAGGACGTTCTGCGTAAATTTTTTTCTCTATTGTTTTAAAGGTTTCCTCGTATTCGCGCCCTCGCACTCCTGTACCATGTATAAATATTACAGTTGTCATTGCCTTTTAAACATATTGAAATTATTTAATAACAGCTTAACTGAATATTAGCACTCCAGGGTTAGGATAAACTACCATACAATAAAAGAGAAAATTCAAGACTTTGAAACCAACATGAGTACACCATTTTTTCTTCTTAAAGTGGCTTATCTGTTGGTTTACTCTTCTCCTAATTGATTATGCTGGCTTCCAATTTGATTTCCCTGGACTTTACTGTTGGCGTTTATCGCTCCTATATTCACATTGATTAATGCAAAACTTATATTAATGCGAATCAGAGCTAACTGCTTGTGAAGATTACTCAACCAAGATTCTGTCTGTACAAGCTGAACCGAGTTTTCAGTGTCTCTGTTAACCCTCCTAATAAAATCAATTAGGTGAGCATATGAATCTTCTGGATTGGATTCAATTTCTGACTTGTTAATAATGTTCATAACACCCGGAATCCTTAAAGTTGTAACTTCTTGCAAAAATACTTCTTGTAAAAATGCTGACGTGTTCCAACCACTACGTTTAGCTGGTGCAGCAGTGATGAATATGAAACGAGTATCAACTAGCCCAGCTTCTACAATCTTGCGAATCACTCCTTTTCCTTGCCAGCGTTGAAGTTCTCCTTCTTGAGAATTAGAAATAGGGGGGACAAACAAAATTTCATCAATGAGAGCAATTTTAATTTGGTGTTCAATTGCAAACTCAATAGCTTCACGTGAATCTTGAGTGGCATAGCCATTTGTCACAAGTTAAGGCTGCAAGGCAGTTGTCAAGGGGCTTTTAGAAGAAGCTTGGAAGAAAAATTGGTCAGTGCCTCGCTGTTTTTCAGGAAAGGATGCAATGATTAACTTAATATTTGGTTTTCGTTGTCGTTTAACAATCCCCAAATCTTGATTTTCCGGGGAAGCAAAATATTTAACTGGGTCAGTAGCCTTACCTTTTTGATAAGCAACGTAAAAATGATAAAGACCGCGATAAATCATCTCTAAAGAAATTTGGTCAAAGGGTAACTCTAGCTCGTCAGCTACAGCATCGCCTAAATCAACTAACACAGCATAAAATAACCAAGTACCCCAAATTTGCAACTGAATACCGTTAAGAGAACCAGTCCATAAATAACTTAAACCTAAGAGACGTTTGACAGTATTAAAAGCATCTTCAATTCTCCATCTTCGTCGATATAAATCTGCCACGACGTAGGGAGGTAAAACAGTAGGGTCAAGTACGCTAGTTAAATAAGAATGCCAAGCTTTCTCTGAACGAACTTCAACCAGACGTAAGGTAATAAATGGAGTTGTTTTCGTGCCAGACCCCAAACGTATCAAACGGTCTTTGAGAGCATAACTATCCGTAAACACTTGCTCAACCTTAATTGATGCTCCCTTTTTCAAACGAGTAATAAAGTGAACTTCTTGTTCAATTAATTGTAGCCAAAAGCTAAAATGATAAAATCCTCTATCCAGTAACAGTAACGTCTTGGCTGTAACTAAATTTAAAATATTTGACTCAAGTTTAATATCAGAAGCTCTCGGATTTTCATTAAACCAAACCTCGATGGGTAATCTGGTCATTAAATCTATTACTGTTCCCATTTTTCCTGCTAGTTGCCCTTTGGGAACATTGTCTAGGCTTTTGAGCTTACAAAATAACGCTTCTAAAGTTGAACAGTCTACTATCCAAATCTTCTGAAACTTAGACAGGGTAAATTGAATACTTTCAGGAATTGGACGGCTATTTCTGGTATACCAAGCTGCTTTTAAATCTGGCAATAAATCCTTAAAAACTTTCTCGAATAATTGAGCAGGAAATGTTAAAAACCGTTGGGATATTGCTTGTTGACTAACAGTCTTGGGACTACACCACAAAAAACCTTCTCTAGCTAACATTCTTGTCAGTTCTGTGACTCCCGCTACGTCTCGCCACAGTAAAGTTAGCACCGCAGCTACCATAAACGGTAAGTTGAGAATTCTGTCTCTTAAACTCAATTGACGATAGTAATTTTCTTGTGCGGTGATGGCTGGAGTAAGTAACGCTTCTAGCTGCTGGGCAATTACCTCATCTTGCACCATTGGTCGTTGTGTCTTTTTTGCGTGATCTCGATTGGTCTTTCGGCTTTGGCTCATGGTTTTCTACAATCACTCAATTACTTGTCTTAACTGAGTTTCACATGATTTTTTAGATTGGCAAATATTGCCGGAAGAATTATCAATAATGATAATCAAATAAAGGGTTGGGGGAAGAGGCGAGAAACGCTCACCTCTTCCCCCAACGACACGATTATCATTTTTATTTAACTTTATTTCTACTCAAAGACGTATTGACAAATTTTACTTACTTTTAACTTGTGGCAAATGGGCATAGCAATCAATACCAGCATTTCTCAGCCGTCGTTCATGTCGCGCCAACCAATACTCATCATCGTCTAAAATTAGAACTGGATGTTTCTGCATAAGGATTCCCCAGAATAACAGTTTTGATCGGAATACTAAAGGTACTGCTAATCTTTGCCTTTAAAAGATTTGAAAATTCTCCTACTCAGTGTTTAAAAATATAAGTTTTTTTCCAGGATATGTTTATAGCGGTTCTTAGTTGAGTGAGGTACAAAGAGAAATATAAAACTCTTGTGGAGTGGGTATCCCTACCTGCCCTAGTATATTTAACCAAAACAGGAATCGCTATAATTAGCTCAAACAATTATACTGAAAAATTTAATAATCAACATTGCTAATCGTTAGAAGTTTCAAGCAAGATCTCTGTAAAGTTGCCTATTTAAAACAGGCTCAAAATCAAGAGTTTTTACCTATCAAACTTTTAGATATTTGAAACTGAGTTACAGATGTTTTTTATTTGAAAATATTGATATTTCTCCCTCTAATCATTGTTTTAGGAATGTCAAAACTAAAACTCATACTTTCCATCAAAAAGATTATGATGTAACCCAAATTCTTTGGTATTCGTAATCTTTGCTATTTGAAGCAACTCTGTGCTCTCACTGACAGATATTATGCAGCTAACAGACGCACTTTTAATATTTTGTTGCTTTGTTAGTCTGTAAATTCGGTATTTCGTATATCTGTTACTTACAGATACTATGCAGCTAAAAGCGCACTTTCTGCAATAATCAGCCCAAGGCTCATCGGTTAACGTGCGGTAGCGAAGTTAACGGCACTCATCCGTATCGCTTTCTTTGCTTCCACTGTATTTTAGACGCTCCACCGCTAATTGCGAAATCTTGCACCAGTTTCTCCAGTACCATCCGACGTCTTAAGGGTAGCTCTTTAAATTTTTTTCCTACCTGTTCTGTGTTCATAAAGTTCTCTTAATGCTCAACTACGTCAAGTCTTTACAAAAGTTATGCATTTTTTTAGCATTTTTGGCTGTAGTCCTAACTAAAGTGTCTGTCAATTTGTGTTAACTTTGGAAAGTGAGTTTTGATGTGCTAACGGTTTTGTGTTCTCATCTTACCTGATTATCGCCAGGTATAGTATACTCCTTGGTTGACCATTGCCGTTTAAAGTTAGTGCATAAAAACTGAGTAAAAAGTACCTTGACTCTAGCACACTAAATTTGATATCTATCCGTCTATCTAAAGTAATAATCTATCTCAAGAAAAAGAATGGCAGTTTCTCTCAAAGCTTCCGAGCAAGGACTACAACTCGTAGATGCAGCTAGGCGCAAGCGGGGCTGGACAAAAGCGAGTGTGGAATGGCGTGAGGCAGCCCAAGTTGCACCAGCTAGCTTGAAGAGGTTTTGGCTAGGACGCCCTATTAATAAAGATACCTTTGTAGCGATTTGTAAAGCTGTAGGAGTAGACTGGCTGCAAGCTGCCGAGTTGCAAAACGAATCTGAACCTGAAGACCAAGGACAAAGTCTACAACCTGTAAGGTCTTTATCTTCCTCCCTTAACATTGACTGGCGGCAATTAGCCCAAGAAATGCTTGTCGATCGCACTCGGCTGACCACCAATCCTTTAACCGTTAGAGATGGATTGACATTTAATATAGATGAGATTTTTGTCCCTCTGGGATTGGTGGAGCGACAGCAACAAGCTAGGCGTAGTGGCAATGTTCTTCCAGAGCTAGGGTCGCAGTTATATCAGCCGGAACGCCAGTACGAAGTAGCAAGAACGTTTCAGCAGGATGAGTTTTTTGAGCAAATTCTGCGCCGAAGGCAAAGCCCCATAAGCCAAGGGCGACGGTTAGCCATTCTTGGAGAACCAGGAGCTGGCAAAACGACTCAGTTGCAGAAAATTGCAGATTGGGTGTTCAAAAACACCAAGCAGGACATAGCCATTTGGATCGCCTTGGCAGATTTGCAGGGGAAAACCTTGGAAGCTTATTTACTAGAAGATTGGTTGAGAACTGCTACCCGGAAAGTGCGCGTTACGGAAGCCATGCAGGAAGCGCTCTCGCAACAGTTCAACCAAGGTCGGGTATGGCTGCTATTGGATGGTTTAGATGAAATGATTATAAATACCGCCAACCCGTTAGCTGAGATTGCAAACCAGTTGACTGGTTGGGTCGCCCAAGCGCGAGTAGTTTTAACCTGTCGGCTAAATGTTTGGGACGCAGGTAAGAATGCCTTAGAAAGTTTTGATGCCTATCGCACTTTAAATTTTAGTTATGGCGATGTTCCTTCAACAGATCGGGTAGGGCAGTTTATTCGCCATTGGTTCAATGAAAACCCAGAATTAGGGAAACAGTTAAGAGCCGAGTTAGACCAACCGGGACAAGAGCGCCTCAAAGATATGGTCAAAAATCCCTTGCGATTAGCACTATTGTGCCGCACTTGGGCTAGACGACAAGGAAAATTACCCCATACCAAAGTCGCACTTTACCAGCAGTTTGCTGAAGCACTCTATGAATGGAAACAAGAAAGATGGACGCTCA
Source organism: Scytonema sp. UIC 10036 (assembly GCF_009725235.1). The sequence goes on from NZ_WJFC01000091.1 coordinate 17,062, forward strand.
ACCAGACTCAACGCCAGGAATTGAACGCAGCACTGGGACGATTGGCAAGAAGAGCGATCGCCCAAAAATCATCCCAATTTCGACTGCAGCATCGCTTCATCTCGTCGGAACTAGGCGAACCCGATGATGAGAGTTCCCTGTTTCATCTGGCGCTACAGCTAGGTTGGCTGAATCAGGTGGGAGTTGCGGCAGAAAATCCCGATGAAAAAGTTTATGCCTTCTTTCATCCCACCTTCCAAGAGTACTTCGCAGCCCAAGCTATACAGGACTTTAAAGAGTTCCTCAAATCAGATAACCGCCGTTTATTTTTTGAGCCGCAGTGGCTAGAGCTAATTTTTCTCTGGCTGGAGCGAGAAGATGTACCAAAGCAGCAAAAGGAAAACTTTATTGATGCATTAACCAAACAACTGTACACTAATACAGATGATACCCGTTGGCAAATTGCTAAATTCTTGGGTGAAATCGGTGCAAATAACAAGGAGATCGTTAACGGGTTAACCGATCTGCTGCACAACAGTCAGGATAGCTATACCCGCTGTCAAGCAGCGACTAGCTTGGGGCGAATCGACCCAGAAAACTCAGACGCTATCAATACCTTGCTAGAACTGCTGTCTAATAGTAAAGACCCGTGGCTTCTTCAGCAAGCTGCCGAGAGCTTAGAGCAAATTGGGGCTGGCAACTCCGACGCCATTAAAGCTTTAACTAACTTATTAAGTACGAGTCAGGATGAGTGGACCCGCGAGCAAGCTACCAAGAGTCTCTTGGGGCAAATCGGGGAAGTCAATCCAAAGAACAGCGAAGAGCTAAACGCTCTGCTGCTTGAAGTAAAACTTCATCCACCGCATAGTAAGGAGGAAAGGATAGCTTTAACAAAACTGATTGATGGAATTACGAAATCAAGCAGACTTTATGGGAAAGATAAAGTCTCCCCTGATGTTTACAATCGGGCACTTGATGCAGTTTTATCAGAAATTTGTCAGAAAATTCGTAATGACGATTCTAAACAGGACAACGTAATAACATGGGTAAATTTCCTGCTAAGAAAGTATCTCACTTCCTCTTCCACAAGAGAGGAGCGAGAATTGTCTTCTAATGCTATAGATACATTAGTACAATTTGAAGACATTAAAAGCAAACACATACCGGGTCATCCAGAAGCAAACTTTCAAGCATTGGCGAAACGACGGGATGCCGGAGAATCTTGGAAAGATATTTCAGAAGATTGGAGAATTCCAATTTCAAAACTGAATACTTTTTACAATTTTTGTGTCAAACACTTCGCTCCCACCCTTAAGGACTCCTGGCATAAGTAATAATGACTATATTAAATGAAGTAAATAGTTCATGACTTACTCAAAAGAACACTTAAGTGCAACCCTCCCTCTGCCTCCCAAAGCTCATATTATTGCTGAAGAGTTTTGGGAAAATCATGACAATTTCCAGAAAGCTAATGAGGTATTGTTAAATACTTTAGCAGTTTTTACAGTGCATTCATACTTGCAAAAGCTAGGTATTCAGACAGATTTGGAGGCAAGTGACAGTTGGAACCATAGTATACAGAGTTGCATGAATATTGCTGATTTATGGGTAACAAATATGGGGAGGTTAGAGTGCCGCCCGGTATGGCCAGAGGCACAGGTATGCCCGGTTCCAATAGAAGTCAGGGAAAACAGGATTGGTTATGTAGTTGTACAGATTAGTGATTCACTTGAAGAGGCAAGAATTCTGGGATTTTCCCAAACTCCATTATCGGGCAATTTAAGAATAAACGAATTGCAATCTCTGGAATATTTAATTGAACTCCTCACACCCGTGAACTTGAGCCAATGGTTGCAGAATGTTTTTGACGCGTGTTGGCATACGGTGGAAACACTTTTGAATCTGGAATCAAACGAGTTAGCTGTTTGTTGTAGAAGTGCTTGTAGTAGTACTTGGGAGTTGAGAGTCAATGAACCTGACAACTCAGCAGCTGGTGTTAGGCGAGCCAAGCTGATTGAGTTGAGGAAGCAAAGTGCTAGAGAGCAGGTAGTTCTTGTTGTGAAGCTGATACCTATAGCCGATTCAAGAATGAACGTCTGGGTGGAGGTATATCCCAATAAATATCAAACCCATCTGCCACACGCTCTCGAGCTGATAGTCTTAGATGAGGAGGGGGCAGTTGTAGGAGAAGCCATAGCAAGAAACAACAGGAATATTCAATTCAAGTTCAGTGGTGAACCAGGAGAACGTTTCAACGTCAAAGTTGCTTTGGATAATGTCAGCATTACCGAAGCATTTTTAATTTGAGGCGAACAGTAAGCATACCAGTACCGAGCATGGCGAAGTTAGTTGTTTTGAAACTAGATGGTGATTTTGCTCCGCTGGGATTTCGGGTTACTTTGGAGATTGGAGAAGAAGAAGCCCGCCCCTCAACAGCAATCACTGGCTTGTTACCTCCAGCACCAGAACTAGTAACCTACTATGAACGTTGGCAGTCAAACTACCGCAGTCTAATGGTATCTGCCAGAATGAAACTTGAAAAAGTTATTTACGATGGTTCCGTTGACAAGCGGTTAGAGACCTGTAACGACTCAGCTCAAGTGTTGCGCGATCGCCTGAACACCTGGCTTAACTCCGAGTCGTTTCGCCCGATTCGAGAGCAATGGCTCAAACAATTAATGCCCTCTGACGAAATACGGGTGCTAGTTTGCACCAAAATTAGCCAGCTACAGAAACTTCCCTGGCATCTGTGGGATTTACTTGAAATATACCCTAGAGCTGAAGTCGTCCTAAGTGCTTTAGAGTACGAACGACTAAAATCTAAGGTAGTCACCCATAGAGAGGAAGTTAGAATCTTAGCCATTTTGGGCAATAGTGCTGACATTGATATTGAGAAAGACAGGCAGTTGCTAGAAAAATTACCCAATGCAGCAACAACCTCTTTAGTAGAGCCTAAACTTGAGGAGATTAACGACCAGTTATGGAAGCAACCCTGGGACATACTGTTTTTCGCCGGTCATAGTTCAACCAAAGGTGACACAGGTCGAATCTACATTAATAAAACGGATAGCTTAACAATTTCAGAACTCAAGTATGCCTTAAAGAAAGTCGTTGCTCGCGGGTTAGAGCTAGCCATTTTTAACTCCTGTGATGGATTGGGCTTAGCACGAAAACTACTTGATTTGCACATCCCGCAAATAATTGTCATGCGAGAGCCAGTACCAGATAAAGTGGCACAGGAATTTTTAAAGCACTTTCTCACGACCTTTGCCGATGGCGAGTCTTTCTATTTGGCGGTACGCGATTCCCGAGAAAGGTTGCACGGTTTAGAGAATGAATTTCCCTGTGCCAGCTGGTGTCCAGTGATTTGCCAGAATCCGGCAGAAGTACCTCTAACCTGGCAGGAGTTGTGCGGTAGAACTGAGTCCAAATATCAATTTTCACTAAGTAGCCATCATGAACTGCGTACACCAGGACGTATAAAAATCGACAATGAGCAAGGGGCAATGGGCAATAAATTATTTCTTACTATGCCCCATGCCCCACGCCCTATGCCCTATTTTCAATTCGGGCGTATCTTCCGCACAGCGCTCCAGGCGAGTGTAGCGATCGCCAGCTTGGTGATGGGGGTGCGGTACCTAGGGATGCTACAAACACTGGAGCTAAAGGCTTTCGACCAGTTAATGCAACTGCGACCAGATGAACCGCAAGACCCACGGCTACTGGTAATTACTGTTAATGAACAAGATATTCAGTATCAAGACCATTCGGGGATGGAGAGGCGAGGCTCACTATCAGATAGCGCACTTGATCGACTTTTGCAGAAACTGGAGACGTATAAACCGCGAGCCATTGGCTTAAATATCTATCGCGATTTCCCCTCAGTAAACTCTACGCCGGAAGAGTTAGATACTCGTCTTAAGCAAAATAAGAATTTTTTTGCCATATGCAAGGTCAGCGACTCTGAGGCTAACAACCCTGGCATTTCACCGCCTCCTAAAATTCCAGTACAACGCCAAGGGTTTAGTGAGTCAGTGAGAGACTCCGATGCCATTCTTCGTCGCCATCTATTAGCAATGATAAGTCTCACATCCCCTTGTACTGCACCCTACGCCCTCAGCGCTCAACTAGCATTCCACTACCTGGAAAAAAATGGCATTTCTGCCAAGTATACCCCTCAAGGGGATTTACAATTAGGCAACGTCGTTTTCAAACGGTTGCGATCGCATATGGGTGGCTATCAACAAGTGGATGCGCGGGGCTATCAAATATTGCTCAATTACCGCTCTTACGGTCGTTCACCAGAAGAAATCGCACCAACAGCCACGCTTACAGATGTTCTTAAGGGTGCAGTTAAGCCAGAAGAAGTGAAAAACCGAATTGTCCTCATCGGTATCACAGCCCGAAGCGCTGATGCTTATATAAGTACCCCTTATAGGGATAGTCAGGGGTTTAAGCAGGAAATACCAGGCGTAATTGTTCAGGCGCAGATGGTGAGTCAAATTCTCAGTGCGGTTTTGGATAAGCGACCTTTATTATCTGTTTGGCCTTTTTGGGGCGAAGTTCTTTGGGTCTGGGGCTGGTCGGTAGTGGGAGGCATCCTCGTCTGGCGCTATCGGTCACCACTACATTTGGGAATGGCGGGAGGAGGGGTGCTCTTGGTTTTGTACGTTCTTTGTTTTCGTCTCTTCACCTACGGTATTTGGGTACCTCTCGTCCCGTCAGCTTTGGCAATAGTTGTCACAGGTAGCAGTGTGTTAGTCTATACTCGCTCCCAGAGCCAGCGACAGCAGCATACATCTGTAATTTTGAACCATGACTGAGATAAAGTTACCTCTTAAAAAAATGAAACTTGGTTTCGCGATCGCTCTAGCACTGGTGGATTTTGCACATCATAGACAGGCACAGTCTGCCAAACCTGTCATTCTTGTGCAAACCTCAACTCTTAACCCAAGCAAACAATTAAACAGACAATTGATATTCCAAGCGCCGCCCCCCCCACCCCCCGACACTGGAAAACCTGGTCGGCGCACTGATACAGGGGGTCGTCTGACTTCCCCAGTCAGTACATTAAACCTCACTATGAAAATGGAGATATGTTCGGACTGTTTACCCATTTGTCTGCCATTCGTCTTGTAGGGGGGGGGTAGGTGGGCGCTCTCTCGCTGTGCGATTACGAAGTACAGCCGTATCGCACTTCTTGATTTACGTATAAAAATGTATTTTTTAGTACTTTATTTGGCACACCTTGCGGTTCGGCGACTGTAATAGCAGACTCATTCTCACTCAGTCCGGATGGTTCGTCCATAAAGTAACTATCCATTTTTTCAGAATGTACGGAGTGTTGGTGCAGTTCATCCATGTACTGTACTTGTGTTTCGTCAAGATACGCCTTACAATACTCCAACCAACTTGTAATGTGGAAGTATCTCATGCGAGAATAAACCGATCGCTTGTTAATTCCATATTTTTTTTGAAAATCTTCTATAGAAAATTTTTCAAAAATATTTTTTTCTTCGGGTTGTCCAGTCAAATTTTTGACCTTGTCTTGTGGCTTGTCCACCATACAACTCGCACTCTATCTACTGTTGTCTTCAATACTGTCCGGTGGACTGTACAGTGGACTGTACAGTAAGAACTCGGTTTGTCAAATAAAGATTTCAACTAAAAACTGTACGTTCGCTCATTTTGTGAGGGGGGGACGAATTAAAACCTTAGTGTGTAAGGTTTTAACGTGATTCTGGATCTGACGATCGTGATACCGTGTAATACTTGGAAAAAGATTTGTCAGCTTAACGGTGTATCACACGGAACAAAGGAAGCAGATTATCCGTGTAATATATGGAGAGCGGAGAATGCACAAAAAAGATTTTAAGAGTACAGGCTCTTCGGTGTAATACATGGAAGAAGAGCGCTATTCAAATAGGACTTACGGTGTAATACACGGTGGGGGCTGATGTTGAAATGGGACATTCAATTCCGTGTCTTATTGTCAAGGAGTGCTGATTTTATAGGGGGAAGACGTAATTATGTAGGGCTTTGCACTTGTTCTAGCTGATAAAGGGACTCAGGCATTTTTATTAAGGAGAGAATTTGTTTTTGCAGATCGGACAGAGGCGTGATGAAGATGGTAGAATCAGGGAGAAAATAGAGAGTTAAATTGCAAAAAGCCTTAAGCATTCGCTCCGCAGATGGGCGATTGGTTTTTCGCTTTGGATTGCCATCATAAAGACCAGCTAAAGATTGTTGAGTTTGCTCAAGAGCCAGCCGTACCACAAACTCCATTACTGTAAATACGCGCAAAGCTATGTTCAAAATGAACATTAAGCCAGTAATTCGGTCTTCGTTTTGGAAGTAAATGGGTAAGGCTGGCAAAGAACCTCTTTTAAAACGGTGAAACCCACGCTCCAAAAGCCATTCATCCCGGTAATACATTACAGCTTGTGGTAGGGTCAGTCGAGTGGTCGGGGCATTGGTGACATACAATCGCCATCCTGCCAAGGTTTCTGCTTCCTTAATCGCAGTATCAATCGGATGTATATGAAGTTGAAGACATATCTTAGTCACGCACTCAGTTGGAGAGTTTTTTGATGGTCGTCCCCGTCCGACATGGCGAGTTTGGTGAGTGATTTCTTCTGTAATTGTGGTTGAGAAAAAATCGTTGACACGATAGCGCGTGAGAATGTTTTCTACTTTCTGGGTGAGTTGAAAGCGATCCTCTCCTGGTTTGGCTGCTAATTTATCCAGAGCAGTTTGTGCATTGTTAATGCGTTGCTGTTGACCACGGATAATAGATGCTGCAAGGCTTTGGGAATAAACTACTAAGTAGCGTTCATGCCAACGTACCCACTTGTTAGTTTCTTCGTTGAACCAAAACTTGCCTAACTCTACTTCAAAGCCTTTTCCCACAGCAGGTTCTTCTTCATCAAGTCGCGGTAAACGAATCTCCACAGTTTCTGCTGGCGGGGAGAGTACCCATTGCTTCAGATATTGGGGGTGTTGCCCACTCATGGGTACAGGAACGCAGTAAATCCCTCGGTTTGCTGCAATGGTGGCGCGGGTTGCAATCGAGCCTGCTTTACAATCAGCGATGAAGACAAAATTTTTGTGTCCAATCACCTTTACCATTTGTTGCCAGGTAGGAAAATATAATGGATCATCAGCTCCATTCCCTTCTAGGGTGGCACTGACCAAAGGCATTCCCATTGGGTCAAGGGTTGCTAGTAATTGACGGTATTGCAGCAAGTCTGGGCGAAAATCTTTGGAGTACCCATGACGCAGTAGACTTTCTTCTGGCGATTCTCCCTGTTGATGATTCACACTAAAACTAGTTGTATCAGCTCGTGCCACAACAGTCGGCAATTCGTAGGCACGAATTAGATGCCGTCCTAGCTTTACTTCTATTTCCAACCTGGCTTGTGACTGCAACCCTAACTCTTCGACTACCCTTGCTAATCGGTCATCACTGGCATCTTTTTCCCCTATCGACCACCCCGTACTTAACTCTAAAATCGTTCGATGTGTTTGCACCCAAGGTTCCACAGCAGACAACCTATGGTCTGACTCGGTGATGATATATGTTAATAACAATACACTCAATTGTCCGTAGCTCAGTCCTTTGTGGTTTCCGTGGGGTTCCCTCAGTTTTTGGTCAATACATTTGGCTAGATCCATCTGTTTGAGCCATTCCACGATTAACGGAATATCGTCTATCCGCTCGGAACTTATTTCCACTGTTTTTCCTCTAATCTATTCGGATTCTTGTGTATACTAGCTAATTAGTGCTGCAATAAAATGATTCAGGGCTTTAAGTGCTGCTTTGTAGCCTGGAGCTTGCTTACCTAACTTCAATTGTAGTAAAACTTGGTCACGTAAGGTTTCAAGTGTTGCCACCAACAGTGGCGTAGTCGCAAGTTCAACAACAGTAGTTTTGGCTTGATTTATCGGCTCTTTTTCCCATGTAATACTTGGACTAGCATTGTCCCTAAGCACCTGTTCCAAGTAATCAGATCTAGTCATACCAAAACATTCAGCTGCGATCCCCAAAGCTTTCCAGGTATCATCAGTTAATCTTAGTGAGCGCACTTGACGATAATCATCGTCCTTGAGCGCGAACTTCCCTTGAATGTCCCGCTTCAACATTACTCTACTCTTCTCCCGTGTATTACACCGTAATTTTAACCCTTAATCGGTATCTTTCGGACGTAATATGAAGAATTACACCCAGGGCATATTTCTGCGCGATACGGCTTGAGCCGTTAAGCTTCGCTTATCGCCTCCTTCGATGTATTACACGGAAAGACCTGACCCCTCTTACCGTGTAATACACCGTTGGGCTGACAAACCCTTCCCCAAGTATTACACGGTATCACCACTATCAGATCCACAATCACGTTGAAACCTTACACAGTAAGGCATTAATTCCTCTCACCCTTTCAACCAGGAGCAAACGCACAGCAATAAAGTCTGACACTGAAACCCTACTAAAAAAGACACTGCTCCGCTGCTTTTGGGTAGAAAACCCTTTGTTAAAGGGCAATTCCGGTAAATCTAGGTGATAACTTTATTGTCATTGGCATCCCCCTAAAAAAGGTGTGAGTTCAGTTCAGGGTAAAACTTTATTGTCAATTCAGGTTGTACAGCGCACGTAAAATCAAGGTTTCTGGGTAATACCACTCTTAGAACATTATTGTTTCTCTACACCGTGTATTACACCGAAAGTCAGTGCGATAAGCACCATGAGCGGCTTGCGCCGAAGCGATAAGCCGGGGGAGGCTTGCGCGATCGAGCGATCGCAGTCTTTTTTGTGAATTCTCTGTATTTCCATGTATTACACGGAACGTTTGATTTCCCTCGTACCGCGTAATACACCGTTAAGCTGACAAATCTTTTTCCAAGTATTACACGGTATCACGATCGTCAGATCCAGAATCACGTTAAAACCTTAGTGTGTAAGGTTTTAATTCGTCCCCCCCTCACAAAATGAGCGAACGTACAGTTCCTAATGGTTAGGTAGACTTTTGCACTGCCAACCTTTTTTAAATAATCGCTTGTCAAAAGCAGGTATAATCACAAATGTTTTTGGAGCGGCATATACGAGGACTTGTATTGATGGCTGTTAAAGATCGCGATCGCCCTAGAGGCGGCTACCAGAGGGAGCATCACCATGGGCGGTGTTCCTTGGGCGATCGCTATCCTCAAAATTGGGATGAAATCGCCCTTGCAATTAAAGAGAAATCCGATTGGCGATGTACTAAATGCGGGTTGCAATGCTTGCGTCCAAGCGATGATGCTTCACAACTTTCTCGCTCGGAAAGAGCAGCACGAATGCTAACAGTTCACCACCAAAATTACACACCAGAGGACAATAGATTAGAGAATTTGCGTGCTTTGTGCAGCGCTTGTCATCTTGCCTACCATACTAGAAGAAGAAGTAATGTTTCGCCCGGTCAACTATCTTTATTTTAAGGATATTTAAAGAAATGTCTAGTCATTCTAATAGCGATAGTCTGGATGAAAAAATCATTCAATTATTTCTCGATCTGAAAGATGATGTCAGACAAAATTTATCTAATAAAATTTTACATTTTCTTCAACATACCGATACAAATTATCCGGAAGACTCGTCAGAAAAAATAGATTCTACTTCAAATTTCTTTGAAAATATCTTTAATCAAGTATTCCAGAGCAACATTTCTTTAATAAGTTTAGAATCCGATAAATTTCCCGAAGGTCTCCAACCAAATATCTATGATATAATAAATAACAACATTCAAAATTTTAAAACTCACTCCTGCTCTCTATTTCAATCACAATCATTTGAAGCTATACCTACGGCAGCACTTATGCTTTCTAGCATTAACTCTCAAATTAAAAAAGAAGAGGTTTGGCAACCAAATGAAGATGGAAGAGCCTACTCACAACATAAAGCTAAAGAGAATTCTAAAAATTATATTGAGCATTATATTACAACACCTGGGGATATAACCTTACTTCCTTGGAATGAAGCCCTACAAATTATCGATAAGTTTGGGTTTACCAGTGCCAAACTGCACTTAATCTTTGCTGCTTATACAATGAAGCAGGAAAGACCTTGGGAAAGTTTATTTGTTCTCAACGCTAGCGATTTGATAAAAGAAATGGGTTGGGATAAGCGAACTGATTTACCCAAACACCAAAAACTTTTAGAAATAGCAAAAACTGCGTTTGCGTTGGATTGTTTGTTAGTGAAAGCAGTATGGATAGAAGGCAGAAACAAAAAAGGTGGTATAAATGCCAGTACACCTATTGGGCGAATGTGGAATATCGCGATCGCATCATACGGTCAGGTAGATTTACACTTAAAAATAGAGGAGCCTGAGGAAGTTAAGCTCATTGTCCAACCAGGGGCTTGGACTAAACTTTTTTTAAACCAAGCAGGAGCCGAATCAAGGGAAGCTCTATATCAGTTTGGCTACTTAGCTCAGCAAGTTTTGAAAATTGACCCCTATCATGAAGAACTTGCATTAAGGCTGGCTATATATTTGACATTAAATAGTCGCGTTCGGCTTAATGGAGAATACTTTGTCTTGGAGCTATTGGAAATTGCATTACCCACAACGGTTATTGCTCAAGCCAAAGTTGACCGAGCCAAAGCTTTTAGCCTAAAGCAGCGTTGGGATAATGCTTTGAAGCTACTACTCGAACTGGGTTGGCAAATTGTATTTGACGCGGAAACCTACCCCGAACGGTTAAGACCAAACTGTAAGGAAAAAAAACCTAAGGGCTACTTCAATAAGTTACTGGATGCCAAGCTTACCATCAAACCCCCAGCCCCTATCCCCGAACTAACAGCATCCCCAGTAAAACCCAAAGCAAAACGAGTACAGCCCAAAACCAAGGATACACTACCAAAAGACATTAGTTTGACTGGCAACCAAGTGAGAGAAGCACGTATTGCTAAGGGATGGTCCCAAGCTAAGCTGGCTGGTCTTCTGGGTGTCTCCCAAAATCTTATCTCACTTATTGAACGAGGCGATCGCACTATCAATTCACAACAAGCCGCCCTCATCCAAGCACTGCTCTTTATTAACCAGACATCCTAAGACATCCTTCAACAATTCTTGTTTCTACCAGAATTGTCAGCTCTTAAACATCAAATATTAAGTATTAATACTCAAGGAATCTTAACGACCATCCGGGGATTCTAAATTCTGGTTTACAGTGATTGGCGCTCGCCCGTGCAGCAGCTGTAAAATGAAATTACTAGACCTAGAATACATATGGTAACCGTTTATTTAAAAACCGGAGAAATCGTCCAGGTGCGACCAGAGGAACTGGAAGATTTCATTTATGCAAACATTGAGAAAATTCAACCTATTCGGGTACAACGCCGCCGGGAACGCAAGGGCACTATACCCAGTAATGATGCTGCCAGCATTAGCAGTAGATAATGACTGTGACGTTGAACGTCTCGCCGTCAAATTCATTTGCATCTAGCTGCTCAACACTGGCAGCGAAAAATATATTGCAACTTCGGAAAACTCTGTACTCAGTTCTGGGATTGTCCCTAGGTTGAGGAATGTAATCCATTTCTGAGCCTAGTTCAACATAAGCGAATAACCCCAGCCGCCCTTGAAAAAGTCCATCAACCGCTCCATTAGACTCGGCAGCGTCAAAGTTTTCACGATCAACTTTTATTCTAAAAACCATACTCACACCTACAAAACTAGTGTTGCAAAATTTCTAACTAAATACAAACAGAACAAAGTGTTCAAAAATTCTGTACCAAAACAGTGGGCAATATTAGAGTCACCAATTGGTTTCACTTCGCTCTGCTGAAAGGGCATTCCCGGCGCGATTGTTGGTTAAACATCACCTCCTGTAATGAAAAATCCTCAGTTCTGGGGGATACCTGGTGATAGAGTTCCACGCAGTTAATCTCAAAACTTAGAGTTCCTCGACTTACAAAAAATTAGCATTTCATGTACGGGCAGTTTTTAAACGTTGATGTTTCAACGACAAAACCCGAAATTTAAGCAACTCTCTAGATCTGCTATTAGCTCCCTTCTAAAAAAAACAAAAGCTTTGAATCTCTTATATTTAGTTTTCCAACGAATTCCATCTCCACAAGAAAAGCTCCAGTCCCACAGAAAGGATCGAAGACTTCAAGATTAAGATAGTTCTTGATAATAAGAATCGTGAATCGGGGGGGGTAGAGGCAGCCTGCGGATGCCTCTGCCTCCCTCTCTTATTTGTAATTATCATTAATATGTAACTTAATATCTATACTTAGACGTATTGACAAAAGTAACTCGTTTTTAACTTGTTACCAATGCCCAGGGAGCGACTGTGAACGCCTGGTTTTTTTTCTAGTTTTGTTTTAACCCAAAAAATTCAAAAAATTGGCTTCAAAACCTTGCCCAGTATATGTTTGAGCTTTAAAACAAAGACTCTAGAATCCCCTAACAAAAACTCTAGAATCCCCTAACAAAAACTTTTAAAAAATCCTTGTTCCATAAGGGTTTCAGCATTTTATACCCGGAAAAAGTACTAAAAACGGCAATTTTAGCTTGTTTTCACAATATGGCATGATATTTAGAACGACTCCCACGTCCGCCTGTGTCAAAACAAGTGGGGCTTAAGACCCAGGCTGTAGCGGGGGTAAACTTGCTTGAAATGCATTTATTAAGGGGTTTTGTGTATGAATTGTCAGCTTTACTGCCCGTCATCTCACTCGGGGACATTATTTACCCAAAAAGAAAAAAAAGTTGGATAGCCCCTAGGTGCTTGGTCTCAGAATCTAAAGCCTAGAATAGATAACCGCTAGGTGCTTGGTCTCACCGCTAGCTAGAAGGGATAACCAAAAGGAACCCGCTTGCTAGAAGGGATAACCACCGAGCCAAAAAAGACGACTGCTAATCGTCTTAGCTAGTTGGGCAACCAACAGCAAAACAAACTAATTTAAATTTCTTTATCAATTCTAGGCTATAGCTTTCTAATCTCCAAAGCAATTAGTGGTTATCCGAAATTTGCCACAAATATTCGGATAGCTAAAGATGAAACGTACAAGACGTGTAAAGACTCAGCCAGCAATTAAGGGGCAATTACCAGCAGACCCAGTGGGACAGCGATATGTCAATCGCTTCTACCACGGATTCCATGCGATAATCGCGCCCGTACCACTATTTGGAGCTTCGCCTGATTGGCGCACAATTAACTATCGCCTACAGCCATCCCAACTGTGGGAACTTCACCAAGATAATACCAAACTTGTTGGTATTCGGTTCGATACAACAACGCTGTACGCCACTATTGACCTCGATACTGGCGGCGACTACCACAACCTGGAATCTGTAAAGAAAATTAAAGCAGCGCTAGAAAATATTGGCATAGTCGATGTAGTGCCTAGCCAATCCAGCGAGAGCGGGGGTTACCATTTAGTTCTGCCGTTAGAAGAACCCGTACACAGCTTTGGGCTGGCTTGTGCGTTGCAACAAACATTAACAGATGCGGGATTTCAGGTGCGCCAAGGGCATTTGGAAATCTTTCCCAATGTTAAAGCCTACTGTCCCGATCGCCCGACGGACTTCAACGCCATCCGAGTTCCCCTGCAAGCGGGCTGCAAATCTTTCTTGCTGGATGACGAACTCTCAGCAATTGGTAATGATGTTTCTACATTCCTAGACCATTGCGATCGCGCTGCCTATAAGCAAGACTTGAAGCATCTAAACAAAGCGATAGAAAAAGCTTATAAGCGCCATGTAAAAGAGAAATACCGCAAAAAGACATCACAAGATGCAGAAAAATGGCGCAGAGATTGGGAGAAAATCATCGCCACTGGATGGACTGGTTTCGGGCAGACTAACGAAATCCTGCCAGTTATTGTTGGGTATGGCATAGTATTTTTGCGTTTGTCAGGTGATGATTTAGTTGACTATGCTGTATCCACAGCAACCAACGCCCCCGGTTATCTTCAGTATTGCCGCCACCAGCACGAAATCAAAACCAGAGTCCTCCACTGGATGCGATGCAGCGAGCGTAATGATTATTATTCTGCCTACCCATCCTATCCGCAACGACTGGAGGGTACATTTTCTGCCACATTCGCAGAAGCGATCGCTTTTCGCGGTCACACCAACACCAAAAACAATATAGTCACCTTTGAGCGCTGCGATCGCCGCCAGGAAATGAACTTAGAGCGCAGCCTCAAAGCCCAACGGCGCATCCAAGTGGTAGTACAAACCCTGGAATGGAATGGTGGGTTGCCGGATGGAGCCACAAACCGGGCGAAACTCATCCGCGAAGCCTACAAACAACGCTTCAACAAGTCTCTCAGTCAAGAGACTTTACACAAATATTTACACTTATGGCATCCAACACGGTATGTAGCAGATCCTTGGATAGAAAATAGCTGCGAAGATTGCCAGATGGGCGATTACGCGCATTGTGCAGGTACATCTGCCATGACTGATGAATTGAAGAATGCTCAAAACCCTTGCCAAATCGATGAGTACGAGCATTCCCCCTATATGAAGGTTTTATGTTTACCTCCCGCCGCCACCGCCCCTCAAAGGCGGGTGGCGGCTGAGGTAACTGAATTTAGGGGAGAGTCCGAGAGGGGAACGCAGCCACCACCCGCTGTAAAAACCCCTACTTTGAATGGCAAACCACAACAGAGCGAAACAACTCCCAGTGCGATCATCAATGCAGATCCACTATCTGATGCAGCAATTGAGGAGATTAAGCGAGCCACGAGGTTGCGGCTCCAAGCGGGAGCATACGCCAACAAGGTTTTGCAAGAGTACAGATTGATGACAGGAAGATTTATTTGCGGCTCTGAACGCTCTAGTCTGTTAAAGATTGCCAAAATGCAATTCTACCTTGATTCAGAGTGCAATAGCTTAATTGCAGAAGCCTTGGAGTGGGCAGCTGCTAATCCTGGTTGCTTACCGTTTACTTTGGAAACAGCTTTTCAAGAACGAGGCGGTTCGTAGCGTAGCGATCGCTTGGGCGCATGGACGGCGTAATCGCTCGCTTGCTCGCCCTACCTATTCCTCAAATATTCCCCTTTCCCGCTTAAAAATCTAGGTTCTGACCATGGATGTAACAAAAAACACTTGTATAAAATTCTCTTTACAGTTTGGTATTGAAATTGATTATCCATTGGTAGTCAATTGGGACTTTTTTACTGTACGTTCGCTCATTTTGTGAGGGGGGGACGAATTAAAACCTTAGTGTGTAAGGTTTTAATTCGTCCCCCCCTCACAAAATGAGCGAACGTACAGTCAGGACTGCTGTCCGCCCTCAGGATATTCGCCGCGCTATTGCAGAAGAACAACCGCAAATCGTCCACTTTTGCGGACACGGGCTCGAAGATGGCAGCTTGCTGTTAGAAGACGACTCAGGAGAAAACAAGCCCGTTCCAGCAAAAGGACTAGCATCACTGTTTCAGTTGCACGCAGATTATGTAGAATGCGTACTGCTTAATGCCTGTCATTCTGCTAAACCAGCTATTGCAATCAGTGAATATATTAATTATGCGATTGGAATGAATCAGCCCATTGGGGATAAGGCAGCGATCTCATTTGCTATTGGGTTTTACGATGGATTGGGCTACGCAACTCCAGACAATCAAGACGTGTTTCAAAGGGCTTTTGAGGAAGGGAAAGTTGCAATTCAACTAGAACATCTTTCTGAAGGTCAAATTCCGGTTATTCAAACAAAAACTAAAGATAAACCATATAAACCAATGGATGAGTCAAAGCAACTTGATGCCTTCAAAAGAATCATTGACATAATAAAAGAACAAAAAAATAAAAAAATTGATGTCATAACTATAAGTGCAAATAATTACGACTCTTTTCTAGAAGTAGATAGAATTGTGGCAGAGCATGAGTCTGTAGTTACAAATCGACATTCTTCAGCTGGAGGTTCTGGTGCAAATACAGTTTGTGGATTATCAAGACTAGGTAAGAAAACGGCTATAGTAGGTTGTATAAAGGATGATGTTGAGGGCAACGAAATAAAAAAGTCTTTTCAGGAATTTTCTGTGGATAGCAAACTACTCATTATGGAAGATGATGTATCTTATCCCGATCTAAAAACAGGCAAGACATTAATATTGGTTGAAAGGTTTACTGGGAAAAGGCTAATCGCAGTAACTCCAGGTATTAACGACCATTTATCAAGAATACTTAGAGCCAATAATGAAAAAGAACTAGAAAAGGTGGTAGCGCAAGTTAAAGAAGCGAAGATTCTTCATTTAACATCATTTACTGGGACACCTGAAAGGGAGTTGCAGTCAAGTATCTTGAGACGAATTAAGGAGGAAAAAATAGACGACATAATAGTATCTTTCACACCAGGAGCTATATATGTTGCAGAAGGTCTCAATCAACTAAGTGAAATTTTAGCAAGGACACACATAATGTTCTTGTATGCTCAACAACTAAATCAACTATTACAGCGTGCTAAGGAAAAGAATGAAATAGAGGAATTTAGAACAAATATGTCTTTAGAGGAAGAAATCCCGGTTTTTTTAGATTGGATGATTAAA
The DNA here is from genome assembly GCF_009725235.1 of Scytonema sp. UIC 10036. The sequence goes on from NZ_WJFC01000091.1 coordinate 33,578, forward strand.
AGAGGTATAACACACCCTATGATTATTGTTATTAAAGATTATTCACAAAAGCGCTCGAACAACGTATATCAAAACCGCATTTATGTAGCTAGTATCGAAAACACTAGCACAAGGCATTTTTGTCATCTACCTCAGAGATTTAACGTGTCAAATATAACAGAGTTTTCCAAAGACACTACGGGTGCTGGTGATGCACTCGCAGCTGGTTTTTTATATGGAATATTAGAAGGAGAAGACATTGAGACATGTGCTGACTTTGGGTTTATCATGTCTAGAGAGGCATCAAAGAAATTTGGAGCCAGATCAAATCTCCCCGATCAATATTTATTAAGAGACTATTTGTCACAAAAAGTCATCGCGTAATATAGCGGTTTTCAATTGGATGCAATACATCAAATAATTAAGGAACCGCAGTCTGTAGCAGATGAACACAGATAAATCTGTACTTCATTCAAGTGAGTGTGATTTGAACCACCTCCTGACCAAAATTTTGAACCATACCTTGACCAACGCAACGTAACATCAAGGGTTACAGCGTGCATCGCCAAATTACATTTTGTATCAAATCGTGACCGTTGTCGAAATTGTGAATCATACTGTGTCCTAGAGTTGAAAAACCCAGCCCAAGAAAAGTACCAGCGTAAAAACCTCGTTTTTCGTCAACTTTAGGACGCAATATGCTTCAAAATTGACAAGTTATGGTTCAAAAAACGCTTTATTACTGTTTTTTAGTCAACAAGCGTGGGTTGAAAACTCGCTTGTTGACCAACGTTTAAAGGTACTCAAGAGTGAAGAAGCGATGAATTCAGATGAGTTTGAGTATTGGTTGTGCCAACAACATTATTCGGCACAAACAATTGATTTGATTGCCACCATTCGGTCGTCCCCACCGTCGCGTAGAGTACAATCCGGAAACAAAAATGTCAGTGGCGTGTACCCCAGCAGAAAGATGGGTGTGACAATTCAATTCGAGAGCAGAACAGTGGAATTGTGGGCAATTTACCACATGGAACACGACCCCAAAGTTTTAGAGTTCTACGACCAACCACCACCCTTCAAAATCCAGTATAAAAACTCCTCAGGGCGTAACATAGGGCACTTTCATACTCCAGATTTTTTTGTATTGCGTTCAGATGGCGCAATTTGGGAGGAGTGGAAAACAGCGTCGGAATTAGAGAAGTTAGGACAAAAATACCCCGGACGCTATCAAAAAACACAGTCTGGTTGTTGGCGCTGTCCCCCAGGAGAGGCTTACGCATCACAATTTGGTCTAAAATATTGTGTCCGCACTGATGCCGAGTTAAATCCCGTATTCACCCAAAACCTGATTTTTTTGGAGGATTACTATGGAAACAAATCCTCTTTGATAACTTTTTACTCAGAACCAATTCGTTCCTTAGTACAAGAAAACCCTGGAATCACAATTGCAGCATTGCTAGGAGAGTTGGTAGAAGTATGTGCCAATGATGTATATATAATGATGGCAACCCAGGAGATATACGTAAATTTATCGTCAGTACACATCATTGAGCATTGGCGGACGCAATTGTGGCCCGACCAACAAACCCATGATGCTTATACGCACATTACGACTGTATCGGACACTACTTTAGTAGGCAGCATACATCCGGCAAAACTCTTGCCGAATACGCTTTTGATGTGGGATTCACAGTTGTGGACTCTAGCTAATAAAGGTGAGAAAACAACGACGTTAATACCAGAGTCTGGCTTTCCAATACAGTTACCAACACCATTTTTTCTCCAGTTATTTGACAGTGGCACGATAAAAGTTCACGACCAAGCACAGCGCACAACAAATGAAGCTGTACGTGCTTTAATGGATACCGCTTCTGTTGCTGACTTAAAGGAAGCAAATCGAAAATTTAATATAGTACAAGCATATTTTCAAGGACATACTGATATTTATTCTGACACCAACCCTCGTACCTTGCGTCGATGGGCGCAGCAGTTTCGTGATGCAGAAGCGACCTATGGTTGTGGCTATGTTGGTCTGCTACCGCGTAAAACCAAACAAGGGAATCGCCAACCAAAAGCACCAACTCCCTCAAGTGAATTATTAGATAAATTTATTAAAGAGCATTTTGAGACACCAAGACAAGCGACAGCAGCCTCAGTATATCGCGCATATGCCCGAGCTTGTAGTAACTTGAGCATACAACCTCTCAGCAGTCGTACTTTTTATCAACGTCTAAAAAAACGCCCAATCCACGAACAAACTTTAAAGCGTAAAGGTGCAAAAGCCGCATATGCAATAGAGCCTTTTGTATGGTTCCTAGAAAAAAACACGCATCCTCACGGTGTACGTCCGTTTGAAATAGTACATATAGACCATACGGAGCTTGATATCGAATTACGCTCAATCGCTACAGGAAGATTGCTCGGCAAGCCCTGGCTCACCCTATTAACCGACGCATATTGTCGTCGGATACTTGCAATATATTTGACATTTGACCCTCCATCTTACCGAAGTTGCATGATGGGTCTGCGTATTTTAGTCCAGCGCTTTGGTCGTTTTCCCTCAACACTAGTGGTCGATGGAGCCAAAGAATTCAATAGTATATATTTTGACGCTCTACTTGCCCGCTATCACTGCACTAAAAAGGTACGTCCTGGTGGCAAACCCCGTTTTGGCTCAGTAATTGAACGATTATTTGGTACAACCAATACTGAGTTTATCTACAACTTACTGGGTAACACTCAAGCTAGCAAGCAGCCGAGGCAACTGACCAAAACTGTTGACCCAAAACAGTTAGCTGTTTGGAATTTGGGAGATTTATATACTTACCTGTGCAAGTGGGCTTACGAAATTTACGACGACCACCGCCATTCGGGGTTAGGCGCATCCCCGTGTGTTGTTTATAACGAAGGATTATCAATCGCTGGAGAACGCGAGCATCTTATAGTTACCTATGACGAGGATTTCCTGATGACAACGCGTCCGGGTACAACCAAAGGTAAGGCACGCATTCAGCCAGGACAAGGGATTAAAGTTAATTATCTTTACTATTGGAGCGATGCTTTCCGCAACCCAACCGTAGAAAAAACTGACGTACCAGTGCGCTACGACCCTTTTGATATGGGGATAGCCTATGCTTATGTTGAGGGACGCTGGGTGAAATGCATCTCGCAATATTACGGTATTTTTAACGGACGTACAGAAAAAGAAATACTTTTAGCCGCACAAGAAATCAGACAAAATTCCAAACGCAACGCAGTTTCTACGAATTTGAATGCCAAACGTTTAGCCGACTTTATTGCGTCGGCTCAAGAACATGAAGCAATACTTGTGCAAAGATTGCGCGATTTGGAAAGTAAAGTTTTGGTTGAAAATTCCAACTCAATAGAAGTTGTACCGCAATCCAACCAACTGTATCCGACAGAATTTTTGATGACAAATGCCCAAGAGGTAACATTTGCTTCTAAGTCTGAGTTAAATACACAAGTGTTGGATGTAACACAAATACCAATATTAGAGGAATACCGCTAATGCCCGAGATTGACAAGCAAAGACTGCTAACACAATTTAAGGAGTATGCTGTCTTACATCCACAGTTGGCAAGAGTTGACGCACATCTATTGCGTGCGATTAGAGAACCTGCGGGATTCGCTCACGTACTGGTCTATGGTCCTTCTGGTGTTGGAAAAACGACCATGATACGGCAGGTTGCCAAGCGGTTAAATGAAAACGAGATTGTCTATACAGCATCCAACGATTTAGGCATAAACCGTCACATACCTCAATTGCCTCTATTAGTTATGGAAACCCGACCACCAGATGGTGGAGTATTTAATCGAACTGACTACTACCGCACGGCGTTGAAGTTTTTGGGCGAGCCATTCTACGAGCGTCGAATGCTCGTAGACATTGAAGCGACCGAGACATGGGAGAAGAAAGGACGCGGACGCAGCAGCAAAACAGCGCAATTTAATGATTCCCCAGAACTGCGTCATGCATTGGAAGAAGCTATGGTCAAACGTGGCGTGCGTGCAGTGATTCTCGATGAAGCGCAACATTTGATGAAGATTGGTACTGGCAGTAGCGCTGGCAAACTTTTAGACCAGCTGGATTGGATTAAATCCATGACGAATGTTACAGGCGTGCTGCACATTCTGATTGGTACTTACGAACTTCTTAATTTCCGAAATTTAAGCGGACAGGCATCCCGACGCGGTTTGGATCTCCACTTTAAGCGCTACTTGTACCAAAACGAAACAGACCGTCTGGATTTTCAAGCTACACTACTGGCGCTCCTCAAACAAGTACCAATGGAAACCGATATTCCTGACTTAATGCAGCGTTGGCTTTATTTCTACGAACATTCCATTGGTTGTGTTGGAGTACTTAAAGATTGGCTGATTCGAGCCGTAGCAGCAGCTTTAGATGATGGAAGTAACGCACTAACTTTACAAAGATTGCACGAACACACCCTAACTTTAGCCCAATGTGAGCGCATGGCTCTAGACGCTACCGAAGGGGAGCAAAAACTCAGTTACATGGAAAGCCGACGGGAACACTTGTGGCATTTACTACAAATCGGAGATCCTTCAAAAGATATACCCACCAGTGCAGCCCCCAATGAAACCTCGCCCGTTGAAACTGGAGCTGACTCACCCCAAAAGCCACCGCCACCGCCAGCAAAGCGTACCCGCAAAAAAACCAATGCAGCCGCACCGCCTCTAAATACAGACGCAACACTCCACGTTCCACCGATAGAACCCGCCCCAAAGAAAAAGCAGACTCGCAGCAAGAGCAAGAAAACAGCATCAAAACAGGAGTCGGAAATTACCCTCAAGCCGCAAGAACAAGAGATTCCTGACCCAATTGCAACGGAGCTGACGAACGGTGCTGCAGCCCCTGCTGTACAGCCCACAGCACAAGAGCAAGCTTCCCCAAACATCAAGAAAAAGTCGGGTACGCGTGTTGGACAACGCAAACCTCAACGAGATGCGGTCGGAAAAAGTACGAGTCTTTAATTCTCAAGAATGATAATCATAGGCGAGGGGGAGAGGATGCCCTTGGCTTGCTCTCCCTTTTTCTTTTTTATAAGAGAGGGTTGAGCGTCGCTCAACCCTCTCTCCACCCCTATCCGATTATCATTTTTATTTAAAACTCATTTTTCAAGTTATGAAGCATATCTTGTCCTAAGTGATTTTGAAGCATATCGTGTCCGTTTGGTCAAATTATGATTCAAATCACAGTGAGAACCGCTATATTTCCTACAGTCTTATGCCCACTCATCAAAAAACCCGCACGTGGCGGGTAAGAACCAAAGGGTTTAAAACATAGACAAACTGTTAAATTTTCTTAATATTTACCTCCATCTTGGTCATTGGGCTTTGGGCTTTGGGCTTTGGGCTTTGGTCACTGATTACTGGTCACTGGTCACTGTTCACTGGTCACTGCTAAACTGTTACCAACTGACGGTTGGTGCGAGAAATGGTATTAGCTGCGGTAACAGCAGTGGACTTGGTAACTTGCTTGTGCTTCACGATATCGCAGACAGCTTCCAGTGCTGACTCAATGGAACCTTGCAACCAAGCGGGGAATCTAGAGCAATGTTCTCCCGCAAAGAATAGGGTGTTTTGGGGTCTTTGCGCTGCCAAGTAATTGGATTCGCTGTCATCCCAATGAATGGTGCATCCGCCAGCACTCCACTTATACTCACCCCAAGCAATGGATGCTTTGTCTACGATCGCACCTGGTACATTCAGTTCTGGGTGAAGTTTGCTCACAGTATTTTGTACGTAGTCAAAACGCTCAAGTTCGGACATTTTGCCCATGCGATCGGCATCATCACCGATAGTATAGCTTGCCAACATGACGCTTCCACGCTCTGGATTGAACTTCACACTTGGGTAGTAGGTTTGACGCACGCCTTCACCACTGAAGGAAGCACCGCCCTTGATACCCTCTTTTGCCCAGAAAGCTTCCTTGGTATGAAATGCTACCTTTGTACCGGGACAGTAAACGGTGTTGTGGATGGAGTCTAATTTCCGAGCGTCAAAACCATTCAATTCCATTTTACGAAGTACACTGAAGGGAATGGTGCATAATACGTAGTCGCATTTCTTGATGTGGATTTGACCGTTTTGTTTCCAAGCGATCTGGATATAATCTTTTTCCACACGCAAAGCAACCACTTCAGCATTGCATTGGATGTCCGCTTTGATGGAAGTTGCCAAGCGCTGAATCAGTTGATCCATTCCGCCTTTGAGTTGCAACAAGTCGTGACTGGTTTCGGTCATGATGTCGCCAAGGAAGATATCCAATCCTTGAGAACACTTTGCACGGAAGCTAGGATTTTGAGTCAGGAAGGAGTGCAGATCGATAGTTTCACCATCTTCACTGAAATAGGGATCTAAATCCAAGCGCTCCAACTCATCCATCAAGTGAGATTGCAAATCGCGCTCAAAATCAGAACGAAGATTGCCAGGAGCGATGGTATTGATGATGGTTTTGAGCCAAGCCGCAAACAGACGAGTTTTTTCGCTGTAACGAGTGTCAGTCAACAGACCGCCTTCCGTTTGTTGCAGCACTCTCGGTGCATCTTTCATGCGGATAACTTTGCCATCAATATTCATTTTGGCGTTGCTTTCCTCAAACACGGTCATAAACTTGCACAGCTTGTCTATCGTGTTTATTTTAACGGGACAAATGCATTTTCATGTAACTTGACAAATATATTTATATATGTTATTAGGAAGGACGGTTATAGTTGTGCGAAGGATTTTACCTCAGGAGATCGCCAATAACTAGCATTGTGTAGTTCGGTGTTGCGATTCGCATGAGTTGTTATCAGCTACACATTGGCGGTTCGTCTCTCCGGATAGAAACGTCAACACCCCGCACTAAAGGAGTTGGAAGCGATGTTTGGATTAACAGAATGGCGACAAACCAGATTTTATCAAGAAGTTAGGGAGGAAACAAAGTTAGAAACAGTTCCAAAACTGTCAAAAGAAGGATTAAGCGTAGAACAAATAGCACGGGTACTTGAACTAGATATTGAGGTAGTACGACAAGCTATTAACCAACAAAATGAAGAATCAAGAAGCTTTGTAGACAATTCGCCCTAACTAGCTGAGCGATCGCATTCCTCACAGAACTTAGGCTCCATAACAGGTAGATAAAGATACGAGTTCAAGAGTCCATACCGGAAGCGGGGACACTCTACGGATAAATCCGGCTGGCTCTGTTAATTTGGAACTCTGTAAGTTTGTGAGTTCGGTAGTTTGTTATAACATAAAAAGTTTTTTAAGAAGGTGAGTGTAAGGTGGGCGATAGGGATGGCGTTGTTAGCAAAGCGATAAGCACAGCTGTCACACCATCCGGGAAAATCAACACCGGAGGATGTGTGTTGTTAGGGATTGGCACGTCCATGAAATGGATGTTGCAGATGCGTGATTTTTCTACTGTTAATGGGTAAATAGATTTACTGGCTGGTGGTCCACCTTGTCAGCCGTTTTCCATTGGTGGTAGACATGGTGCTCATCAAGACTCGCGGGATATGTTTCCCCGGTTTTTTCAAGCGGTGCGCGAGTTACGTCCTAAAGCTTTCCTAATTGAGAATGTGCGGGGGTTGCTGCGTCAAAATTTTCTCAATTATTTTGAGTATATTACTTTGCAGCTTGCCCACCCCGAACTACAGTCCAAACCGGATGAGTTTTGGGTTGACCATTTGGCTCGGCTGGAACGCCATCACAACAGTGGTGTCAGCGATGACCTTGGTTATCGGGTGATTTTTAGGTTGCTTAATGCGGCTGATTATGGTGTACCCCAAAAGCGAGAACGGGTTTTTATAGTGGGTTTCCGTTCCGATTTAAATGCTAATTGGTCTTTTCCCGAACCAACCCATACCTCTGAAGCACTCATTTGGCACAAGTGGGTGACTCTTGAGTATTGGGAGAGGCACGGTATTTCCAGTCATGACCGTCCAGAGATGCCAGCAAGCTTTAAACTTAATGACTTCAAAATTTGCACTCCTCAGACAGTTGGCAGGAGAATGATAGGTGCTGTTTAGTTATAATTGCTCATGCCAAGAGTCCCAGAAAGGGAAAATTACCCGAAACGTTTCTGGTAAGAAGTCGGCGGAAAAAGTAGAGAGGATAAGACCGCCTATCGACTCACCAAGAATCAAAATTTAATAATTTTTTATTTACTGTAATATTAATACTTTAGTACTAAAATCTTTATATACCATAGCTGATGTGGGCAATTAATGAGTGAAAGTATCGAAAATTGGATAAAAGCGTTACCCAAAAGATCAACCCCCACCTACAGTCAACGTTATCAATTTCAAATTAAATATTGTGGCACCGAAGAAATTCAAGTTAAAGACGGAGGAGAACAAATATGGGCTGATGGGATAAACACTCAAACCGGAGAATTACTTGAAGCCAAATTTGTTGATAACCCTACAAATAGCCCTTATGTAAGTGGGTCTAACATTCCGCCCTTTATCCGTACTAAAATAGTTAATGACGTAGAAAACGAATTTAGGCGTTATGCAGCAGTGATTAATGACCCGAATACGCCAGTAGAGTCACTACAAGTAATTGTTAATATTCAAGAAGCAGTGCCATTTTTTGAGAATTTACTCAAAAAATATAATATACAAGGTCATGTTGTGGTCAGATTTTAATAGGTAAAGAGGTTAGTCGATGGAATACTTAATCACCCCGCCAGAAGAAACGGATTGGCAAATTAATCAGTCAGATTTTGCTAACTGTCTTCTGAAAAAATGGTCAAATATTCAACTAAAGCAAATCACTAACCCAGATGACTATTATTGCCTTGAAGGATCGATCTCAGTAGCTGGTGATGGGCAAATGCTTGAAGTGGCTTTACACCGAGACAGGCAAGGTGTAAGCCTAGATGGCTATTTAGAAGATTGTGCATTTTTTGCAGTTTGGCTGCGTTCACTCGTGACTCAAAATCAGAAGTTAGTGTTTTATGACCAAGGATATAATGTCCATATTGAACTAAAGCAAAACACAACAAAGTCAGAAATTATTAATTCATTTATTAGTACTCCCCAGCCATTGCTATAAGTAAGTCGTCACAATTAAAGTGAACTAGTCAGTCCTCGTCATTGGTCATTTGTCCACAACAGCTTTACTAGGCAAGCACGTTACAACAAGCTTCGGGAATTTCAAAATGGAGATGAATTCTGCTCGTGCTTGCAAAATGGTACCAGCAGTACCAGAAAAAAGAGATGTCTTTGTGGCTAATAACAGTTGAGTTTGTTAAGAAGCCTAAACAAAATTAGCAGTAGAAATGCTTAATTTTGTTTATTACATGACTAGTCGCCAATAGACGGCGACTTTTTTAGTCTTCTCGCTTTTTAAACTCTGTAAGTTCGTTACTCTGTTACTTTCAGACTTAGTGCTACGGGTTAGTTCGGCTTCATTGGTACCAGCTAACTCCTGCTGTTTGCCCAACACCCCAGTCAACAGCAATTCGGTGATAGGTGTTCTCTGTTATCCTCTCCCCTCCTTACCTTAATCTTTAAGATGCGTGCAAAATGTAACCAATTTAGTTCATTATAGTATCATCTAGTGATACTATAAGAATGGAACTTAACAGTAAACACCAAAAAACTCTTGATGCTCTTTTTCAAAACCCCATCAGATCCGATATTTTATGGAGTGATATCGAGTCTCTCCTAATTGCTCTTAGTGCAGAGGTATCAGAGGGAAGAGGATCGAGAGTCAGATTTGCTCTTAATGATGTAAGAGCTACGTTTCACAGACCACACCCTGAAAAAGAAACTGACAAAGGTGCTGTTAAGTCGATGCGGCGGTTTTTAACAGAAGCGGGGATTCAAAATGATGAAGTATAAAGGATATGAGGCAATTGTTGAATTTGATGATGAGGCAGAAATTTTTCACGGTGAAGTCATTAATATTCGGGACGTGATTACTTTTCAAGGTCGTAGTGTAGACGAACTAAAGCAAGCTTTTGCTGATTCAGTGGAAGATTATTTAGATTTTTGTAGAGAACGCGGTGAGGAGCCCGATAAACCATTCTCAGGTAAATTCATGGTAAGGATTGACCCGATGTTACACAAAAAAATTGTGGCTAAAGCAAAAAAAGAGGGGCAAAGCCTTAACTCATTGGTTGAAAAAAGCTTGTCCCTATATGTTAGTTAAATGAGTTAACTCATACTCTGTTAGCTTGAGACTCTGTAAGTTTGTTACTCTGGTACTTCCAGACTTAACGCTTGGTAAAGGAAAAGGAGCTTGCTTATCCCCTCGAAATCAGTTAGCATTAAATTTGCATCATATTTAGTGCAAGAGTAGGATATGGATATTAGCCGAGACATCGATTCGCTTTCCAACTTCAAACGGAATACGCCGAAGTTTCTTGAGCAGATGAAAGAGACAAAGGAACCTGTAGTGTTGACCATTAACGGGAAGGCAGAGCTGGTGGTGCAGGACGCCCAAGCATATCAGTCCCTTCTTGACCGTATTGAGTACCTGGAAACGGTTAAAGCGATCTCGCAGGGCTTACAGGATGTAGAAGAGGGTAAGACCGTTGCTCTAGAAGAGTTTGAAGCGAGAATGCGGCAAAAACATGGCATTCGAGGTTGACGTCACTGAACGGGCCAGCCAGCAGATAGAAGAAGCGTATTGTTGGTTAGCGGAGAGAAACCCTGTTGCGGCTAACAGATGGTTTAATGGCTTGATGACCGCGATTTACTCGCTAAAGGATTCTCAAGGGCGTTGTGCTAGAATACCAGAGCAAGACAACTTTCCCCAAGAGATTCGCCACCTGATTTACCAAAAAAAGTACCGCATCATTTTCCTGGTTCAGGATGAAGAAGAAACGGTATATGTCTTGGCCGTTCGCCATACAGCGCGGAAACCTTTAGAAAGTGAGGATTTAGAAGAGACCCTATAACCTGACTTTTCACGTCATCTGGAAAGTATCTGTAACTCTGTTAGCTTGTAACTCTGTAAGTTTGTTACTCTGGTACTTCCAGACCTAGCGTTTGGTAAAGTTCGGCTTCATTGATACCAGCTAACTCCTGCTGTTTGCTCAACAATAGGTCAACAGCAATTCGGATGAGGGTGTTCTCTGTTATCCTCTCTCCTCCTTTACGGCGTCGGTTGATTTTCCTCGCTAAGGTTGTCAATTGCTCAATTTGGTCTTCTCGAAGTCGCGCTTCTTTACGCACCAGTTGCAAATACTTGGGGATATTGCTTTCTGGAGTTTCTGGTTCTGGTTGAGTCGGAACTGATGCTACTGGTGATGGGGGGGCGGCTTGTGGTGGGGTTGGTTCTTCTGGTTGTCGTTGAGTTTCTTCTCTCACCAAATCGGAAAGATTTCGTTTCTTAGTCATTATTTGCTCTCCACTCGCGCAAGAGTTCATCGGCAACACGGTGATAATCGGATGCGGCTTCTTTGACGTTTTTGCCTTTGGCTTGGGTAATGGGTACGCCTTCTAGGGGGGCGCGTTCGTGGGCTTTGTAAGCGCGGACAAAGGCGTTGAACACTGGAATGCCTGATTCCATTAAGGATTTTTGAGCATCAAGCGCATCGTTAAGGCTTCTGGGGTCAACTTTGGTGAGGAGTACGCGATGGGTGACGCCAATGGGTGCGATCGCTAACCTCACTGTCTCAATCAGCGCTGTTAAATCCATTGGCGCGGGTTGAGTGGGTAGAACCAAATAATCGGATGCTTGCACGACTGCTTTTAAAGCATCAGACCGCAAAGCTGGTGGGGTGTCTACGACTATCAGGTCGTATCCTTGAATTTGACGCAGCTTGGTTAGGAGTTTGGGGTCAGTTTCGGTGGAGAGTTCAAACGGCATTTCGCCGCGATCGCCCCACCATGATGCAGATTTTTGCGGGTCGGCATCTACTAGCAGAGTGTTGAATTTTTTTGAGAGGATGGCGGCGAGGTTGACAGCGGTTGTGGTCTTGCCAGCGCCACCTTTTCCGTTTGCTATGGTCAGGATTTTCACGCTCGTCAGTTTGTAAGTCTGTAAGTTCGTGAGTTTGTTAATCTGTCACTTACAGATATTATGCAGTGAAAGATGCACTTGTTGTAGGCTGTGGCTGGAACGTTTTTGCCCATACATGAAAAATTTCACGCAACTTGCTACAAGTGGTGAAAATCAAAGACACTATCAGTAAAGTCTCAAGTATTTACTGCATAGAGAACAATCCCCAGTTCAAAGTTAGGACGGTATCCTCCATGTTCTGGTTCATAGTTAAATAACTTACTCGCAGGACCTACATTAAACTTACTGAGTTGCTGACTTAACCTGTGTATTGCTACCTTAAGAGGGGAATTTTGGTTTATCCCTCCCTCAATTTGCACTCCAGAACGCAAGCCACGTCTACCATCTGTCTCGTAACCAAAGGTATAATCTTGAACCGCCAAAGCATCGTATTCTGGAAGTTCGCTTGTCTGTTTTCTCGATTGACGTGGTGAGTAATTATAATCGTGCTCCCGAATAATGACCGGGGTCTGCTTTTCCATTTGTTGTGCCAAAAAAGCCAGTATTCTAAAAGCACTTGACTCTGGCTTAATTCCACGCAAGCGATCGAGTTTTTTGGAACCAGGCATTTCTAACAGGACTGACTTTTCTTTGGCTTTTTCCCAAAACTCATCTAACATCCTCTGCTTACCTTCCTTCGGTACTTCCTTCAGTAACAAAGCTATGGGCAGAAATCATTTGCCACAAGTTAAAAGTAAGTAAAATTTGTCAATACGTCTTTGAGTAGAAATAAAGTTAAATAAAAATGATAATCGTGTCGTTGGGGGAAGAGGTGAGCGTTTCTCGCCTCTTCCCCCAACCCTTTATTTGATTATCATTATTGATAATTCTTCCGGCAATATTTGCCAATCTAAAAAATCATGTGAAACTCAGTTAAGACAAGTAATTGAGTGATTGTAGAAAACCATGAGCCAAAGCCGAAAGACCAATCGAGATCACGCAAAAAAGACACAACGACCAATGGTGCAAGATGAGGTAATTGCCCAGCAGCTAGAAGCGTTACTTACTCCAGCCATCACCGCACAAGAAAATTACTATCGTCAATTGAGTTTAAGAGACAGAATTCTCAACTTACCGTTTATGGTAGCTGCGGTGCTAACTTTACTGTGGCGAGACGTAGCGGGAGTCACAGAACTGACAAGAATGTTAGCTAGAGAAGGTTTTTTGTGGTGTAGTCCCAAGACTGTTAGTCAACAAGCAATATCCCAACGGTTTTTAACATTTCCTGCTCAATTATTCGAGAAAGTTTTTAAGGATTTATTGCCAGATTTAAAAGCAGCTTGGTATACCAGAAATAGCCGTCCAATTCCTGAAAGTATTCAATTTACCCTGTCTAAGTTTCAGAAGATTTGGATAGTAGACTGTTCAACTTTAGAAGCGTTATTTTGTAAGCTCAAAAGCCTAGACAATGTTCCCAAAGGGCAACTAGCAGGAAAAATGGGAACAGTAATAGATTTAATGACCAGATTACCCATCGAGGTTTGGTTTAATGAAAATCCGAGAGCTTCTGATATTAAACTTGAGTCAAATATTTTAAATTTAGTTACAGCCAAGACGTTACTGTTACTGGATAGAGGATTTTATCATTTTAGCTTTTGGCTACAATTAATTGAACAAGAAGTTCACTTTATTACTCGTTTGAAAAAGGGAGCATCAATTAAGGTTGAGCAAGTGTTTACGGATAGTTATGCTCTCAAAGACCGTTTGATACGTTTGGGGTCTGGCACGAAAACAACTCCATTTATTACCTTACGTCTGGTTGAAGTTCGTTCAGAGAAAGCTTGGCATTCTTATTTAACTAGCGTACTTGACCCTACTGTTTTACCTCCCTACGTCGTGGCAGATTTATATCGACGAAGATGGAGAATTGAAGATGCTTTTAATACTGTCAAACGTCTCTTAGGTTTAAGTTATTTATGGACTGGTTCTCTTAACGGTATTCAGTTGCAAATTTGGGGTACTTGGTTATTTTATGCTGTGTTAGTTGATTTAGGCGATGCTGTAGCTGACGAGCTAGAGTTACCCTTTGACCAAATTTCTTTAGAGATGATTTATCGCGGTCTTTATCATTTTTACGTTGCTTATCAAAAAGGTAAGGCTACTGACCCAGTTAAATATTTTGCTTCCCCGGAAAATCAAGATTTGGGGATTGTTAAACGACAACGAAAACCAAATATTAAGTTAATCATTGCATCCTTTCCTGAAAAACAGCGAGGCACTGACCAATTTTTCTTCCAAGCTTCTTCTAAAAGCCCCTTGACAACTGCCTTGCAGCCTTAACTTGTGACAAATG
>NZ_WJFC01000092.1 GCF_009725235.1 Scytonema sp. UIC 10036
TTGAATTTCCGATATTAATTTATTAACTATCTACTAACAACTAACAACTATCCACTAACCACTAACAACTAACCACTAACCACTAACCCCTAACCACTAACCACTAACCACTAACCCCTAACAATAATTCTTGCAGGTATCCCCACAGCTGTTGCTCCTGGTGGAACATCGCATAGAATGACAGCGTTAGCACCAATATTTGCGTTATCTCCAATAGAGACATTGCCAAAGATTTTTGCACCAGCACCAACATTCACTCGTTTACCCAACTTAGGTGCATCCAACGGATGCTCGAGGTAACGAAGCCCCAGAGTCACTCCTTGGCGAATAATACTGTCGTCACCGATAGCACAGCATCCGTGAATGACTATATCTCCCTGATGTTCAATAACGACGCGACGACCAAGTTCAACAGTGTAAGGCAACTCAATCCCATACTGATTCCGAACTTTACGATACAGCATTCCGTAAAGAACACTAAAAGGTGCTCGTAAAAGTTTGGGCTTAATCGTCATCCTCCATACACCAAAACGGTGAATTGCGACTGCTCGGAATCCGGGCTTAGTCCAATCTTTCCCGTGGGCAATCCAGTCTTCTTTTATTTGTTGCCAAAGACCAAGATCTGAAGCTTCAGATATATTGGTCTGTAGTACAGAGTTTATTTGTACACCCATCGTTCAGTCCCCACTTCAGTTTCTGTCACACTTTGTCCAGTTCGAGGATTGGAATAATAGAAGTAACTGTTAGGCTCGTGCTTCACTTTAACAGCGTTGGCAACAATTCCTAAGATGTTAGCTTCAGAACGTTCTATGAGAGATTTTGCTGCCATAGCACTTCTCGAATCAACAACACCAGGTCGAACGACTAACAAAACTCCGTCCGCCATTTTTCCTAAAACGGCGGCATCGGCTGTTCCTACTAGAGGAGGGGTATCAATTATAATGTAGTCATAAGTTTCAGAAAACGTTTGAATCAGAGAAGTCATGCGTTCTGAATCAATTAAAGCCAGAGGGTTGGGAGGTTGAACTCCTGCAGTCAGGACAGATAAATGTGTTGTAACTTCTTGTACAGCGTGAGAAAATTCATCCTGAGCTACAATAACGTTACTTAAACCTGCTGAGTTAATCAGACCCCACAGGTGGTGTTGGGATGGTTGACGCATATCTGCATCAATCAGTAAAACCCTTCGTTCTGACTGAGCTAGTACCGCCGCTAAATTTGCAGAAACTTCTGACTTGCCTTCTCCAGGAACAGAACTGGTTACTACGATGGTGCGAAGCCTTTTGTGACTGATAAACTTTAAGTTAGCCTGAAGCATTTGATATGCTTCATGAATGACAGTCCGAGGAGAAGTCGCTACAATTACGCGAGGCGAAATGCCTTCCCTCATCAAGCGATCACTTGCAGATGTAATGCTAGATTCAAAGGATGGAATTAAGCCAAGTAGGGTATAATCGAAAAACGCTTCAGCTTCTTTGGCTGTTTTTAGCGATCTGTCTATTAAGTCTATAAAAAAGGCAGCAGCAACACCAACTAGCAACCCACCAAATACGCCCGCCACGGGTAACAGTAATGTCAATTTAGACAGAGCGGGTTTTTTGGGCAGTTGAGCGGGTTGAATGATTCTCGCATTTCCAACAGTTTGCTTCTCTGCTACATGAATTTCCTGCAATCTTAATGTCAGGTTTTCGTAATTCTTTTGGGCAAGTTCCAGTCTGCGCTCTAAATCCCCGTGTCTCTTCTCCAAATTCGGCATAACTGTTAGCCTTTGCTTGTACCCATTTCTGATATCAGACAAAGACTTTATTTTTTCTTCCAAACCTTGGCGTTTTTTTTCCAAACTGGCATACTCAACAGTCATATCCTGCTTGATTTTGCCTAGCTGCAATTTACTAGTAGAAACCTTTTGTTGAGAGCCAGCCGTCTCACCGATTCGCCGTTGTAGTAGTGTACTCAGGGTGACTTCTTGCTCTTGTAAGTTAACAACAGATGGATGTTTTTCCGTGTAGCGTGCTCTTTCATTTGCCAACTTTGTTTGGACTTTTTGCAATTCAGTCAAAACATCTTGTACGCCCGGTATCTGGTTTAAGGATGTTATTTCCACTGCATCCTGTCCTGCCAATTTGAGTTGGTTAAGAACTTTCGCTTGTTGAGCACTCACTTCAGCCAGTTCAGCCTGGGCTTGGTTGATCGTGTCATCTAGCTGGGCAACATTACTAATAGCAGAACTTGCCTCCTGTTTTAGCTCGACAATCTTATTGCTTGTTTTAAATTGGCGCAGTGCTTCCGATGCTCGTTCCAACTCTGTCCGAGCATAAGGCAATTGCTTTTTTATGAATTCTCCAGCCGCAAGGACTTGCGATTGGTTCGATTTAATATTGTTGTCAACGTAAGCTGACATAACATGGTTAACAACATCTGCTGCTAATTTGGGAGCTTTTGCGGTGTAGGAAACCTTCAAAACATCTGTCCCCACAACTGGCTCTACCTTAATGTCAAGTCCTTCTGTATCCAAAGGAGTCCCGTCACCATTTTTTAATCCCAATTTGTCAATGACTTGTTGTAAAATTGGTGCAGAACTTACAACCACAGCTTGCGTGTCTGATGGGTTGCCCTCACGCATTAATGATTCTAAATGCCCTATCTTCTCCCCTGCTTTGGTGAGTGATGAAGTTCTATCTGATTGAATAAGAAGTATTCCTGTTGCTTGGTACTTGGGTTTCTGTAGGGTTGCCGCCATCCCTGCCAAGCAGACTGAAACAAGCGACACTCCGGCAATGATATGCCAGCGACGTTTTAAAACTAGCAAATATTTTTGAATATCTATTTCTTCTTGTTGATAGCCTTTTGTTTCCATGTGAACTTCCTGTCTGTAAATTCAATGCGAAATCGAAGCCGACATTCAAATAGTGATGTGAATATTTTGGTCTTCTAGCATGGGCTATCTTTACAATCGGTCAAATATAATTCTTTAATATTAGGTTAAGAGACACGATTCCAATCTTTGGCTTTCATTATTCACATCAAAATCAAGCCCTTTTTCCTTGTGTCTTTTTCTAGAAGACAGATTCAGTGTTTAAAATCAAGGTTAAAAAACCATTTTTTTCATATCCACTTGCCATGGAGCGTCTCTACAGGTAGAAAATTTCTTCTGTGTAAGAACTTGTGCTACTACGTTGGAAAAACACTGAGCGATCCCCTTTGGAGCGTCAAACTATCAGAATCGCCGATCGCAAGGCCAGTGAATCCAGTTTTGCTGTCCATAACATCTAATGTCCTCACAAAGTTGGTAAATGCAACGACTACCTACCCAGTTACTACACTTAAAACCACAACTCCAGTCACTAACCACTGCACATCTATATGTATCTGAAAACACATTTATACTTGCAAGTGCGTCTAGTTAGCTGTTGTTTTGGTTTTTAAAATACTCATTTGTTTTTGATAGGTATTGTCGAAACCCAATATAGCTTTTATCTTACGCAATTTCAAGTAGAAATAAGAAATTTTTTTAAAGAAACAATGAATTTTATTACTGATTTCCTTAAAGTAAGAAAAGTGAGAAAAGTGAGTTTTTGAGAGAATTTTAATATTATTATGATTGAAAATTCAGTCTTATCAAACATAACTTGGCTACACGATTAAAAAGTAGATAATGATAATATAGGAATCCCAAAGACTGATGAAATTTTTATAACTACGGGGTAGCTATTGCTTACGAAATCAGGCTTTCCATGGGTTTTAGCCCTATTTACTTACAGGTCAAAAGCTCAAGAGTTACCAGTACGTAAGAAAGGTGGGAAAAGTGTGTCAGTTCTATATTTGATAAAAGAAAAAAGAGTTTTTTTCTAGCTTAATAAATAATTTGTTCTGAATGAAAAAACCTTGCATCAATCAAGTACATGGATTGTATGGTACAAAACTCAACTCCTAATTTAGGATTGGGTTAGACATCTACAGGGGTAAACTGTGCATCACATACAATCCTTGCATACAATCCTTATAAAGACTAGCCGTGGCATATCTCTAGATTATTTTTTGAAGGTATCAGTTGCGAACCACTCTACAATTCCATCTGCCACTGCTTTTGCTAACTTCTTTTGCTCTTGGGAGTCAGTTACCCACTCAAATTCATTAGGGTTACTCATAAAACCCAACTCTAACAGGACTGAAGGCGCACTAAAAGGACGTGTCAATGCTAAGTTATCCCAGAACACACCATAAGAAGGTCTTCCTAACTTTTGGACTATATAATTGTGCATAAAAACAGCTAGGTTATGAGCTTGGGGATGATACCAAAAAGTTCCCACTCCCTTAGTGTTTTCAGCATCACCTTCATCTGGTAAAGAATTATAATGTACGGAGAAAGCAATGGTAGGTTCTTCTTTGTCGATCGCAGCGACTCGATCTGTTAGAGAGACTTCGCGATCGTCTTCTCGTGTCATCACCACTGTTGCTCCACGCTTCACCAACTCATCGCGCAATAATTTAGAGACAATCAAATTGACGTCTTTTTCTAAATAACCAGTCGGTCCGGCTGCACCAGACTCTTTCCCTCCATGCCCCGGATCGAGCAAAATTTTAATACCTGTTAGCGGTTTTTGCTTTTTCCCATCTCTGCTAATAGGAGGATGACGTAAAGCCAAAACAAGACTTGTACCTTCGTACCTCAACTTGTAACCCCACTGTCGCTCTGATTTGAGGCGAAAAGAGTATTGCACTCCTCCTTGTCCTCCCTGTTGAAAACTTGGTAGCTGTTGCCAATCCAAGCGAGAAATGACAGGGTCATCATCCAAACGGATGATATCAGTTTGGGCAGTGGTATGATAAAGAGTGAGAGTAAAGTTGCGATCGCTCTGCTGTACGCTTACAGGAACGGGAACTTGCAGGGGAAAAACCATTTCCGTCACACCGGAACCTTTGCGATATCCCACGCTCCGAATAATGGTACTTGGGGGAATAGCCCCGGTGAGAACCCGAGTTTCCTTACTATTAATCCAAGCGCCATAATCCAGACGCAACCAATCACCTTCTTTACCTGTGATTGTTGCTTGAGTGCCCTTTGGTAGAGGTGTCAGTCTGGAATAATCCGAACTTGGTCCCGTGCGAGCTACCCCTGAATCTACTGTTACCTCAACAACTTCCGATTGTGTAGGTGAGAGGATGGTAATTTTTCCCGTTCCAGCTTGAGTTATTGTCTTACCATCCAACGTCAATTGAAACTGAGGTTGTCCCAGATCGCCAGCCACCGCCACCGTCGTGCAGCCCGCATACTTACCCGTGTTAGTTTGAACAGATGGTTGATTTTGCCCGGTTAAAGCAGCAGAATTGGGTGGAAGTTTCGCCACTTGTTGTTGGGGTGAAAGAGGAATTGTTTGATTTCCCAGTTTGACAGAGACACTAGCATTTGGAGCAGCTATTGCGCTAAAACAGATGAGTTCCCCTGGAAGTTTAGCAATATCTACCGCAGGAGTGAGAGAATTTTTAGCAAAGGTTAGTCCTTGGGGTATATCGGGTTGAGAAGAAACTCTTGTTACCCTAATTTGGATTTCTTGCTCCTGATAGCGGATATTAAAAGTATTTTCTCCCAATTCCAAGGGAAAACTTGGAGCAAAATGACCTGCATTGCTGCGAGCGATGGGCTTACCATTGATAAAAACTTGTCCCTTGGATGGTGCTGTACCAATGAAAAATACCTTGCGGGCGCTCGTCTGGTGTAATGCTGGTGGGTAAACAATCTTCAGGGATTGCTCTTGAGCCAAAACTATATTGGAGGTAAGTATAGAACTTATTATGACTAATCCTAGTACTGATTTCACGTCAAAATAGAATAATAGTTTACAAAAGTTAGTGGTTAGTAGTTAGTGGTTAGTGGTTAGTGGTTAGTGGTTAGTAGTAATCCCTAGTTCCTAGTTCCTAGTCCCCAATCCCCAATCCCTAGTCCCCACTCCCCACTCACTATGGCACAATGACGGGATATATTTTTGGGAGTCGCAAGGCATTTGAAATCCTATGACTAAGTTTGTATTTGTTACTGGCGGGGTTGTTTCTAGCATTGGTAAAGGAATTGTAGCAGCAAGTCTGGGACGGTTGCTCAAATCTCGTGATTACTCCGTTTCCATTCTCAAGCTCGATCCGTATATTAATGTCGATCCCGGTACAATGAGTCCCTTCCAACATGGTGAGGTTTTTGTGACTCAAGATGGGGCAGAAACGGATCTGGATTTGGGACATTACGAACGTTTCACCGATACTTCCATGTCGCGCTTGAACAGCGTGACTACGGGGTCAATTTACCAAGCTGTGATTAACAAAGAGCGTCGCGGTGATTATAATGGCGGCACGGTACAGGTTATTCCTCACATTACTAATGAAATTAAAGAGCGGATTGTAAGGGTTGCTAAAGATACTAACCCTGATGTGGTGATTACAGAAATAGGAGGTACGGTAGGAGATATTGAATCATTGCCCTTTTTAGAAGCAATCCGCCAATTCCGAAAAGATGTGGGACGGCATAACGTGCTGTATATGCACGTGACGCTCATGCCGTGGATTGCTTCAGCAGGTGAAATGAAAACTAAACCCACGCAGCACTCGGTAAAAGAACTCAGATCGATTGGGATTCAACCCGACATCTTAATTTGTCGGTGCGATCGCCCAGTCCCGGCATCATTAAAACACAAATTATCAGAATTTTGTGATGTCCCCGTAGAATGCGTGATTACGTCTCAAGATGCCAAAAGTATTTATGAAGTACCGCTGATTCTAGAAAAAGAAGGGTTGGCGCAGCAAACTTTAGAGTTGCTGAATATGGAGCAACGGACACCGAATTTGTTACAGTGGCAGACGTTAGTACAGAAAATGCACAGCCCCACACATCGAATAGAAATTGCGATCGTAGGTAAGTACGTGCAACTAAGCGATGCCTATCTTTCTGTAGTAGAAGCACTGCGCCATGCAGCAATAGCAATCAGTAGCGAACTGCACCTACGTTGGGTGAACTCAGAAAAATTAGAAACCGAGGGATATGAAAACTGTTTGGAAGGTGTAGATGGCATAGTTGTACCTGGTGGCTTCGGTGTCCGAGGAGTGGATGGCAAGATAGCAGCCATAAAATATGCCCGTCAGTCTCAAATTCCCTTCCTGGGTTTGTGCTTGGGAATGCAATGTTCTGTCATTGAATGGGCAAGAGATGTTGCGGGATTAAAAGATGCCAACAGTGCTGAATTTGACCCCCATACTGATAACCCAGTCATTAACTTGTTACCAGAACAGCAAGATGTCATTGATTTAGGCGGAACAATGCGTTTGGGTTTGTATCCCTGTCGCCTACTGCCAAATTCCCTAGCTTACAAGCTTTATGAAGAAGAAGTCATTTACGAACGTCACAGACATCGCTATGAGTTCAACAATGCTTACCGCAATTTGTTTGTAGACACAGGCTATGTTATCAGTGGAACATCTCCTGATGGGCGTCTTGTAGAGATTATTGAATTACCCAAACACCCCTTCTTTATTGCTTGCCAATTTCATCCTGAGTTTCAATCGAGTCCTAGTGTACCTCATCCTTTGTTCAAAGGTTTTATCCAAGCTGCCGTCACACGATACAACGTAGCTTTTGATACACAAAAACCTGTGGAAGTGGTTAGTGGTTAGTAGTTAGTGGTTAGTGGTTAGTGGTTAGTAGCGGCTAATAACAACCAACAACCAACAACTAACAACTAACCACCAACTACTAACAAACAAAAATAGAATGAGGAACTTGTGTGGCGTACTGGGTAAAAATTTACTATGAAAGAAATGAATACGTAGTCAATTTTGAGCAAGTGACTGCTTTTTGCCATGAACGTAACGGCAGGATTACCTTCTGGCTACCCGATTGCGCCATTCCAATCATTGTCAACCCTCAAAGTAACTTAGAAGATTATCAAAAAATTCTGAACTATATAGAATATGTATCTGGAGTGGGATTTAACAGAGGTTATTGGGTAAAAATCCTTTATGAACGAAATGAGTACATAGTTAACCTAGACAAAATCAGTTCTTTTTGTAAAGAACCAAATGGTAGAATAACCTTTTGGTTACCACATAGTACGATCCCGATTATCATCCACCCCGTCAGCAATCCAGAGTCTTATGAGATTGTGGTGGAATATATTCAAAAGACAACGGGTTATTTATGGGAAGTGAAGGGGTAAATAGGGGGTAGGGAGTAGAGGTGAAGGCTGATGGGAACGAGCGGTGAAGGCAAGGTATTCCTAGTACCCAATCTCCAATCTCGAAAACGCCAACTTCGCCGCACCCACCATTCCAGCTGTATTACCCAATTCTGCTGGCAATATATGCAGCCCAACACGTGAAGCAGGAACTACTCGGCGCTCAATTTCAGCATGGACTGATGGTAGGAAAAATTCGGCACAGGCGCTGGCTCCACCACCAATCACAACCGCTTCTGGTGTCAGCACGTAAATCAGAGTTGCCAATCCTGCCGCCAGTTGCTTACCATATTCTTGCCAAAATATCAAGGCTTCAGGATTTCCAGCTTTTGCCAAAGCACTTAATTCGGCTGGTTCCTTTCCCGTGCGGCGGCGAATAGCAGTTACCGAAACATACTGCTCTAAAGATCCTTGATTTCCACTGTTACACACAGGACCGTCTGGGATAAGGGTAATTAATCCCAGTTCACCTGCGGCTCCGTAATGCCCAGCAAACAATTTACCATCCAGGATAATTGCTCCACCTACCCCAGTGCCTAGTGTTAGCAGAATAAAATTTTTAAAACGACGCCCCGCACCCAGCCAAGCTTCACCCAAACCAGCACAATTGGCATCGTTTTCCACAATAGTTGGTTTGCCTGTTTTTGCTTCCAACCAATCAGCTAAAGGAACATCGCGCCACTCCGGTAAGTTGATAGCGATTTTGGCAATGCGTCCGGCTGCATCTGATGGTCCCGGAGTTCCAATTCCTATGGCGGTTGCTTGTTGTTCTGGATCGATTTGGGCGATCGCATCGACTATAGCTGTGACAACTGGTAATGGTGTTGCAGGTTGAGGCGTTGCTACAGTTAGCGATCGCAAACAAGAACCATCACAAGCGAAACGCCCCAGTTTGATTGCGGTTCCCCCCAAGTCAATACCAATTACTTGAGAATTTTCCACCTTATAAATCCTTATACAAAGCAGTTACCGGGCACATTGGCAGAAAGCAACCCTCGATCACCCATGACTACCATCGTCAAAAAATTCGGTATCCTCATTTTTCTCACGAGTTGCGGGGCGAAAGGTAGTTACATTCAGAGAATGAACACTAGGTCGGCTTTCCAATGATAATACCGGACTACCGTGTAAGATGCCAGCAAGGGCAACAGAAAGCATAAAACCACCAGCAGCAGCTGCCATTAAAGATAAGTTATCTTTCATACAAAGATTTCAGTAATTAAGAGAACAAATAATTAGGTTATATCATTTTAGATTTTAGATCTGTGGATTTTGGATTGGGAAACCCTTGCCAAGACTCAATTTCATTCAACTGTCTCCTTGGACTGTTGCCCAAACTACATTAACATCAATTCCCCAATACTCATGTACTAACATATCTCGCATACCAGCAACCGCTTTCCAAGGAACTTGAGAGTATTGGCTGCGAATGCTATCAGGAATTTGCTAGACTATAGATACCCACAGGCAATTGCCCACGACAAAAGAGTAAAAATGCCTGTTTCCCAATCCCTTGTCCCCAATCGCTAGTCGCTATTTTCAAGATAGCTTAACAAAAATCGGCTCTACTGCCGAATCTGTTTTCGCAAACGGGGATTGACAAAATCGTTTAAACCTTCTCCTAGGAGCGATAGCCCTACAACCATTAACGTCATAGCTAACCCAGGGAAAAGAGCAGTCCACCAAATACCTGTGGGTAGTGCGTCCAATGCTCTTTTTAAATCTTGTCCCCATTCTGGTGCTCCAGGAGGTAGCCCTAACCCTAAAAAGCCCAAGCCTCCCAAAGTCAAAATGGCATCAGCAGCATTTAGGGTAAAGAGAACGGGTACGCTTTGAATAACGTTGAAAAATAGATACCGGGAAAGAACTTGCCATGTATCCGCGCCCATGGCTTGTGCTGCTTCAATGAAGACTTCTGTTTTTACACTGACAGTGTGATTGCGGACAACACGGTAATATTGAGGTATATAAGCAATACTGATAGCGATCGCAGCATTGAGTATTCCAGTTCCTACAACAAATGCCAGAGTCACTGAAAGCAACAATCCTGGTAGAGTATAGATACTATCCATAAGGAACAGCAAAGCTTTATCCAATCGACCGCCTGTGTAACCACTAACCATCCCCAAAGGAACACCAATAACCATGCTTAATGCTGTTGCTAGCACCACAACTTGCAAAGCGGCTTGAGCGCCATACAGAGTTCGAGAAAACACATCATAGGATTGACGGCTTGTACCAAACCAATGTTCGAGGGAAGGTGGTTGCTGAAGGGGATTGTTTATAGTGGCAGTGGGACCTTGAAGCCATCCCAAGCCTTGAAAGACAGGAGCGAAGATAGCGATAAAGATGAAAAAGAGAGTAATTCCCAGTCCAATCCCCATAAGTTGCTGAGATAGGTGAGGATTCTTGGCAAAACGGAAAAATCTTGGTTTAGGAGTTTTTGTAACGGTCATTATATATAAAGCTGAGGTTAATAACTTCTGAATACAAATCCCCATTTTACATATCGGGGAGCTTTATGCAATGGTACAAAAACACAAATTCATTTAAGATGATGACCTCTAAGATGTGGTACGGGCGAGACGCCCGTACTACAAGATAATAAAGTGCTCTGTTTGTCAGATCTCGATTCGGTGACTCCGCCGAGAAATACTTTCTAATAATCTATTTGCCTCAGCTGGTGATTGACATCTCAGCTAAAATCTTTAATAAGAGTCGCAAACTCTGTGAATCTAGAGATGGAAAAATGGCTAAAGATATTTTCCACCAACAAGCAAAAAATGCTTTAATCAAGGATGGGTGGATAATCACTGATGACCCTTTAACTATTCGTATCAGTGAGGCAGTTAAAGTCCAAATAGATTTAGCTGCTAGTAATGCTATTGCAGCAGAACGTGAAGCAGAAAAAATAGCAGTTGAAATCAAAAGTTTTATTGCTGACTCGGATATAAGTGAATTTCATACGGCACTTGGTCAGTATATCAACTACTCTCAGGCTCTTGAAGAACAACAACCAGAAAGAATTTTATATTTAGCCGTTCCTAACGAAACTTATCAAGATTTTTTTCAACTTCCGTTTATTCAACGTGCGCTTCGACGTTCTCAAGTAAAATTAATAATATACGATCCAACACAGGAGGAAATACTGCAATGGACAAAATAGAAAAGTATCGACAACTAATTCAACAAATTTTAAGCGAGCATGCACAAACTAGCTCTAATACCGATACGGTAAAACCAGAAATCATTATAGATTCTAAAAATGACCATTATCAATTGACTTATGTTGGGTGGGAAGGAGATAAACGGGTTTTTGGCCCCGTCTTACATTTTGATATTATTAAAGGAAAAATTTGGATTCAATATAATGGTACGGAAGAAGCGATCGCCGAAAGGTTAGTTAAATCGGGCGTGCCTCACTCAGATATTGTTATTGGCTTTCATTCTCCTTTTAAACGCCAATTTACCTCTTATGCGGTTGAGTGAGCAATTACTCTAGACGACGAGAGAGAAAATAAGTTAATGTTACTATTTATAAAAAAAACGGGCGTCTCGCCCGTTCCACAAGAAAAAGCCATACAAATTTGAAAAAAGTATGCTATGGATAATTGGATGTAATTCAGCCAAGCAAGACTCTTTTAATCCAAAATCCAAAATTATAAGTTGCTAGCAATTAATTGACGATACTCACTTTTTTGCTTGACGCCTTTGAGTTCTTTCAATAACTCTTTATTCTTGAAGAACTGAATTGTTGGGGTTCCAGTAACACCTGCATTTTCGGCTATGTCTCTGTCTTTATCAATATCGATTTCAACAAAGTGAATTTTGCCGTCAAATTCATCGACAACTTTGTTGAGAATTGGCTTGAGGGTGTGACAAGGACCGCAACCCGGAGCAACATATTTGACAATCAGAAGGCGATCGCTATCATGGAAAAGTTTGCGTAAGGCATAACCTCCCTCATGGCGAGTTCTCTCAATATTAAATTCGCTAGCTTGCTGCTCTTCTGTTTTCCTAGCAGGATGTTCTAACTCATTATTTGGAGTTTCCGGTTTTTGATGGAATTCCTGAATCAATCCGTTAGAAGACAACCAGCGTTCTGCCAACATTGCTGCTGTACAACCACTACCTGCAGCAGTAATTGCTTGACGGTACTCGTGATCTTGTACGTCACCTGCAGCGAAAACACCTTCTACACTGGTTTCTGGAGAATTGGGTTTGGTGAGAATGTACCCGATTTCATCAAGTTCCAGTTGTTCCTTAAATAAAGAGGTATTGGGCTTGTGACCGATGGCGTAAAATAACCCCTTAACGTGCAGTTCGCTTTCTCCACCTGTTTTGGTGTTACGGATTTTGACACCTTCCATGTGGTTCTCGTTACCAAAAATATCTACAGGTTCCGTGTTCCAGTGAACGACAATTTTGGAGTTACTTAAAACGCGGTCTTGCATGGCTTTAGAAGCCCGCATCTTGTCAGAACGTACTAGCAAATTCACTTTAGAGCCGTACTTGGTGAGGTAAATTGCTTCTTCTGCAGCCGAGTCACCGCCACCAACCACAGCCAATTCTGCACCATGGAAAATGGGTGTAGCACCGTCGCAGATTGCACAAGCAGAAATACCCCGGCTCCAAAACTCGTGTTCGAGGGGTAGCCCCAGCCGTTTTGCAGTTGCGCCAGTGGCGATAATAACACTATGGGTTTTAAATTCTCTTTCTTCAGAGCGGACTGTAAAAGGACGCTGGCTGAAATCAACTTCAATAACATCTTCAGTATATAACTCAGCTCCCCAGCGTTCCGCTTGAGCTTTCATTCGATCCATGAGTTCCGGTCCGGTAATACCTTCGGGAAATCCAGGAAAGTTTTCCACTTCAGTTGTTGTCATCAACTGACCTCCAGGCAATCCCCCAGCTTGGAAACCCTCAAAGACAACAGGTTTGAGGTTAGCTCGTCCGGCGTAGATAGCAGCCGTGTAACCAGCCGGACCAGAACCGATAATCACTACGTTTTCTACTGTCGGGTTGGTCATGATTTTTTAAATGAACTCATAACGACTATGACTTAATATAGCATAGCAGACTGTAGTGGTGGGAAAAGTGAAAGTCAATATTTTTTCAGGGATGCCTTGCAAGGTGGGAGAGAGTTTTGTTAAGAGCGATCGTTGTTTTTGTGTTAGAAATCCAAAAAATTGGGAACACTCATGGAATATACCCCTCTCCCATACCCCTAGCTTAGGAGAAAATATTGAATGGCAAGTCAATCATCTGAATTACTAGAAAAAATCCGTCAGCAATATGAAAGTACACCCTATCCGAGAATTCCTGTAGATAAATGTCCCAAGGATAACCCTAATTCACTTTACATTCATAATTTGGTAACACCCTACTACTTAAGAAACCAAAAAGTTATAGAGACCAAAGGAAAAGTCATTTTAGATGCCGGATGTGGCTCTGGTTACAAATCGCTAGTCTTGGCACAAGCAAATCCCGGAGCTAAAGTTGTTGGAATTGATATCTCAACAGAATCTGTTCAATTGGCACGGCAACGTTTAGATTATCATGGATGCGATAATGCAGAATTTTATGTTTTATCAGTAGAGGATTTACCAAAGTTAAATTATCGATTTGATTATATCAATTGTGATGAGCTACTCTCTCTTTGTCCAAACTTGACAGTTGCTTTACAAGCAATGAAAGCGGTTTTACAACTAGAGGGAATTATTCGCAGTAACTTGCACAGTTCAGTGCAACGATTTCATTTTTTCCGCGCGCAGCAAGTCTTCAAAATGATGGGATTAATGGATGGAAATCCTGAAAAATTTGAGATAGAAGCTGTTAGAGAAACAATGATAGCTTTAAAAGATAATGTCCGCCTCAAAGCTACCACTTGGAATTCTATCTATGAAGGACAGGATAATAACGAAACTATTTTAATGAATTATCTACTCCAAGGAGATAAAGGTTACACGATCGCTGATATGTTTGCTGCTCTGAGAACAGCAGATCTAGAGTTTATCAGTATGGTGAACTGGCGACAGTGGAACTTGATGAATTTGTTCAAAGAACCAGATGACTTGCCTGCTATTTTAGCAATGAGCTTACCAGAAGCTTCTGTAGAGCAACAACTACAGCTATTTGAACTTTTACATCCCATTCATCGATTACTTGATTTTTGGTGTGGTCATCCAGAAGAAGGCAAGTCTTTTGTTCCGGTCACGGAATGGACAATTTCTGACTGGGAGGAAGTGCGGGTTCACCTGCATCCTCAACTTATAACCGAGAAGTTTAAACAAGACCTCATAGCTTGCGTTACAGAAATGAAAGTATTTGCTATGAGCGAACATTTATCTCTAACTAAAGGGACTATCAGTATCGACAGCTCAATGGCACTTTTCTTTATTCCTCTGTTAAATGCACCTCAAACAATGATGTCGTTGGTGGAATTTTGGCAGAAAGTTAGACCCCTGCATCCAGTGACCTTAGAGCCAATCAATACGCACGAAGTCTTTCTGACACTGCAAAAACTACTTATCAGGTTGGAAAGCCATGGTTATGTGCTGTTAGAGCGCAGACCTTAAGGAGACAAGAAGCCTCCGATCACCTCATTTCCTCATCCCCCACTTCTTTGCTTTGTCCAAGAAAAAAATTTTCATCAAGAGTGATATGGAACTGAAATGAAGTGGGTAAGTTACATTTAGAACTCAGCAATCGAACTTCCCTATTCAAAGGAGACCCCCTATGCTTAAGCCAGAACTGCAAGTCAAATTCCTGCATCACTTAAATCGCAAGAAGAAAGATGAAGGTTTTACCCTTATTGAACTATTAGTAGTTGTCATTATTATCGGTGTGTTAGCGGCTATTGCTTTGCCTTCATTGCTCAATCAAGTTAGTAAAGCCAGACAGTCGGAAGCTAAACAAAACATTGGTGCTATTAACCGAGCACAGCAAGCATATTATTTGGAAAACGCCAATAGATTCGGGAGCAGTATTGTAGATTTGGCTATTGGTCTCAAAACTGCAAGTGATAATTTTTCATACTTAATTGACGACGGCTCCACTGATAATTATGCAAAAGCAGCTGTCAATATAGCAGCAGCACGAGCAGCTAAACTCAAGTCTTACGCTGGCATAGTTTACACAGTAGACCAAACTGTAGGTAATATAACTGAATCACTAACCCAAGCAAGCTTGTGTGAAGCTAAAAACGCATACAACCCAGCCGCAAGTGTGGCTGTTGGTACTCCTGAAGCGGTAACGGCTGCTGCTATTGCTACTGGTAATTGTAATACCATGACTCCCGGAATGAAAGAAGTCAATTAGTTCAGTGACTGATTGTACCCAGTAGCATTTAGTTGGGCATCAGCTTTCTTCCTAGAGTGGGTAGCTTCTACTACTCACTCACTTTTCTTATTATACCAAGTTGTGTTGTTTTTTCATGACTACTCTGTTGGTATGAACTGCAAGTCACTTTTTGAGACTATATGACTTTTGATTCTTTATTAATAAATTCTACTGATTGGCAGCAACAAGCCTATAAAAGTCTTATTCAAGAAGATTATTATAAAGCTGTTAGCTTTTACGAGCAGGCAATTGCTGTAGAACCAGAACGGAAGTCCCACTACTGGTATTTAGGGCTGGTGTTGCTCTTACAAGGGCAAATGGAGGAAGCTCAAGCAACTTGGCTCATGGCAATGATAGACGGTGAGCCAGAACAAGTTGATGAATGGAATGAGGAACTTATACAGGTGCTGCAAGCTGAAGCACAAAGGCGTTCAGCACGAGCAGACTATTTCACAGCTTTAGCAATTAGAGAGCAGATACGGTGTGCTCAACCAGCAGCTTTAGACAATTTGTTACATCTCATTCAACTTGCTATCCAATTGGAAACATTTACAGGGGATGAGCTACATACTCTGGAAGTGATTGAACTGCTACGCACTGAGCAATCTTTATCTGTTGATGCCAAGTGGTTGCTGCAAGTACTAGAGGATGTTATTGATTCTGCCCCACTCCACCCTTCTACGCAAGAATTTGCGGAAGTTTGTTTAGTTCATGTTCAGCATTTGCCCAACGCTTTAGGGGTACTGCTCTTAGCCGCGATTAAAATTGCTGCTACGTTACAGCAAGGGAAAGTAGCAGTACGGTTAGCAGAGTTGTGCCTGCGTATAAACAGTTCTCATACAGAATTATTGCGTCATCTATCTAGTTTGTATCAAAATATCGGCGATTACGACCAAGGCATAGAGATGGCAAGGCGATGCTATGCCCTCTCAAAGACACTGGCAGACGAAGTTTTTGCAAATCATTTGGTACTACGTGGATTGATGCATGCTGGTGGACGCTGGGAAGAAGCGTCTTTGGTATTGCAGAAACAACAATCCTTGCTAGCAACACTGTTAGAAGAACAACCCACCGATTTGAGCCAAACAACGGTTGTACGTCTGTTTGGCTCAAGTTATTTTTTCCCTTACTTCCGGGATCGACCGCAAGAAAATAGAAAAATTTACAATCAGGTTGCTCAGTTGTGCCAGACTAATATTGAAAATTATGCAAAAGAACACATAGAGCGATATTACCAGCGCTCAAAAGTAAGTTCCAATGTTGGGAAATCTACCAAATCATTAAAAATTGGTTATATTTCTCAATGCATGAGAAGGCATTCAGTGGGCTGGCTGGCAAGATGGTTGTTTCAACATCACGATCGCGATCGCTTTCAAATTCACGGTTATTTTGTTGCTGCTAATGCCTATCAAATTGGCTCTAATCAAAGAGAAGATAGCTTGCATGAATGGTACATTAATCAAGTTGACAAAGCCAATTTACTAGGAATAGATACTTTAGAAATTGCTGAAAAAATTTATCAAGATGAAATCGATATTTTGGTAGATCTTGATAGCTTAACGCTCAATATCACTTGTGAGGTTATGGCGCTCAAACCAGCTTCGGTGCAGGTAAGTTGGCTTGGTTGGGATGCATCGGGTGTACCTACAATTGATTACTATATTGCCGATCCTTATGTTTTACCAGACGCAGCTAAGCAGTACTATAGTGAGAAAATTTGGCGCTTACCCAAAACTTACATTGCCGTAGATGGTTTTGAAGTAGGAGTACCTACTTTACGCCGTGATGACTTAGATATTCCTTGCGATGCAGTAATCTATCTCAGTTCTCAGGGAGGATACAAGCGCCATCCTGAAACAGCACGCTGGCAAATGCGGATTTTGAAAGCGGTACCAAACAGTTACTTCCTAATTAAAGGTTCTGCCGATCAAAAGTCAATGAAAAGTTTTTTTGAGCAAATAGCTGAGGAAGAAGGCGTTGATTTCTCAAGGCTGCGATTTTTACCAGATGTTGCGACAGAAGCTGTCCATCGTGCCAACTTGGGTATTGCCGATGTGGTATTAGATACTTATCCATACAATGGAGCCACAACCACTATGGAAACTTTGTGGATGGGAATTCCTTTGGTGACGCGAGTAGGAGAGCAATTTGCTGCTCGTAACAGCTACACCATGATGATGAATGCAGGAATTACAGAAGGCATTGCCTGGACTGACGAAGATTATGTAGAATGGGGTAGACGGTTGGGAAAAGATGAAGTTTTGCGGCAGAAAATTGCTAGTAAGCTGAAAGCATCAAGACAAACAGCGCCTCTGTGGAACGCCAAACAGTTTACTCGTGAGATGGAGAAGGCTTACGAGCAAATGTGGCAAAAGTATGTGGAAGGAGGGGGTTAGGGGTTAGGGAAGAGGACTTTTCATCGGAAGTGATAGACTAGGATAAAAATAGAAATAGGATAAATACCCTAATCTCAATTACAGCAGATTTCAACTTGATGAGGAACAAAAATTACCCCCCTCTGTCCCTCCTTGCTAAGGGGGGATGAAAGGGGGGTGTACCTCATTCAGATGCAAAGCGCTGTAACTCTAGAAAAGTTTTGAAGGTAAATTTTATGACTACTAATTTAATCAAAAATATCCCCGATCGCTTATCCAAAGTAAATTATTCCGTATTAGTCGAAGCAAAAGAAGGTGGTTATCAAGCAACAGTTTGGGGTTTACCAGACTGTCAAGTATTTGCAGCTACAAGAGAAAATGCACTTTTACATTTACATGAACTTGTAATTGCTCGTTTGCAAAATGTAGAAATAATTACCCAAGAAATTGAAGTGCCAAAATCCGAACATCCTTGGATGAAATTTGCTGGAATGTATCAAGATAATCCTCTTTTTAATGAGGTAGTATCAAATATCGAAGCTTACCGCCGCGAACTTGATACAGAAATGGATACAGAGGATGAAATTTAATGAGTTTGTGGATACTAGATACAGATACTCTTACACTTTTTCAAAACCAGCATTCTGTTGTGAAACAGCGTTTAAATAATGTAAAAACAGAAGCAATTGCTATAACGGTGATTACAGTTGAAGAACAAATGCGTGGTTGGTTGGACGCTATACGACAATCTTCGGAAGCCCAAAGATTAAAATGGGGCTACTTAGGATTGCGACAAGGAGTAGAGTTTTTTAACAATATTAGAATACTGGATTTTGATGAAAAAGCTATTAAGTGTTATATAGAACTAAAGGGGCAAAAAATTCGTATTGGTACGCAAGATTTACGCATTGCAGCCATTGCAATTTCTCACAATGCCATTTTGGTAACGCGCAATCAGCGAGATTTTTCCCGCGTACCTAGGTTGCAGTTTGAAGATTGGACGGTAGAGAATTAGTGCGTTTAAAGAATAGGGGCTTAAACTGGTGCAATTTCTCTACAGAATACCATATAACTATCTAAATTGTAAGCTAGAAGCTTTTCTACCTGTACTTGTGCGAGCGCTTGTTTATCTTCCTTTTCCAAAACAATTCTGGCTTGGATACGAGGTAACAAAACTTGCCATTGTATCTCCGATAAATCTCCCAACAAAGAAATTTCTAATCCCTCGCTAACGTCTAAATCTTGCATTAGAAGATTCATAGTCACACCGGATAACAATAGTTCGGCTTCCTCATAAGAAATTTGGCTGATGTCTACTAGTAGAGTGATATTTTCACTATTGGAATGAGTTGCGATCGCCCCAATCACTTGTTCCAACTCCTCACAAAGTAATTCTTCCGGCTGTGACCAATCTGGAAAAATCATGAGGTTAATATCTTTTAACTTGAGATGCTCTGTAAGAGCCAGTACCTGATGCTTGCGGAATAATTCTCGGAAAAGTTCTTTTATTTGAGCTGAGAAAGAGCGACTGTCCAAAAATATAGGGTTAGCCTGCATTCTTTGCAGGAGGCGATCGCTTTTTTGTTGGCGTAACTTACAATCGGTACCGAGATCGACAGCCAACTGAATATATGTTGCTTCGTTATTAGCAATTAAATCAGGTAGCTCTAGTTCTCGCAGCAGCGATGCTCCCTTCTGAGAACGAGAGGGTTCTGCTTCCATGACCACCGTTGGTAAACTCACTTCCAATGGGTCGATAAGCGATGTCATCCCAGAATAAGGATAGGAATCTAAGTAGATGTTAGCAAGTTTCAACAGTTCTTTAATGTCAGCACGGTTCGGTAAAGGGTCAAGAATAATTAACTTATCTTCACTTAGACCATATTCAGCAAAAGTAGCGACTATACGTTTTCGGAAAGCAAGATAGGGGTAGGAGGATGCCCAGTTTGGATTGAACGGATAAAGTAAGAGTACGGAATTAGGTACGTTGGCAATTATTTTTGCCCAAGTCACTTCTACCTCTGGAATTATTTTGAAATAATTAGCTCCAGAGATATAAACGACAGTCGTCTTATCAATCCCCAGACTTTCTCGGCTTATAGGAGTTGTGGGAAGAATTTGTTCCTCAGTTGCAAAATCGAAACATTGAGGAGGACTGTTTAATGTAATGAGCTTTTCAGAGTAATGTTGTTGAGCATTCTCTTCTGGCTCAGACAATTTACTAGAAATGTAGTAATCAACATGACGCATACCAGTTGATACAGGGGAATTGGCATCAACCATCTGTACTGGTGCTAACCGATGTAAGGCAAGTAAGGTAATTTGATGGTTAACTGCAGTTACATTAGTAGAAATAAACAGGATATCTAGTTCTGCTTCCCGAATGATTTGCACTTGGTCAACCAAATCGCTTGGTAGTTTTACAAAAGCATCTGCATGACTAACGCAGTAACTTTCCAAACGGTGATTGCTAACATTAAATGTGAAGAGAATTATCTCAAATAAATCTCTATTCAAATGTTTATATACAGGTAGGGCAGCAAAAGTTTCTGTTTGTGGTCCAAAATGAGACGCAAGAACTCCCAAGCGAATTTTATTGAATTCTAAGGAGCGTTCTGGAAATTCATATTCAAGCTCACTACCTATCTTCGTCAAGAAGAATTCCATGATATCCGCACGTTTCGTGTAGATATCTTTCAAGTTTGCTTGATTAAAATACAAAGGAATAAAGTTTGCAGCCCTTGTAAAATGACCTGCTACCTCCAGCCAAAGTTCTGAATCAGGATTGCTCAAAATATTACTATGCAAGTCATTAAGCAACTGTTGCATATATTGGTAATAACTATCTACCTCTCCTCTCTTTTCAAAATAAAGGGGAGGATGTAGTGTAAATTTAAGGTAGTCTTTGAGCAACCAGCTAGGTATACGAGTTAGGTCGCAGGCTAAGGGTAATTGATGAGGTCGGTAGTAGAGCATTGCAACTAGTAGATACTGAATGGCTTGCGATTCACCAAATCCGTTAGTTGTATGTGCCATTGTTTCAGCCACAAAGCCTTGTTCAGTTTCAGTTAGTGGTTCATACTGAATACCACTATTGACTAGTATTTGATATGCCTTACCTGTGTCGCCTAAATATATACTTGGTAATCGATCTGCATTAAGCCCAAGCAATAGATCGGCAATGTCCTTTCGAGCTTGGAGAAGGTTAGCTAGTGTAGTTTTATTACTTGGATCGGTTTGATAATCGGTAACCCAAGTGAAAATTTGAGTTGATAGTAATTCCGAACTTTCAGACTCGTGTAAGACAAGCATTGGCATCTTTGTCTTATAAATGCCAGTTCCGTTAAGAAGGGTAAATAGACTTTCAGCAGCTTGGCTAGCTATAGGTATTTGCTTAATAGTATTTAGAATACTAACTAATGCCTGAGACCGCATTAGAGCAAAGGACAATAAAGTTTGTGGGTATTGAAGAGAAGGAAGAATTTCCAGAGCTTGATGGTAACTTGAGACTGGGACATATTGGGTAAAAATTTGTTGTTGAATCTCATTGTCTGAAGAAGCCAGCCACGCTCCAAACAAAACTCCTAAAGTTTCTTCGTTTCCATCAGCCAATAATATATCCAAAGCTGATGAAATAAATGACTCATCATATTGAAATTGATTATTAACTACAAGAACATAGTCTTCTTTACTCAACTTTAGAATAGTAATGATTGAATCTATAACATCTTGGTAGTTTTCCCAATCTAAATGACTACAGCAATGCAAAACGATATTTTTATACCTAGATCGTTCTAACCAATTCTGCAAGAGTTCGTTATTATACTCTTCTCCTTTATAATGTAAGTATATGACACTAACTTTTGGCTCTGAGGAGAAATTATTTTGTACCAATGCTTGCTCTCTAACTTTCTGACTAAACTCTTTGACTTCCAAGAGTTCTTGTTGTAAAAAATTTTCCTCTTCTAAGAGAGAGCGACTTGTGTCATCGCTATCTGATAAATCGTAAAGAAATGAACCGTTGAGAATTCGATTACAAATTCTATCTAGTGATGGGTCGTTACCTGGTTGAAGTTCGTCTAGACTCTGGAACCTTAAATCATAAAAATGTGAATCTTTAACACCAAAGGCACGAAACTTAGTAGAAAATTTAAAGAAAAAAGCATGAGTAAATCTATACAAATTTCTCATATCTTCTACAGTAGATCGAGCAGATTCAGCTAACAGTTCATCAACTAGCATTTTCAAATTTTCTGTAGAAAGGTTATCAGTTTCTATGACATACCTTAAAGCTTGGTGATATGGAGAGATTTTAAAACTTGCGGTTGGAACACCTCTTGCAGCGGACTCAATGGAAATAGTACTAAAAAACGCGATCGCCGCCTCCGTATTCCACAACAAAGCATAGGAAGTTAATTGCTCAGATGGCATCACAATCCGCACATTTTTTGGTGCCAAGAGTGCTTGATGATAAGCTCTTGTCAAGAGATCGGTATCAGGTGGAGTAAATTTATCGCCTGCAATAAGTGGATGATGACGAACCACTAAATATTCATCCCTATCCGCAAAGATGTTTATTAAACGATCGATGATATCAAGCTGTTCTGTAATTCCTGCATAATCTTCAAACGCCCTAAGTTCATCTTCACTTGATGTAAAAACTGTAAAGATTTTTGCATTTGCAGGTATTCGCAGTTTTTGTCGAACTTCTGCATAATTGGTCTTGAAGTCATAAAATGATGGCCAGCTTAGATTAAGTCCAGCTTCCCGATTAGTAAAATACTTCTTGACTTGTAGTAATTCAGACTCTTTAAGAGGAATATTTTTCCAAGCACGGACACAGTCTAGAGGAGGTTTAGTACTCAAAACACTACAATTGTCAAAAAAGCTGAAGCTATCAGCAATATAACCTCGTTCATGAACAATCGTATCTATTTGTCGTTGGCGTGCTACTTCAAAAGCTATTCTATATGGTGCAAGTCGTGCATTAAATAAAAATAAGTTTGTTGGTTGGTGGGTATCCAGTAATCTTGAGACAGCTTGATACGTTATCAAACCATCCATGAGATATTGCCTGTGAATCTTACGGACATTAGGCATAGATAACCGATGGGGGGAGATCCTAAAGTAAGTGTAAATTGATGAAGTAACCCATTTCCCAATTGGCAATTCCTGATAGGTGGCGTTGGCATAATCATCTGAATCGACAGTTTCTATCCACAGGTTAGCGATCGCATAGTCATCAGGTAAGATAAAATCACGCAGTTGCAAATAGGGCAAACCAAATGAATCAAAAAAACGCTGACCTAATTGCGAACAAGATTGACAACTATTGAGGGCTTGTTGACTGCTCATTCCTCGAGTAATGTAACAGTCTCGATAAACTCCATCACAAATAACGCTTAGTACGTCACAGTCCCGCATTTCTAGTGCCTTCGCCATAACAGCATCAACTTGGCTGTGGAGAAGCCATGCTGAGTAGGGAGAGAAGAATAATATTTTTTTACTTTCAGACATTGCTGTAAACATATGTAATTTTTGGTATGGCTAACGGTATAAGATTTTGTACTTTTTCAAGCTGCGCTAACTAACTAACTCCCACTTTAAAGGTGTTCCCATTTTGACATCCTGTTTAATTTGTTTTCCTAACAGAATTTCATAATATTTCGGGGGTAAACCTAACCCTGGGCGCATCGATTTCAGATTCTTTGGCATCAAGAAATCTCCTGCTTTCATGTCTTGGGCAATGTAGAGCGATCGCCTATAAACCAAAGACTCCTTCTCAGCTTCTGTAGGCTGATACTTTATGGTACCCATCCCTTGCCAAGCTCTTTGAGTCTCGATCGCCAGC
This sequence comes from Scytonema sp. UIC 10036, assembly GCF_009725235.1. The sequence goes on from NZ_WJFC01000092.1 coordinate 23,784, forward strand.
TGTTGCATTTCATGTGGTTCCATTGAAAAAGCTGAATCCACACCACCATCAGCCCGTCGTAGGGTGAAGTGCTTTTCGATAACTGTAGCCCCTAGTGCAACACTAGCAACGGCAACGCCAATTCCCATAGTGTGGTCAGACAGTCCCACTTGAACATTAAACAGGTCACGCATATGAGGAATTGTCAGCAGGTTTGTATCTTCTGGTGTCGCAGGATAAGTGCTGGTGCATTTAAGTAGTATCAAATCCTGACATCCCGCCTCGCGTGCTGCCCGTACAGTTTCATCTAACTCTGCCACTGTCGCCATACCAGTAGAGATCATCATTGGTTTACCTGTACTAGCCACTTTGCGAATCAAGGGTAAATCAGTATTTTCAAAAGAGGCAATTTTATAACAAGGTACATCTAGAGATTCGAGAAAATGTACAGCCGTAGCATCAAAAGGAGTGCTAAAGCCAATAATTCCTAGTTCCTTGCAACGGTCAAAAATGGGTTTGTGCCATTCCCAGGGCGTATAAGCTTGTTGGTATAGCTGATACAGGGAGTTACCATGCCATAGACTTTTATGGTCATCAATATAAAACTCACCCTCGTCGATGTCCAAAGTCATTGTATCCGCAGTGTAGGTCTGGAGTTTAAGAGCGTGTACGCCTGCTTTAGCAGCAGCATCTACAATTTCTAAAGCTCTTTCTAAAGATTGATTGTGATTGCCAGACATCTCAGCAATCACGAAGGGAGGATGCTCAACACCAATTTTTCGGTCTCTAATTTTAATTTCTTTCATAGAACTTTTTACAGTCTTAAATAATTAATAAAAGCATGGATTTTAGGATTAAAAATATTGGGAACCCGTTCATAATCTAAAAAAAGTGCTGCATCAGCAATATTCCAAGAAATATGACCAATTAACAATAATATCAACAAAGTACTTGGAATTGTAATACGCAGATAGGGTTCAGATAAAGAAGCATTCCAAGCCACTTCTTCTACAGTCTCCACATTCAATGGAATATGAAAACGACGATTTCTATCTGGAACATCAAAATAATAGTAGAAATTGGGAAAGTACTGCTCCTTAAGTTGTTCCCTCCATAGTCTTGAACGAGCAGATTCTACTAAACGTTTTATAGGTACGCTCAGGTTCATCGAAAAAGTTTCATAGTCATAGACTTGATGTTTTACAACATTTGCTATGTATTGATTTCTATCTTCTTCAGAGTGAGGCTGGTAAGGAATATTAGGTATTTTTTGTTGGATTTCAAAATCAAATACTTGTCCAGACTTTAATAAAAGTGCTTTCTCTTCACAACCTACCTTTTTCAAGGCATCAAGAACCACCGATCCATCTGGTGGATGCGGCAAATATTTATTTAAGTCAGACCTTGAGCCAGCAATAACGTATTGATCGGCAAATGGCATTGCGTAGCTTGGCTGTAGTGTTTTTACTGTATTGACAAATTCTTGTAAGTTGTGTTCAAAAATTCGTTGTTTTTCTCTCATTTTTTCTGTATCTGAGAGATTTGTGTAACAAGCAGGATAGCCAGATCCTCCAGCATAAGGTAATAATGCCAAATCAACGTTACCGTGCTTTTCCTGAATGTACTTTAATCCTCCATTGTAGGGGGAACAATCATTAGCGTTGTAGATAATAAAGTTATCCCAATTGAGAATTAGAGCAGAATCAATTAGGTAGTTTAGCTCATGAGCGGGATCTGCTTCTAGCATATCAACCCATAAGCCGGGAGCAATTTGAGTAGGTGTACGAGGCTTAATTAGATGAATTTTTTTAAATTGAAATCCGTGTAGCTCTAAAAATTTAGCAACATAATTTGGCGACCTATCCATTAAAATGACTTCAGCATCTCTGTTCAAATGCTGAATAGTTCCTGCAGCGCAATGGTCTTCATGTATATGTGATATATAAAGGTAATCAATCCTACCTATATCTTTCAGACTAACTTGCAATGGTGGATAGTGATACCAAGCACCATGAAAAATACCATCGTTAAGCCAAGGGTCAAACAATATTCTTTTCCCCTTGTGTTCCAATATGGCGGTTGCACCGCCGATATTCATCAGTTTCATTGTTTAATTCCTCACGGCATAAGCAATAACTTGACGACCTAAATTTAGTTCAGCTAATGAGCAATAGAGTTTATGTAAAACTTGCATATGTCCAGTTTTCTGTAAATTCAGTTCAAATGCCATACGGCGCTCATGACACTGGCGACCTAATGGACCATCCTTAACGTAATTATCACCAAATAGTAAAAACATTTCTATTGGAAATGAAGATTTAGTGAGCTTGACTTCGTATCCTAAATTAGCGAGAAGATTGCATAGAGTGTCTTTGCTAAAATAATTTAAATGTCCGGGTGGAGCCACCCACCAATCCTCTAACTTATGTACGTCTCTACCCGCTAATTGGAAAGCATTAAATTCATTGGGAACATCAATAATGAGTAAGCCCTTTGGCTTTAATAGTCTCTCTTTAATTTCACGCAACGTAGCTACTGGATCGGCAAGATGTTCCAAAACATTTAACAAAGTAACAACATCAAATTCATGCCCTTCAAAGACATCCATTTTTTCCATACCGGCTTGGACAACATTTAGTCCGTGTTTATTGGCATAGCTTACAGCTTCTGGAGCTGGATCGAAGCCATAGCACACCATTCCTTTATTTTGGAAGTAGAAAAGAGCTTGACCCCAACCGCAACCAATATCTAGTATTTTCTTACCTGCTAAAGGTTCCCCTATTATCTCAGAAACACTAACACACATATCCTCTCTGCTAGCATCCAGCCACTCTTTATCTAACAGTTGTACTTCAAGAGCGGAATCATTAAATTTAGGATAAGCTGCATAGAATTCATTAGCGTAAAACTGAGTAATTTCTTCAGGTGTTGGAGTTGGCTTTATTTGTAAAAAACCAAATTCTGGATGAGGTTCTAGATGATACTTACTATTTGTCATTGTTAAATATCCTTGATGAATCTTACTCTTAATTTACTGTTCCGGTTGTCACATATTGTGATGTTTTTTTCCATCCTAAGTTAGCTAGTACATCAAGAATTGACAAATGGCTGATAAAGCTATTTTGCTTATGTTGTGCATAGTTACTAGGTAGAAATTCTTGAAAGGAAAGGTGTATTTGAGAATCTTTAAAATCTCCGTCTTTAGATAAGTACTCAGTTGCCCCTACTGGGCTAACGTACTCATTACAATTAAAGTATTCGCAAATTTTGACTAATCTTTCTGTACGTTGACCACAAATATTTAATTCACTAGAAACTACAAACTTAGGATATAAGTTTAAGCTATTGGCAAAAGCTCTAATAATTTTTATATTTAGCTCTGACAAAAATATAATTGAGGGTTCTAATATTATTTCCAAAACGTTCAGTAATTCATTGATATAAGGATGTTTAGCATAAGCTTGACTAATTAATTTAAAATGCTTTTGTCTCCAATTCCGTTTCTCATCTATTTGAATATTTTTGATGCTCTGACCGAGATATAATCGCTGAGACGGTACAGTTATCCAATGTACTTGACCATTCAGTAAAATCCTATTTCGATTTTGCCAAGAGCTTTTCTCATACTGTACGTCATCTAAAAAAACAAATATATCAGCTTGAGAAATTAGGTTAAAGTAACCAGCCCAAGGCATATATGTTGGTTGCATAATGGCACATTTCAATTGATTTCCTCCTGCGTTGCTAATCTGTAAGTAGTAAAAAACTAAAATTGCTATTTAAATTCACTCTTTAAAATACCCATTAATATAACATTTTCATATTTACCATTCACCCAATATTGCTGCCTCAGTAATCCTTCTTGAACAAATCCACAGACTTGATAACAACGAATGGCATTAAGATTTGACTCAAGAACTCTTAAACAAACTTTATGTAAGTTAAGACCTTTAAAGGCATAATTCAAAATTAATCGGACAGTTTCCTGACCAATACCTTGACCTCTAAGTTCTTTAGTTCCAATATATATCCCTAAGTCCGCCGTAGAACCGATCCAATCAATAAACATGAGTCTCACAATGCCAAGACACTGTTGTGATTCCAGTAAAAATATTCCAAAAAGAACTTGATGCTTATCAGATTGATTGTTTTTTAGCCAATCTTCCACTTCCTTTTTACTAACAGGTAAGGGATGTGACATGACTAAACTATCTAATTCAAAATCATTTTTCCATATGTATATTTTTTCTAAATCATCAATTTCTATATTTTTGAAGCCTATGCGATCGCCTGTAATGGAAGTTATCATATAAATTTCCTCTTTGTAATATTTGAGTTTATCTTAGGAGGTCAATGGAGATTCCATAAGCGCCGTAATAATGGGGTGTTCGGATTCAAGAAGCAAAGAGCTATTCATGAATTCTTTATTTAAAAGAGCCATTTTGCGAAGAAGATCGGGATTTTCAATTAATCTTTTGATTTCATCACATAAATCTCTAACATTAATATTTTTGCACCAACCTAAATTTCTGATGACACCTTTTGTAGCAATAGCAGTGAGAGGCTCTAGTTGATTGGTTGCGATCGCTAAAGTTATTGTTGGCAACTCCAGGAAACAGCGTTCCCATGTGTTAGTACCACCGGCTGCTAACGCCAAATCAGCCTTTGCCATTAAATCCGCCATTTGATTCACCTGGCAGTAAAAAGTTGTATTAGGTATGGCATTACACAACTGTCTAATCTCTTCCTGTTGCTGATGTGATGCTCCAACTACGACATCAACGGCAATATCAGGTCGGTTTAACAATTGAATGGCTTTCAGCGCTTTTGCTGTTTCATTCATCGGATCGCTACCACCAAAGAAAACTAGAATTCTCTTAACGTTTCCATCTCGCTGGCGTAGCGTCCGCCGTGCTTCTATAAACTCCTGACGCAGTAACAAGTATTGCAGTCCCAGAAACTTCTGACAGTAAGAGGGTACAAGATCGTTGTAACGAATCTCGAAATTCTCATACAGATTTTGATCTAAAAGCAAATCACAATCATGATGACGATCTGCCAAATCATCTATAACCATCAGCTTCTGAACATAAGGTCTTAGTTGCGACTCCCAGCGATAATCTAGGGAGTAATGGTCAACAATCAGCCAATTAATGTCCTGTTGCTTTTTATCCAAAATCGCTTTAGTTTGCTCCACATCAGTCTCCCAACTCCCTCCTAGCCATTGCTCATATGTTCTCCTCTGTTGATGCTCGTTAAGCAGGGCAGTTGTTGTTGGCAATAGGTGAACCTCAAAACCTTTTTTCTCAAGTAAATTACTTAAGTTTCCTGAAAAATTGCGGCATATAAAAGTAACATTGTTACCCCTTTGACATAAAGCATCTGCTAGAGTCAAACAACGCATCAGATGACCTGTACCAATCTCGATGGATGAGTCAACCCGGAAAACGAAATACATGATCCTATCACCGAACTTTAAATAAAGGTTCCAAAGGTTGGCATCGAAGATACTTCTCAAGCGTACAATTATCTATAGCATCCTGTAAAAGCGGAAATACTTTTTCATAGATAGCTAGCAAGTTGGTCACATCAGCATCGCTGTGAGCATAACTCATATTGTGGCTGCCAAGCGTCAAGATACCTTGTGCAAATACCTCTTGTAGAAAGAGTGTTTTAATCTGCCAACTGCTGTAAGGGGGGACATCCTTGATTAATAAAAATGACCATGTTGGATTCCCAGATACAGACAGAATGTGGCTGACTTTATGATAATCAATCAGCTTTTCCACTCCAGTCAGAACTTTCTGACCCTGGTTTTTTAATGTTGCAATGACTGGCTGTTGCTGTAACTTAGACAAGGTTGCTAGTGCTGCAGCCAGTGACAACGCTTCACCACCAAAAGTGAATGAAAAAAAGATTTCTTCCATCAAATGCATAATTTCTGCCCGACCAGTCACAGCAGAAATTGGATAACCATTTGCCAGCCCTTTGCCAAACGTGGCTAAATCTGGCACGACTCCAAAGTATTCCTGTGCTCCCCCGTTAGCGTAGCGAAATCCTGTTACCGTCTCATCAAAAATCAAGACTGCGTTGTTTTCATGAGCGAGATCCTTAACCTTTTGTAAAAAGTTGTTAGTGGGTTCAAAGACATTCATTGGTTCTAAAATAACGGTAGCTACCTGGTCAGGGTATTTCTGAAATATTTTGTGTAATGAGTCTATATCGTTGTAGAAAAACGTGTGAGTTAATTTCTGTACTGCTTGAGGTACGCCTAAATTTCGAGCTGTTGAACCAATGTACCAATCATGCCAACCATGATATCCACAGACAGCCACGCGATCGCGTCTTGTGTAAGCCCTTGCTAGACGAATTGCCCCAGATGTCGCATCTGAACCGTTTTTCCCAAAACGCACCATTTCGGCACATGGTACCATCTCAACAATTTTTTCTGCCACTTGAATTTCAATTGTATGGGGTAAGGAAAAAATGACTCCTTCTTGCAACTGGTCTCGAACAGCTGCTGTCACGTCTGGATCGTTATAGCCCAGCGTCACTGCTGCTAACGCGTTAATATAATCTATGTATTCGTTCCCATCCACGTCCCAAACATGGCTACCTTTTCCCCAAGCTATAAAGTAGGGGGAAACGCCAAAGGGGTACTGAGTTTTACTCTTACTAAACGTTTGAGTTCCTAGAGGAATGATGTTAAGGGCTTTTGCCAAGAATGCTTCCGAATTTTGATATCTTTCTGACACAATTAAACCTCATTAGCATTTTTAATAAACACTTCGTCTTTAAGTAATGATTGTTGGAACCCTTCATTGCGTTGATAGCACGTGTTCCAAGTCTGCAACTCAGCATTTACACGCAGAAAATCTAAAATATCTTTAGTTGTAAATTTTGGCTTTTTAGTGTATAGAGACTCATAGATTTTTGATACTAGCTGAAAATCGACCAGTTCATCAACTGTCCAGCGTAAATGTGATAGGTCAATATTATTCTGGTAGCTGCCAATTTTGAAACGTTTAGGCTGCTGATAAATAAATGGAGTAACATGTTCCCTTTGTGAAGGTAATTGTGCTTCTTCCCAGGCTTGTTCTAGGCAACTAAAACGAAAGATTTCTACATCTAACCCATCTGGGTAAGTAGGGGTCAGTGCATTACTTGCATAGTCAAAATTCCCAGTTAAATAAAAATTGATAACTTCATCAATTAAACTTGGATCGGTTAGTGGACAATCGCCCGTCAGTCTAACAATATGTTCTGGAGAGTATAATTTAGCTGCTTGATAAAAGCGATCGAGCACATCATGCAACTGACCTCGAAAGCACTCTACTCGTTGATTGTTGCATAGTTCCTCTATGGGATTATCTGTAGTCTCTTGGCTGGTTGCAACCAGTATCAAGCTAAGCAGTTTTGTATCTCTAATTCTTTCAATTTGAAGTGCCAACATTGGTATACCTAGAATAGGTTTGAGCACTTTTCCTGGTAGACGTGAGGACGATAAACGAGCTTGAAGAATTGCTAGAATCATGAAATTTCTGGATAAAAACTGTGTAAGGATTTTTGTAGACAAGTCCATCCAAATCTGGAAGAGTTCTCACCAGAATTTGTAGGAACTCCTGGTTCATCATAATGTGAAGTTACTTTTATTAGCTCTCGATACATTCCAAATGATTCAAATATTTTGGCGTAATCTTGCTTGTATGTATAAATAGGTTCTTCTGGATAGTGGTGGTTGTGACGACGTTGCTGAAAATCTGGTAAAAAATCTCCGATGATTAAAACTCCTTCATCTTTAGTGACTCTATCAATTTCAGCAATTGACCTAACAAGAGTATGGCGATCGACACAGTGCAATACACCAGCAACAATAACTAAATCGAATTCTGTTTTCAATGGTAGTTGAGATAACATACCCTGGTACAGGTTTAAATGTGGGTAATGCACTTTACCTGATTGAATAGCTTCTAAACTAGCATCAACACCAAAAAAGTATTTTCCAAAACCTTGTTGACTTAATTTATTAAGTCGCCAGCCATTAGAGCAGCCAATGTCAACAATATTATTAAGTTTATCTTTCTCATTTAATAACTTTAGTAAGTAGCAAACCCAGTCAAACTTATCATCACGATCAAAAGTCTCTAAAACTGCTTGATTTCTTTGAAACCAGTTGTTAGCTTCTTGCTGTAGAAAAAAAGTTTCTTGAAAAATCACTTTAAAGCCTCCAATATCCAGGGTTTAATATAAATTTATCTGTTAATGCGAATTGAGCAAATTCTTGGCTACTTATTGGACATGAATCTGTTGATGCTAAAAAAATTTCCTTTAATTGTTGATGATTGTTAATACCAACTAGGACAACATCTATATCAGTCAATTGTGTGACGAAATTAAGAGCTGCTTGAATTGGTGTTATCCCCTTGCTCAATATAAATTCATGGTAGATTTTTAGGTGTTCTCTAATGGAATTGAAAAAAGACGACACGTGTTCTGGATTCATTAACAGTAAGCCTTGAAGAAATATAGAACGAGCATGAATTTCAATGTTAAATTTCTTCAATTTATGTAAATAACCACTGAAGAGCAATCTCTGATCTAGTACATTAATAGGAACTTGAATTAAATCAATAGGGTAACTATCTAAAATTTTCTCAATTTGTTCTCCATTATATATAGAAACACCTATTTTTTTTACTAAATTTTGAGATTTTAATTCTTGCATCTTTTTTATTAATAAATCTCCATTTTCTGATAGTAAATCATCGGCATTATGTACTAACAATCCATATACAGATGCTTTATTTAGCTTTGAGATTGATTGTAAAAAAGTCTTTTCTAACATTTCTACATCATCTTTAGTAATAGAATTATCTGAGAATTTTGGTGTTTTTGTAATAATCTGAAAGATAGAATCATGTAGAATCTTCTTGCCCAGTATTTCTTCACTAGTTCCATAACCTGGTGCTGTATCTATAAAACTGACTCCATTGCGAATTGCTACTTCCAAGATTTTTTCTACTTCCTCAGCCGAAGTTTTACCTAGTAGATTGGATATACCATAGTTTAAACCGAATTGTGCAGTACCTAGACCAATTTTCATATCAATTATCTATAGAGAATTTCAGAATTTATCCAGTATAGAACTATTTTTCTAAGACTTTTTTAAGGAAAGTTACAATCTGACTTTGACTATCTACTGGTAATTCATAATAAATTGGGAGACTGATAGATTCTTGGTAGTAACTTTCAGCCTCAAAAAAGTCACCTAAGTTAAAACCAAGTTGTTGATAGTAAGGCTGGGTGTGAACCGGAATATAGTGTAGATTCACACCAATTCCAGCTTGGCGCAGTTCTTCAAACACCTGATGATGAGTTTTATTAATCTTATCTAGCTTGAGCCGAATCACGTATAAATGTCGGCTTGATTCGGTCTCAGGGTGTTGCCACGGCAATACAACCGGCAAACCTTGTAGCATCTGATTGTAACGCTCAGCCAAAAAACGGCGACGTTTGACAAACTCATCTAACCGTTGCAACTGACTAACGCCCAGGGCTGCTTGGATATCACTCATCCGATAGTTAAAGCCCAAATCCAACTGTTCGTAGTACCAAGAACCGTCAGGTTTCCCTTGCATCAAATCTACATTTCGGGTGATACCATGACTCCGCAGCCTGATTAATTTCTGATACAAGTCCTCCTGGTTTGTCAGCACCATACCGCCTTCACCAGTCGTAATAATTTTAACTGGGTGAAAGCTAAAAACTGTTACATCAGAGAATTGACAACAACCAATACTTTGTCCGTGATAGCTTCCCCCAATAGCGTGAGAAGCATCTTCGATGATTCTAAAACCATAGCGTTGCGCCAAAGCATGAATCTGCTCCATTTCACAAGATTGTCCTGCAAAATGCACGGGGACGATGACTTTAGGTAAGCACCCTTGCTTTTCAGCCCAAGCCAACTTCCGCTCTAACTCACTCACACTCAAATTATAGGTACGGGGATCGATATCTACAAAATCAACCTTGGCTCCACAGTATAATCCACAATTTGCTGAAGCCACAAAAGTATTAGGTGATGTCCATAAAATATCCCCCTGTCCCAAACCAACGGCAAGACAAGCAATATGTAATGCTGCTGTAGCACTAGATACCGCAACAGCATATTTTGCGCCACAATAGTTGGCGACAGCTTGCTCAAACCTTTCTATAGCTGGTCCTTGAGTAATCCAATCCGATCGCAAAACTTCAACCACAGCATCAATATCGTCTTGATTGATACTTTGCCGTCCGTAGGGAATATAGTGATTCATTGCTTCAACATATCTAGCAGTTGGAAACCTGTCAGCCATTCTATATTTGTGTCAGAACTATACTCAAACCCTTCAGGTGCTGGAATTCCTTTTTCCCCTAAAGCGTTACAGGTATAATCCACAGTATGGGTGTACTGAATGGTCGGTTTAATGATGTAGTGGTCATCAAACTCTATTGCTAGGTGAGAAGATTCAGCAGAAAACATGGCTTCATGCAGTTTTTCTCCCGGTCTAATACCAACTATCTTAATTGGCACTCCTGGTGCTAAGGCTTCAGCAAGGTCAGTCATTTTCATTGAAGGAAGCTTGGGTATATAAATTTCTCCGCCTTGCATCCGTTGCAAGCTTTTCAGTACTAAATCTACAGCTTGTTGAAGCGTAATCCAAAAGCGGGTCATGCGCGGGTCAGTAACAGGTATCTCTGGTGCTTTTTCCCGAATCAATTTTTGAAACAACGGTACTACTGACCCTCTAGAACCGACCACATTACCATAGCGTACTACCGAAAACCGAGTCTTTCGTTCTCCTACAATATTATTAGCAGCTACAAAAAGTTTATCGGCTGCTAGCTTGGTTGCTCCGTAAAGATTAATCGGATTGACTGCTTTATCTGTTGATAGGGCAATGACTTTTTCGACTTCTTGCTCAATTGCTACATCTATAACATTATTAGCGCCGTGAATATTTGTCTTTATACATTCCATTGGGTTGTATTCAGCAGCGGGAATTTGCTTGAGGGCAGCTGCATGGATAACAAAATCAACGTCCCGAAACGCCAAACGCAGGCGATCGCGATCGCGTACATCACCAATGAAGTAACGCATTACAGGCGAGTTGAACTCCTGTGCCATCTCATACTGTTTCAGTTCATCCCGCGAGTAAACGATAATTTTCCGAGGTTGGTACCGATTTAGCAAACTTTTGACTAATTGCTTGCCAAAGGAGCCTGTACCACCTGTTATCAAAATAGATTTATCATTAAACATTGTTAGGTTTATTATTTTAACAACTAAATTACTTGTACAAAAAGTTTCTTAGAGACGTTTCTATCAAATTACCTAATGAATGAGTATCAATTAGGCTTAGTCTGCTTACTACTTGGCTGCTTTTTCTGACCTACATTCGTCTTTAGCTGCTCTAGTAGAGCTTTATACTCTTGTCGTTCGGGTTGCAACTTCACCAGTTTTTCCAATGATGGAGTAGCACCTTGAAAATCCTTAAGCTGAAGGCGTATCCTAACCAAACCCTCTAATGCCACTACATTTTCAGGTTCCCGTTGTAAAACTAGCTCAAATCCCCGCGCCTGTTGTTTCAATGAAGCCTCCGGTGATTCTGCTTGCTGCTGTGTTTCATTGTGAGTCATCTTTTGTAGTGCAGGAACAACTGCTGCCATTCCAGACCCAGCGAAAGATATAATGGATATCCAAGTTACAATTCTTTTTCTTCGGTCAATCTGCTTTTGGCGGGCAATTAGGTATTCTTCCCCCGAACTAGCCATGCTTTGCGTATTTGCTGCGGTGGTTAATACTTAAGTACCGCAACCCTCCCGTTATGAGAGTACCCACTACCTCAGGCAAACTAACATCCAGTCAGAATTTTTCACGAAAAATGTGAAAGCTGTGTTTTTCTGTTAGGCATTGCCCACCACATGAAGCTTCCGGTGTGGAAGTTGTTCTGTACTATAACTATTGATAGACACAAGTGATACTGTTAATACTCAATTTCTTGAGTTCAGTTCTTGTTTTATAGGAATCCTATTTGATTTTTGAACAAGACTACGAGACAATACGGTGGGGTGTACAAGTGTAACAGAAGTTGAGCTAAGAAATTATGTTAAACAACATCCTGAAGATGAAGACGCTTTCCAGTACTACCTTAGTATTGTAAGAGTAAAACCGGGTTGGGTTAAGGTTTCCACACCAGAACAATCGCTAGCAGAATTTCAAAAGAGAATACAAGCTAATGAGCATAAAAATCAAGCGTGATGAACGTCAAGTGTTCTCTGTTAAAATCAATGATACAAATCGATAATGTAGAGACGCGCCATGGCTAGTCTCTACAGAATTTAAATGTAGCGCGATTAAAGTGAAACGGTATAACATCCTGTCGTAATTTTTCGCTAAAGATGTGGAAGTTTTTGTCTTCTATCTATTGATAGATGCAAATGATGCTATGGCAACTCAATTTTTTGAGTACAAATACCATACTAGGGGCGCAAGGCATTGCGCCCCCATAATCAATGCGTATGTACCATGCATTTTGTAAATTGGTGTTCCTCGTACATCAAAGATTAAATTTTTATAAAGTTTCGTTTTAGTCCTATCCAAGGTCAGATGTTTGCGATATCCTTCTAGATAATGTTTGATAAATGGGTATCACCCCACAGCTGAGTAGCAAAATTTCCAACTCCCTGCCAAAAGTCACAAAACAGTTCCTTAATGTATAGGTTTAAAAAAACTGCATAAATTATGGTGAAACAAGCAAATACTGTTTTGCAACCCGTAACACAGCCAATCATCTGTGCAAGTAGAGGAAAGCTGATTTCTTTATCTTGGTATCTTCTATGATGGAGTAGAGTTAAATTTAACCAAGTTTGTGGTAATTACCGTACAAAACCGAATTGAACTGCACTCGAGTAGAGTAAGCTATGATATAGTAAAAAGGTTAAGACTTGCTTTGCCAAAGTACAAAACTCTACGAGATGGAACAATTCCAAAGAGGAAAGCAGTTTTGATTAAGCATTTACCAAACCAAATCTGAAACTAATCGAGGTTATGAGTAGTAAGCAACAAGTTATTCACCCAATGGTGAAGTTGCAACGTAATGTGCATTCACTTGTGGAATCTAAAATTATTAAGCCCACAGACAGCATTTGGAAAATCGCTTTGCTCTTCGGCAACGACTGGCAGCATTGGAAACAAGAACTGCTGGACTATGGCTTTACCATGCAAGATCCAGTGAGCGAATTGCTGTCTGTAGAAGCTTGGGATGAAGAGTAGGAATGGATAGTTGTTAGTTGTTAGTAGATAGTGGTTAGTAGATAGTGGTTATTGGTTAGGATTGCACAACCAACAACCAACAACCAACAACTATCCACTAACAACTATCCACTAACCACTAACAACTAACCCTTATTGACACGCATACAACGCTGCAGCTAATTCTTTGGCAGTTTGAAAGCGATCGCGTGGTAAAGGTTCGGTAACGCGGTCAATAAATTCCCTTAATTTGGGAGTAATCGTGGGAATACTTGCCACATCAAACCGAAAAGTTCTCCCCTTTTGGCGGTAGAATTTAAAAGGGCTTTCACCAGTTAGCAGAAAAATCAGCGTCGGACCGATGGCGTATAAATCCGATTGAGTTACAGGCTGTCCTCGTTCTTGTTCGGGGGCGCAGTAACCTTCAGCGCCAATACGTGTTCCAGGTGCCGTGCCAATTTCCTTAACAGCTCCAAAATCCAGAACGACGACACGATTATTAGAATTGCGTACCATCAGGTTCGCAGGTTTAATATCGCGGTGGATAAGAGGCGGTTCTTGGCTGTGAATGTAGTCCAAAATATCACAGGTTTGAATCATCCAACCAATCGCTTGACTTGGTGTAACAGGTCCCTTTTTATAGATCAGTTTCTCCAAGTCCTGTCCGTGGACTAATTCCATGGCTAAATACTTCTTTCCACCTTCCACAAAAAAATCATAATATTTAGGAATGCCAGGATGGCTCAGGGATTTGAGAGTGTATGCCTCTCTTTCAAATAATTCTTGAGCTTTAGCAATTTTTGCCATATCCGCATTCATCTGCTTCAATACAAGCAGCTGCGCTCGCTCGGCAACTTTTCCTGTAGAATCCCAAGCCAAATAAGTCGTCCCCATCCCCCCTTGTCCTAGAATTCGCAATACCTGATATTGGCGAATGCTTTGGAGTACCTTGAGGGGCTGACCGCAGTGGATGCAAAATAAATTGTTAGGGGAATTGCCTTCATGAGTGCAACTGTGGGTTACAGCTTGAAAATTTTGTTGTACATCCCCACTAAGCTGGAATTTCAAAAGAGGACCCCCCTGTGCCAATTGCAACAAGGAATTATCAGGAACTTTCGCCTGAGTCACCAAAATACCATTCAAAAAAGTGCCATTTGTGCCTTTACTAGTCACCTGCCAAGAACCATCCCCAGATTTGCTACCAAAGGCAAGACTCATTTGTCTTAGTTCCAGATGGTGTCGTGAAACCAAGCTATCACTTAAAACAATATCATTTTCAGCCGAACGACCGATCCGGATAACAGTTTCGTCCTGAAAGTGCCACTGTTGTAGGGGTGTTTTTTGTTGCGGTTCTAATAAGGTCAGTGTGACCATAAGCAATATTTCATTCCATAATACCTAATCCGAAATCCACTACTGTTGCTCCACATTCGGTCGAACCTTTGCCCTGATAACAACAGCAGTGATATTATCATGTCCATTGTAATTGTTTGCCAGATCGATTAAAGCTTTGACACCGTGTTCTAAATTAGCACTAGAACTAAGCAAAGGTTGTAAGTGAGTTTGCCAGTGCAATGTGAGTAAATTATTATCAGACAAACCATCGGAAGCCAGAATAAACAAGGTATCCTCATTTATTTCTAAAAACTTCACATCAGGAATAATATAGTTATCATCTCTCGGACCAAGAGCTTGAGTGAGTTGATAAGCATCAGGGCGAGCATACGCCAACCTAGGCTCAACTCCTCTAGCAATTTCCCGCTGACCCACTTCATGGTCTACCGTGATTTGTTCCAATCCTCCTTTGCGAGTTACGCGATAAAGACGGCTATCTCCCACATGAGATACAGCCACTTGAGTATCATAAACAAGCACCATCACTAGGGTCGTACCCATGCGCCCAACACCAGAACGGAAGTCTTTTTGATTGACATCGTAAATTGCCTTATTTGCTTGCCGCACTGCTTGACGGATATCGCTTTCTGTAGGCATTTGGTTAGAAGCCCAGTGAGTTTGAAAGTATTGTCGCAAGGTGCTGACAGCCAAAGCACTCGCCACCTCACCGCCTGCGTGTCCGCCCATGCCATCACACAGAACATACAAACCTCGTGCTTGCAAAGTACGGTTATTTGGCAATTCCAACTTATAAATCTCTGTTTCAATGCCAAAATAATCTTCGTTATGGTCGCGTTGACGCCCGACATCAGTCAACCCCGCATAATCCAAGCTCATTAATTGCATGGGCAGAACAACTGTTGGCATATCATCCACTTTTGAGTCAGTGTCTTCCTCCTCTTCCAATTGCAAGATAGTCCGTGAATCGGTATTTTCTGGCAATTCAGGGCTAGTTGAAGAAGAATTTGCAGAAGAAAGACCTTGCAATTCAGAAGATATGGCTTTTAATCGCGATTGTAACTGTTCTAGAGACTCAACTTTACCCAGTTCCAAGTCTCCTAATAAATGCAAGATAGAACCAAACTGAGTGCGTTGAGATTCTCTAAACAAAGCTTGCCACATCCGCCCCAGAGTTTGCACTGAGAACGGTTGCGCTTTCACACCGTCTGTTGAAGCTGTTTCATCTTGCGATCGCACTTTTCCAATCTCTTCATGGACTGGCTCTACATACAATTGCTCTAAGGCAAGAGATTGGTCTTCATCCAATCGTAAATTAGACAATTCTAAAAGACTTTGACGGCAGTTAAATTTTTCCAGCACTGCCCATAATTGAGTCATTTGGTAAAAAAAGTTTACAATTTGCAACGAACTTATTGTTTCATCATGCCAGACTTCAAGTAAAGACTGCCAATGCGATCGATCCTCGACAAGTACCACTTGTATACCATCTTGCTGCCAAGTATCGTGAATCACGGGTATCCCCAAATGACACAAAGATTGTAAGGCAATATAAGGTCTAGCAAGGCTGGGAATTTTACCAGTCCCAAAGGACGGGGTTTGCACTCCCTGTTCGTCATTCAGCAGTAACACCTCCAGAAGAGTTCTTTGGTAAGGCTGGCAATCTAAAACTCTCATCCCAACTTCTGTATTGGAGGGAATCTCTTCCAAAACAAGGGATGGATCTAGAATTTGATATCGCTGCTGTCCGTCTAAATAAGATCGGGCGGGGAGAGGAGAGGGGGAGACATCTTCCATTTCTGTTTGTCTCCATGTCTCCTTGTCCTCTTGTCCTGCTGTCCCCAGTTCCCAATCCCCCGTTTTTTCTTTTGTAACAATCGCCCACAAAATTTTTCCGCATTCAGCACCGCAGTTATTGCAGTATTGTGCATCCAAAGCAACTTCAGCACTACATTTCGGACAGACTCGATGAGCGAGCGACTCGCCACAATTTTGGCAAAATTTGTTTGTGTTGGGGTTTTCAAAGTTACACTGAGGGCATATCAGCATTGTGGAAGTTCCTTCATTCCCGTTCCAAGGTGCTTCAGACCACTACATTCCAAAGTGCCACAATTGTCAGCTCCTGCCTACAGTAGTCTTACAAAATATTGTGGTTCATAGAGTGAATTTTTGTAGCAGTTCTTATTTTTACAAATATTAACTATGAATTTTTTATATCGGCAAGCTTTTTACTGCTCAAAACCACCTAGCAATTCAGCTAGAGATCTACGCAGATGCGATCGCTTACACCCAGATTGTAACATAGCAAGAAACGCGGTATTTGGGATATACCGCGTTTGGTAAGTCTCAGTATTTTCTTACAGAGCCAATAAGATTGCTATATATTTTACTCAAGATATTGGTGAGTGGCGCGATCTTAACTTGTAAGATTCGCCTCGTTCCCAGGCTCAGCCTGGGAATGCCTTAGGGAAGGCTCCGCCTCCCAATTTATGAGACAGATCTAAACAAAATTTTTAATTCCTCTGAAGTCAAATCTCGCCACTGACCGGGTTGCAACCCATGTATACTTAAGTGATTGATACTCACCCTCACCAACCGCAAAGTTGGAAAGCCAACAGATGCCGTCATTCGTCGTACTTGGCGGTTTTTGCCCTCCGTCAAAGTCATTTCTAACCAAGCAGTTGGCACGTTCTTACGAAATCTAATAGGCGGATTCCGTTCTGGTAGATCGGGTTCTACAGATAACAAGAGGACTTTAGCAGGGCGAGTCCGGTAGTCTTGAATCACCACACCTTTCTCAAGCTGAGTCAACGCCGGAGCATCGGGAATTCGTTCCACTTGTACCCAGTAAGTCCGTTCGTGTCCAAACCGAGGATCGCTCAGGCGGTGTTGTAATTGCCCGTGGCTGGTTAAAAACAATAATCCCTCGCTATCCCAATCCAAACGCCCCACAGGATATACGTCGGGAATGTCTATATAGTCCTTTAGAGTACTGCGATCGGGCGTGTCTTGGGTAAATTGGCAGAGGACTCCGTATGGCTTGTTAAATATGATATATCGGTGGGAAGTGGGCATGGGGCACTGGGCATGGGGTATTGGGCATAGGGCAAGAATTAGCCCGAAACACCAGCTTCTGTTTTACTTAATGTTATAAATTTATAAGCAGTTCGCGGAAAGTTAGCACAACGTTATCTCCCTAAGATTCACCTATCTGAAACGCTTCCCAGTCAGATTTAGCCAACTCGCGTGCGATCGCCAGTGCTTCTGTCATCTTCTGCCATTTTGGTAAAAGCAGCATCAATTTCTGCTAGTTTTTGAGCAGCTAATTCACATTGTAAAGCACGAGTAAGAAATTTGTTGTTACTCAACGTTGGGAGAATACTGAAATCTTCCAGACAATCCTACATTCAAAGGATGATGTTTCTGACTCTATTATGACATCAACTCCACTCAGGGATTTTCAAAAAATAGGTAAGTCGGCACCAACAATAATTATGGGTTTGTAGTCAAAATGCATGCGTTCGCCCAGGGCGTGCCGCAGGCATAGACAGCGCTACTACAAACGAAATTGGCAGAATTTTAAGTTTATTTACACATTTATGTATTTTCTTGCTATCTTACTTAAATTTTCTATCTTGTAGGTTGGGCCTCCTCACCCGTCCGTTCCACAAAACAGGCTAGGAGCAATATTCTACAAGAAAAAATCAAGAATTTTCAATTTTGAATAACAGAAACTATCACCGATCGCCGGTCACTGGTCACTGGTCACTGTTCACTGGTCGTGGTAGAATCTTCTACACAAGCTAGGGGTGCCTGCATGAAAAGGCTGAGATTACACCCTTAAAACCTGAATCCGGGTAATACCGGCGGAGGGAAGCTGTTTATAGAGGTAATCAAATATATGCGGACAGAATGGGTTGCCAAGCGGCATGGGCATAGCAATGTAACACAAATGCATTATGCCCGTCAGGGTGTCATCACCGAAGAGATGCACTATGTTGCCCAACGGGAAAATCTTCCCGTCGATCTGATTAAGGACGAAGTGGCACGGGGACGCATGATTATTCCAGCTAACATCAACCACACCAATTTGGAACCAATGTGTATTGGCATTGCTTCCAAATGTAAGGTTAATGCTAACATTGGCGCGTCTCCCAACTCTTCCAATATTGAGGAAGAGTTATCAAAATTGCATTTGTCTGTGAAGTACGGTGCTGATACTGTCATGGACTTATCCACTGGTGGTGGTAATTTGGACGAAATTCGCACTGCCATTATTAACGCTTCACCAGTACCAATTGGAACTGTACCAGTGTATCAGGCGTTGGAAAGTGTCTACGGTAAAATGGAAAACCTGACACCAGACGACTTTCTTCAAGTCATAGAAAAACACGCCCAGCAGGGAGTCGATTACATGACTATCCACGCCGGGATTTTAATTGAGTACCTTCCTTTGGTAAAAAATCGCATCACGGGTATAGTCTCTCGCGGTGGTGGTATTTTGGCAAAGTGGATGCTGCACCATCACAAGCAAAACCCGCTTTACACCCATTTCCAAGACATCATTGAGATTTTTAAGAAATACGACGTGTCATTCAGCTTGGGAGACTCACTGCGTCCTGGTTGTCTCCATGATGCTTCTGATGAAGCACAACTAGCAGAACTAAAAACCTTAGGACAATTGACTCGCAAAGCTTGGGAACATGACGTACAAGTCATGGTCGAAGGTCCGGGACACGTTCCAATGGATCAGATTGAGTTTAATGTCAAGAAACAAATGGAAGAGTGTTCTGAAGCACCCTTCTACGTACTGGGACCGTTGGTAACCGATATTGCCCCCGGTTACGACCACATTACTTCCGCAATTGGGGCTGCAATGGCTGGTTGGTACGGAACAGCTATGCTGTGCTATGTTACACCAAAAGAACACTTGGGTTTGCCCAACGCCGAAGATGTACGCAACGGTTTAATTGCCTACAAAATAGCAGCTCATGCAGCTGATATTGCCAGACACCGTCAGGGTGCAAGAGACAGAGACGATCAACTCTCCCATGCTCGTTATAATTTTGACTGGAACCGTCAGTTTGAATTATCTCTCGATCCCGACAGAGCCAAAGAATATCATGACGAGACCTTACCAGCTGACATCTACAAAACGGCTGAGTTTTGTTCGATGTGCGGTCCCAAGTTCTGCCCGATGCAAACTAAAGTTGATGCTGATGCACTCACAGAACTTGAGAAGTTTTTGGCAAAGGATAAGGTAGTGGTTAGTGGTTAGTTGTTAGTGGTTAGTAGTTAGTAGTTAGTGGTTAGTAGTTAGTAGTTAGTGGTTAGTTGTTAGTTGTTAGTGGTTAGTGGTTCTTAGCAACCAACTACTAACTACTAACTACTAACCACCAACAACTAACCACCAACTAACTCCCGATACCTCTGTTGAATATCCTCAATTGAGAACACGGCTTCAAACTGCAGCCCTACAGATTGATAAAATTCCGCTCCGCCTTGTTTGCGATCGACTAACGAAATCACGCGATTCACAGCGTACCCTGCAGCTTGCAACCGTTCAACGGCTTTCATAGCGGATTTTCCTGTAGTTACAACATCTTCTAAAACGACGACTTTTGCACCTTCCGGTAAATTAGGACCCTCAATATACGCTCTCGTTCCGTGTCCTTTTGCTTCTTTGCGAACTATAAGCGCTGGAATTGGTCTATTTTCATAGGCAGAAACAACACTCACCGCACTGACAATCGGATCTGCTCCCAATGTTAAACCCGCAACTGCTTGCGTATCTATTGGTAGAAGTGATAGAAGAAGACGACCAATTGCCAATGCACCTTGAGGATGCAGCGTAACTTGTTTGCCGTTGATGTAGTAAGAACTCTGTTGCCCGGAACTTAGAACAAAGTCACCCTCCTGATATGCCAGTTGACAGAATAAATCGAGCAAGTGTTGGCGTAGGGTTGCCAAATCAGTAGTAGCAGCCCAGATAGTTGACTGGGTAAATGTTTCGGCTTGATAAGTCATGACAGCAGGTAAAAAATTATGCTACACCAAGAGGATGAACTCTGAAGAGTTCTGAAATTAAGCATAAGTTAAAATTCGCACAAATGTTGAGGAGCGATGAATGATGAGTAAAAAATTTAAGTCCCTTGGTGGTTTATTGGTGTTACTTGCTACTATAAGTTTCCCAGCTGTTGTCACCGCCGAAACTGAAACACCTGACTATGAATCAACCAACGATGTCTTTGAACGGGCTTTTTTCAAAAATGACCCCAATTTTTATCGCAACCAGTCCATCTGGCGTCAGATAGACTTCATATTGGGTAAAGGGTCTTTACTACGCAATTCATTTCCAGAACATGAAATTGCGCGAGATGCTGAATTAATGAATATCCTGTATCGCGATGCTCTTAACCAGCAAGCAACTCACGATCCCTATATTCGGACTCCAGATTTACCAAATCCTTACACTTCGTCTGTACTGATGTCCCCTGCACTGAACTCTAGCAAGCTCAGAACGGGAACTGAGTTTAGATTTGAAACTAACTCTCCACGATAGCGATCGTTCCTCGGTTCTCTCGTTTCCACTCTTGTCATGCACCTTTACCCGAATGCGCGAGGCGGAGCCTCGGCGAAGGCATTCCCAGCCTGAGGCTGGGAACGAGGGATTTGTCATTGGTCATTGGTCAAGTGTCATTAATGTTTATACAAAGGACAAATGACAGAGGAAAAATGACTAATAACTAAATCCAGGGTGCAGGAGTTGAACCTGCCTGGGGCGAATTATGAGTTCGCTGCCTCAACCGCTCGGCCAACCCTGGTTAAATCTTATTAAGCATAGCATATGTTCGCAAAACATGACAACTCAGAGGGAACATATTAAATTGGAATCATATCAGATTTTTATACTACATAATAATTTGACAGTAACACAGGGCAGACTAATATTGATTATGTGCTTTTCAGCTTGAAGTTAATAACTTCAATATTTTTGAATATACCAGTATTCTTTGAGTTATATCTTATGAAACTGAATTCTACAGTACTTTTAACTTTGATTTTGTTAATCTTAATGTTGGGGGCTGGTTCTATAAGCGCCTTTTGGGGTTTTACTTTGGGTAGCGCTGCTTTAAAAGGTGTGACTACACCTGATGCCCGTCCTACTCCTAAGTTCACCATCGGTAAGTCAGCTACTGCACAGCAAGCAGGGGTCGCACTGCTTAGGGAAGATGAAATTCTAAAACTTGTCAAGGCAAGGATTGACGGCAAAAAAGCTACTAAAATCGTAAAGCTAGATAAAGACAATGAGGAAACGAAAAACACCAGGCTTAAACCAGAGCAAAAACCTGTAGAAGTTGCTGAAGAAAAGCCACAGCAAGGATTTCCAGTGAATTCGGAAAGCGAAGGTGTCAGTATGTCAGTACAATCTGCTCGCTATTCTGGGGGTGCCTTGCTTTTAAGGGTGAAGATGCAGAACAAGGGTAAGGATTCCGTGCGCTTCTTGTACAGTTTCTTAGATGTTTCCGATGACAAAGGACGAACATTAAGCGCCAGTACGGAGGGATTGCCTTCAGAACTACCTGCTAACGGACCAACATATTCTGGTACGATAAGCATTCCTTCAGCTGTGCTTGACGATGTGAAAAATATTTCACTTTCTCTAACGGACTATCCGGAGCAAACGCTGAAGCTACAGGTATCTAATATTCCTGTAAATAGATAAGTGTTAGTGGTTAGTAGTTAGTAGTTAGTTGTACAACTAACTACTAACTACTAACTACTAACTACTAACTACTAACTAACACAAATTTTCATTAGGGGCGTCAGTTTAACACGAGCTTGGGCGTGAGTGGTTTTCCGAATTTAAGTTGGACAGATGTAGGGCTGCGGTTGTTGTCAGTACTGCTGCTCATTGCTATCAATGCATTTTTTGTAACAGCTGAGTTTTCAATGGTCACATTGCGGCGATCGCGTATCCGTCAGTTAGTTGAGTCAGGAGATATACAAGCGATCGCAGTTGAGAGTTTGCAACGCAGCATTGATCGATTGCTATCTACAACACAATTAGGCATCACCCTTTCAAGCTTGGCACTTGGTTGGATTGGGGAAAGTACAATTGTCACCCCAATCCAATTATGGCTGCTATCTTTGCCTTTACCTCATGGTATGAGTGGCATAGTTGCCCATTCTTTATCAATCCCAACTGCTTTTGTTTTCATTGCCTACTTACAAATAGTTTTGGGAGAACTTTGCCCCAAATCGGTTGCTATGCTGTACTCAGAACAGCTAGCTAAGTTTTTGGGACCATCTATTAGAGCAATTGTCAGATTCTTTAACCCCTTTGTTTGGATACTCAATCAATCCACTCGCTGGTTATTGAGATTATTGGGTATTCAATATACAGGTCAAAGCTGGCGATCCCCCGTAACGCCTGAAGAACTGCAACTGATCGTTTCTACAGAACGAGAATCTACGGGTTTGCAGGAGGAAGAAAGAGAATGGTTGAATAACGTCTTTGAATTTGGGGGAGTGACCGTACAAACAGTTATGATTCCGCGTCCTAGGATTATAGCGCTACCCAAAAATGCCACTTTCATCACTTTTTTGCAAAGCATGGTAGCCACCGGTCACTCTTGCTACCCAGTCGCTGGTGAATCTTTGGATGATATTCGGGGTCTTGTCTACTTCAAAGACTTGGTAAAACCCCTAACAGTAGGAAAACTGACCTTAGAAACGCAAATTCAGCCTTGGTTGCGCCCTGCTAGATTTGTACCAGAACACACCCCATTAAGTGAACTATTGCCAGTGATGCAGCAGGAAAAACCAGCAATGGTGATAGTCGTGAATGAATTTGGTGGTACTGTGGGACTGCTGACCATTCATGATGTTATCGCCCAGATTATTGGCGAACCGGAAGAATCAGAAAATACAAATGATTTGCTAATCGAGATTTTGGATGAACAAACATTTCTAGTGCAGGCACAAATCAATCTAGAAGACCTCAATGAGGTTTTGCATTTTCATTTGCCATTGAACAGAGAATATCAAACTTTAGGGGGTTTTTTGCTTTACCAATTGCAAAAAATTCCTATTCTTGGCGAAACCTTCCTGTATGACAATCTTGAATTTACAGTAGTGTCAGTTAGCGGACCTCGTTTGCATCAAGTACAGATACGGCGACTTGAGGATGGGAGTAGGGAGTAGGGGGTAGAGGGTAGACAAGGGAGAGGAGGAGACAAGGAGGACAAGGG
>NZ_WJFC01000093.1 GCF_009725235.1 Scytonema sp. UIC 10036
GATAAATTCTATCAGGGAGGATATTAGGCTTAAATGATCTGTAGTTCAAAGAAATTTGGATTGACAGCTAGCCAAGCAGTTATCATAAATGTTACAGTAATTAATAATAAAAAATAAAAAGTGTTTACTTAGGGAATTTTTATCTAACTGTAGATACTTGTAAAAAATGGGAAATAGCTGTAATTTTTTGCAGTTAAGAACCAAAATATGACCAAGAGCCGCAGAATAGCCGTTGTGCGTCAGTTGCAAATTACAATATAACTTTCCACTGAAAAACACCGGAAGTAACCTTCTAAAAGGCATCTATCAGCTCTAACCCCACTATTAAACCCAATTATCAAGAAAAGAGTAGCGCCATGAAGACCGCTCAGACAGCTACAGACCTAGTGCGGACTTACTTACGTGAGATTGGCAAAGTGCCACTCCTATCGCACGAGGAAGAAATATTCTATGGAAAGCAAGTACAGCGTTCAACAGCATTACAAGAAATCAGGGAATCGTTAGCCACTCAATTAAATCGTCAACCCTCGCTAGAAGAGTGGGCAAAAGCAACGCAACTAGAACCCGCAGAGTTGAACGAAGCCATAGCAGATGGTGAAGTAGCGAAACGCAAAATGGTAGAAGCTAATTTGCGACTGGTTGTGTCTGTAGCTAAAAAATATATCAAGCGGAATGTTGATTTACTCGATTTAATACAAGAAGGTAGCATAGGAATGCAACGGGGTGTAGAAAAATTTGACCCCACAAAAGGATATCGGTTCTCTACCTACGCTTACTGGTGGATACGTCAAGCTATCACTCGTGCGATCGCAGAAAAAGGTCGTACCATTAGATTGCCCATTCATATAACAGAAAAACTCAATAAAATCAAGAAAGCACAGCGTCAATTATCCCAAAGATTGGGACGTGCTCCTACAGCTTCTGAGCTAGCCCAAGAATTAGAACTGACTCCAAGACAAGTGCGAGAGTATCTCGAAAAGGCGAGGTTACCATTATCCTTAGATTTGCGATTGGGTGATAACTACGATACAGAACTCGGGGAAATGTTGGAAGATCCAGGAACTTCTCCAGAAGACTTTGTTACCCAATCATCCTTATCTAAGGATTTGGAAAGTCTTATGGCGGAACTGACACCACAACAAAGAGAAGTTTTATCCCTACGATTTGGTTTAAATGATGGACAAGCGCTGACACTCTCCAGAATTGGTGAACTTCTTAACATTAGCCGCGAACGAGTCCGGCAAATTGAGAGAGAAGCCCTCAGTAAACTCCGTAAATCTAAAGCAGGTATAAATGAATACTTAGCAAGTTAGCTAATTGTCATTGGTCATTGGTTATTGGTCATTGGTAAAGAACTATGAACAAATGACAACGGACAAATGACAACGGACAAATGACCAATGACAAAAAACTCTTGGGTGAAAAACCCGTTACTCGTGGTACGGTTACAACGACTCCCAAAAGAGAAGATACTTGTTACATTAGATGATAGGAACACACAACGCGAAAGCATTGTCCATACCTAAAGACGCAATTGTGACCTAAGTAGTTTTGACCACAGTTGTGGTATTCCAAGGAGGTAAAAGTGAGTAACCCATCTAACCGAGTCTCAGAATTTTTTAACGGTGAGTCAGAAGCAGGCAATTTGTTATTGCAGTACGTCAAATCTCTAAGCCCAGATACAGTTAGCCAACTATCCAAACCGACTTCTCCAGAAGTCTTCCAAGCTATGGAGCGCAATATTATGGGAATATTAGGGAACTTACCTTCAGAGCACTTTGGAGTTACTATCACTACTAACCGCGAACATTTAGGTCGCCTGCTTGCCTCCGCCATGATTAGTGGTTATTTTTTACGTAATGTAGAACAAAGGATGAATTTTGAAATGGTTCTGCAAAGAACTGAAGGTAACGAGGAATGAAGTGACAAGTAATCTCTAAAAATTCAGCAGTGAGAATCGTTAAGTACATAGGTTGCTTGGGCAACAATGGCAAAAATATAGAGTTGCTCCCTGCAAACTCCATGAATTACAAACTCGGCAAATATGTATATCATTTGCCGAGTTTTGTTGTATCTTTATGTATATTGAAAAACGTATGAGCGAAACAACGTCTTCTGTACCGCATAAAATCATAGGTGTTGCCATAGTCAAAAATGACTTAGGACAGATTTTAATCGATCGGCGACCTTTAGAGGGAGTTATGGGAGGTTTGTGGGAATTTCCTGGAGGAAAAGTTGAGCCAAATGAGACAGTGTCTGAGTGCATCAAACGTGAAATACAAGAAGAACTGGGGATTGAAATTGAGGTAGGCAAACATTTACTAACAATCGATCACACCTACACTCACTTACGAGTTACTCTAACAGTTCATGAATGTCGCCATCTTTCAGGCATTCCGCAACCTATTGAGTGTGAAGAAGTTCGTTGGGTGAGTGTAGATGAGTTAGAAACATTTACTTTTCCCGAAGCCAATCTTCAAATTATTGAGGTTTTGAAAAAGAGCTAATTGCTAATTGCTAATTGCTAATTGCTAATTGTGAATTACTATTAGCCATTAGCCATTAGCCATTAGCCATTAGCCATTAGCTAATTTGGATATACTGGTAATGTAAAGTGGAACCATGCTCCGCCTTCGGGAGCAGCATCTACCCAAATTTGACCGTAGTGTGCTCGGATAATGCGTTGACACAAACACAATCCAATACCATAACCTTCGGTGGTTTCGTCTCTTTCTAAGCGGAAGTGATTTTCAAAAATGCGTTCTCGATTTTCTTCGGGAATACCGGGACCTGTATCACCAACACTAAATTGAACTTTTTGAGTTGTACGGTGCAGCCCGGATACCGCAATACTACCGCCTTCAGGAGTATATTTTATTGCATTGTCTAACAAATTCATCAACACTTGCCGTATGCGTTCTGGATCGGCATAAACGCTAGGTAAATCTTTCGGGATGTCTTTTGTCAATGTATGAGATTTAGCTGTGTAGCGATCGCGTAACTCTTCAAGTACCTCTGAACAAAGTTTGCCCAAGTCTATCTTCTGAGGTTGTATGTAAAATTCCTTTTCACTGCCGCGACTGACCTGTAGAAGGTCAGTAATCATCTTATCTATTATCTTGGTTTGGCTGCGAGCTTGTTTAAATAAGTGTACCGTCATCTTTGGTGTGATGCGCTCAAAAGTCCCTTGTTCTGAGTCGAAGTTAGATTGTAAGGTATCTATAGCTATGGAAGCCGCAGTCAGGGGGTTGCGAAGGTCGTGGGCTAACATAGCAATAACTCGGTCTTTGAACTGTAACTGTTCGGTAAGTTTCTCTTTTTCTTGTTTTAAACGAAAGATTTCATCCGAGAGGTGTAAAAGTTCTTCTGAAACAGCTAGGGAACCAATTGTATGCTTTTTATCCTTAACAAGACCATTATCAACCGTGTTTTCGTCTAAATTACTTTGTAATTCTAAATACGCGTCTACAGCCGCCTGCCACCTAGGCCACCACGTTTTCAATTGAGCTGTAATGTTACTACCAGCCAAAATTTGTCTTGGTTCCGGATGGATTTTGATGAGAGCTGGCGTTGCTACCAGTTTAAAGTGTTCTGCCAAGTAGGGCTTTTGTCCTACATCTACAATCTGTAGTTCAAACTTATAGTCAGCCTGCAATTCTTCTAAGAATGAAAGGATTCGCTGTACCTGCTGTCTGGACTTTGGACGTCCATCGACAAAAAGTAGCAGCTGTAGTGGAGCCTCAGAATAAATAGGCCGATCCTGGGAAAGTTGCATGTAATCGTGTTTCAGCACTGGTAACAAACCGACGACGCGTAATGGTGGAAGTGAAATTGACTGGCGGTTGTCCTCGATGGAATGGTTGCTCTGTTTTTTTCAATTTAATATCTATTTTAGATTCTTCATAGTCCTATCCCACACTGGTTTTTAAGAAGAGATACATTCTTTTTAGCTTCCTGGTTCTTTTTTGACCAGATCTTTTCCTAAAAAACATCCATGCTCCTCCTTGGAGGGCAATATTTGCTCTCATCAACCTGTTTCACCACGCTCCAAGGCATAGTGGGTGTATATTGGCTGGTTGATTAATACAAGAACGGTTACCGATTTTTCTAGGCATTGCCCAGCATAGATTGGTTCGCCAACAACATTCCCAAATCGGTTGCACGGAACTGTTAGCGAACTTTACCGTTGTCCATCTTTAGAGGCAAAGAGTGGGTTTAATCTCAGTTTACCACCTCAGATAGTTGCTGATAACCTTGGAGATTGGAGGTTAGGGATTGAGAAAACTGCGTTGACTCTACGCTACTGTAGAAGTTGATCTGCTTATTTATGGTTGTCCGTGTTGCAAAGTAAACGTCCAGTTGTTTCGCTCGGTGTGGCTGTTCTACTAGCTGCGTTAACAGCCTGTGCCAATAGTCCAACTGCCAAAGAAATTGAGCAGTCGTTGGCAGCAGATCCGAAGCTAAGCAGTAACCCAGTTAGTCTTGGTTCTCAAGAAGCAAGCAGTAACCAACAACAGCAAACCGATGGGGCAACAGTTAAGTTACCTGCTGATTTTCCCAAGGATATCCCTTTATATCCCAATGCCAATTTGCAAGAAGTGACACCACCGAGTGACGAAAACCCTGGTGCATCATCAACTCGCTGGATGAGCATTGACCCCAGTAATATTATTGCTAGCTACTATCTCCAACAACTTCGAGCAAACAACTGGCAAATTGTTCAACAGTCAAATGAGCAGGGAAATGTTATTGAGGCGCGACGCGATCGCTTGTTACTCAAAATTTCCATTCAGCCAAAAACTGTCACAACCGCCTCACCCAATCAACCACAAACTTCAACTGAGATAGCGATTGATTATCAACCAAATTCTACAGAAATAGCGCAAGCTACCCCAACTCCTACCTCCAGCCCCGAAACAACTGCAACGGAAGTTCCACCTACTAGCTCTTCACCAGTTGTCGAGCCGACGCGATCGCCAGAAGCAACACCACAACCAAATACCACGGGTGAACCAACCAATAATACTACCAACACCACTACCACTTCTAATCCTCAAGAATTTAGCGATTTAACCAAAGCACCTCAAGAATTCCAAAGATACATTCGAGATCTAGCAGAGTTGGGTGTCTTATCCGTAAGCTCAAATGCTGCTAAGAGCGATGGGGGTTTTGCAACAAACCAATTTGAACCGAATAAAATTATTGCTCGACGCGAGTATGCTCGTTGGCTAGTCACTGCTAACAATAATATGTACGCCAGCGATCCAGCCAAACAAATTCGCTTAGCATCCTCTGGTTCCCAACCCGCTTTTAGTGATGTTCCAAAAACCGATCCAGATTTCCCAGTGATTCAGGGATTAGCTGAAGCTGGATTAATTCCTAGCCCTTTATCAGGAGATGCTACAGCAGTATTGTTTCGTCCGGGCGCACCTCTGACACGAGAACAATTGATTTTGTGGAAAGTGCCTTTGGATACACGCCAAGCCCTGCCAAATACCAATTTAACAGCGATCGAGCAAACTTGGGGTTTTCAGGATGCAGGGAAAATAGACCCCAAAGCATTGCGAGCAATTCTGGCAGATCATCAGAATGGCGAACAATCAAATATTCGTCGTGTATTTGGATATACCACAATATTTCAGCCGAAGAAGCCAGTGACTCGTGCTGAGGCAGCAGCAGCTTTGTGGTACTTTGGAACTCAAGGCGAGGGAATATCAGCAGCTGAAGCCTTAAGGGTTAAACGTCCATGAAGTTAACATTTGTCATTGGTAATTTGTCATTGGTCATTTGTCACTAATTACTGGTCAGTATATGTGGGATGAGCGCCAACTGTTTAAAAGCATATAAGAGTTGGTGATGCACCATTCTCCTAGTGGTGCGGAAGAAGAAATCAATCAGTTCTTAATGCAGCAGAGTTCGAGTGAATTTTTGGTTAAAATGTGTGAATGGGAAGAGGGTTAGTGCTACAGCAACTACGTACAATAATGGCAATGAAACCTAGTAGCACGACAGCAAGCAAATGCCTAAAACCGTTGCCGATGTAATGAGCCATAACCCAATTGTTGTGCGCCCTGAAACTCCTTTAAAGGAAGCCATTCAAATTTTGGCAGAGCGACGAATCAGCGGACTACCCGTTACAGACAATACTGGGAAATTGGTAGGCATCATCTCAGAAACGGATTTGATGTGGCAAGAAACAGGGGTCACACCTCCTGCGTACATAATGTTTCTTGACAGCGTTATCTATTTACAGAATCCCGCCACTTATGAACGTGACTTACACAAAGCACTGGGGCAAACAGTTGGCGAAGTGATGACTCACAACCCCATCACAATTTCTCCTGATAAAACTGTGACAGAAGCTGCTAGACTCATGCACGATCGCAATATTCACCGTCTTCCAGTACTTGACAGCGAGGGTCAAGTCGTTGGTATTCTCACCCGTGGTGACATTATCCGAGCAATGGCAGCAAGTCAGGAAGGTTAGTTGTGAGTTGTGAGTTGTGAGTTGTGAGTTGTTAGTTGTTGATTGTTGCTACCACTAACCCCTAACCCCTAACCCCTAACCCCTAACCCCTAACCCCTAACCCCTAACCCCTAACCCCTAACCCCTAACCCCTAACCAAAAAATGAGTACTACTCCAGAATCTGTTAAGCAAATGCTTGGCTCGCAAGATTTGGGCGATCGCTTGCGTGCAGTGAATCTCGTTCGTCAATTAGAACCAACAGTAGGCTATGAGTTAATTCAAACCGCTATCAACGACAGCAATTCCCGCGTGCGTTACTCAGCTGTCAGTCAATTAGATACCCTTGGCAAGCAAAATATAGATTTAACCTTAAACGTTTTGCGCGATCGCCTTCTCAACGATCCAGAAGCTGATGTACAAGCAGCAGCAGCAGATTGTTTGGGTGCTCTTAAGCTACAGGAAGCTTTTCAAGATTTACAACAGGTTTACCGCACAACTAAAGAATGGATTGTCCAATTGAGCATTATTGCTGTATTAGGAGAGTTAGGAGATCCAAGAGCCTTTGAGTTGCTCAAAGAAGCCCTCGCTTCCAATAATGAGCTAGTCATTACAGCTGCGATTGGTTCTTTGGGAGAGTTGGGCAATCCACAAGCAGTTCCCCTTTTAGCTCCATTTGTTACAAATCCCGATTGGCAACTCCGCTATAGACTGGCGCAAGCTCTAAGGCGTTTGGGTAGTGCAGATGCCAAACCTGTATTAGAAACTTTAGCTAACGATGAAGTAGAAGCAGTTGCCGCAGAAGCCAAAAAGTCTTTGAACGAGTCTTAAAGCCTTTAGTCCCCTCAAAAGATTCTCTGATTACCACTTTAATTCTGGATTTGATCTGAATCAAATATGAGGGGAAGTCAGTAAAAAAACTCAATACTTATAATCTCGTCAAAAAACATACATTCAATCAACAATGATTCACGCATAGTATACGTGAATCATTAATTTTATATTGCTTTAAAGGTTAAAGATTTGATATCTTCCGAACTTGCTTTCAATCAGAGGAAGTGAAGAGAACAGGTGCTCGCAAATATACAAGATAGATGTATTTTTTAGCACCATTTTTTAAGTACAGTTTTCGGTTTGTACTTAAGTTAATATTTTTTTAACAAAAGGTTTAAAGAAACATCATTAAGATTGGTTAAATTTCCGTAAAAATCTCAAAACTAGTCCGTAATTTATTGTCAAAAAAAAATTGCATATTGTGTAGATTTTACGGAAATTTAATAATAACATAAATAGCAAAATCAAGATTGCATTAATTCTCTTTTCTAGTCTTCTCGAACTCTAAAAAACTATTTAAATTAGTGGAATAGGAAAGAGGCAAAATACATTTCTCTGCCTTTAATAGAAATCAATTGGAAGTTAGTTATGCAAAAATTTAATTTGAGAGCAGCAATCGTTTTAGGAACCACTCTAAGTATAGGTATAGCTGCTAATATGCCTGCGGCTCACGCTATTTCTCTTGTTCCCAATCAAGAAGGTGAAATCAAACTAACTAATTTTGGCTGT
This sequence comes from Scytonema sp. UIC 10036, assembly GCF_009725235.1. Next base: position 8,028 of record NZ_WJFC01000093.1, read on the forward strand.
GTTGTGAATCCTAGCGACTGTATTGATACCTCATCATTAGGTTTTACAGTCACAAGTTTGGACTACGGTTCAGAATATGGGCTTCCACAATATGGCCTCAGCCGTTTGTTTGTTGATATGAATGGTACAGCAAACAACTGGGCATCTGGAATTAGCTTTGCTAAAACAGATGCTGGAACTAACCCAAGTGCTTATCAACTTTGGTTGCGCCCTGTAGCTATCAAAAAGGATAGTTCAGTACCTGAAAATGGTCAGTTAGAAATAGGTCGATACGAGTTTACGTTCGATCGAGCTTATGAAGATCTTGAATTGAGCTTCCTTGATGTAGAGACTAGTGGTTTTAGTGGCATTTTAAGCGTGAACGGACAACCGCCCACTCAATTGCTTCCAGCCAAAGGCAACAATAAGATACAAACATTGAAGTTAAACAACGTGAAATCTTTTATAGTTCAATTAGGAATAGCTGGATCTCAGTCTAAGATTCAGCCCGGTGACGGTGTGCGGTTAGCTGGGATAGCAACAAAACCAGTACCCGAACCAGGAACTACATTGAGTTTGGGTGTTTTGGCATTTGTCGGTTTGTTTGGCTTACGGAAACGCGATCGGGCTTCAAAAACTCGTACTTCCTAACTGCGCTAAAATAAAGGATTTTTGTAGAGTAGGCATTACCCACAATTCAATGTTGCTGGGCGGTGCTACTTCTATAGGTAATCAAACGTAAAGGTCAAGACTAGCCATAGAGCCATGGAGCAAAGACGCGCCATGGCGCGTCTCTACATTTGTTTTATGTTTATTTGGCACTATTGTGAATTACTCGTCTAGCAAAATTCTTCGATCTTGAACTTCTGGAAAATTTACTGAGTGATAAATTATACTAATCTTAAAATGAAAGTACTAAAATTTAGTACAAGTTTCTCTAGTAGTTTATCGGAAAACCGCAGCAATTTGGGATTGATTTTTGAGGAAATAAAAAGAGCTTGAGAGATTGATAGGCGCGATCGGCTGGAAGCTTAACGGAGTACAGCCGTATTGCGTGCATTATAGCTAGACTTCAACTTGTTCAATGCCATACTGATAAGGGCTTTAACCACATTCAATACTGCAAGGGCTGAGAGAAATTGTAGGTTGGGTAGAGCGATAGCGTTACCCAACAAATGCTGATAAATGTTGGGTTTCGTTCCTCAACCCAACCTACGTGTTTTGGAATTTATGTCTCAGCCCTTGTAGTATTGTAACCACATTATGTTTTTTCAATTAAGTAAATAGCAAAAGAATCGAAAATTACTTACGTAATATAAAGTCCAATTCAGTAATAATATCAACTTGAAAGTTGGATTTAAGAATTCAAATCATTTTTAAGTATTAGGAGTTTTTACTGACAAAAATACAATCATAAATCTCAAAATTAAGATTGTATCAATTCTGATTTTTAGACTTTTCGATTGAAAAAAAGATGGCTAAATTAGTGAATGTAAAGAGCGGGCAAAAAAAATTAAAACTGCTGCCCGTAACTAATAGGGCTAATCTAATCGGGAGCAAGTTATGCAAAAGTTCAATTTAGTAGCAGCAACAATTCTAGGAACAAGTTTGAGTATAGGTCTAGCTGCTGCAATGCCAGCCGCTCACGCTGTTTCTTTGATTCCTCAGCAAGAAGGTGAAATTGGCTTGACCAATTTAACAAGTGTTTCTAGCACCACTATTGATACAACATCAATGGGCTTTAATGTTACAAGTTTACAATTTGACAGTAAGCTTGGACTCAGCCGTTTATTTGTTGACAAAAATGGTACAGAAAATACCTGGGGTTTAGGAATTAAATTTGGAGCAACAGACCTTGGAACCAACCCAAACAGCTCGCAATACTGGTATCGTCCTGTTGCTATAGGGACTGACAATAAAGTACTTGAAGGTGGTCAGTTAGAAGTGGGTCGTTTCTTGTTCAACTTGGATAAAACATATGAAGAAGTATCATTAGACTTTGTTGACGTAGAAGACAACGGTTTCAGTGGCATTTTAGAAGTAAATGGACAAAGCGTTAGCAATCTACTTAATGCTGGACCTAACGATGGTACTCAATCCTTAACTTTAAAGAATGTCAAATCATTTGTTGTTCAAATGGGTAATTCTGGCAAGAATTACAGTAATCCCAATGCCCGCTTCGCTACTGGTGACGGTGTTCGTTTGTCTGGGCTAGGAGTAACAAAAGCAGTACCCGAACCTACAACCACCTTGGGCTTGGGTGCAATGGCAGTAGCTGGTTTATTGGGCTTGCGTCGTAAAAAAGCTTCTCAAGTTGGTTAATTGAAGTTTTGTGCAAATCGCAAATCTCTCATCAACCAAAAGTTTTGAATGAGATAATCTAAAGCCTGTTTTCACAGGCATTCTTGAAAAATCCGTCCTTTAAGCGTTACTAAAAACTCGCCAAGGCGGGTTTTGTTTTTTTGTAATTTTTCAAGAACCAAAAACCTGCGACCAAGTAGTCACTAGGAAAGTCACAACAGCTCCAATTGCCAACAACCCTTGAATCAAATTTCCAAGTATTGTACCTACCACTATTCCAATCCCGGCTTTAATGGCAACCAGCCACTCACGTCTGTAAAGGTACTCACCGATAATTGCTCCTAAAAGAGGACCTAACAACATCCCCAATAATGGACCGCCAACAGGCAAAGCGGGTAATAATCCGAAAAAGCCTAGCAAAAATCCTACTATTGCTCCAATTTGTCCCCACTTGCTAGCACCTGCTTGTTGTGCTCCGATGTAACTTGCTAAAAAATCAATTCCTATACTCAGAAGTAAAACGATAACAGTTACAATAAGCGGTATTTTTATAGCTGCAAAGGAACCACTGACAAAGCCCCAAATGATAATCCCAATCAAAATTAAACTTGCTCCTGGAAGGGCAGGAATGACTGCACCCGCAATCCCTACAAGCATCAGGGCAACGATTAAAATGTAAATAATTTTCATAGAGTTAGGGGTGAGTGGTTAGTTGTTAGTGGTTGGTTGTTAGCTGTTTTCCTACTAACGACTAACGACTAACCACTAACCCTTTAGCGTAACAGCTAATTTATCTGCTATTCCGGCAATCCAAGTTTCATCCTGTTTGGTGTAGCTTCGAGGAGCATTTGCACCTAAGATGAGGACTCCTTCTTTGCCAATCGGTTGACAAATGACACCTTGAGTATTCTCCGGTAAATAATCAAATTCAACTCGTCCTGGGTAAATTTTTAAATCTACCAAATACACTGGTTTTTGTTTTTCTAGCACCCTCTTGAGTATTGCTCCAGGTATCACATCTGATTTCTCAGCTAAAATTCCCCTGCGTAACAAAACTTTACCTTGATAATAAAGAACGAGCGATCGCGTCACCGTATTAGTTAACAACAAATGCGATGCCCAGGCGAGTTCGGTTTTTACAGTTTCTGGTAAATCGGGGGCTAAGACAAAACCTTCTTCACCTGTAAGTTGAACGGCATCCGGAGGGCGCGGTTGCACTTGTTGCCATAGTAAACCGATCAAAATCAATACAGCGCTTAATATGACACCAAGCACATCAGCGCGTGCTTGAGATTCAGTTATATCTGGCGTCAATAACCGATTAATCAACAGAAGCACAGCGCCTAACCCACCCACTACGATAGGCAGACGCCGCAAAACGTCATTTGTCATTAATTGTTAGTGGTTAGTTGTTAGTGGTTGGTGGTTAGTGGTTAGTAGTCATTGGTCATTGGGCATTGGGCATTGGGCATTGGGCATTGGTTATGTGAGTTATTCTACCTTGTCTCCCTTGTCTCCCTTGTCCTGTCCTCCTTGTCCTCCTTGTCCTCCTTGTCCCCCTGTCCCTCATTCTTCTCCCGGTTCAATTATCCGTTGAAACAAATAACCGGTTCCTCGTGCTGTCAGTATTAACTCTGGGTTACTGGGGTCATCTTCTAGTTTTGCTCGCAGGCGGGAGATGTGTACGTCAACGACACGGGTATCTACATGGCGTTCTGGTGTGTATCCCCACACTTCTTGCAAAATTTCCGAACGGGAAAAAGCTTCGCCTGAACGACTTACTAGCAGTTCTAGCAAGCTAAACTCCATACCTGTTAAGCGAATGCGTTCGTCCCCCTTGTAAACTTGCCGCTTGTTGGTGTCAATTTTAATATTGCCTACATGAATGACACCGGAACTGGGAATCCCGGAAGCACCAGTTTTGTCTACTCGCCTCAGAACCGACCGAATACGGGCTTCCAACTCTTTGGGAGAAAAGGGCTTAACTACGTAATCATCAGCACCTAACTCTAAACCCGTTATTCGATCTGCTACATCCCCTAGGGCTGTTAACATAATAATGGGTACATCCGATTCCTTGCGTAATTCTTGGCATACCCCATAGCCATCTAGCTTTGGCATCATCACGTCAAGGACGACTAGGTCTGGATCGGCTTTGCGAAACGTGTCCAACGCTTCTTCTCCATCACCTGCTGTCACTACGTCATAGCCAATCATCGAAAGGCGTGTTTCCAAAATCCGACGAATGCTGGCTTCGTCATCTACTACCAGAATTTTTTCTTTATGACTTTCCAAGTTTCTCAACTCTCCTTAACTAAAATTTTTCATGCTTAATTTTTAGTACCATAGTATTAAGATATCATTTCACAATTTGAATGGAAAAAACCTGCATCTACTACTATTATTCAAGTTCACTTTCCTCAAAAACTTAAGCAAAAATTAAGATAAGATATAATAAATGCCAAAGCAAAAGACATATTACGTTTGTAGTGAATGTGGCTCGGAGTCTCCTCAATGGTTTGGTAAGTGTCCGGCTTGCGGCACCTACAACTCTCTAGAAGAGCAGATTGCTATTCAGTCATCGACAGATATACCCAGTCGGGGGATAAGTGGATGGCATCAACAGGCGGGAAACACAAAACCTACAGCTAAACCTGCAAAACCACGCGCCTCTCTGACATTTGACCAAATTAGCGATCGCCAAGTGACTCGTTGGGCGTCTGGTTATGAAGAACTCGATCGAGTCCTTGGCGGCGGCGTTGTTCCCGGTTCAATGGTACTTATAGGTGGCGATCCGGGAATTGGAAAATCAACTCTGTTGCTGCAAGTATCCAGCGAATTGGCGCAGAGATACCGCATTCTCTACGTTTCTGGAGAGGAGTCAGGACAGCAAGTTAAACTCAGAGCATCTCGTTTGGGTGTCTCAAAATCTCTAAGTTTAGTGAGTGGTGGTAATGATAACATTAGTGGGAATAGCGAAACAACCAAAGAAACGACTCTTGAGGTAACAAAGCCGTCTGAAGAAACTAGGGATGCGGATCTGTACGTATTGCCAGAAACTGATTTGGAAGAGATTTTGAAGGAAATGGATTCCCTCAGACCAAATGTGGCGATTATTGATAGTATTCAAACAGTGTTCTTTCCGGCATTGACTTCTGCACCCGGTTCTGTAGCTCAGGTAAGAGAATGTACTGCGGCTTTGATGAAAGTCGCAAAGCATGAAGATATTACGATGTTAATTGTGGGACACGTCACGAAAGAAGGTGCGATCGCAGGGCCAAAAGTATTGGAACACTTAGTCGATACAGTCTTGTATTTTGAAGGTGACAGGTTTGCATCCCATCGATTATTAAGAACAGTAAAAAATCGATTTGGGGCAACACATGAAATCGGTATCTTTGAAATGGTAGATACGGGTTTGCGAGAAGTCCCCAATCCTTCCGAGTTATTTTTAGGAAATCGTGATGACCCCGCGCCCGGTACTGCCCTAGTTGTGGCTTGTGAAGGCACACGTCCAATTGTTGTTGAGTTGCAAGCTTTAGTCAGCCCTACGAGTTACCCCTCCCCCCGTCGTGCAGGGACAGGTATAGATTACAACCGCTTGGTACAAATCTTAGCGGTGTTAGAAAAGCGGGTAGGGATTCCCATGTCGAAACTGGATTCTTACGTAGCTTCCGCAGGTGGACTGAGTGTGGAAGAACCAGCCGTCGATTTGGGAATAGCTATATCAATTGTTGCTAGTTTCCGCGATCGCATTGTAGACCCCCGTACCGTACTGATTGGAGAAGTTGGCTTGGGGGGACAAGTCAGATCTGTATCGCAGATGGAATTGCGGTTAAAAGAAGCAGCAAAACTTGGATTTAAACGGGCGATCGTACCTAAAGGGCAAAAATACCCCAACTATGACATTGAAATTGTACCAGTTTCCAAAGTCATAGACGCCATTATTGCAGCAATCCCGCAACAGGGTTTAACAGAAGCTGACTTAGCACCAGATGATGATGACGAGGAATCTATCTAGGGAGTAGGGTGGGCTGAAGCCCACCATTTCAAATAATACAAAAGATAAGGACAAATGCTGCTTTGGGGTTTAGAATTAGCCGAACAAGAACGGCAACGCGCCGAACAAGAACGGCAACGCGCCGAACGACTTGCAGCACAGTTGCGGGCAGCAGGGATAGAACCAGAAGTATAATTGAAAACTGCTTTTCGCGATCGCTTTTCTAAAAAACGTGAATGTATTAGACGCTTGCTGTTTTCTTACTCTTTTCCCGCCATTCGATTACCTTAAAAATAGTTATATGATTGTTAGGCTACATCCTCATGCTCAAGCACGATTAATTGAGCGGGGTGCAACAGAGGAAGAAGTTGTCCTTACTGTTGAAGGAGGTGTTACTTTTCCCGCTCAATTTGGTAGAACTGGATTTAGGCGTAATTTTTCCTTTAATGCTGAATGGAATGGAAAGGTTTACGCTACGAAAAAAATTGAGGTAATTGCAGTCCAAGAAGGAGAAAATTGGTTAGTTATTACTGTAATTGTTAAATATTTTTAAGGAAAAATAAGATGAAGATAACTTACGATCCTAGATACAACATAGCTTATATTTACCTTCAAGAAAAAACAATGCAGGTGAACACAATCCAAGTTAGCCAGGAGATGAATGTAGATGTTGGTCTAGATGGAAAAATTTATGGCATTGAACTCCTAAATGCTAATCAACAACTCGGTTCTCTTGAACAAGGTAAGCTGGTTGTTGTTAACGAAGCTTTGGGTGAATCTGCTGAAATCAGGCTGTCACTATGAAAACTATTATTTAGCGGTGCTTTCTACTAATCCCGTTAACTGTGCTTGTAAATCTAGTTGGAGTGGGATTCAATCGTAACAAGGATTCCATAAGTACAGAGATGATGAGGAATCTATCTAGGGAGTAGGGAGTAGGTTGGGTTGAGGAACGAAACCCAACATTTTGTCAGGTTTGTTGGGTTGAGGCGATAGCGTTACCCAACAAATCAATAATCTCAGCCCTTGCAGTGTTAAGGCAATTAACCAGATACTTTTGTAAAAACGGACAATACAGTATGACCTTCAAAAAAGCTCCCAAATAGATTTTGTAGATTTCTCTGAACTATAGCAGGTCGTATACGGAATAAAAAGAATTTAGTAACCCGAAAAATGAACTGAAGCATATTACCTAATAGCACTGATTTAGACTTTAAACTTTGAATATAAAAACCAAAATAATTGTCGTAATACCAGGGTTCCAAAATTTGAATAAGATACCTATCTAAGCGAATTGGAAAAAATTTTTCCAGGTTTGCCAATGATTTTGCATTCCATAGTCCCATATGGTGAGGCGGCAAATTCAAAGTGAAATATTTATCATGTTTTAAAAGATAAGGGTTATTATGAGGCACTCCAATTATTAGCTTACCTCCCGGCTTTAAAACAGCAATACATGCTTTTAAGAAGCTTTCTACTTCGACTATATGCTCCAAAACCTGAAAAAGACAGACTATATCGTATTTATCTGCATTAATTTTGGCGTGTTCCTGTATAGTTTGATTTTGTACACATAAGCCAATCTTTTGAGCATCCCGAACAGCATCGTCGTTGAGTTCAAGACCTATATAATTTATTCCTTTTTGCTCTAAAATTTCAAGAAATTTACCATTTCCACATCCTACTTCTAAAACTAAACAATCTGCTGGGATAAAATTAATGGCTACCTGATGTTCCCATTTTCCTGAGGAGTAATATCCCTCAATTTTTTGGAGTTCTCTGTACAATTCATCTTTTCCAGCTAGAGTAAGCGGATAATAAAAACGGTAATCTGTATCCAAGCATCTACAAATTTTGACTGATTCTACTTCTTTAAAATAATCACTGACATCGATATTGTATTCTTGTAAGTAAAGATTCTTTATGATTTGACTGTCAATTTCTTCTTCGACGACGACATGATTTGAACCAGTCAATGGACTCCTGATGATTAAATCAGACATACTACCCTCCATGGACGATCGGTTGTTGACCAAATTATGCAGAGGAGCAGGGGGAGCGAAAACAATTTTTCTCTCCAAAGAGCAGAGAATCGGCTTCGGCTTGCTGATATAATTCTATATCTAACGGTAAGCTTTTTCTGCCATCATAGTAAATGAAGTTATACGATCGCTCGGTTCTCTTGAAGAAGGATATAGCAGTCCTAAATGATTTACAAACACCTCTTCCTTGTCTTCCTTGTCCTCCTTGTCTTCCTTGTCTCCCTTGTTTGGATCTCAAATAGGATTGCTATAGGCTGGTTGCTGTTAATGAAGCTTTGGGTGAACCTGCTGAAATTAGGCTGTCTCTATGAAAATTATTATCTGGCGGCGCTTTCTACTAATCCCGTTAACTGTCCTTGTAAGTCTAGTTGGAGTGGGATGCAGTCGTAACAAGGACTCTATAAGTGCAGAAAGGCTTACTGTAGGAGTAGTCAGTTATGGTGAACAAACAGTTTCATTAGAAAGGTACGAGCAATTTAAAAACTATCTTGCCGCGCAAACTCAATCAATTGTAGAACTGGAACCAGCTTATAACGAATTACAAGCTCTCGAGCAAATTCAACGGCAAAGATGGGAAATTGTCTTTGCCCCTCCAGGTTTAGCAGCAATTGCGATGGGCAAAGGTCTTTACATTCCTTTATTTTCCATGGAGGGAATTAGCAGCAGACAGCGTTCCTTACTGGTGGTGCGCGATGATAGACCGATTACCAAAATAGCAGATCTAGCAAATAAAACTGTTGCTTTAGAATCGGTAGGTTCGGCTGCGGGTTATTATGTTCCTCTCTACGATCTGTATGGATTAACTCTGGCTCAAATCCGTTTTGCACCCACTCCTAAAACAGTTCTCGAATGGCTTAATGAAGGGAGTGTAGATGCTGGGGCAATAGCTGAAAAAGATTTTGAGCTTTACAAGCAGCAATTTAGTGGAACTAAGTTTAGGGTTTTACACACCAGTCGATGGATTCCTCCTGCAGTTGTACTCCTAGCACCTACAGTAGAGCGTAATCGACAGCAACAAATCGAAAAAGCTATGGAGCAAGCACCAGGGTACATAATCTCAGACGCCGGTTATGTTCCTGCGGCTAAAATACCCAGCTACGATCAGTTTATTAAGTTGGTGGAAAAAGTCAGACCTTTAGAAGCGCAGGTTAAACAGACGCCTACTGTCTTAATTAATCCCGAAGCAACTAAATAAGAGATATTGCGATCGCAACTAGCAATCCGTGTTGCTTGATAGAATTCAATTGTGATTTGCGTATTTTATAAGAATTCTACTGATTAATTAATTAGGTTCTTTATAAAGTTCGCTCGCTCAACGAGTGTTTACCATGTTCCAAGTATATTTAAATACACATTTTACTGGCTTGAAGAAGGCTGTTGTTATGTAAGTGTCTCGTAAAAGCTCGGTGTTGTAGTTAAAACAAGTTTTTACTTGTCAATCTCATCTATGTAAAAAAACAAATTGTATTGAAAATACTTCAGCTAGGTAGGAGTGCGCGGATTATGTCTCAGTCCCCCGTCATTAAACCAGAAATACCCTCTGGAACATTTATCGATAATCGCTACATCATCCAAAAACTTTTGGGACAGGGTGGATTGGGAAGAACTTATTTGGCATTTGATACGCGTCGTTTCAATGAACCGTGCGTTTTAAAAGAATTTGCTCCTGCCGGTTCGGGAGAAAGTTCGCTAGAAAAGTGCCGGAATTTATTCAAAAGAGAAGCTAAAATTCTTCATCAGTTAGAACATCCTCAAATCCCTCGATTCTTAGCTTGTTTTGAAGGTGATGGTCGGTTGTTTTTGGTACAAGAGTTTGTGGATGGTAAAACCTACTCAGCCCTATTACGAGAACGTCAAAAACTGGGACAAGTTTTTGGTGAAAGTGAAGTTGTACAGTGGCTGAAAAACTTGTTACCAATTCTTGAGTATATTCACACAAACAATATTATTCATAGAGATATTTCCCCTGACAACATTATGTTGCCTCAAGGAAAAGAGTTACCAGTGCTGATAGATTTTGGTGTAGGAAAACAAATAGCTGATTTAAATGAAGCAACTAGAGCGAGCCAGATAACTTTTGTTGGCAAAATGTCACTTGTTGGTAAAGTAGGATATGCTCCTCGCGAACAAATTAGCTTGGGGCTGTGTTCTCCTAGCAGCGATCTTTATGCTTTAGGTGTAACCGCAATAGTTTTGCTAACAGGAAGAGATCCTTCTTTGTTAATGGATCAGTATTCTTTAGAGTGGAGATGGGATCAATTTGTTCGTGTCAGCAATTCATTTGCTCAAGTTCTCACGAAACTACTTGCAGATACCCCAAGATACCGCTATCAAAACTCAAGAGAAGTTCTGACAGACTTAGCACGTCTTGGAATAGCACAAGTATCACCACAACTACCACCACAACCACAAGCACAAAATAGAAATTTACCTCCCACTTTGGTGAATCACGAATTTGTGTCAGGCGCAACCAATCGACCCTTCCACAACCAACATCCAGAAGCCCATTTTAGTTCACCTCCGAGTGAACCCCCGTTTGAAATTCCACAGCAATTTCCACAGCAATTTCCACAGGTTCAATCACAATCCAAATCTTATCAACCACCATACCCAACATCCCAACCTCAAGCTCCACCATCTCAACCACAATCTTCACTCAACCCAGCGTTTTTAGAACGCTGTCAGCAAGAACTTGCTTATCGCATTGGACCGATGGCAAGTCTGATAGTGGAGGAGACACTAGCCGAACATCCAAACGCCTCGCCATATCAGTTTGTTGAGCTTTTAGCAAAGGAAATTCCCGACGCACAAGAAGCTTTTGCCTTCAGACAGCGTTTGTTTTCTTAGAGTTAGTAGTTGGTGGTTAGTAGTTAGTAGTGAGTAAAACCACTAACCACTAACCACTAACAAAATTACGTACTCCCCGTGTTTCCATAAGTACGTTTGATTCTTTTCATTGCCATATCTAAACTCAGCTTCATTCGTTTGAAAGCTTTAGCAAGATTGCCAATTTCATCATTTGTCAGCTGCTCAAAATCAACATCCATATGCCCAGTGCTGACTTCTTCAGCTACGCGAGTTATACGCTTGAGAGGTACAACAACTTCTCGATTTAAGAAGAAGTTAACTAGAAAGATAACAGCTACAAACAAAGCAGACACCAGTCCTACCATAATGAAAAGAGATTGATTGGCTTTTTCAATAACTCTGCTTGCAGGTAATGACACTATTTGAGCTGAGACAATTTCATTCAAATGCCAATTAAATCCACCCGCAGTACCATAACGTTCAATCATAGTTTTTGGTGCAGCATCAGGCGCACCGTGACAGACAAGACAACTTTCTTTTGTTACAGCTAGCGGACGAGCAATGTAAAAAACATCACCTCCAGGCAGCGATCTAAATCCACTGACCTGTTTTGAATTTTTATTTTTTCTAAAACCTTCTACAATTCGAGTTTCAAAACTATCTGCTTTATCTCTAAGATTCGTTGGATTGAGTGTTGCTTCTTTGTAAAAGAAGTCACGATATTCCGCTCTTCTTCGTAAAATTTCAAAAACTTCTCTTGCTGAATATGCCGCCACAGTCTGTGGTAAAAATTTAGTTGTTAAGTCATCCGTAAGTTCTGGAGTGATTTGAGTAATTGTATACTCCCGCACAGAAGACATTGTATCAATGAGAGATAAAGCTTTGGCGGTAATTTCATCCTTCGCATTTTGATTTAATAGCGTAGCAAGTGTAATTCCACTGAAACTTACACCTACTACAAGAATCAAAAGTAACAAAATTGTAAATTTTTGTTTTAATTTTAAATTTTTTAGCATAACGAGCGCTCAATTTCTGTCATTGCGTAGAATTGTAAAACTGTTTCAGCTTTTTCATTGCCATTTCTAAACTTAGTTTCATGCGATTAAAAGCTTTGGCTAACTTACCAATTTCATCATTAGATATTTCCTGGAAATTTACATCCATATGCCCTGTACTTACTTCCTCAGCTATGCGAGTGATGCGTTTGAGAGGACGAAGAATTTGATGATTTAAGAAAATATTAACCAAAATAATGATACCAATAAACATAGTAGACACAATTCCGAGAATCCAGACAGAGGATTGCTGTGACTTTTGGATGACTTTCCTTGCTGGTACTGATATCATTTGAACGCCAACAATTTCATGCAATTTCCACCCAAATCCGTTAACTGTACCATATCGGTCAATCATAGTTTTGGGTGCAACATTAAAAGTGCTGTGACACTCCAAACACTTTGATTCGGTAACCGCTAGCGGGCGAGCAATATAAAAAATATCTCCGCCTGGTATTTTACGGAATCCATCCAATTCTTTTAAATTTTTGTTTTTTCGGAATCGCTCAACAATTTGGGTTTCAAAACTGTCAGCTTTATCTCGCAAGTTTGTTGGATTCAGTGTTGCTTCCTTATAAAAAAAGTCTTGATATTCTGTTTTTCTTCGCAAAACTTCAAAAACTTCTCTTGCTGAGTAAGCTGGTACACTTTGGGGTATAAAATCAACTGCGAATTTATCAGCTAACTCTAGATTGACTTGTTGATTTGTGTAGTCACGGACAGAAGTCATGGTTTCCATAATCAACAAGGCTGTTGCTGTGATTTCTTGTCTTGCATTATGCTTCAGGACAGCAGATAAACCCAAGCCACCCAAGCTTAAACCCACTACAACCATAATCGACAGCAAAATTGTTAATTTTTGTCTCAAATTTAGATGTTCAAGCATAAGCACAGACATATGAAATAAATAGTATGTAGTTTTTTTCTACTTCCAAACCTCTGCTCTCTCCCTTTCTTTTTGTAAAATAGATCTTATTTTTGGCTCAACATAGTTGACAGGAAAACATCATATAACTCCAAAATACCGAGATCCTTTTCCAGATTATGCTTGTTTTTTTCTTTAAGGAAAGAACAGGTAATATTCCTTAATTCTTCAAGGACTTAAAATCTCAAAATATTGTAGACTAACATAGGGTCATCGTGTAGCAATCCTAAATCATTTTTAAAAAGATTGGCGGGAGCTACAAATTGTGAAATACCCAAAATACTGTTGAGATTGCCTCAGTCCTGTATTAATCAAATCTTAAAGTTTTCTTATACCAATTTAATATGAAGCTGCATATTATTTTTACCCCGACTAACCTCCCCTTATCAAGGGGAGGAAAATAAATTTCCTGTTTCCCCCCAATACATCGGGGGGATTAAGGGGGTAAGGAGAGATCCCACCGTTGGTAGAGTTTTTTCGGGAGCATCTTCATCTGAAAACGGTATTAGTTTTCAATTGGTTACTATCTAAAGATAATATAAGTAAAAGTTCAGATAATTTTACCTTTAAATCCTCAGTGTAGGTTAGTTTAGGCTCAAAGAGAGCAAATTTCCCCCAATCAATTTCAATCTTATAGCTATGCCACAATAAATACAGAATTTGGCGATTATTACGAATGGTCTGGAATCCAGGACAACAGTTGTTTGGGGGACGGTATATTATTGTAGGGCAACTAGGCGAAGGAGGAATTGGTGTGACCTACCTCGCTAGAAACGAGCACAAAGAACTGCGGGTTATTAAAACACTTAGAGAAGAACTCCTTAATAAGGCTGCCTGGAAGCCGCACCAAGTGAAATTGAAGCAAGATTTTCGCGATGAAGCAGTTCGGCTGGCTGTCTGCCGCCATCCTCATATCGTGCAGATAGAAAATATTTTTGATGAAGATAGTCTTCCTTGCATAGTTATGGAGTATATTGAGGGCGAAGACTTGAGCAACCGAGTCCGTCGTTTGGGAATCTTATCAGAAACGGAAGCATTGTTATACATCCAGCAAGTTGGTGATGCGTTAAAAGTTATTCATAGTAAAGGCTTGCTACATAGAGATATCAAGCCACGCAATATTATGATTCGTGCTGACAAAAATGAGGCTGTATTGATTGACTTTGGTATTGCCAGAGAATTTATTCCCAATGCAGTTCAAAGGCATACAGTGTACCGTACTCCTGGTTTTGCTCCTCCCGAACAATATGAATTGGAAGCACCAAGAGGAGAATATATTGACGTATATGCTCTCGCTGCTACATTGTATAATATATTAACAGGAGTTTTACCAAGAAATGCGGTTGACAGAAGCCCTGAAAATCCTCTACAGCTACCACAATATTATAATCCTAATATCAGCAATAGGGTCAACGAAGCCATTTTGCGGGGAATGGATTTACAACCGCATCATCGCCCTCAATCCGTACAACAATGGCTAGACTTACTTTTTGGAGACGAAGAACTTCCTCCTACACAGTTGGTTTCCTCTAGTCCCCACGCTCAACGCCCTACACCTCAATCCTTTACTGGCAGGCAGTTCTTTGCTCCTACTCCTACTCCCCCTTCCTCAGAAACCTCTTTGCAATGGCAGTGCATACGTACTATTACCGGACACTCAAATATGGTTCATGCCGTTGCTATTAGTCCTGATAGTCAAGCGATCGCCAGTGGAAGTAACGATAACACCGTTAAATTGTGGCAGTTGAGCAATGGAAAACTCATACGTACTTTTGGTCGTTGGTTTTCCGGTCATTCCAATATGGTGAATGCAGTTGCCTTTAGTCCTGATGGGCAGTTGCTTGCCAGTGCAAGTTCTGATGAAACAATAAAGTTGTGGCAAATAAATACAGGCAAAGAAATTCGCACATTCACCGGTCATTCCAACTGGGTCAATTCAGTGACCTTTAGTCCCGTCTTGCCAGATTCTTCTTCGTATCAACTAGGGCTTGGGCGAATGTTTGCCAGTGCTGGAGCTGACGGCACAATTAAGTTGTGGCTGGCAAGCACAGCTGTAGAAATCCGCAGTCTCACAGGACATACTGATTCAGTGTGGTCAATCGCCTTCAGCCAGGATGGTGAGCTTCTAGCAAGTGGTAGTGCTGACTGTTCGGTCAAGCTTTGGCAAGTGAGTACAGGCAGAGAACTGCACACCTTCACAGGTCATTCCTTCTTTGTAAACTCCGTTGCTTTCAGTCCCAATGGGCAAATTTTAGCAAGTGGCAGTGCCGATAATACAATCAAACTTTGGAATGTTAACACAAAACAAGAAATTGTTACCATAACTGGTCATTCTGACTCAGTGTGGTCAGTTGCTTTCAGTCCAAACGGTCAACTTTTAGCCAGTGGAAGTTGGGATCGCACTATCAAAATCTGGCAAGTCAGTACAGGTGCTGAAGTTATGACTCTTACAGGGCATACCAGCTATGTCCGCTCCATTGCTTTCAGCCCTGACGGAAAAATAATCGTCACCGGCAGCGATGACGACACTATTAAAATTTGGCGACAGGGTTAACGTATTCTGTATTTAAAGCAAGTTGTTATTAATAAAGATGAAACACATAAAAATTATTGTAGAAAAACATTCTGATGGTTATATTGCTTATCCCCTTGGCATCAAAGGGATTGTAGTTGGTCAAGGCGATACCTACGAGGAAGCCTTAGCCGATGTTAAATCTGCCGTCCATTCCCACATCAAAACATTTGGTACTGAAGTTATTGAGGATGAAACACTTTCACTCGACGACTTACCCGTACTAGAAGCTTTTGTCACTGAAATTCAAATACCTGGATGAGAATGGGGCATTTGTCAATAGTCAATAGTCATTTGTCCGCCTTGTCCGCCTTGTCCGCCTTGTCGCCTTGTATTCCTTGTCCCCTTTGTCCCCATGCCCCAGTCCCCTGCCTCCTTCTAACTCTCCAGATAGACCAGTAAATTTCTAAAAATTGTCACAATAAGGACTATCACTCTTAGTTTTTCACAATCAACCCTATGGGCTTCGGTATAGGTGATTTATTCTGGATTTTTCTCCTTCTTTCTTCTCTGCAACCCTTGTGGCAGAGACGCCAGATAGAGTTTCGCCGTGTTCGTACCATTCAGCAATTTCAACAGCAACGAAAAAGCCGCGTTATATTACTCATTCATCGCCAAGAATCTATCAGCTTTTTAGGGATTCCCGTATCGCGATACATTACTATTGAAGACTCAGAACAAATTTTGCGAGCAATTCGTCTGACCCCACCAGAAGTTCCCATTGACTTAATTTTACATACTCCTGGTGGTTTAGTCTTGGCAACCGAACAAATTGCTAGAGCATTAATTCGCCATCCTGCAAAAGTTACCGTCTTTGTCCCTCATTATGCTATGAGTGGCGGTACAATGCTTGCCCTAGCGGCTGATGAAATTGTTATGGATGCCAACGCAGTCCTCGGACCGGTCGATCCCCAACTCGGTAACTTTCCCGCTGCTAGCATTCTTAAAGTTGTTGAACAGAAACCCATTGGTGAAGTTGACGACCAGACTGTTATTATGGCAGACCTGGCACGTAAGGCCATCGAGCAGGTGCAGCGCTTTGTGCGGACTTTGTTAAAAGACTCAATTCCCACAGAGAAAATCAAGCCTGAAAACATCGAAAATATTATCGACGCATTGACAACCGGGCGCGTGACTCATGACTACCCCATCACTGCGGAGGAAGCAACACAAATGGGGCTGCCTATTACAGTTGGACTACCCCGTGTTATCTACGATCTCATGGATCTGTATCCTCAACCCCAAGGCGGACGTCCAAGCGTTCAGTACATCCCCATGCCTTACGACAATGGTCGCCCAATCCTTCCTACTCCTAAAGGTAGACCTTTAGAGGAACCCAGCCCAAGTCAGTTCAACAGTTAAAAGTCAAAAGTCAAAAGGGCAAAGAATTCTGACTTTTGACTTTCTACCTATGGCGTGGGTGTCGAAGTCGCTGTTGGTGTTGGTGTTTCTGTAGCTTCTGGTGTTGGTGTTTCTGTAGGTGATGCCTCAGGTGTAGAAGTAGGTTTTGGTTTGGGTGAAGTCGTTGGAGTGGAACTCGGTTTTCTTGTCGGTTGTGGTTTGGATGTGGGTGAAGTTGTCGGTGACGGTTCGGCTGTTGGGGTCGGTTCGGTTTTGTTTAAGATTTCTTTTGCCTCTTGGTCAAGTCTTTGCCTGAGTGCTAAGTCAGCGATTCCAGTTTCTTGCAAACCAACTTTTTTTTGATACAGCTTTACTGCTGCTTCTGTCCTTGGACCGTAATATTGATTTTTTGGTAAGAGAGGATCGGGCTTAACTACCAAATTCAGGTTTCCCTGCAAAATTTCAACAGTCGTCGCTGCAAAATCTTGGGTTTTCTCTCCTGCGACTCCATCAGCAGGTTTTAATTTATACCCTTTTTGAAATTCAATGATGACTTTTTTGGCATCCGCCTCTGTCAAAGGCGCATTTGATACCTTGATGTTATAGCCCAAACCCCTCAACACAGAACGGAACTGTTGAGGTGTATACCTTAGGGCTGCAAACGCCGTATCCGTTATAACTATGCTAGTTGTTATCAGACAGGCTGTAGCAATGCTAACACTTGATTTTCTTAACACACACCACATAGACAAGACTCCTCACAATTAAATCAGCATGGCTATGACGTTAATAAATGAATTAAGGTTTCTTTAACCTCTTTGTCTCCCAGTTATGGATGATTTTTGATTAGTTTAATTTATAATGGGTGCGTTCTAGAATTATTGTAATTAGCTATTTTGTCATCTATCTCAGGCTGTATAAGTTTAGCTTGTTATACTTTATCCTTCATACTTAATCCTTCCTTCAAATGGCTATATCAGCACGTAATTTATGGTTTGAGAGGTTGATGGCACTTGTTGCCTCAGCAAATTTACTATTAATCTTATTTGATTTAAGTTATGTTCCTTGGCGAAATTTGTACGTACAAAAGCTTCCCCAAGTAACACATATATACGATCGCTTTAAAGGTATTGAACCCCATCGCGAAACAGTCCAATATCTGAAAACAGTAGACGCACTCATAGCACAAGTGAGTCAAACAGGATTGCAATCGTCACAAGTAGAAACAAGATTAGCCGAACTTCGCTATTTGAGTAATGAAATGGTTGATAGCAATCCTTTTGCCGGAGTGGGTAAGAGCGGGACATTAGAAAAAATCAAAAATCGGATGCGCGATCGCATTAACGTAGAATCGTCAAAAAAAGCTTTTTCTATTTTCTGGAGTCAAGCATACTTATCAAAACGCGATTGGACTCAAGAAATAGGTTTTTTCAACAAGGCAATTAGACCTTTAATTGCTACCAATTACTACCGTCGTATAGGAGAAGATGGCGAATTTATCGACGATTTTTGGCTGATTGACTTACCATTCGTCTTAATATTTGCTGTTGAATTGCTAGCACGAAGCTACTATATCAAGCGCAGTCATCCTGGTTTTAGCTGGTTCAATGCAATTCTTTGGCGCTGGTACGACCTATTCTTACTACTACCGTTTTTGAGATGGTTAAGAATTATATCCGTACTCATTCGTCTAGACCAAGCCAAATTATTAAATCTTCAACCCCTGCGCCAGCAAATCCATCAAGGAATTATCGCCAATTTTGCGGAAGAAATTACAGAAATTGTCGTTGTGCGGGTTATCAACCAGATTCAAGGGGCTATTCACAGAGGCGAACTCAAAAGGTGGTTACAGCAAAACGAGAGTTTACGTCCTTACATAGATATTAACAATATCAATGAAATTGAAGCCATTGGAACTATTTTTGTTCAAACTATCATTTACCAAGTCTTGCCAAAAATCCAACCAGAAACGATCGCGATCCTGCGCCATACCATAGATAGTGCTCTCAAACAATCCCCTATGTATAGAGATTTACAAAACTTTCCTGGAGTAGGACAGATACAGATCCAACTGAGCGAGCAATTCGCGACCCTGATTGCCACTAACCTTTACAGTGCAGTAGTCAGCGCCGCCGAAGATCCAGTAGGAGCAAAACTTTCAGGTCAATTAGTAAAACGCTTTACCGAAGCTCTTGGAACAGAATTGCAAAACAAACACGTTCTTTCAGAACTTCAGAACCTTGTGCTCGATTTTCTAGAAGAAATCAAACTCAATTACGTTCAGCAAATGTCAGAAGAGGAGATGATGCAAATTTTGCAGCAAACCAGACAACTGAGAACAAAACCATCAGTTCAACAGGTTAGCTCTCCACCTCCTGTCATGCTATCACCTAAGGAAAAAGGTTCTTGAAGAAGGCACAGAGCAGAGGGCAGAGGGCAGAAGGCGAAGCGTCAAAAGCTCAATCGAATAGGCGATGGGGTTCTTGAAACTCCGTCCGCATAGGTTATATCTTATTACAGTTTTCCCAAAGCAAAAGAAACTAGAATAGTGTATAATAGTAGCCTCAGGGCACATAAAATTGATACTTAATAATGTGCCTCTGGCAGTCGAACCGATGGTAACTCAAAAAGTTAGTGCCACTTAGACTAGCTTTTGGAGGAAAGGTTGGTTTGAAACGAGTTTTTGCATCTTACCTCAAAAAAAATGCGCTAAACTAAGGTTAAGGGCGAACTTAAGTTATAGGTTCGCCCTAAGACTTCTTGGAAGATATCCCTATCGCAGGAAGTGGGCTTTTGACCCACTTTTTTTGTTGGAATAGCCGCATGACTCACCCTTTAGTCCCACAAGTTATAGAATTGGCGACACCAGTAGCAGAACAAATTGGTTTAGAAGTTGTTGGAGCTGTGTTTCACACCAACCAACGCCCACCTGTTTTGCGGGTAGATATTCGCAATCCCAATCAAGACACAGGTTTGGATGATTGTGAACGGATGAGCCGTGCTTTAGAAGCCACTCTGGATGCGGCAAAAATTATTCCAGACGCCTACGTATTGGAAGTTTCCAGTCCTGGAATTTCACGACAACTTGAGACTGACCGGGAATTTATTTCTTTTAAAGGATTTCCTGTCATTGTCCGAACTTCTCCACCTCATGAAGGACAGCAAGAGTGGAATGGTCAGTTGATTCGCCGGGATGAAACAGCAGTTTACATCAACCAAAAAGGTCGCGTAGTTGAAATTCCACGCGCCCTAGTTGTTAGGGTGCAACTGGATGAACGCCACTGAACAATTTTAGATTTTAGATTTTAGATTTTAGATTTAGGGTTTTGGAAAAGAATCCACGCATCCACGCATCTAAAATCCACGCATTCTTTATGTACTTGTCTAAAAATATAGGAGATTTGCTTATGTCAATGGTGACGTTACCTGGATTAAAAGATTTAATTGAAAATATAAGTCGCGAGCGTAATTTACCTCGCGTCGCCGTTCAATCAGCCATTAGAGAAGCACTATTAAAGGGGTACGAGCGTTACCGACGTGCCCAAAATTTAGAACGCAAACAATTTGATGATGATTATTTTGATAATTTTGATGTGCAACTCGACGTGGAAGATGAAGGATTTCGCGTCGTTGCTACAAAAACTATTGTAGAAGCCGTCTCTAATTCTGACCACGAAATTGCCTTACAGCAAGTTCAGGAAATGGGAGGTGATGAAGCACAACTCGGTCAAGAAGTGGTGCTAGATGTAACACCAGACCAAGGAGAATTTGGTCGCATGGCAGCAATGCAAACCAAACAAGTTTTGGCGCAAAAACTGCGGGATCAACAGCGCCAAATGGTGCAGGAAGAATTTCAAGAATTAGAAGGAGAAGTACTGCAAGCCAGAGTCCTGCGTTTTGAAAGACAATCAGTCATCATGGCAGTCAGAAGTAGCTTGGGTCAGCCAGAGGTAGAAGCGGAATTGCCCAAGCGGGAACAATTACCAAACGATAATTACCGAGCAAATGCTACCTTTAAAGTCTATCTGAAAAAAGTATCTCAGGGTCAGCAACGCGGTCCTCAGTTACTAGTTTCCAGAGCTGATGCTGGTTTGGTCGTTGAACTCTTTGCTAATGAAGTTCCAGAAATTGAAGATGAAGTGGTCAGGATTGTGGCTGTAGCCAGGGAAGCAAATCCTCCCTCCCGTCACGTAGGACCTCGCACAAAGATTGCTGTTGATACACTCGATCGCGATGTAGACCCAGTAGGAGCATGTATTGGAGCACGGGGATCGCGGATTCAAGTTGTTGTGAACGAATTGCGTGGGGAAAAGATAGACGTGATTCGTTGGTCGCCAGACCCTGCAACTTATATAGCAAACGCCTTGAGCCCAGCACGAGTTGATGAAGTCCGCCTCATGGACCCAGAAACCAGGCAAACTCACGTATTAGTTGCTGAGGATCAATTAAGTCTGGCGATTGGGAAAGAAGGACAAAATGTTCGTTTAGCTGCAAAACTCACGGGTTGGAAAATTGATATCAAAGACAAAGCTAAGTACGACCACGCAGGAGAAGATGCTAAGTTTGTAGCTGCTAGGGCAAAATATGCTGCGGAATTAGCTGCATTAGAAGCAGCTGAGCAAGATGAGGATGAGTATGAGGATGAGTATGAGGATGAACTCGAAAACAAACTTAATAACAAACTCGACGAAGACGAACTTGATGAAGATGAACTTGACGAAGACGAACTCGACGAAAATGACGAAGATCGGGAAGATTCTGAACTAGAGGAGGATGAGGATTTTGACGAAGATGATGACAATTTGAATGCTAGGTAAAGCAACGAGTTATCAAGTGTGTGCCGCTCGCGCTGTAGTTGATATATGAATAGATTTTGTGACGATGAAACCAAACTACCGACGTTGTATTAGTTGTCGTAAAGTAGGGTTAAAGCAAGAGTTCTGGCGGATTGTCCGCGTGTTTCCTTCGGGACAGGTACAATTAGATGAGGGCATGGGCCGTTCTGCCTATATTTGTCCAAACCAAAGCTGTGTCGCCGCAGCTCAAAAAAAAAATAAACTAGGGCGTGCTCTACAGGCATCAGTGCCAGAACCACTGTATCAACTATTGTGGCAGCGTCTATCCCAAGAAAATAACCAAAATTCAACTGATAATTGAGCTTATGCTTGAAGAAGTTACAGATTTTTTAGAAAGATGGTAAGTGGGAAGTGGTTAATCGTTAGTAGCGATCGAGGTACCAACTAGCAACCACTAACCACTAACCACTAACCCATCTGAAAAATCTGTAAGGAAGTGCATGCGGAGCTTGAAACTAACTTGTAGCGGTAATTTCAGAGGAAAAGTGCAGGCAGCCGAACAAATTGTGCTGTCAACACCTCCTCTAGAATCGCTCATGTAGTGCCAGAATAGTAAAAGGGTGTCGTTAGCATTGCTCTTGATTTTATAAAAAGGGGCGAAGCTGCACTCCCAACAAGTTTTACTTAGTTGTGTTGTGGAAGACTCAGAAAAAGCAAAAAAACAAAAAACAGAATGGCAACCTGGTAGCGCCCAAGCGCGGTTTGGCGTCAACCATCAATTCTGGTGGAGATGCCAGCATTAACAAGGGAACATCTCTCTTTCCTGATTGGAGGCATCGGCAAGAATAGCAACTGCAACCAAAAAACAGTAATCAAAAGGATGGAGATGTCACAAACCAGGCAACCATCCGTTAAAACTGTAAATTAAAGGGGAAGAGTGGATGAACAACGGCAAAGTTAGAATTTACGAGTTATCAAAGGAATTGAATTTGGATAATAAAGAGCTATTAGCAATTTGCGACCAGCTCAACATTGCGGTCAAAAGTCATAGCAGTACAATTACAGAGTCAGAAGCAGAACGCATTCGGACTCAAGCAGAAAAATTAGCGGCGACAACTGTGCCGCAAAGAAAGGATAATGGTGGAAATAGCCATAATAGAATAAATTCACTACAAGCTGGCTCCCGAAACAGACCTGCTGCACCTAATAATCAACAAATCTTGGAGATACGTAAACCTAAAGACTTGATAAACCAGACGTCAAACGCCTCCGAGGCGTCAGTTGCTACCAACACTAAACTTGCTTCTTCTGAAGTCAATCCTCCCTCCCCCCCTAAGCCCTTTGCTACCCCAGTCTCACCCATGAAGCCCGTGGCACCAAGCAAACCTGTACCCCGGAATCAGTCTGAGACCGCTCAAGAACTTGTTGTGACAGACGCGGCTAACAAGACACAAGATACAGAAAAACCGGCGGAAAAAACAACGGCAGCAAAACCAGAAAAATCGGTTGCACCTTCTCAAGGGTCTAAGGTAAAACCAGAAAGACCTCAAAAACCGCAACTGACGGCACCACCTACAAGACCACCAGGAGAAAAGCCAAACACAGGTGGCACTTCTCCTCAAGCAAATGTAAGTGAAAAGCCGATTCTGAAGCGCGATCGCGACCAAGCTAAACCAGAACGCGATCCCGAACGCGATCGCAATCGACCTGGAAAGCAAGAACACGCTGCCAAGCACGACCAGGCAAGACCGCAAAAAGAAAGAGCAAACAAACCACCCACAGGGGATTCAACAGCGGCACCGCCACAAAAACCCTCGCGTCCTGCCCCGCCTGTAAGATCGGAACGCGGTGCGGGCAAACCGTCTGCACCGATACCCGCAGGCGCAGATACTCCACGGCCCAGCAGACCAATGCGTCCGTCTGCTGACCATCCAGTCGCAGCAACACTTGCGACTCCACCAAAACAAATCCCAAGCTCAGCTAAAACAGCAATAGCTGTTGAAGAAGAGGATGACGACGTAGTTGTACCTGAAGTTATCGAACTGAAGCGACCAACACCGCCCCGCCAAGCCAAAGGAAAGAAGTGGCAGGAAGAGGACATCGATGAACTCAAAGAAGCGGCTAAATCGGGTAAGGGCGTCACTAAAGGAAAGCGCCTCAAGCCGATTGTCGATGATGAGGACTTGTTAGAAGACGATCTACTTGATGAAGAAGGAGTAGAAATACCAGCCGCTGTTCAAGTCAGTCTTTCCATTGCCCGTCCACCCAAACCCAAGGCAGCTAAAGCAGCACAACCTGCCGTTGCTGTTGTTACTCCAGTGGCTAGAGGGAAAAAGCCAGCTAGCAATCGCACAGAGCAACAACAAAATCGTCGCCAAACAGAGCAAAAGCGGGAGCGACCGGAAATTCTGACAGTTACAGGTCCCATGACTGTACAAGAACTGGCAGAAGGTTTAGCAGTGGCTGATACAGAGATTGTAAAAATCCTGTTTATGAAGGGTATAGCAGTTAGCATTACCCAAAGCCTTGATATTCCCACAATTACACAGGTTGCCAACGAGTTAGGTACAGAAATTACAACTGCTGAACCCGAAGCAGAAGCCCGTAAAGTCACCGAAATGATTGATGTCGAAGATCTGGAAAAACTCCAGCGACGTCCGCCAGTAGTGACAATTATGGGTCACGTAGACCACGGAAAAACAACCCTACTCGACTCGATTCGCAAAACAAAGGTGGCTGCTGGTGAAGCGGGTGGTATTACCCAGCACATTGGCGCTTACCACGTAGATGTGGAACACGATGGCAAAGAGCAGCAAATCGTATTTCTCGATACTCCCGGTCACGAAGCATTTACAGCAATGCGGGCAAGAGGCGCACGTGTCACCGACATTGCTATCTTGGTCGTTGCCGCAGATGATGGTGTCCGTCCCCAAACAGTGGAAGCCATAAGCCACGCAAAGGCAGCTGAGGTTCCCATTGTGGTTGCGATTAACAAAATCGACAAACCAGAAGCTCAACCAGACCGGGTGAAGCAAGAATTAACGGAATACGCTCTCGTTCCAGAAGAATGGGGCGGCGATACGATTATGGTTCCGGTTAGCGCTATCAAAGGTGAAAACCTCGATACGCTGCTTGAAATGATTCTGCTAGTAGCAGAAATCGAAGAACTATCTGCTAACCCAGAGCGGATGGCGAGAGGAACTGTCATTGAAGCACATCTGGACAAAGCTAAAGGACCGGTTGCTACCCTGTTGATTCAAAACGGTACATTACACGTGGGCGACCTGTTAGTAGCAGGTTCTGTCTTCGGTAAAGTCCGAGCCATGGTGGATGACAGAGGGGCAAGAGTCGAAGCAGCCAATCCATCCTTCGCTGTTGAGGTACTGGGCTTAAGTGAAGTACCTGCGGCGGGTGATGAGTTCGAGGTCTTTGATAACGAGAAACAAGCAAGGTCTATTGCTGACGAACGTGCCGAAAAACAACGTCAATCCCGCCTCATGCAGGGACGCGTTACCCTTACAAGTCTGTCGGCTCAAGCTCAAGAGGGCGAGTTAAAAGAACTCAACTTGATTTTGAAAGGAGACGTACAGGGTTCAGTAGAAGCTATTGTGGGATCGCTCAGGCAAATTCCACAAAACGAAGTGCAAATTCGTTTGTTGTTAGCATCTGCAGGTGAAATCACTCAAACAGATATCGACTTGGCTGCAGCCAGTGGAGCCGTTATTGTTGGTTTCAATACAACCTACGCAAGCGGTGCAAGACACGCAGCCGATGAAGCAGGTGTCGATGTACGGGAATACGACATTATCTACAAACTGTTGGAAGATATCCAAGGTGCTCTAGAAGGTCTCTTGGAACCAGAGTTGGTAGAAGAACATCTCGGTCAAGCCGAAGTGCGTGCTGTCTTCCCTGTCGGTCGCGGTGCTGTTGCTGGTTGTTACGTACAGTCTGGCAAACTTATACGGAACTGCAAAGTGCGTGTACGTCGCAATGGTAAGGTAATCCATGAAGATACTCTTGACTCCCTCAAGCGGATGAAAGAAGATGCACGCGAAGTCAATTCTGGTTATGAGTGTGGTGTCGGTATAGATAAATATACTGATTGGGCAGAAGGTGATATCATCGAAGCCTACCAGATGGTGACCAAACGTCGTACCCTTTCCAAAACAAGATAGTGGGTACAAAGTTTAGAGTTAGGAGTTGTCTATTAAAAACTCTTAACTCTATATTTATCAGGCAAATGGCAGATGGCAGAGGAGCGACTGCGGTGGACGGGTTTCACAGGCTACAACAAGTGGCGTGGCAGAAGCAAGTTTCTACACGTTGATTTTTTAATATTTGAAGACAAATAAATATTTTTAAACCATACGGTAAAAGTTCCGTGAGAAGGGTGTAAATTTTAGTAACCAACGAAACAGAATTAACCGTGGGAAAAGATTATCTTGAAAATTAAGCAGTAGAATTATAAGGTCTCAGGGTATCTATTATGAAGAGTACCCTGTTACTACACAGCTAATCATAAGGATGAACAAATATGGTTCGGATTCACGCAACGAGCGAGCGCCAATTTTCCGGCGACGCCAATATATGGAACAGTCTCAAAAGCGCGATCGCAGCTAGTTCTGGTTTTCAACGCTGGTTGCTAGAGCGTGATACTCAAGTGCAAAAACTTCGACTAGAGGAACAGGTACAGCGTTATTTACGTGAGACTCTAGAAACACTAGCGTATTGAGTACAGTTACTAATTATCAGTTATCAGTTACATTTATATATTAATTTTTTATTCACAGCAATCTGATAACTGGTTACTATTATTTACTGTTTGCCAGTTAAAACTTGAGAAAATCTGGGAGATTGCCCTGTAAAATTTGAAGTTGGCGATGGGCGAGTGCAAGGCGATCGCCATCAACTTCAACTTCAGATGTTGGGTAATTTTGAATGATTTCTATTAACGTAATCTGTTCATCTTTACTTGCAGAAAGAATCAAAGCAGAACGCAAAGCTTGTCTGTCAGCTTTACCAGAAGGTGTATGAATCACTTGAGTAAGTTGGTCAAGGACGGCATTACCGACTCGACTATTGAGTATTTTATCAAGAATTAATAAATTAACTTTTACAGGTTCCGTCAAATACTTGCGAACTTGTTGGGGGTTTTGCCCTGAAGAAGCCAGATTAGATGAGAGTGAACCAGACAGTTTTCCCGTTTGGGCAAACGTTGACAGTTCTGTCACAGAAAGTGATTCACGAAAAATACGATACTTCAGTATTACACTTTCAGCAGCAAAAGTAGGAATGCTCAGTAATAAAACACAGCTGCTGACAAAAAAAATTGAAGTGTAGCCCAGAGAAAATAATTGGTACATCGTTAACCCAAATGCATAACACACCCTCTATATTTTTGACACAATTTTAGTAAGATATGTTGCCGTTTTTTTGTTAGATCCCCGACAACTTCTACCGATACAGCATTTGCTACTCTCTCGTTCCCAGCCTGAGGCTGGGAACGAGATGAGGCGGAGGGTAACTGGTAGTAAATTAAACGACTACTATCAGTATTTACATGGTTATTTAATTGTACAAAACTTAACGATAAAAATCCTTTTTTTTCCCAGGGAACCCAGCTGCCAAGGCATATGTCTTCGGCTATAGTTTTGCATAAGTTTCACAGCTAAAAAGCTTGTAAATAGCCGGATTGAGTTGAAAGGATGAAGTATGAAGGATGAAGTATGAAGTATGAACAACTTTTTCATTCTTTATGCTTGACACTTAATCCTTCAGTTAAGTCTAATTTTGTACATTTAAAACCACAAATCAAGATGACACACCAGGGATTTAACATTCCGCAATCAAAAAACTTTCACATTCATGCGTTACCAGTAGGACTAGGTGCTTTATTAGCAGTCACTGGTGGATTTATCCTTCCAGAAAAAGAGGTAAACGCAGGAGAAGTGCCTCAAAAAGTGAATGCGACCATGACAACAGCACAAGTACCTGTTGGCGCAACTACTCTTTACATTAATCCAGAAACGGGTCAAGATAGTCCTGATGCTGGGACTTCAGAAGCAAAAGCTTACAAAACTATCACCTACGCTCTCAAGCAAGCTAAAGCAGGTACAGTTATTCAACTAGCTCCCGGTACCTACAGTCAAGAAAGTGGAGAAGTCTTTCCACTGGTAATCGCACCGGGCGTAACGCTACGCGGGGACGAATCCACCAAAGGTCAAGGAATATTAATTGTAGGCAGTGGTAATTTTATCAGTCCCACGTTTGCGCGTCAGAATGTAGCAATCCTAGCCCAAAACGATAGTGCGATTAGTGGAGTCACAGTGACTAATCCAGAAAACCGTGGTACTGGAGTGTGGATTGAAACATCCAATGCAGGAGTCAGCAACTCTACTTTTACCAACAGCGTGCGTGAGGGCGTTTTTGTTACGGGTAAAGCCAATCCAAAAATCGAAAATAACGTCTTTATTCAAAATAAAGGCAACGGAATTTCTGTAGCTAAATCTGCTCAGGGAGAGGTTCGCAATAACTTGTTTCAGAATACTGGTTTTGGTGTTGCAGTAAGCGATTTAGCATCACCTTTAATTACTGATAACCAGATTATTCAAAATAATGGCGGTGTTGTAGTTAATGGATCTTCTAAACCAGTACTCCGTAATAACGTTATTCAAGATAACCGAGATCACGGTCTAGTTGTCATTCAAAATGCACAACCAGATTTAGGAACAGCAGAAAATCCTGGTAAGAACATAATCCGTAATAACGGTAAAAAGGATATTAAAAAATTCTTTGATGTACTCAATGCGACCACAGGCAACACAATAATTGCTGTTGGTAATGATATTGATGAGAAGCGAATTTCTGGCAAAGTTGACTTCGTTGCAGCCAAAGTTGAAGCACCATCGGGTGGTGGCATTGCGACAGCTTTCACAGATGTGCCAGCAGGTTATTGGGCAAAAACCTATATTGAAGCACTAGCCGCTAAAAATATTATTGCTGGGTTCCCCGATGGTTCTTTTAAACCCAATGAACCAGTCACTCGCGCCCAATTTGCTGCCATTATTAGTAAAGCATTTGCACCAAGCCCCAAACGCGAAACCTCTAGTTTCAACGATGTAAGCCGCAATTTTTGGGCTTACCAAGTGATTCAATCTGCTTACCAAGGTGGTTTTGTATCTGGCTATCCTGATAAGACTTTTAAACCGGAACAACAAATTCCGCGAGTGCAAGCACTAGTGTCCTTAGCTAATGGATTGGGACTATCTGCAGATAGCCAAAATGTTTTATCTGTCTACAGTGACGCCTCCCAAATTCCCAATTACGCTGCAGGTCCCATAGCAGCAGCGACTACAAAACAACTAGTGGTTAATTACCCTTCAGTTAAGCAACTTAACCCCAACCGTCAAGCAACTAGAGCAGAAGTTGCAGCTTTTGTTTACCAAGCACTCGTTAACAGAGGTAGCCTGCAACCAATACCTTCTCCGTACCTAGTTAGGACTCCATAAATGGGGGTTAGTGGTTAGTTGTTAGTTGTTAGTGGCTAACTACTAACCATGTACGGGCGCAAGGCCTTGCGCCCCTACCAACCACTAACCACCGCAAAAAGTGCCAGAACCAACAGTTTGTTTGTTCTGGCATTTAGTATTTATCGCGTTTTCTTAACAATAGGGTCTTTAAAATTTTGACTGACCCTTTTTTTAGTTTCTGTTTATATTCAGGGTCTTTATATAAGCTGACCCCGTTTGAATAAATACTAGCTTCTCAGAATTTTTGCGATTTCCAGATTTCCTAATATTTTTTTAATTTTTTTTATCTTTTTATTGTCCATTGTGTACAATTGTTAAGCTGTCTGTGAAATAGTTGTGTAGATCGAGACTCGACAAGAGGAAAAAAGTTCAGAATTTAATATTCATAATAGTTATACAATGCACCACGCTTTACTTTTGGCGACGTTGCTCCCAACGCCAAAGAAAAACCATTAAGGTAACTATTCCTATTTGAAGTGCTAAATTAGGCAATGCGCTTTCAACATCTCGTCCAGCTAATAACTGTGTTAGGAAGATGAACATACCAATAAAACCAGAAGCACCACAAGCGATGTAAATAAACATCCGCAAACCTCTATAGGGCGCTGCTGCCTCTGCTTTTAAGCGGGCGTATTGCTCGGATTTCATGCGATTTTTGCTGTTGGGGTCTATCATGATGTAAATACTGTTATAATCTTGTATTATGGACGCCGATGTGGCTCAGCGGTAGAGCAGCTGATTCGTAATCAGCAGGTCACGGGTTCAAATCCCGTCATCGGCTTTAGGGGCTGCAAGCTCCCCGACTTATTCAAGGATACAGTTGGCAACTGGTGGTTCAGACCCCCCATCAGACCCCCCACCTCGTTCCCAGGCTCCGCCTGGGAATGCCTTAAGGGAGGCTCTGCCTCCTGTACCCTACCTGGAGTGAGAGGCAGAGCCTCGCAGCCTGTATTCTGTGCCAGAGGCTGGGAAAGAGAGAGGAAAGCGTTTCACCCATCACAACTTATGTGGTAGACACCAGCCTGTCCCATAAGAGGAATCATTTATTATTTGGAAATCTCTTAAATTATTTACTACCGATAGACAATTAGTATTTATCAAAATATTAACAACCTCTTAATAGTGGCTTAAAACCTAGTTGATAGCCTAATCTTGCAACATTTAGCTGGGTTTGATACCAAATCCGCTTCTGTAACCTCTCATTCCATCTCTTCAAAATTCATAAAAATACATATGGAGCGTTTTCATCTCGATCGCTTGCTATCTAGTAGAGTCAAGCGACGGCGCTTTTTAATTGGTGCTGGGGCAGTAACTGCAGGTGCGATCGCAACTCAGTGGAATCACAGAGTTTTAGCGCAGCCTAGTTTTTCTGCTTATCCCTTCAGTCTGGGCATAGCTTCCGGCGATCCCCTGCCAGATAGTATAGTGCTCTGGACGCGACTAGCACCCGATCCGTTAAATGGAGGTGGAATGCCATCTGTTAACGTGCCAGTACAATGGCAAGTTGCCTTAGATGAAAATATGAAAGAAGTCGTGCGAACAGGCACGGTGCTGGCAACCCCCAATTTTGCACACTCAGTTCACGTAGATGTAGGCGGGTTACAACCTGACCGTTGGTACTGGTATCAATTCAAGGTAGGGAATGAAGTTAGTCCTATTGGTCGTACCCGCACAGCCCCAGCATATGGTGCTCGTGTTGATAAGTTTCGCTTTGCCTTTGCTAATTGTCAGGATTGGCAGAACGGTTATTATACAGCTTATCAACACCTAGCCAAAGAAGATTTGGATTTAGTTGTTCATTTAGGTGACTACATTTATGAGTACGGTCCTCAGCCAGGAGGACCTCGCCAACACAACAGTCCAGAGATTGTCACCCTTGCTGACTACCGAAACCGCCACGCCCTATACAAAACCGATCCCAACTTACAAGCATCTCATGCTGCTTTTCCCTGGATAGTCACTTGGGATGACCACGAAGTAGAAAACAACTACGCTAGTTTGATACCTGAAGAGAATCAAGATCCAGCAGCGTTTGTCACTCGCAGAGCCAACGCTTACCAGGCTTACTACGAACATATGCCCCTGCGTCGAACATCGCTACCGCAAGGTCCTAATTTACAGCTTTATCGGCGCTTCACCTTTGGAAACATTGCCGAGTTTAACGTACTGGATACCCGTCAATACCGCACCGATCAGCCCTGCGATGACGGCTTAAAACCCCGTTGTGCTCAAGCCTTCGATCCAAATGCAACTCTAACAGGTACAGAGCAAGAAAATTGGCTATTCCAAGGTTTGAGTCAGTCTCAGTCTCGCTGGAACATTCTTGCTCAGCAGGTTATGTTTGGACAATACGACTTTGATGCTACCCCAAATCAACAAGTTTTTAACATGGATCAGTGGGATGGTTATGTCGTTCAGCGCGATCGCATACTAGAATTCATCGAACAACAGAAACCCAGCAACCCAGTTGTCATTACTGGTGACATCCATTCTAGTTGGGTACACGACCTAAACACTAACTTCGATGACCCAAACTCACCAACCGTTGCTACCGAGTTTGTTGGTACCTCAATTACCTCTGACTTCCCTGAGGTCTTCATTCCTCCGGTGACAGCCGCCCTAGCTGACAATCCTCATACCAAATTCTTCGACGGTAGAAACCGAGGTTATGTACGTTGTTCTCTTACACAAAATATTTGGCAAACTGATTTCCGAGTTGTTTCTACCATCCGCGAACAGAATGCAACTCTCAGCACTCTAGCATCGTTTGTCGTTCAAGATGGGCAACCGGGTGCTGAACGTATCTAGGGATTGCCAAGAATAAATTATCCTGTGAACGTGGGGTAGGCGTCCTCGCCCGCCCTCCACATAGAACATGACCTATTTGGTTTCCCTGTCTATCCCACAACCGCACGGTTTTATCTTGGGCGGAGGAATGAAAAAAAAGGTCAAGTTGAGGGCCCCTTGAGAAAACTCTTCTCACAACAACAGCAAAATACCCAACAAGAACCTATACAATTTGACGACAAAGCTTTATGGTTAGACCCTGGTATCCCACTGGCATATAGCGTAAGTTCAGGGATCGTATTTGCTGTCTTGACTGGACTCGTAATTCGCTTGTGGCCGCGATCGCGTTAACTTTGGAGTGCAAGTGAGATATAAATTTTACCCAGTTAAAGATTCAACTGCTTGAGAATTATTCGATTGCGCCCCTCTGCTTTTGCTTTGTAAAGAGCCTTATCTGCCGCCATAATTAAAGTGGTTGGAGAAAATTCAAACTTGGGAACAGTCGTGGCTACTCCTACACTTAGGGTAATGAAGTGGCTAACTGTCGATTCAATATGCTCAATTTCCAGTTCTCTAACGCCCGCTTGCATGGCAGCGGCAACGTGAACTGCACGAGTTGTATGTGTGTTGGGCATAATTACAGCAAATTCTTCACCACCGTAACGCGCTACCAAATCCTGATTTTTCTCAGATGTACGACTTAGGACGTTGGCAACTTTTTGCAAACAAGCGTCTCCAGTGATGTGACCGTACTTATCGTTGTAAAGTTTAAAATAATCTATATCGCATAATATTAAAGATAACGGCAATTGTTCTTCTACCGAGTTTAACCACTGAGCGTTTAAATATTGGTCAAAACGACGGCGATTTGCAACTCCAGTTAAACCATCAACATTAGCAAGTTCTTGTAAAGCTTGGGTCACTGCCTCTAACTGTTTGTAAAGTTGTGCTTGCTGTAGCAGTCTTTTGACCCGTTGGCGTAGCACTGCCCAATGAATTGGTTTGGTTACATAATCGCTTGCTCCTGCCTCAAAAGCCCGATCTACTGATTCAGAATCTTCTAAACCTGTAATCATTAAAATGGGAATGCGATCGCACAGTCTTGAAATCGTACTATTACCAAAAGAGAATCCTGGCATAGAGTGTACAAGACCCGAAGCAAAAAGAGTTCTGGACAGCTGAGTCAATTGCTTGCAACAAGTAAAGCCATCCATAACTGGCATGACAGCGTCTAACAAAATGAGGTCTGGTTTAACGGTTGTGAATGTCTCCAGACACTGTTTGCCATTAGAGACATCCACCACACG
Source organism: Scytonema sp. UIC 10036 (assembly GCF_009725235.1). The sequence continues at coordinate 41,470 of NZ_WJFC01000093.1, forward strand.
ATAACCTTCTTTTTCCATCACTTCACGCAACAGCATCCGAATGGTCTTATCATCGTCAGCAACAAGAATTAAAGGGGGGTCGTTGGAGATAGAAAATTGGCTTATGCCGGACATGAGCTGCATTCCATAAAGCATTCTGTAAAATAGACAACACGATTGTGGTACAGTGGTCATTACACTCTACCGCTACACCATGCCTTGACTAACAAACTAAAGTTAAAAGATGTTTCTTTTATAATTCCCATACTCTGATGTCCAATTACTAGTTCTCGTGCTTTTCTTTTCCGTATTGGACTGGTAAGGATAGTCGCAAGAAGGTATACACAGAAGGTAAAATTATAGTAAACCTTACAATATTAGTTTATATGCCAGACTCATTAATGTATAGTCAAGATTATTTTGTTGTTTTAGAAACAAATCAAACAGAGCAATTTTTGACTGTGTTAGAATTACTTGAAAAGCTAAAAGGCATTATACAAAACATTGAACCTGAAGAGTTAACGCCAGATTTGCGATCGTTCAATTCACCCGAAGAACAGGCAAAATATTTGATAGATACAAGTTGTGAATTAGATGTTGGGCAAGGTCAATATTTACAATGGTATGCAGTTCGATTGGAAAAGTGAATTTTGTTAGTTGATAGTTGATAGTGGTTAGTAGTTAGTTGTTAGTTGTTCACCACTAACTACTAACTACTAACTACTAACTACTAACTACTAACTACTAACCACTAACCACTAACCACTAACTCTTTGAATTTACAACCAAAGCCAACTCAATTTTATTTGAATCTGGTTGTGTGACTGAAACCTCCACACCAGGACCGAAATAATTAGTCATTTTTTCCTGCTTTTTTTGCCATATATCAATTGGCACGGAAGGTGAATTAAATTCTAAAATTAGGGCATAAGCTCCATTAATTTCTGTTTCTCGCAGTCCTGATATTTCCGGTCTATCTTCATCTGAGGACCCAAGACCCAAAAATTCAAGAGATTTATCGAAGTGAGCATCTTGACCGTAGCAATATCGAGTCAAGTCTTTGCGAATTTTAGTTTGAGTAGAAGTTGCCTGTTTCTCTCGTAATGCCAATACCTGTGGTGTTGTCGGTTGACTAAAAGGCACAGGTGAAATTTCGTTAGCTTTGAGAGCTAATCCTCCTAAAAGAAGAGGAATCCCATAAAAAAATCCAACCAGATTGAGTGTAGCATTGTCTGCAGCATAAGCCACAAAGCCGATTATTGTTAAAATCCCACCGACAGTTAATCCAAGCGTTCCCAAAGAAAATTGGCGTAACATGATTTCTCTATAGTACAAATTCCAAGTATTTCTTTTGTACTACTATTTAGTGGCTATTCACAAGCTAGATCCCCAGGGGGAATAGTCCATAACGAGGGAACGACAATTTCTTACCTCCCACTACCTACTACCCACTCCCTATTTTCTAGAGTGCGTCTTTGCGTGAAGCTAAAAATAATTCATTAAGCATTTAAAAGCTTGCGTTTTTGCGCTAAGTTTAAATGTAAGAATATTTTTTTAAGATAAAAACACAACAATGGATGCACAAACACTTAAAGAAAGAGTAGCCCTAGTCAGAGCTAAACGCGAGTACCTAATGAATCTTCTGGAAAAACCTAACTTGGGAACTTTAAGAGTAGACGTAAATCAAGCGCTCGAAGAAATGGATGATTTAATTGATGAGTTTAGACGCACCTTTCCTGATACAGAAATAATTTGAGTACAATAGGTTGTCAAATGCAAAACTTGCGTCAATAGCAATTGTCAAGCTGCAATTCTACTGACGCACTTAAAAAATAAGATTTTTTTATACGCCAAAGTCCAATTGAGTTGCTGATTGCCCAAGTTCCCCATACAGCATAGTTTAACTGGCTACTGAGTGATTTTCAGATTTCTTGCCTAATTGCCTAACTAAAGCAATCAGTTCTTTTGTAGGTACATCCTTTTTACAAAAAGCATCCAAACTACCAACTTCTTTGGTATCTTGAAGCTTAACGTCCTCGACAGAGGAGTAAGCAATGATTTGAGTATTTGGGGCAATGGCTTTAATGTGACGAGATGCATCCCAACCATCCATAATTGGCATTTGTAAATCTAGAACGATTACATCCGGCTGAGTACGTTCAACCAATTCTATGGCTTCTTGACCATTGCTAGCTAAACCCACTACATGAATATTTTCTTGGCAAGAAAACGCTAATTTCAAGGTTAAACGAGTTAATTCGTGGTCATCAACCACGATAACTCTTAAGGTAGAAGACTCACAGGACAACATCAACATCCTAGGGAACTAGAGATAATATAGGATAACTTTTATAGTTTATGAGAACAGGCAGCTGAACTCACTCTATCCAATGGTTGAATAATTTCTCAGTTCCAATGGCATATAAACTAATGTGTCAAAAAAGAAAGTTCTATCAGGAACAAGAACCGATTAATTATCAAAATATTGTGAGCTAATTGTCAAGTTGTGATGAACTTTTCTTCGTATTTGTACTAACAGTATTTGCAGGACTTGCATTCATGCTTGAAGCCATAGACATGAGAATTTTTTGCGAGCTTGCATCTGGGCAATCTTCAACAGGATGTCTTTGGATATAACTACCATCTTGTTGTAATTCCCAAGCCTGACGATTATCTGCGAGCATAATTCCCAAAATTTCCTGCAAATCTTTAGCGATATCTGGATCTAAGATAGGAGTAATGACTTCTACTCGACGATCCAAGTTACGAGGCATCCAGTCGGCACTACCAATATAAATTTCTTCCTTTCCATTGTTGTAGAAATAATATATGCGAGAGTGCTCTAGAAAACGACCAACAATACTGATAACGCGAATATTGTCACTAATGTCTTTCAACCCAGGACGCAAACAGCATATACCTCGTACAATCAAGTCAATTTGTACGCCTGCACGAGAAGCTTGATACAATACCGAAATGATTTCTGGATCGACTAGAGAGTTCATCTTAGCAACAATGCGCCCGCTCAAACCGTTTTGAACATTTTCAATTTCTCGATGGATCAAAGAAATAAAGCGATCGCGCATATTCACGGGAGCTACCAACAGCAGTCGGTAAGACTTTTGCCGAGAATATCCTGTCAAGAAATTGAAAACATCTGTAATATCAGCGCCTAAATCCTCATGACAGCTAAATAATCCCAAGTCGGTATACAGTCGTGCAGTTTTTGGATTATAGTTACCAGTTCCAATATGTACATAGCGACGAATGCGCTCTTGTTCGCGCCGCACTACCATAACAGTTTTGCAATGAGTCTTCAAACCTACCAAACCATAAACAACGTGAACTCCAACACTTTCCAGACGCTTTGCCCACTTAATATTGTTTTCTTCATCAAATCGTGCCTTAAGTTCTACCAGTACAGAAACCTGCTTGCCATTTTCAGCTGCAGCAATTAAGGCATTCAGGATTGGCGAGTCAAAAGATGTTCGGTAGAGAGTCATCTTAATTGCTAGCACATTGGGATCGTAGGCTGCACTGGTAATAAAGCGCACAACAGTTGATGAAAAGGATTGATATGGATGATGTACGAGCATATCCTTTTCTTGAATAACTGAAAAAAAATCTTTTCCTTCCTCTATCTCTCGCAGGTTGGAGTTTATACTTGGCTCCTTAATCCGTTGCAAGCGGACAGGAACTACAGACTTCCATGGTTCGTCTTTCAGTTCTGGAACTGGCATTGACATAAAAAACATCAAATCCTTTAGCCCCATCAAACCATCTACTTGATAGACATCGTTTTCCGTTAATTCCAGCTCCTCTAACAGCCGTTTTCTGACTGATTCAGGAGTTTGAGAGTGTATTTCTAACCTTAAAGGAGAACCACCAACACGCCGCTTTCTCAGCTCGTGTTCAATTGCTAGTAATAGATCGTCAGCTTCATCTTCTTCCAATTCCAAATCTGCATCACGAGTGATGCGGAACATATGATATTCCTGAATATTCATTCCAGGAAACAAGGACTCTAGATTGTGGGCAATTGCTTGTTCTAGAGGTACACCAGTCCAAATAGCAGGCTTTTCTGAATCCTGAACTCCCAACTCTAGCGGTAAAGGCAAAAATCGCGGTAAAACAGTAGGAACTTTAACCCTAGCGAACAACTCCTCTTCTGTTTCCGGATTTTTGACCATAACAGCCAAATTCAGACTGAGATTGGAGATATAAGGGAAAGGATGACTCGGATCGACAGCGAGGGGAGTAATGACAGGAAAAATTTGTTCTTCGTAGTACTGGTCTAGATAATTTTTTTGCCTTTCCGATAAGTTTATGTAGTCTAAAATATGGATTCCGTGCTCAGCCAGTTGGGGTCGCAAGCTTTTTTCAAACTGTTCGTGTTGCCGAGCAATTAATGGACGTAAAGCCACACTAATCTCTTCAAGTTGCTGCTGAGGTGTACGACCATCAAAAGTGACCACGCTTATTTTGGCTTCTACTTGTTCCTTCAGTGCAGCAACACGCACCATAAAGAACTCATCCAAATTAGAGCTAAAGATTGCCAGAAACTTCAGACGTTCTATAAGGGACGTGCGTGGGTCACAGGCTTCATGTAACACCCTTTTATTAAATTCCAGCCAGCTTAACTCCCGGTTAAGGTAGTATTGTGAATCTCTGAGATTGATTTGATGAGCGGTCTTCTTAGATTTTGCCATGATGACCTAGTACCACGTAGTATATCCAAGTTAGGATTCCCGATATTAAACAATAGTAGAGGAAAAGTGTCATCTGTCATTTGTCAAAAGTTATTTGTCATTGGTCACTAGTCACTAGTCACTGGTCACTGTTTTATCGGGATTGCAATCAGAAATTCCGTGCCTTGTCCTGGTTGCGATATGCACTCTAATTTACAGCCATGCTTTTCTACAACAATTTGATAACAAATTGACAACCCTAAACCAGTCCCTTTGCCAACTGGTTTGGTTGTGAAGAAAGGATCGAACAATCGGGTTTTCACCTCCAGTGAGATTCCCAGTCCATTGTCTTTGATACGAATCGTAATCTCAGAATTTGGTTCAAGATATGTCTCGATAGTAATGCGACTGGAGTATTTTTCATGCTTCAGTTGTAACCATTCAGCTTCCTGCTGACGCAAAGCATCAAGCGCGAATATCACGTAAAAAGGACAATATATTCTTGATTCTGGTTGATAGCTCGTTGCGAAACAGTAGTTTCAATAATGGGCTTGCTTATAAGATGTTTTAACAATGCACTTGCAGGTTCAGCAAAATGCCCACAATCATTCCTAAAAAATTTTAAGTACTGTAGTACTGTAGGGAGGGCGATGCCTCACAAAAGCTTGATGTGTGAGGCATCGCCCTATCTACATGATATTTCAAAAATCAAATCGGAATCCGAAATTAACCAAAAGTTGAACCGTTCCAACCCCACATTGTAGCTCTAGAATCTGCAAACTCTATATATATTCGATCTTGAGGGACGCCTAATACTTGATTAATTTCTTGGCAAAAATCTTGGCTCATTTCCTTAGTTTGTTGTGGCAGCATTGTTCCGATACTCTTGATTTCTATGTAACAAACGGGATCTGCTGTCCCACCAAATGTCATGGGAATTTCGGTTTCAAAAGCTGTCATCACATAAGATTCTGGTTTGCCTGTATGTTTGGCTAACTTGGCTGATAAATTTTTGAGCAGTGTTTCAATTTCAGCTTTTGCAGGAGTTGATACAGAAGTTTGGACTTTGATAAGTGGCATAGGTAAATTTTGGATTTTGGATTTTGGATTTTGGATTTTGGATTTTGGATTTTGGATTTTGGATTTTGGATTTTGTATTTTG